>NZ_JBIRVQ010000017.1:0-210148 GCF_044386975.1 Nocardia sp. NPDC020380 | reverse complement strand
TCGGCCAGCACATGACCGGCCTCCACCCGCGTGCCCTCGTCCACGATCGGACGCTGGTTGGCACACGTGCCCTGGTTCGAACGCTCGAACTTGCGCATGCGGTACGAGCGGCGGGTGCCGTCGTCGTGCATGACGGTGATGAAGTCGGCCGAAACCTCTTCCACCACACCGGGCTTCTGGTTCACGACCACGTCGCCGGCGTCGACCGCGGCACGCAGTTCCATACCGGTGCCGACCAGCGGCGACTCGGAACGGATCAGCGGCACGGCCTGACGCTGCATGTTCGCGCCCATGAGGGCACGGTTGGCGTCGTCGTGCTCGAGGAACGGGATCATGGCGGTCGCGACCGACACCATCTGGCGCGGCGAGACATCCATGAAGGTCACCTCGGACGGGGCGACGTACTCCATCTCCTCGTTGCCGCGGCGCGCGAGCACCTTGTCCTCGAGGAAGTTGCCCTCGAGGTCGACGGGCGAGTTGGCCTGGGCGCGGACCTCGCGGTCCTCCTCGTCGGCGGTGAGGTACTTGACCTCATCGGTGACGCGGCCGTTCTCGACCCGGCGGTACGGGGTCTCGATGAAACCGAACGGGTTGACCCGCGCGTACACCGACAGCGAACCGATCAGGCCGATGTTCGGGCCTTCCGGGGTCTCGATCGGGCACATGCGGCCGTAGTGCGACGGGTGGACGTCACGGACTTCCAGGCCGGCGCGCTCACGGGACAGACCACCCGGGCCCAGCGCCGACAGGCGGCGCTTGTGGGTCAGGCCCGAGAGCGGGTTGTTCTGGTCCATGAACTGCGACAGCTGCGAGGTACCGAAGAACTCCTTGATCGCCGCCACGACGGGACGGATGTTGATCAGGGTCTGCGGCGTGATCGCCTCGACGTCCTGGGTGGTCATGCGCTCACGCACGACGCGTTCCATACGGGACAGGCCGACGCGGATCTGGTTCTGGATCAGCTCGCCAACCGTCCGCAGACGACGGTTGCCGAAGTGGTCGATGTCGTCGACCTCGACCGGAACCTCGGCGCCGCCGGGCGCCGTCATCAGCTTGTCGCCCTGGTGCAGGCGCACCAGGTACTCGATGGTGGTGACGATGTCGTCCTTGGTCAGCACCGAACCCGTGACCGGCTTGTCCAGGTTCAGGCCCAGCTTCTTGTTGACCTTGTAGCGGCCGACGCGAGCCAGGTCGTAGCGCTTCTCCTTGAAGAACAGGTTCTCCAGCAGGGTCTGCGCGGACTCCTTGGTCGGCGGCTCGCCCGGACGCAGCTTGCGGTAGATGTCGAGCAGCGCCTCGTCCTGCCCCGGGGTGCTGTCCTTCTCCAGGGTGGACATCATGATCTCGGAGAAACCGAAACGCTCGGTGATCTCCTCGGCGGTGAGGCCCAGCGCCTTCAGCAGCACGGTGACCGGCTGGCGGCGCTTGCGGTCGATACGCACGCCGACGGTGTCGCGCTTGTCGACGTCGAACTCGAGCCAGGCACCACGCGAGGGGATGACGCGCACGGAGTGCAGCGTCTTCTCGGTGGACTTGTCGATGCTGTCGTCGAAGTAGACACCCGGCGAACGGACCAGCTGCGACACGACGACGCGCTCGGTGCCGTTGATGATGAAGGTGCCCTTGTCGGTCATCATCGGGAAATCACCCATGAAGACCGTCTGAGACTTGATCTCACCGGTGTTGTTGTTGATGAACTCCGCGGTGACGAACAACGGCGCCGCGTAGGTCATGTCCTTGTCCTTGCACTCTTCGATGGAGGCTTTGTGCTCCTCGAAGCGCGGGTCGGAGAAGGACAGGGACATCGAACCCGAGAAATCCTCGATCGGCGAAAGCTCTTCGAGCACCTCCTCGAGCCCACCCACCGGGTTGACGTCACCGCGCGCAGTGGCACGCACACGCCAGTCCGGTGAACCGATCAGCCAGTTGAAAGAGTCGGTTTGTAGATCGAGAAGACCCGGTACCTCGAGAGGCTCACGAATCTTCGCGAAAGACACCCGCTTAGGGGCTCCGGGGATACCGGCCTTGGTCTGGGTGGAGACTGCCAAGATGCGTCCTTCCAGCACCTCACGCGCGTCGCGTGGTGGTCCGCGACCGTCGCTTGTCTGCTACGAATTCCGCTGGTTACAACCCGAACGAAACCCGAACAGCAAACAGCGGAAGTAACACCGGAAGGTGGAACTTTCGACGATGCGATCAAGGTATGGACAGGAGGCAGCCAGCGCAACGTCCAAAACTACACCCAAACCTACGGGGGTGTCAAAGTACCACCCGTGGCGATCCGCGGCGGGCAACCGCGCCCCGGTGTGTCCACTGTGTGACCCACAGTGTGCTGCGGTGCCGCTCACAAGTCGCTGCCGACGGGATCCCGGCGTTCGCTGGCTGCGTTCCATGGGAGCCGCATCGGCGTCTGACCCCTGTGACAGCCGCCGCTGTTGTGAATAGCGTGACGGGTCGGACGAAAACCGTCAAGTGGCGGCCCGAGTTGACAAACGCCGAGATCGCCTGTCCCGCTACAAGATCACCTTGCGACGTCGCGGAATGGGGCGAGTGCGCCGACCAGCGGCGACACGCACGGCACGATCTGACGGCATTATTTGTCAGTGATCGCGGAAGTCAGCCAGTGACCGTTGACCTTCTGCAGCCGGACCACGATGGGCCCGGACGCCAGCGGCTCCGGCTTACCGTTCTGCACGGCGGCGACATTGAGGTTGACCAGCAGTTCCGCGTGGTCATCGGTGAGAAGGGTCACGCCGACCGGGTCGGTGGTGACCTTCGTGTCCGTTTGGGCCTGTTTGACCGCGTCGTACGTGGTGTCGATGTACTTGTCGAAGTCCTGCCGCATGGAATCGGTGAGCACGCCGGCGACGGCGGCCTTCCACTTGTCCTTGTCGAGATCCTTGGCCGAATAGCCGTAGAGCGTCGACAGGGCATTGTCGGCGGCGGCCTTCACCTCTTCGGTGGACTTGTTGTCCACGTACGCCTTGTTGCCGTCGTCCACGCCGGGACGCAGGTAGCCCACGATGGCGAGGGCGGCGAGCAGGACGGTGGCGATGCCACAGCCGACCGCGACGCCCCAGGTGCGCCAGAAACCGCCCGGTCCGGCCGATTTCGGTTTCGACTGGGCAGCAGGATATTTCGGCGCCGCAGGACCGCGCTGGGCGGTCTTGCCGGGGCGCGAGCCGGCGGTCCGGGCGCCCGCGGGCGAAGTGCCGCGGGCGGTTTCGCCGCCGCGCACGTCGGCGGCGGTGGTGCGGGATGCCGAACCGCGCTGGGCGGCCGGACGGCGTTGCGGGGTGACGCGATTGACGGGTCGTTTGCTGGCCATGGGTCACTCCCTCCTAGTTGCCCGGCTGCGGGTTGTTCGCGGTGGTTTGCGGGGCGGCCGGTTGTGGCGCGCCGCTCGGTTGTGGCGCATCGCCGGGTTGCGGCGCGGCGTTCTGCTGCGGCGCACCGCTGCCCAGCGGCACCGGCTCACCGAGGTTCTGCGCCTTCTCCGCCTTCCAGGTGCTGCCCTGCTTCACCATGTCGAGAGTCCACAGCTGGCGGAACGAGGCGGGCTGACCGCCGGGCCAGGTGCGGGTGATCTTCAGGACCGCGAAGGCGGAGGCGTGGTCGCGTTCGCTGTTGAGCGAGGTGACGGTGATGCCCTCCACCGAGGCGACGATCCGGGTCTTGGAGTCGGCGGCGGTCTGCTTCAGCTGATCCTGGCCCTGCTCCTGCTGTTTCAGCAGATCACCGGTCATGGAAGAGCGAATGTTGGCGAGCGAACCGTCGATATCGTCCGGATTGAACGACATCAGGTTGATCGCGGCCTGCCGGGCATCGGTCAGGACGTGTTCGCGGGCGTCGGCGCGCGGCTTGTCCTTCATGAGGCCGCCGAAGATCCAGGTGCCGCCGAGCCAGCCGGCGAAGATCAGTGCCACTACGAGCAGCACGACCGAGGTGAGGGTCACGGCCTTGGGTAGGTCGAAGCCGGAGGGCTCGGGATCGGAATCCGCTGCGGGCGAGAGGGATTCGGCCTCGACGGCCGGAGTCTCGGTAGGTGCGGCGGGGATTTTTACGGCCTCATCGTCGGCGCTCGCGGGGGCGGCGGCCTCCGCGTCGGCGGGTTCCGCTACCACGGCCGGGGAGTCGGCGGAAGATTCGGGAATTTCGGTGGCCGCGGGGGCGGCCTGCGGGGAGTCAGCTGGGGCGGCCGACTCGGGGGTGGGCTCGGGGACCGATGGGTCGGTCGGCTCGGCCTGGTTTGCCCCCTGGTCGCTGTCCTTTTGCTGGCTCACGCCGCCACCATACTTTCCTCTCTGCACGACGCCACCACGGTGTCGTACATCACAATGCTTTCCCGCGGCGCAACGGGATGCGCGCCGCGGGCGTCGTCGCCACCGTAGTGGTCAGTGCTTGGGTGTCACGCCCATGAGCGTGGCCAGCTGGGTGGCGACCGGGTTCAGGTTGAGCTTGTCCGGATCGGTCTTGGGCTTGTCGTCCCAGGGCTGGGTGACGCTGGGATCGGCCAGCTCGGCCCGGGCGCCGCCGCGGACGTCGGTGTCGCTGCCCTGTGGGGCAGTGCATTTGGCGTCCGTGTTGAACGGGAAGTCGTCGCGCGAGTCGTCGAAGTTCGGGTTCTGTGCCTTCTGCTGCGCGATGATCGCCTGTGTGCCTTCGTATCCGACGGTGCAGGCGGGCGGGTTGTTGGTCTCCAGCACCAGGCCGAAGTGGGTGGTGCCGTCACCGGGTGCGGTGGAGGTGCCGCCGAGCGGGAGCAGCGGCAGCATGGAGAGCACCGGGCCGAGGGCGTAGAACTTCGGCGAGATGGCGGCCAGCAGGACGCGCAGGTTGGTCAGGTCCTTGGTGAGGGCCGGGCCGCTCTCCTGCAGCAGGTGCTGGATGGCGCTGCCGGCGGTGGTGCCGGTGCCGATGAGCCGGCGGATATCCGGATCGTTCGACTTGAGCTGCGCGGTCAGCTGATCCAGGCCGTCGCTGAACTGCCGGATGGCGCTGGACTGGTCGGCCTGGGTGCCGAGCGCGGTCTGCGCGCGGCGGATCAGGTCGATGGTCTGCGGCAGCGAGTCGATGCCGGTGGCGGTGAACTTGTTGAGCGAGTCCACCAGCACCTTCAGGTCGTCGCCCTTGCCGTCGAAGGCCTTGCCGAGTTCGGTGATGGTGGTGCTGAGCGCGGCCAGGTCGGTGGTGGACGCGAAGCTGTCCACGCTGGACAGCAGGGTCTCCACCGGAATCGGCAGCGCCGCACCGACGATCACCGAGCCGTCGCGCAGGTAGGGCGAGCCGTTGGCGATGGGCTGCAGGTCCACGTACTGCTCACCGATGGCGGAGCGGTCCGCGACAACGGCTTTCGCGTTGGCGGGGACCTTCGGTGCGCCGGAGTCCATTTCGAGGTCGATGACGACACCGTCGGGCGTGATGTCGGTGCTGCCGACCCGGCCGACGGGGACGCCGCGGTAGGTGACCTCGGCGCCCTTGGACAGGTTGCCGGTGTTGGCCGCCTGCTTGTCGGTGTTGTTTATCTCCAATTTGACGTGGTACAGCCCGATTCCGAGCATATTGTCCAACCGCACGTACTTGGCGCCGACGAAGACGACGCCGAGCACCGCGATGACCACGAACGCGATCAGCTGGTTACGTACCAGACGGCTCATTTGGGACCACCCACTCCCAGCTGCTGCAGGATCGATCCCAGCGGATCGGTCGGACCGGGCTGCCCGGTGGGCCGCACCACGGTCGGCGGCAGCGGCAGCAGGGAGACGGTCGGCCAGCCGGGGCGGGGGCCGTTGCCGTTGTAGTACGGGTTGGCCGGATCCACGTTCACGGTCCGGCCCTGCGGCGGGATGTACTGCGGATCCTGTTTGCCCACACCGAGATTCGACAGCAGGGTGCCGATCTGCAGGTCCACCGACAGCCAGGTGTTGACCTGACCGCCGAACGCCGACTTGATCGCCTCGTCGGGGAACGGGTAGGTGGGGATGAGCGGGAAGGCGTCGACCAGATCGTTGGAGCCCTTGCCCAGTTCCTGCAGCGTGGGCCGCAGGGCGTTGAGGTCGGTGATCAGGTTGTCCTTGGAGTGGTCGAGCACGTCGAAACCGGCCTGGCCCACCCGATCCAGCTGGGCGAGCAGCTGGATCAGCTGCGGCCGTTGCTCGTTGAGGATCTTGATGCCGGCGGGCAGTTCGTCGAGCACCTTGGTGATCTGGTCGGTCTGCGTCGCCACCCTGGTGCTGAGCTTGTCGAGGCCGTCCAGGGCGCGGGTGATGTCGTCGACCTGCTGGTCGAGGCCGTGGATCAGGGTGTTGGCCTGCTGCAACAGATCCCGGGTCTTGGACTCGCGGCCGTCGAGGGCCTTGTTGAGTTCGGACACGATGGGCTGCAGTTCGGCGACGCCGCCGCCGTTGAGCAGCAGCGACAGGGCGCCGAGCACCTGCTCCACCTCGGTGGAGGTGGTGGTGTTCTGCACCGGGATCTTCGAATTGTCCTTCAGCCGTGCGGCATCGGCGCCGTTGGCGGGCGCGGACAGGTCGATGTACTTCTCACCCAGCAGGTTGGTCTGCTTGACCGCGGCGAGCGCGTTGTCGGGCAGGTTGACGCTCGGGTTCACCAGCACCCGGACGCTGGCCTCCCAGGCGTTGTCGGGGGCGATCTCGATCTTGTCCACCCGGCCGACGGCGACGCCGTCCACCTTCACCGCGGACTGCGGCACCAGGTCGAGGACGTCCTTGAACCGGATGTCGAGGTGCATCGGGTGATCGCCGACATTCGCGCCGCCGGGCAGCGGAATGCTGTACGCGCCGTTGCCGCAGCCGGCCGCGATCACGGTGACCGCGCCCAGCGTGGCAGCGATCGCCGCGGTGCGGATCGTCTTGACGCTCATCGCTGTCCACCCTCCTGCTGCGACGGCGGCTGCTGGTCGGACGGGTTGCCGGGGACGGTGCCCGGGGCCACGTTACGCTGCTCGTTGTCACCGCTGAGGATGCCGAAGGGCAGCACCAGGGTCGGCGTCTTCACACCCGCGGCGAGCTGATCGGTGATCATCTTGCAGCTGTCCAGGATCGGCTTCATTTGGCGGCCGATGGCGTCGAACTTGGGGTCGCCGGGTCGCAGCTTGCCCAGGTCGATCAGCTCGCAGATGGTGCCGAACGGGTTCTGCAGATCGGTGAAGTTGGGCCGCATGTCGAGCGTGCCGGTCTCACCGTTGTGGACGTTGATCAGGTTGCTGAGCGCAGTCGGGATGAGCGGCAGCGCCTTCGCCAGATCGTCGCGCTGATCGGCGAGGGTCTGGGTCAGCTTGGTCAGCGCCTCCGCGTTGGACTGCACCAGCGATCGGTTGTTGTCGATGAACCGGGCCACGTCGCCGAGCGCGACGGACAGCAGGTTCAGCGCCTCACCGAGGGTCTGGCGTTCGTCGGCGAGGAAGCCCGCCAGCGAGGCCAGCTGCGTGTTGAAGGTCCGCACCTGGTCGTCGTTGTCGGCCAGCATCTGCACGAACACCTGCAGGTTCTTCACCGTGTCGAAGATGTCGTTGCGCGAATCCGACAGCGCCTTGGCCGCGATGGACAACTGCGTGAAGCTGTTGCCGAGCGCGTCGCCGTTGCCGGCCAGGTTCGCGGCGCCGGTGCGCGCCAGCTCGTTCAGCGCGCCTTCGTTGTTGGGACCGCCGGGCTTGTTGGCGCCGTTGGGGCCCAGTGCGTCCGAGAGTTGGGTGATGGACTTGTACAGGCGGTCCACCTCGACCGGGGTCGCGGTGCGGTCCTTCGGGATGGTGGCATTGCGCCCCATCTTCGGGCCGCCCTTGTAGGCGGGCGCCAGCTGGATGTAGCGGTCGGACACCACCGACGGCGTGATCTGGGCGGCCTTGGCGTCGGCGGGGATGTCGTATTTGCGGTCCACCTTCATGACGACCTTCACCAGGTCGCCCTGCGGGGTCACCGAATCCACGTGTCCCACCGGCACACCCAGGATGCGCACATCGGATCCGGAGTAGATGCCGATGGACTTGTCGAAGTAGGCGGTGATGGTGGTGGTGTTGTATCGCACGAAACCCCACCAGCCCAGGCCCGCGGCCACGAGAGCCAGGATCACCGCGGCGGCGATGATCTTGCTCTTGCGACTGGTCGCCCTGAGGGCGTTCAGCGGATTGCTCGCCACGAGTTAACCTCCCAACTTCCGGATCGGCGGACGGTCGCCCGGAATATCGGGCAGGGCAGGCGGAATCAGGTTGGTGATCACCGCGTCGAACCAGCGGCCGTTGCCGAGCACATTGGAGTACAACCCGTAGAAGGGCGCCGCCAAGGTAAGCGTCTTGGAGATGTCGGCCTGATGGTTGTTCAGGATGTCGATGGTCTTGTTCAGATTGGTCAGCGCCGGGCCGATCTGTTCTTCGTTGTCCTTGACCAGCGCGGACAGCTGCGCCGCAACGGCTTTCGCCCCGGACAGCAGCTGTGCGATGGACTGCTGGCGCACGTTCAGCTCCGCCAGCAGCTGCCCGCCGTTGGAGATGAGCCGCTGGAATTCCTGATTCCGGTCGGCCAGCACCTGCGTGGTCTTCTTGGTGGCGGCGAACAGCTTCACCAGCTGATCGTCACGCTTGGCCAGCGACTCCGAGAGGCGGCTCACGCCGTCGATGGAGCTGCGCAGTTCCGGCGGGGTCGCCGAGAAGGCGTCCGACAGCACCCGCATGGACTGCGCGAGCTGATCGGTATTGGTCTCCTCGATGTCCTTGGCGGCATCGCTGAACGCGTCCACCACGTCGTAGGGAGACACGGTGCGCGACAACGGGATCCGCTTGCCGGGATCCGCGACCTTCGAACCCTTCGGGTCCAGGGCCAGGTACTTCTGGCCGAGCAGCGTCTTGATCTGGATCGACGCGGTGGTCTGATCCCCGATCCAGGCGTCCTGGGTGCGGAAGGACACCAGCACCTTGTCGCCGTCCAGGCCGACGTCGGAGACGGTGCCGACCTTCACGCCCGCGATGCGCACCTCATTGCCCGATTTCAGGCCGGCGGCCTCGGAGAATTCGGCGGTGTACTTGGTGCCGGCGGCCAGGATCGGCAGCTTGTCCAGACTGAAAGCGGACATGGTCACGAGCAGTACCATGACCAGTCCCAGGCCACCCATGAACGCGGGGCTGCGCTTACCGAGCACGATGCGATCGTCCATCAGCGGCCACTACCCTTCCCGTGACAGCGCGGCGCCGGATTCGTGTAGATCGGCTGATTGACGGTCGGCAGGTTCGCGATGGCGGGCGGCAGATTCAGTTGCGGTGCGTCCTTCTGACCCGGTCCGGCGACGATGTCGATGCCGCACAGATAGAACTGGAACCAGGAACCGTACGAGGCCGCGCGACCCAGCTTGTCCATCTTGATGGGCAGGTTGGTGAGGGCCTGGTCGACGTCGTCCTTGCGGTTGTCGAGGGTCCCGGTGAGCTGGTTCAGGCCCGCGATGGCGCCCTGCAGGTTCGGGACGGTCGGCACCAGCAGGTCGGCGGTGGCCGAGGCCAGGTTGCCGAGCGAGGTGACGGCCGAGCCGATGGTGCCGCGGTCGTTGTTCAGACCGGTGACCAGCGCCTCGGTGTTCACGACCAGCTGATCCAGCTGTCCGTCATGGGCATTGACCGCGTCCAGGACCGCATTCAGGTTCTTGATGACCGCGCCGATCACCGCGTCCTTGTCTGCGATCTTGTTGGTCAGGGAGGCGGTATTGGAGACCAGATCCGCGATGGTGCCCGATTCACCCTGGAAGACCTGGATGATCTCGGAGGACAGCTTGTTCACGTCATCCGGTGTGAGCGTCACGAACAGTGGCCGGAAACCGTTGAACAGTTCGGTCAGGTTCAGCGCGGGCTTGGTCCGCTCCAGCGGGATGGTCGAGCCCTTGCCGAGCTTGCGGCCCTGCTCGCCGGCGCCCTGTTCCAGCGCGATGTAGCGCTGGCCTATCAGGTTCCGGTACTTGATGGTCGCGGTGGTGGTGGCGGGCAGCCAATCCCGGTCGGTCAGTTCGAATTGCACCTCGGCCAGGCGCTTGTCCTTGATCGAGATATCGGTGACCTTGCCGACCCGGACACCCGCGATGCGGATCTCGTCGCCCTTGTTCAGCGACGTCACATCGGTGAAGTCGGCCTTGAACTTCGTGCCGCCACCGCTGTAGTTCGCGATGGTCAGCGCCAGCATGCCGGTGGCGAAGATCGTCACCAGGATGAAGATGAACAGCTTGGTCAGCGTGCCGCCGAGGCCGCGCAGCAGATCCTTCACTTGACGGTCACCTCGCTGCCGCGGAAGGCCGGCGCACCGATCTTGGTCACCCAGTTCGGCACCTGATCCGGCGAAACACCCTGTGCCGCACCGTAGATGGTACCCAGCGTGCGCTGCTCCGACGGCGAGCCGATGGTGGTCGCCGGGACCGGGCCCATGACCATCAACTGCGGCGCCTGCTGAATACCGACCGCCTGATCACCCGGGTTGCGGGTAGGCGGCTGGTAGGAGCCGTCATTCGCGGAACCGTTCGTGTACTGACCCGGATCCGTACCCAGCGGGTAGTTCGGGATACAGGCCGGCGGACGATTGTCGAACCAGCGCGGCTCGTCCTGATTCGGCAGGTAGCGGCCGCGCGGATTCACGATGGAGATGCTCACCCGGGAACCCGGCAGATCCGTGCCCTTACCGAAGATGTCGTCGATGCGCGGCTTGAGTTCCGCGAAATCCTTGAGCGCGCAGGTGTATCCGGGCGAGTACTTGGCCAGCGCCTCCAGCGCGGGCCGCGAATCCGCGGCCACGTCGATGATGTTGTCGCGGTTGGCCAGCAGGAAGTCCGCGGTGGTCGAGGCGCTCGGGGTCAGGGTCGCCAGCAGCGTGTCGACCTGCGAACGCTTCTGCACGACGGTCGCATTCGTGGTGCGGAAGTTGTCCAGCGCGTCCACCAGCTGCGGCAGCGCGTCCGAGTAGGTGTCGGCCACGTCGGCGAGGCTCTTCAGATCCTGCTGCAGTGTCGGCATCACCGTGTTCACCTGCGTGAAGATCTCGTCCAGTCGATCGATGGTCTTCCCCAGTTCCGCGCCCTGCCCCTGCAGCGCATTGGACAGCGCGCCCAGGGTGGAGGACAGGTACTGCGGCGGAAGTGCCTGCAGCAGCGGCAGAATGTGGTCCAGCAGCTGGCTCACCTCGATGGCATTGCCACTGCTGTCCTGATGCAGGGTGTCCCCCGCCTTCAGCTCACCCTGCGGCTGTTCGGGCCACACCAGATCGACGTAGCGCTCACCGAACAGGGTCTTGGGCAGCAGGCGCGCGGTCACGTTCGCCGGGATGCGGTCGGCCTTGTCGGGATCGATGGCCAGGTGCAGGGTGACGTTCTTGCCGTCGTAATCGCTGGACCGGACCTCGCCGACCAGCACGCCGCGCACCTTCACGTCCGCGTCGCGGGTCAGGGCGTTGCCGACCGTGTCGGTGATCAGGTTGACCTTCACCACCGGCGTGAACTGCTTGTTGTAGATGGCGATGGTCGTCCACAGGAACGCCACCACCACCACGAAGAACAGCACGCCCAGGGTGCGGCTGCGCAGTTTCTCGGTCGAACGCCAGAACTGCACGCGATCCGGGTTGCTCATGCTGTCTCCATCCGGGATGAGCGGGCGGCCTGCGTGGTTACGCAGGCTGCCGCCTCCGGCCGCTGACCGCTCATCCCGCCACCCGCACCGTCGTCGTCGTGCCCCAGATCGCCAGGGACAGAAAGAAGTCCAGCACGTTGATGAGGACGATCGCGGAACGCACCGCCCGGCCCACGGCCACACCCACACCGGCCGGACCGCCGGAGGCGTTGAAGCCGTAGTAGCAGTGCACCAGGATGATCACGAACGCGAATATGAGGACTTTCGCGAACGAATAGAGCACGTCTTCGGGTGGCAGGAACAAATAGAAGTAGTGGTCATACGAACCACTCGATTGCCCGTTGAAATAGATACTGATCAACCGCGATGCCACATACGTGCCCAGCAGGCCCACGATGTACAGCGGGATCACCGCGACGAAGCCCGCGATCACGCGGCTGGTCACCAGGAACGGCACCGACGGCACCGCCATCACCTCGAGCGCGTCGATCTCCTCGGAGATCCGCATGGCGCCCAACTGCGCGGTGAAACCACAACCGACCGTGGCCGAAAGGGCCAGTGCCGCAACCAGGGGCGCGAGCTCACGCGTATTGATGTACCCGGTCAGGAAGCCGGTGAGGACACCGGAACCCAGCGAGTCGAGGGCCTTGAAGCCCTGCAGGCCGACCACCACACCCACCGACGCGGACATGAACACGATGACGCCGATGGTGCCGCCGATGACCGCCAGCGCACCCGAGCCGAAGGTCACCTCGGCCAGCAGCCGCATGACCTCCTTGCGGTAGTGCACAACGGTTTTCGGGATCCAGGCGATGGCCCGCGAATAGAACGACATCTGGTCGCCGGCCTTGTCGACCACGGCGACGGGGGCCTTGAGCACGCCGGTGACCCGGCGCGCCGACCTCGAGAAAACGGTGGAGCGCTGCGAAACGACCATGGATCACGCGCCCTTGGCCGGGACGACCTGAAGGTAGATCAGGGTCAGCACGAGATTGAGGAAGAACAGCACCAGGAACGTGATAACCACGGACTGGTTCACGGCGTCACCCACTCCTTTCGGTCCCCCTTTGGGATGCAGACCCTTGTAAGCGGCGATCACGCCCGCCACGACACCGAAGATCAGCGCCTTGATCTCGCCGATCACCAGGTCCTGAATCTGAGCGAGCGCGGAGAAGGACGCCAGGTACGCGCCCGGCGTGCCGCCCTGCAACTCGACATTGAAGAAATAGCCACCGCAGATGCCGACGACCGAGACCAGGCCGTTGAGCAGGAAGGCGACCAGCATCATGCCCAGCACGCGCGGAACCACCAGGCGCTGAATGGGATCGATGCCCAGCACCTCCATGGCGTCGATCTCCTCGCGGATGGTGCGCGAGCCGAGATCGGCGGCCACGGCGGAACCTGCCGCACCGGCGATGATGAGAGCGGTCACGACCGGGGCGGCCTGCTGCACTGTCGCCAGCACACTGGTCGCGCCCGTGAAGTTCTCCGCACCGAGCTGCTTGATGAGCGAGCCCGTCTGGAGGGCCACGACAGCGCCGAAGGGGATTGCCACCAGGGCCGCCGGGAGGATCGAGACACTCGCGATGAACCACGACTGCTCGATGAACTCCCGGACCTGGAAGGGCCGGCGGAACGTCTTGCGAACGACGTCCAGAAGTAGTGCGAATATGTTGCCGGCCTGGGCAAGACCCGACTCGACCGGGGTACGCAGCCGCGTCAGGGTAGGGTTCACGCCGCGTATGTTACCCGTTAGTCAGGTTCTGTCGAACCGTGGTGTCGTACCCGCCCGTGTAGGCGGGAATCACCTGTGTGTCGGGATCATCCCCGTTCTGCTCCAGCGACTCCCGAATGGCCTCCTGCGCGGCGGGCGGCAGGGTGTGCAGGATCTGACGCACCCGCTCACGCCGGCGGTAGACCGCCTGTCGCACCGGCATACCCGGCTGCGCCTTCATCTGCGGGATGATGCCCTCGACCTCTTCGGCGCCACCGTCGAGGTGACCCGAGTCGAACATGGCCTGCTCGCGGGCCATCTGGGCTTCGTCCTTCTCCTCCGACATGCCGATCGGACCCTGCATGCGGCCGTTGAGGAACTGCTTGACGACCGGCTCCTCCGAGGTGAGCAGCACCTCGCGCGGGCCGAACATGACGAGATTGCGGCGGAACAGCATGCCGATGTTGTCCGGCACGGTACGAGCCAGGTTGATGTTGTGCGTGACGATCAGGATCGTCGCATCGATCTGCGCGTTGATATCGATCAACAGCTGCGAGAGATACGTGGTACGAACCGGATCCAGACCGGAGTCGGGCTCGTCGACGAGGATGATCTGCGGGTCCAGCACCAGGGCGCGGGCCAGGCCGGCACGCTTGCGCATACCACCCGAGATCTCGCCCGGGAGTTTGCCTTCCGCGCCGAGCAGACCGGTCAGCTCGAGCTTCTCCATGACGATCTTCTTGATCTCGGCCTCGCTCTTCTTCGTGTGCTCACGAAGCGGGAAGGCCACATTGTCGAAGAGGTTCATGGAACCGAACAGCGCGCCGTCCTGGAAGAGGACGCCGAACAGCTTGCGGATCTCGTAGAGCTCCTTGTTGGAGCAGGTCGTGATGTCGGTGCCGTCGATATAGATCGAGCCCTTCTCAGGGCGCAGCAAACCGATCAAAGACTTCAGGAAGACGGACTTACCGGTACCGGACGGGCCGAGCAACGCGCTGACTTCCCCCGGAGGCAGCGTCAAAGTGACGTCCTGCCAAATACGTTGCGAACCGAACGACTTCGTGATGCCTTCGGTCCTGACCTCGACGCCCACGCCAACCTCCACTTTCTCCGACGAGCGCACTACGTGACAGGTCACAGATTTGCGCGGTGTGGCGCGTCACAGTAGGTCCGGCCACTGTATCGCATATATACCGTCTCGGACACCGCCACCTGACCGGTCGGTAGAAAGTTTCCCAGCGAATTTGCGATCACGCGCCAATTACGACGTCAGGGTACGCGAAAAGGGTGGTCCCACAATGGGAACCACCCTTTTCACAAGCAACGCACCACTGGGTGGCGCTTCAACTGTGGAAGCCCACAGCGCGTGTCTTCCGTCTTACTTGACGGAAACCTTGGCGCCGGCCTCTTCCAGCTTGGCCTTGGCGGCCTCGGCGGCATCCTTGGCGACCTTCTCCAGGATCGGCTTCGGGGCGCCCTCGACCAGGTCCTTGGCTTCCTTCAGGCCCAGGCCGGAGACGATCTCGCGAACGACCTTGATGACCTGGATCTTCTTGTCGCCGGCACCCTCGAGGATGACGTCGAACTCGTCCTGCTCCTCGGCGGCGTCGGCCGGGGCAGCAGCGCCACCCGCGACAGCGACGGCGACGGGGGCAGCAGCGGTGACCTCGAACTTCTCCTCGAACGCCTTCACGAACTCGGAGAGCTCCAGCAGGGTCATACCGGAGAAGGTCTCGAGCAGCTCATCAACGTTGGCCATTGATATTTCCTTTCGGTGGGTTCGTCACCGCGCGAGCGGCGAACGAAAAGGTTTGGGTAAGTGACTTATTCGGCGTCGGCCGGAGCATCGGCGACCGGAGCGGCGGCAGCGCCACCCTCGGCCTGCTTCTTCTCCTGCAGGGCCGCCAGCAGGCGAGCAACCTGGTTGCCGGGGGCGGCGAACAGGCCCGCAGCCTTCGACAGGTTGCCCTTCATGGCGCCGGCCAGCTTGGCCAGCAGCACCTCGCGCGACTCCAGGTCGGCGATGCGCTCGACCTCGGACACGGACAGCGCAGCGCCGTCCATGTAGCCGCCCTTGATGATGAGCGCCTTGTTGTCCTTGGCGAACGCCTTCAGCGCCTTCGCGGCGTCGACCGGCTCACCCGTGATGAAGGTGATGGCGGTCGGACCGACGAACAAGTCATCCAGGCCTTCCACGCCCGCCTCGGCGGCGGCACGCTTGACCAGGGTGTTCTTGGCGACGGAGTAAGTAGCGTTCGTACCGAGCGCACGACGCAGTTCGGTGATCTTGCCGACGGACAGGCCACGGTACTCCGTGACAACAGTCGCCGTGGAGGACTTGAACTGCTCGGTGATCTCCGCGACCGCGGTGACCTTCTCAGCCTTTGCCATACTTCGCCTCCTCTCTGGATGGTCGGTTCTCGTATGAACTACCGAGTTCCGCCACAGGGGCCGGCGACAAAGCTAACGCCCCGGTCGCAGTGGACCCGGGGCGCACAAGAAACGATCGCGATTTCTCGCGGGTTTCCCTACCTCGGCTCTCCCTGCGTGGGCCGCCGGCAATATCGCCGGACCTTCAGCTGCCTGACGGCAGCAACCAACGGTCTTCGGTAGAACGATTTGGGGTGATCATCGGCAGAATCTCCGAGGAGTGTCGCGATGACCGTTGTCCAATATAGCGGACGCGTATCTATCTGCCAAAACGGGGTGCGCGGTGGTACGAATCCGGGGTGACCCAAGAGCCCGAGCGCACGATCCGCCTCGTCGCCGACGACGACCGCTGGTACGTGGACGCTCGCCTAGCCACTTCCGGCAACCTCGTCTTCGACGGCCAGGACCTCGGCGGCCCCTACGCCGAATACGAATGGGGATGGACGTTTACGCCTTCATCCTTCCCTTTGATCCGTTTCGCCTTGGGCGGAGAACCCGGCGACGACGTCCTGGACTTGGTTCAGGAAGCCTTCGCAGACAAGGGATTTCGCGATCCAGGAGCCTGGCTCCACAAAGAAAAGGGCGTTCCCGCTGAATTCTGGAGTCGGATAGAACCATGAGAGAACAACTCTCGTAGCTCGCGGCTCCACCTCCCTGCGCCGGGGCAAGCCCCTGAAACCCCACAGGCGCAGAGCGTTCCGCTCCCCCCACATACACCGAGGGCCGGCACGATTCCTCGTGCCGGCCCTCGCATGTTTTGCGTTGCTACGCGTACTCGCGGAGAGGTCAGTCCTCTTCGGCGAAGTTGCGGGTGCGGTTCGGGTCCACCGGGATGCCCGGTCCGGTGTTCGTCGAGAAGGTCACCTTCTTCACGTAGCGGCCCTTCGCGGTGGAGGGCTTCACACGCAGGATCTCGTCGAGGGCGGCGCCGTAGTTCTCGGCCAGCTTCTTGTCGTCGAAGGAAGCCTTGCCGATGACGAAGTGCAGGTTGGCCTGCTTGTCGACGCGGAAGTTGATCTTGCCGCCCTTGATGTCGTTGACAGCCTTGGTGACATCGGGGGTGACGGTGCCGGTCTTCGGGTTCGGCATCAGGCCACGCGGGCCCAGCACACGCGCGATACGACCGACCTTGGCCATCTGGTCCGGGGTCGCGATCGCGGCGTCGAAGTCCAGCCAGCCGCCCTGGATGCGCTCGATCAGATCCTCGGCGCCCACGGCGTCCGCACCGGCGGCCTCGGCCTCGGCGGCCTTGTCGCCAACCGCGAACACGATGACGCGCGCGGTCTTACCGGTGCCGTGCGGCAGGTTGACGGTGCCACGGACCATCTGGTCCGCCTTGCGCGGGTCGACGCCCAGACGGACGGCAACCTCGACGGTCGCGTCGGTCTTGGTGGTCGCGGTCTCCTTGGCCAGGCGCGCGGCGGCCAGCGGCAGGTAGAGCGCGTCGCGGTCGACCTTGGCGGCCGCCTCGAGATAAGCCTTGCTTCGTTTTGCCATGATTCTCTGTCCTTGTCTTAAGTCAGAAGTGGTGCGGGACAGGCGGTCCCTCCCACAAGAGCTCAGTAACTATTGCGGCGATCGCGGGCCCTGCGTGGTTACGCAGGCTGCCGCCTCCGGGCCTGACGCGCTCGCCGCGGAGCCCTACTCCGCGATGGTGATACCCATCGAGCGGGCAGTGCCTGCGATGATCTTCGCCGCGGCGTCGATGTCGTTGGCGTTCAGGTCGGTCTGCTTGGTCTTGGCGATCTCCCGGACCTGGTCCATGGTGATCTGCGCGACCTTCAGGCGGTGCGGCTCGGCCGAACCCTTCTGGATTCCGGCGGCCTTCAGCAGCAGACGCGCGGCGGGCGGCGTCTTCAGCTTGAAGTCGAACGAGCGGTCTTCGTAGACCGTGATCTCGACCGGGACGACGTCACCGCGCTGCGACTCGGTCGCCGCGTTGTACGCCTTGCAGAACTCCATGATGTTGACGCCGTGCTGACCCAGCGCCGGACCGACCGGCGGAGCCGGGTTGGCCATACCAGCCTTGATCTGGAGCTTGATGAGCCCAGAGACCTTCTTCTTCTTCGGGGGCATCTTTCTTCCTTGGTTAGGTTCCTTACGGATTCCCGTAAGCCTTTTCCGGGACATGCGCCCGGCCTGCTCGACAAAGCCGAGCACGGGCACAGGCACAACCCGACAAGTCTATGCGAACGCGAAAAAGGCGGTGACACCGGGGCGAACCCGGGCCACCGCCTCTCGGCGACTAAATCTTTGCGACCTGCGTGAACGCGAGTTCGACGGGGGTCTCGCGGCCGAAGATCGAGACCAGCACCTTCAGCTTCTGCTGCTCGGCATTGACCTCGGAGATGCTGGCCGGGAGCGTCGCGAACGGGCCGTCCATGACGGTGACCGACTCGCCGACCTCGAAGTCGACCTCGATGATCGGCTTGGCGACCGCGGTCTCGCCCGATCCGCCGGCGGCGGCTGCGGCGGTGGCCGGCGCGGCCTTCTTCTGCTGCGCGGCCGGGACCAGGAACTTCACCACATCGGAGATGGACAGCGGCGACGGGCGCGAGGTCGCGCCGACGAAGCCGGTGACACCGGGGGTGTTGCGGACCGCGCCCCAGGACTCGTCGTTCAGGTCCATGCGGACCAGGATGTAGCCCGGCAGCACCTTGCGGTTGACGTTCTTCTTCTGGCCGTTCTTGATCTCGGTGACCTCTTCGGTCGGGACCTCGACCTGGAAGATGTAGTCCTCGAGACCGAGGTTCTGCACGCGGGTCTCGAGGTTGGTCTTCACCTTGTTCTCGTACCCGGCGTAGGAGTGGATGACGTACCAGTCGCCGGGCGCGCGGCGCAGCGCCGCGGTCATCTCGGCTACCGGATCGGCGGGTTCGTCGTCGGCAGGATCGGAGAGCTCGGCGGCGGGCTGCTCCGGAGCGGTCTCGTCGTCGGCGTCCGCGAAGTCGACGTCGTCGACGATGGTCTCTTCCACCGTCTCCGTCTCGTCAACCTGGAATTCCTCGGTTGTACCGTTCTCCGGGGTGCTCACTGGGGCACTCGCTTCCTTAGTCGTCACGTAATCCTCTGCGCGCCGGGTGTTATGGATGAACCCGGCGGATGGCCCCGCCCCCGCTTCCGGCGGGGACCGGTTATCCGGCGCCGACCGTCAGCTAGCCGAAGAGCCAGTTGACACCCTTGATGAACGCCAGATCCAACCCGCTGATGAACGCGACCATGAAGACCACGAACACCAGGACAACGCTCGTATAGGTGACCATCTGCTTGCGGTTGGGCCAGATGACCTTGCGTAGTTCCGCAACAACTTCCTTGAGGAACTTCACCAGGCGCTTGAAGGGATTGCCGATACCGCTCCGACCGGCCTTCTTGTCTTTGCCGGACTTGGTGGTTGCCTTGTCCGACGCAGAGGGTCGTTCGATCGTCGCGACGGCGCTGGACGACGCGGCGCGTGAACGCCGCGCGGACCGTTTGCCGCTCGGCCGAGCCACTGCGGCGGTGTCATCGCCATCTTCGTGGCGAGTGTCCCGCTCGTCGCTCACGTCGATCCTCTCTTCGTAGGCATCCAGGGCAGGGGCGACAGGACTTGAACCTGCAACCTGCGGTTTTGGAGACCGCTGCTCTGCCAGTTGAGCTACGCCCCTTCGGCTGGACACTGTATGGAATCCAGCCACTGTTCTATTCAGTTGTACACGGGTTTTCACACAACATACGCGCCGCTCCTCGGAGCAGCGCGCATTGGCTGGTGACCCCAGATTGCCGAGTCTACGTTACCGCGCGCGGCGATCGCCAATCGGGGCGTCGCCGCGCGGTAGCGGGATACGGGGTGTGTGCGCCGGTGCGGCGTCAGCCCAGCTGGACTGTCGCGGTGGCGCGGCCGAAGATCTTGCGGCCCTCCGACTTCGCCACGATGGCGATCACGGCGGTGCGGGTCTCCGGGTCGACGGACTTCACCTTGCCGGTGTACTCGATCTCGGCGGGGCGTTCCGCGGGCACGTAGACGGGGCTGGTGAAGCGGACGTTGTATTCCTTCACCGCGCCCGGGTCGCCGAGCCAGGAGGTGACGAAGCCGCCACCCAGGCCCATGGTCAGCATGCCGTGTGCCACAACGTTTTCCAGGCCGACCAGCTTCACGACATCGTCGCTCCAGTGGATCGGGTTGGCGTCACCGGAGACGCCGGCGTAGTTCACCAGATCGCCGCGGGTGAGGCTGACGAGACGCGGGGGCAGTTCGTCGCCGGCGGCGATGTCCTCGAAGCGGAGCGCGGCGCGCGGGCTGGCCACGACCTTGCCGGTGGCCGCGACCTCGACGGCGGGCGGCGCCGGGGGGACCTCGATGCTGCCGGGCTGGTCTTCGGGGCGCTCGTCCGGGCCGATGCCGTGCATGAGCACATTGCGTACGGCGTCACCGATATTGGGGTCGATGTCACCGCCGCTGCGGCCGATGAGGGTGGTGTAGGTGGTGAGGACGAGCTCGTCGTTCTGCGCCACCACGTCGTTCTTGGTGACGATGATGTCGCCGCCGAAGGCCTGCCGGAAGGAGTGCAGGTAGACGATGCAGGAGAGCTGGTCGCCGGCCTTGATGGGCCGGTGGAATTCCAGGATCTGGTCGGTCTGCATGATCTGGCTCAGGTCGTAGCCGGTGATCATCTGCTCGAAGAGCTTGCGCTGGGCCAGAATTCCGACCAGGGAGATGAAAGTGAGCGGGGCAACCAGTCCCTCGTGGCCGTAGGCACGCGCGGTGTCCTCGTCCCAGTGAACGGGGTGGTAGTCCTGCACGGCGCGGGCGTACTCACGCACCTTCTCGCGGCCGACCTCGTAATAGTCGTCGACGCGGTAGTGATGGCCGACCATGGCGGCGGCGTGTGCAGCGGGGTCGAAGCCCTCGCTTGTGTCGACCTGATCGGTCTCGGTGTTGATCGTCACGGAGGAAGTCCCTTATCTGATCCCGGAGGGGATCGGGCGGAGCGCTGAACCACCGCTATATACACCAAGTGCCGAATCGGGGCCACTGTCCCCTTGTATGGGGGACGAAGCAGCTTGCCGATCCGGCACTTCTTCCACGCGGTAGATCGCGCGGGGTTGTTTTAGCGAGACTCGCGGTGCGCCCGGTGGGTACCGCAGTTCGGGCAGAATTTCTTCAGCTCGAGGCGGTCCGGGTCGTTACGCCGGTTCTTCTTGGTGATGTAGTTACGGTGCTTGCACTGCTCGCAGGCCAAGGTGATCTTTGGCCGGATATCAGTGGACTTCGCGGCCACGATTGCCTTCCCTTCCGGACAGCCTGATTGGAATATCAGATATGTAGCGATGGCCGGACTTGAACCGGCGACACAACGATTATGAGTCGTTTGCTCTACCGACTGAGCTACACCGCCATCATGTGCGGGCTGACGGCGGGGATGTCCCGGGTCCTGCACGAGAAGCCGAGTCGGTCACCACCGGCAATCCGGCGAGCCCCCTAACGGAATCGAACCGTTGACCTTTTCCTTACCATGGAAACGCTCTGCCGACTGAGCTAAGGGGGCACGTCTACTTCGCTCCGGAACTTCGCCGGGGCGCTGACGACTTGAACGAGATTACACAACATCCGACCCGGTCTCCAAACCGGCTGGTCAGAGTCATTTTTCGGCGTTGACCGACCGGTTCGGGACGCGATCGGCACCTGAAAATGCAAGAACCCCCCGAAGATGATCTCCAGGGGGTTCTCGGTGGCAGATGTAGGATTCGAACCTACGTAGGCTTTCGCCGACGGATTTACAGTCCGCTCCCATTGGCCGCTCGGGCAATCTGCCGTGGGACGCCTTGCGGCGCGGTGACGAGAATACATCGAACCCCCGCCCGCAATGCAAACCAGCTGGCCAAGGCCATGCCGGACGAGCTAGCGTCGGCGTTCGAACCCCCCTACTTTCCGATCTCGGACAGGAGCATGAGCGTGGCCGATTCGTCGTTCGATGTCGTCAGCAAGATCGATCGCCAGGAGGTGGACAATGCGCTGCACCAGGCCTCGAAGGAACTGAGCCAGCGCTATGACTTCCGCGGCACCGACGCCAGCATCGAATGGTCGGGCGAGGAGAAGATCATCCTCACCGCCAATGCCGAGGAGCGCGTGAAGGCGGCGCTGGAGGTGTTCAAGGAGAAGCTGATTCGCCGCGACATCTCGCTGAAGGCGTTCGACGCCGGCGATCCGCAGGCCTCCGGCAAGGTGTACAAGATCACAGGGACCCTGGTGCAGGGCATCACTTCGGAGAATGCGAAGAAGATCTCCAAGAAGATCCGCGACGAGGGCCCGAAGTCGGTCAAGGCGCAGATCCAGGGCGAGGAGCTGCGGGTTTCCAGCAAGAGCCGCGATGATCTGCAGGCGGTCATCTCCCTGCTGAAGGGCGCCGACTTCGAGATCGCCCTCCAGTTCGTCAACTACCGCTAGTTACTTACGGCTCCCACCGGCCATTTCCTCGAGGCGGGCAATGCGATCCGCCATCGGGGGATGGGTGGAGAACCAGCGCGCCATCCGATCACCGTTGCGGAACGGGTTGGCGATCATGAGATGCGACTGAGCCGTCAGCTGCGGCTCGGGGGGCAGTGGAGCGGCCTGGGTGCCGCGTTCCAGTTTGCGCAGGGCCGAGGCGAGCGCCAGGGGGTCACCGGTGAGTTCCGCGCCATCCTGGTCGGCCTGATACTCCCGGGAGCGGGAGACGGCCAGTTTGATGAGCGTCGCCGCGATCGGCCCCAGCAGCGAAACCAGCAGAATCCCAATGATATTCGGGCCCTCGCCATTGCGGTTGCCGCCGCCGAAGGCGCCCGCGAAGAAGGCCAGGTTGGCGAGACCGGAGATGACCGACGCCAGCGCACCCGCGACCGAGGAGATCAGGATGTCGCGGTTGTAGACGTGCGACAGTTCGTGCCCCAGTACCGCGCGCAGTTCCCGCTCGTCCAGGATCTGCAGGATGCCGGAGGTGCAGCAGACCGCGGCATTGCGCGGATTGCGGCCGGTGGCAAACGCATTCGGCGCATTGGTGGGGCTGATGTAGAGCCGCGGCATGGGTTGGCGTGCGGCCGTGGCCAACTCGCGCACGATGCGGTACATGACCGGGGCTTCCAGCTCGCTCACCGGTTGCGCGTGCATGGCCTTCAAGGCCAGTTTGTCGCTGTTGAAGTAGGCGTAGGCGTTCATGCCGACGGCCAGCACGATCGACAGGATCAGGATCGTGGGATTGCGGAACAGCGCACCCGCGAACACGATCAACGCCGACATGCCGACCAGCAACCCGAACGTCTTGAACCCGTTCGCATAGCTGTGCATACTGCCCTCCGCTCCGCTCCGGGCGGGTTCGCGGCCCTGGAGGTCTCGTTCTTCCCTCCCTCCGCTCCTCCGCTTCGCTCCCCCGCTCCGCTCAGTCCAGAACGAGACGGGCCGCGAACCTCGAAGGTGTTTCCTTGAGGGTGTTACACCAGGTCAACGATAGACATGCGGCCGGGAGTTCCCGCGGATCTCTACCCGACGCGTTCGATGGTGTAGCGGACCAGCTGTTCCAGGGCCTCATTGGCGGGGCCGCCGGGCAGGGCCGACAGTTCGGCGTGCGCGATGTCCGCGTAGCCGTGCAGTTTCTCCTTGGCCAGCACCATGCCGCGGGAGCGGGACAGCAGGTCCAGGGCCTCTTCCACCTCGGCGTCGGTCTGCAGCGGGTGGGCCAGCAGCTTGCGCAGGCGGTCGCCCTCGGAGCCCTCGTCACGCAGCGCGTACAGGACGGGCAGGGTGTGCACGCCCTCGCGCAGGTCGGTGCCGGGGGTCTTGCCGGACTGTTCGGACACCGAGGAGATGTCGATGATGTCGTCGGAGATCTGGAAGGCGGTGCCGACCGCGTCGCCGAGCCGGGCCAGGCGTTCCACATGGTCGAGGCTCGCGCCGGAGAAGGTGCCGCCGAAACGGCCCGAGGCGGCGATCAGCGAACCCGTCTTCTCCCACACCACGCGCAGGTAGTGCTCGACCGGATCCTGGGATTGCTTGGCGCCGATGGTCTCCCGCATCTGGCCGGTGACCAGTTCGGCGAAGGTCTCGGCGATGATGCGCACCGCGTCCGGGCCGAGGGTGGAGACCAGGCGGGAGGCGTGCGCGAACAGGTAGTCGCCGGCGAGGATGGCGACACTGTTGCCCCAGCGCGAATTCACGCTGGGGGCGCCGCGGCGCAGCGAGGCCTCGTCCATGACGTCGTCGTGGTAGAGGGTGGCCAGGTGCACGAGTTCGACGACGGTGCCCGCGGTGATCAGGTCGGGGCTGGTCGGGTCGGGACCGAGCTGGCCGGTGAGGATGGTGAACAGCGGGCGGAACCGCTTGCCGCCGGCCTTGGCGAGATGCAGGGCCGCTTCCTGGAGGAATTCCTCGCCGTCGGACAGTTCGGTGATCAGCAGGTCTTCGACTTCGACCAGGCCTTTACGCACGGTGGCGGCGAGATCGGGGTCGCCAAGATCGACCCCCGCAACCACGGTGCTCTCATCGCTCACAGCCGATGCGCTCATTCCATCTCCCAGTGCCGCGTCCGACCCCACGCAAAGAACCTAGCGTGTGGGGCACTCACCCCCTATGCACACCACCGTAGTGCGACGCAGAGAACAGTGGCGTGTTCGATTCCCCACTGTGTGGGTGGCCCAACTCTCGGGACGAGGCGTGAGGTGATCCGCGTCGACACCGATCGTGATGTGCTGCAAGTATTGAAGCCATGAGCTCTCCGGATGGCGACCTGAGTTCGCAGCACAGGCAAGTTCGTGGCGCAAGCGCAGGGAGGTGGAGCGCTCGTTCTGGACTGAGTGGAGCGGGGGAGCGCAGCGGAGGAGCGGAGGGAGGGAAGAACGAGACTTACAGCGCCGCGAACCCGCCGGAGCGAAGCGGAGGCAAATCAAACACAGTGTTGCCCGCGCACGCTGACGTGCTGGTCGTGGGGGCCGGGCCGGCCGGGTCGGCGGCCGCTGCTTGGGCCGCGCGTGCCGGGCGGGATGTGCTGCTGACGGACTCCGCTGTGTTTCCGCGCGATAAGACTTGCGGGGATGGGCTCACGCCGCGCGCGACGGCGGAGCTCGAGCATCTCGGGCTCGGGGATTGGGTGCGGCTGCACACGGTGAACAAGGGGCTGCGGATGGCCGGGTTCGGGCGGGAGGCGCTGCTGCCCTGGCCGGACGGGTCGTTCCCGGCGTACGGAAGTGCCGTGCCGCGTACCGAACTCGACGACAAGCTGCGGGAGACCGCGGTGAAATCGGGGGCGCACATGGTGGAGGGCGCCAAGGTGGTGGAGGTCGCGCGGGACGGCGGCCGGGTCACCGGGGTCAGCATCAAGACCGAGTCCGGGCTGCGCGCGGTGTCCTGCAATACGCTGATCGTGGCGGACGGGGTGCGGTCGCCGGTCGGGAAACTGCTGGGCCGCACCTGGCATCGGCAGTACGCGTACGGGACCGCGGCGCGCGCCTACATCAAGTCGGACCGCTCGGATGATCAGTGGATCACCTCACACCTCGAATTGCGGGATGCCGCAGGCGAATTGGTGCCGGGTTACGGCTGGGTGTTCCCGCTCGGCAATGGCGAGGTGAACATCGGTGTGGGTTCACTGGCCACCGAGCAGCGGCCCTCGCACATCGCCCTGAAACCGCTGCTGCAGCACTATGTCTCGGAGCGCCGCCAGGAGTGGGGTTTCGAGGGTGAGGCGCGGGCGGTGGCGTCGGCGCTGCTGCCCATGGGCGGTGCGGTGTCGAATGTGGCCGGGCGCAACTGGGCCCTGGTCGGCGATGCGGCGGGCTGCGTGAACCCGCTGAACGGCGAGGGCATCGACTACGGCTTGGAGGGCGGGCACATGCTGGCCGGCATCCTCGACGAACCGGACCTGACCCGCATCTGGCCGGATATGCTGCGCGCCCGCTACGGCCGCACCTATTCGGTGGCGCGGCGGCTGGCGGCGCTGGCCACGCATCCGCGCGCGGTGCCGCTGGGCGGCCCTCCGGTGATGCGTTCGAAGCTGCTGCAGCGCACCGCGGTTCGCGTCATGGGCAATCTGGTCACGGACGAGGACCTGGATCTGACCGCCAAACTGTGGCGGGGCGCGGGCCGCGCGTCCATGCGTTTCGACAAACTTCAGCCCTTCGCAGCCTCCCCCTCCCAGCGGCTGTGACCAACCGGCCGGTTCCCGAAGACCTGTTGCCTCACCTGCGGCGGGCTCGGGATCTGGCCGATCGTCATTACGCGGAACCCCTTGACCTGGACAGTCTGGCCGCCGCGGCGGGAGTGTCGAAGTATCACTTCCTGCGCTGCTTCGCCGCGACCTACGGGAAGACTCCGGCTGTATATCTGGCCGAGCGGCGCATCGAACGCGCACAGGATCTGTTGCGCGCCACCAATATCACGGTGACCGAGACCTGCATGCTGGTCGGTTACAGCAGCCTGGGTTCGTTCAGCCGCAAATTCACCGAACTGGTGGGGATGTCGCCCTCGGAGTATCAAGCGAAATTCGTCTCCGAGGGCGCGCCCCATATTCCTGGTTGCTACGTTTTCATGCACGGTCTCTCGGATCGGAAACCGTTGCTGTAACGATTATTTCGGCGGCAGCACGTGCAGGCCGCTCTTGTCGGTCGAGAGCGCCAGTGACGAGATGTACTGGATTTCGCCTTCCGGCCCGGGGACCGGGGAGGCGATCATGTCGGGCCGTTCGAAGTCGAGTCCGGTGACCGCGCAGGTCAGCGTCTCCCCCGACGGATTGCCGTGCTCGTCGAACATGGGCAGGTCGATGCCGTCGTGGTCGCGGCGCAGGTAGTACTTGCCCTTGGTGAGCACGGCGGTCAGCGGGGTCGCGACGAACGACACCACCACGGCGACGATCGGCGAATACGGCTTCAGCGTGTCACCGAAGAGCCCGAAGAACGTCATGATCGACAGCAGCGCCGACAGCCCGAAGCCGACCAGTCCGACCGGGTTGAAGTCGTAGAGCATGCCGCGCCGGAATTCCGGCTGCTTGGGCGAGATCTTCAGCACGTACTTGTTGATCGCGATATCCGTGGCGACGGTGACGATCCAGGCGATGCCGCAGTTGGCGTAGAAGCCGAGAATATTGTTCAGGAAGTCGAACATATTGGCTTCCATCAGGATCAACGCGATGACCAGATTCAGCGCCAGGAACACCAGCCGGCCCGGGTAGGTCTTGGTGACGCGGGTGAAGGAGTTGGTCCACGCCAGCGATCCCGAATACGCGTTGGTCACATTGATTTTGATCTGGCTGATGACGACCAGCGCCACGGCGAGGGTCATGGCCAGCCAGGACGGCATCATGTCGCGGTAGATCTCGAGGAACTGGTGCACGGGCTGGTTCGCGATGTCCTGGGCGCCGGGCAGATTCGCGATCAGGTAGACGGCGAGGAACAGGCCGACGACCTGCTTGATGGCGCCGAACAGCACCCAGCCGGGTCCGGCCAGCAGCATCCAGCCCCACCACTTGCGCTTGTTCTCGGGGGTTTTCGGCGGCATGAAACGCAGGTAGTCGATCTGTTCGGCGATCTGCGCGATGAGCGAGAGACAGACGCCGGCCGCGAGCAGCGCGCCGGCCAGGCTCACGCCCTGACCGTCCTTGCCGCCGTAGGCGAGGAAGGAGCTCACCGAATCCGGGTGCCGCACCAGCAGGAACGCGAACGGCAGCACCATCAGCACGAGCCACAGCGGGGTGGTCCACACCTGCAGTTTCGCCAGGGTGTTCATGCCGTAGATGACCAGCGGGAAGATCATCAGCGTGGACACCAGGTAGCCGATCGGAAGTGGCACGTGCAGGCCGAGTTTCAGGCCCTGCGCCATGATCGAGCCCTCGAGCGCGAAGAAGATGAAGGTGAACGAGGCGAACACGATATTGGTGATGACCGACCCGTAGTAACCGAATCCGCTGCCGCGGGTGATCAGGTCGAGGTCGATGTTGTAGCGCGCGGCGTAGTAGGCCAGCGGGAAACCGGTGAGCATCACCACGATGGCGAAGATGCCGATGCCGAGCAGCGCGTTGCCGGTGCCGTTGGCGACGCCGATGTTCGCGCCGATGGAGAAGTCGGCGAGGTAGGCGATGCCGCCCAGGGCGGAGACGCCGACCACGGCGGGGCTCCATTTGCGGTAACTGCGCGGGGCGAACCGGAGGGTGTAGTCCTCCAGCGTCTCCTTGGTCGCGGCGACGGTATTCGCCGCGCGGGTATCCACTTCGACCACCAAAACTCCTCGATCCGGCTTCGCGAGCTGTTTGCTGCAGTCGAGACTGGTGGGTGATTGTTGATCTCGGCTTTCCGAGCCGTTTCGTGCGGGTTACGTCACACTCACGGCCGGATCGGTCAAGGCAATCTTCGACACAGCCGTGGCACGGCAAATGCGACACAGCCGTGGCACGGCAAATGCGACACAGCCGTGGCACGGCAAATGCGACACAGCAATTTCGGAGAAGCATCAGGGCGGTGCGGGCTCATAGCCTCGAGCCATGCCGATCATCAAGAATGTCTCGCTGGTAACCGTGTACGTGACCGATCAGACCGCCGCCAAGGAGTGGTACGTCGACAAGCTCGGCTTCGTCGAATCCACCGATGTGACCATGGGCGACAACGGCTTCCGCTGGGTGACCGTGGCGCACCCGGATCATCCGGAGCTGGAGGTGACCCTCATGGTCCCCGGTCCCCCGCTGGACGAGGCCCTGTCCGAGGCCATCCGGCGTTCCATGGCCAATGGCACGCACGGTGCGCTGGGGTTGAGCACCGACGACTGCCACAAGGCCTACGAGGAACTCACCGCGAAGGGCGTGGATTTCGTGCAGCCGCCGTCGGAGCGCCCGTACGGCGTGGAGGCGATCCTGCGCGACAACTCCGGCAACTGGCTGGTGCTGGTGGAGCAGCGGCCTTACGAGGGCGGCGATTTCGGCCCGCAGTAGCTGATCGGGCCGGGCGCCCGATTCGGGTGCGGCGGCAGTCCGGTTCCGCCCGCGTGGGCCCGGGGTTCTCGCCCCGGGCCCACGGACCGGTGCTACGCGTTCTGTGCGGCGAACCAGTTTTCGACGGACTTGCGCTCGCTGTTCATGACCTTCTTGAGCAGGTTCTCGACCAGCGGTTCGATGGCGCCGCCGACCAGCGGGACCTTCACGTCCACGGTGCCGGTGGCCTCGAGTTCGGAACCCTCGGCGGCGGGCCGCAATTCGAAGGTGCCCTGCATTTCGGTGGTGATGCCGCCGGACTTGCCGTGGAAGCTGCCCTTGGCGGTGTCGCCGTCGAGCGGGCCCCAGGTGTCGGTGCGCTCCAGCTGGAGTTCGCTCTTGAGCACCTTCTTGACGATGCCGGGAATCTGGTCTTCGGGAGCTTTTTCGGTCATATGAATGCTGATGGTGCCGGGCCCGTCCGGGTGGGAAAGTTCCAGCGTTGCCGTGGAGGCTCCTTCGAAGCGCGCCTGCCACATCTCGTCGGTGGTGAGTGCCCGGTGAAGCTCTTCTACCGGGACGCTGTACTGCACGGTGAAGCTGAATTTACGGGACATGGCGGCAACGGTAGCCGAGTCGTGGAATAGCCTGGTGAAGTGTCGGAAACTAGCCAGTCTGCCAGCATCGTGCAGCCGGCCGAGGATCCCGCGCACCGACGGGCCGTACGGCTGCGGCGTGCCCGGATCTCGGTGATCGTCGCCGCGCTGGCGGTGAGCGTGCTCGCGGTGCTGCTGGTGCTGGCCGCCTGGCGCGATGACCATCTGATCTCCTCCGACGAGGGCGTGACCAGCGCGGAAGTGCTGTCGGCGGGCCGCCTGCGGTCCGCGGTCATCTTCGTCACGCCGGACGGTGAGACGCACAATCCGAAAACCGGTGTGCTGTACCCGACCAAGCTGACGGTCGGCGAACGCATCAATGTCGAATACCGGCGCAGCGATCCCGATCTGGTCCGGGTGGCGGGTCGCGATGCGCGTGTCGCCATCATCCCGGCGCTGTCGGTAATTGTCGTGGCGTGGTTGCTGGCATTGCCCGCGCTCTGGCTGCTGGGTGCGAGGCCACCCGCGCGGTGGCTCCGAGCCCTCAAGGTTCGCGGCCGGCTCGATTCTGGACTGAGTGGAGCGGGGGAGCGAAGCGGAGGAGCGGAGGGAGGGAAGAATCGAGACTTCGGGGCCGCGAACCCGCCCGGAGCGAAGCGCAGGGCAAAATGAGCACCGTGGCGAAAAATGAGCAGCGGGAATTGGTTCGGGCCTCGCTGGACAAGCAACCTCATGAGGTTGCGTCCATGTTCGATGGGGTCGCGAAGCGATACGACATCACGAACACCGTGCTCTCCGGGGGGCAGGACTATTACTGGCGGCGTGTGACGCGGAAGGCGCTGGCCTTGCGTCCCGGCGAGCGGGTCCTGGATCTGGCCGCGGGGACCGGGGTTTCGACCGTAGAGCTCGCCAAGTCGGGTGCTTGGTGTGTGGCCGCGGACTTCTCGCAGGGCATGCTCTCCGCCGGCCGCTTCCGCAATGTGCCGATGGTCGCCGGTGATGCCATGGCTCTGCCGTTCGCCGACGACTCGTTCGATGCCGTGACCATCTCGTACGGCCTGCGCAATGTGTCCGATCCGGATCTGGCGCTGCGCGAGATGCTGCGCGTCACCAAGCCCGGCGGCCGGCTGGTGGTGGCGGAGTTCTCGACGCCGACCCTCACGCCCTTCCGCACGGTGTACATGGAATACCTGATGAAGGCGCTGCCCTGGGTGGCGGAACGGGTCAGCTCGAATCCGGACGCCTACGTCTACCTGGCCGAGTCCATCCGGGCCTGGCCGACGCAGCCGCAGCTGGCCCTGCGCATCGCCGATGCGGGCTGGTCAGCGGTGAAATGGCGCAATCTCACCGGCGGAATCGTCGCGCTGCACCGGGGCTACAAGCTCGGCTAACATGTGATCGGCCCATGACCGGGCCTTCCTCACCGTCGCGGAAACCAAAAGTGAGGCTGAATGTCACCTCGCGATAACGTTCGGTAAATCCGGCGCAACCGGGGGTGACGAAGATCGGAACCATGCCCGATTCCCCCGCCTCGAACAGCACCCGGACCGTGTGCTCGTACTGCGGGGTGGGCTGCGGAATCACCGTGCAGACCAGAACCGGCGAGCTCGGCCTGCCCATCATCGCCAAATTGGCCGGCGACAAGGAACATCCGGTCAACGGCGGGCGACTGTGCACCAAGGGCGCCACGCACGCCGACCTCATGCGGCCCCCGGGCCGCATGGAATCCGCGTACCGGCGACCCGAGCGCGGGCAGCCGCCGGTACCGGTCCCCGTCGACGAAGCCGTTCGTGCGGCCGCCGAACGACTACGCGCCATCCTGGACGAACACGGCCCGGATGCCGTGTCGCTCTACGTATCCGGTCAGATGTCCATCGAAGCCCAGTACGTGGCAACGAAATTGGCCAAGGGCCACATCCGGACCGTGCACATGGAAGCCAATTCGCGGCTCTGCATGGCCAGCGCCGCCACCGGCTACAAGCAGTCGCTCGGCGCGGACGGACCGCCCGGATCGTACGACGATCTCGACCACGCCGACCTGTTCTTCGTCATCGGCGCGAACATGGCCGACTGCCATCCGATCCTGTTCCTGCGCATGGCCGATCGGCTCAAGGCGGGCGCGAAACTCATCGTGGTGGATCCGCGGCGCACCGACACCGCCGCCAAGGCCGACCTGTTCCTGCAGCTCAAACCCGGCACGGATCTGGCACTGCTGAACGGGATCCTGCACCTGCTGGTCGAAAACGGCGACATCGACGAGCAGTTCATCGCCGAGCACACCGAGGGCTGGGACGGCATGCCGGAATTCCTCGCCCAGTACCCGCCCGACCTGGTCGCCGCCATCACCGGACTCGCCGAAGCCGATATCCGCACCGCCGCCGCCATGATCGGCGCGGCGGGCGAATGGATGTCGCTGTGGACCATGGGCGTCAACCAGTCCACGCACGGCACCTGGACCACCAACGCCCTCTGCAACCTGCACCTCGCGACCGGCGCGCTCTGCCGCACCGGCAGCGGGCCCTTCTCGCTCACCGGGCAGCCGAACGCCATGGGCGGACGCGAAATGGGCTACATGGGACCGGGACTGCCGGGGCAGCGCAGCGTGCTGGCGCCCGCGGATCGTGCGTTCGTGGAGACCGCGTGGGGGCTGGAACCGGGCAGTCTGCGCAGTAAGGGCGGGCCCGGCACGGTCGACATGTGGCGCGGGCTCGCCGACGGCGCGATCAAGGCCTGCTGGATCATCTGCTCCAATCCCGTTGCCTCCATGGCCAATCGGAAGAACGTCATCGCCGGGCTGGAAGCCGCCGAACTGGTGATCGCGCAGGACGTGTACACCGACAATGCCACCAACGCGTACGCCGACCTGCTGCTGCCCGCCACCCTGTGGGCGGAGGCGGACGGCGTCATGGTGAGTTCGGAACGCACCCTGACCCTGATGCGGCAATCGCTGCCGCCGGTCGGGGACGCGCGACCGGACTGGCAGCTGATCTCCCAGGTGGCGACCGCCATGGGGTTCCCCGGCTTCGACTACGCCTCCAGCGCCGAGATCTTCGACGAGATCCGCGGCTTCGCCAACCCCAAGACCGGCTACGACCTCCGCGGCATCGACTACGACATGCTGCGCGAAGGCCCCGCACAGTGGCCGTGCCCCGATCCGGCCGTGCGGCGTAACCCGATCCGCTACCTCAACGACGGCGTCAGCCAGGACCTGTTCACCGACGCCGACGGCCACACCCCGCGCCTCGCCTTCGCCACTCCGAGCCGGCGCGCCGTCTTCCTGCCGCGCCCGCACCTGCTGCCCGCCGAGATGCCGGACGAGGATCACCCGTTCGTCCTCAATACCGGTCGCCTGCAACATCAGTGGCACACCATGACCAAGACCGGCAAGATCGCCCGGCTGAACAAACTCAACGGGCGGCCGTTCGTCGAAATCCACCCCGACGACGCGACCCGACTCGACATCGTCGCGGGCGATCAGATCGAGATCGCCTCCCGCCGCGGCCGCGCCGTCCTCCCCGCGGTCGTCAGCGACCGCGTCCTCCCCGGCAACTGCTTCGCCCCCTTCCACTGGAACGACGAACAGGGCGAATACCTGACCATCAACGCCGTCACCAACGACGCCGTGGATCCCGACTCACTGCAGCCGGAGTTCAAGGTCTGCGCCGTACGACTGCGAAAGGTGGCCGCCGTGAACCCCACCCACGACACCCTGCCCGCCGCGGACACCTTCACGGCAGACGCCCTCCCGCGCGGGTCGCACCCGGCCCAGCCACAAGCGATCCCGGGCGCGAGCGGCGCGTCGCTCCCAGCCGGAGCGCACGGCCCGGCCGACCTATCCGGCACGGCCGGCCCGCAATTCCCGGTCGGTTCGAACGACGCGGCCGGTTCGTATGGCGCGGCGAATCCGCCTGCCGCCGGACAGCATCCGCTGGCGGCCATGCTCGGCCTGGAGACGACTGCTACCCCGATGCTGAGCGAGATCGAACGGATCTACCTCGGCGGATACCTGTCGGCCCTGCAAGCCCTGCCGATTACCGCGGTCCCGGTCTTGCCGGACTCCGCACCCATCTCACCTCGCAGCCGGGTATGGATCGACGGCTTGCTGGCCGGAATGTACTCACGCAGTGCCGCATCCGGGTCAGCTGCCGCGGCGCTCGGTATGCCCGGCCCGGGTATACCCGGGCCGAGCACAGCACCGGCCGGCACTCCAGGCGCAGGGACCCTTGCCACCGGCACCTCAGGCAATGGATCTCCTGCCAACGGCAACGGGTTTCCGGCGGCCGATGGCGGTAGTGGCTCCGCCGCTCGGACGCTGACCCTGCTGTGGGCCTCGCAGACGGGGACGGCCGAGGAATTGGCCGCGGAGATGGTGGCCCGGTTGACCGAATCCGGGTGTGCGCCACGGCTGCTGGAGATGGATGCCGCCGAGCTGGCGGATCTGCACGGGGATGTGCTGATCATCACGAGCACGTTCGGGGACGGTGGGCCGCCCGATAATGGCGCGGACTTCTGGGAACGGCTGTCCGGTAGCGAGATTCGACTCTCCGGCGTGCGCTATGCGGTCTTCGCTCTCGGTGACTCCTCATACGACGACTTCTGTGGCCACGGCCGCAAACTCGACGAACTGCTCGCTGCCCGCGGGGCCACTCGCCTCCTCCCCCGCGTCGACAGCGAACCCGACCACGATGACCTCTCCGACCGGTGGGCCGTCGACATCGTCACGGCCCTGGCCGAAGACCAAGCGCACTCGCCGAGCCACGGCGGGAACACCGCAGCGGGCTCGCCGAACGTCGGCGGGTGGCCCACCGCCGGTGGGGCATCCGTGGCGGGCGCCGGTTCGATCACCTCGATCGGCGGTGCCTGGGCCGCGGGCAGGGCGGACGCGCGGATGTCGGTGGCCACGCTGGCGCCGGTGATCGGGCGGCCCGGGGCGGTTCCTTTCACGCGGCATGCGCCGTTGCCGGCGACGCTGGTGCGCAATGAATTGCTGTCGCGGGCGGGGACCGGGAAAGAGGTGCGGCAGTTCGGGTTCGATCTGAGTGGTAGCGCGGCCGTGTACGAGGTGGGGGATTCGCTGGGGATCCGGCCCGCGAATTGTGATGCGCTGGTGACGGAGTGGCTCGCGGTCACGGGGCTGGAGGGAAGCCGGATCGTCGAGGTCGACGGGCGGGAGTTCACGCTCGCGGAGGCCCTCCGGACGCAGTACGACATCACCAAGGTGAGCGGGGACCTGCTGGCCTTTGCGGCGGAACGGAATACGAATCAGCGGCTCGCCAAATTACTGCGGCGGGACAATCGGAACGAGCTGGACAGCTACCTGTGGGACCGGCAGGCGGTGGACGTGCTGCGGGATTTCCCGGTGCGGGCCGATCTGGTCGAATGGCAGGGCGCGTTGAAGAAGCTGCAGCCGCGGCAGTATTCGATTTCGTCGAGTCCGCTGGTCAGCCCGCGCGAGGTGCAATTGACGGTGGGCGTGGTGCGGTATGGGGATCCGGCGGCCCGGCGCGGCGGCGTGTGCTCGACTTTCCTGGCCGATCGCGCCGGCGCCGAGGTGCCGATCTTCCTGCAGCGGGCCCCGCATTTCCGGCCGCCACCGGACCCGAACACACCCATGATCATGGTAGGCCCGGGTACCGGCATCGCCCCGTTCCGCGGTTTCCTGCAGGAGCGTCGCGCACTCGGTCACGCGGGCCGCAATTGGCTGTTCTTCGGTGACCAGAACGCCCGGGACAACTTCTATTACCGCGACGAACTGGAAGACATGTTCCGTTCCGGCTTCCTGACCCGGCTGGATCTGGCATTCTCCCGGGATCAGCGCGAACGGATCTACGTGCAGCACCGCATGATCGAGCACGGCGCGGAACTGTGGGCCTGGTTGCAGGACGGCGCGTATTTCTATGTGTGCGGTGACGCTTCGCGCATGGCCAAGGATGTGGACGATACGCTGCTGAAAATCGCCCGGATTCACGGCAAGCTGAGCGAGGAGGCCGCGCTGGCGTTCCGGAAACAGCTGGTCGCGGAGAAAAGGTACGTACGCGACGTGTACTGAGACCCGAAGGGCGGCACTGTGCGATCAGCGGACGACCGGCAGTGACCATCGGGCGATCGGCGGCCGTGCTGACCGCTGTCCTCCTCGGATTCGGCGGCGCACCCGCCCACGCCGACCCGGTCTCCGCACCCGGAGTGACACTGCCGGTCCTGCGGTCGGACGACGGTTCGTATATCGAGGACGTCCTGGTCGAGGACGCCCACAATATCCGCCTCTCCGTCTATTCCGCCGCCATGCACCGCAGCTTCGCCGTGGATGTCGAACGCCCCGAGAACACCTCCGTCCCGCAACCCGCTCTCTACCTGCTCAATGGCGCGGGCGGCGGCGTGGACGACGCCTCCTGGCAATTGCGCACCGACGCACTGGATTTCCTGGCGGACAAGAACATCAATGTGGTGCAGATCATCGGCGGCGCCTTCACCTTCTACACCGACTGGCTGCAACCCGATCCGGCCATGGGCGGTGTCAACAAATGGGCCACCTACCTGAGCAAGGAACTCCCGCCGCTGATCGACGCGGCCCTCGGCACCAATGGCGTGAACGCCATCGCGGGCCTGTCCATGTCCGGCATACCGGTGCTGGACGCGGTCATCGGCAATCCCGGAATGTACCGCAGCGCCGCCGTTTACAGCGGGCTCACGCAAACCAGCGACCCCCTCGGCCGGGAGGCGGTGAAACTCACCGTGCGCAATTGGGGCGGCGGCACCGTCACCAATATGTGGGGCGCCGACGACAATCCGCTGTGGGTGACCAACGATCCCACCGTGCAGGCCGAGAAGCTGCGCGGCACACACCTTTTCATCTCCACCGGCAATGGGATTCCCGGCGTCTACGACGCACCCGGCGGGAAGTTCCGGCTCGAACGCCCCGAGGACAATGCGAGAACCGTGGCGGTGGGCGCGTTCATCGAAGCGAATATCGACCTGTCCACCCGCACCCTGCAGCACCGGCTGAACGACCTGAACATTCCCGCCACCTTCGTGTACCGCAACAGCGGCACCCATTCGTGGGGCTACTGGCAGGACGATCTGAAGGCCTCGTGGCCGGTGCTGGCGCAGGGACTGTATTCGGCGCCGTAACGCGCGGAACCGATTACACGGCGGGCGGATTCAGCCGGGCGAAGTCCGGCAGCCGGTAATAGGGGTAGTACGGGTAGGGCGGAGTCACGGCGCTCGCCTTGTCCAGCCGCGCCAGCTGTTCGGCGTCCAGGCTCCAGCCGATCGCCCCGAGATTCTGCCGCAGCTGCTCCTCATTGCGGGCCCCGATGATGACCGAGGACACGGTGGGCCGCGACAGCAGCCAGTTCAAGGCGAGTTGCGGGACGCTGCGGCCGGTTTCGGCGGCCAGTTCGTCGAGCACGTCCACGATGTCGTAGAGGAGTTCGTCGTCCACCGGCGGCCCGGCCTCGCTGGTCTTGTGCAGCCGGCTGCCCGCCGGAAGGGGTTGCCCGCGCCGGATCTTCCCGGTGAGGCGGCCCCAGCCGAGCGGACTCCACACCACCGCGCCGACTCCTTGATCGCGGCCCAGCGGCATGAGTTCCCACTCGTAGTCGCGGCCGACCAGGGAGTAGTAGACCTGGTGCGCGACATAGCGCGGGAAGCCGTGGCGGTCCGCGGCCGCGAGCGATTTCATGAGCTGCCAGCCCGCGAAGTTGGAAGCGCCGATATAGCGGATCTTGCCGGCGCGGACCAGATCGTCCAGAGCGGCAAGGGTTTCCTCGACCGGGGTGCCCGCGTCGAAGGCGTGCAGCTGGTACAGGTCGATGTGGTCGATGCCGAGGCGGCGCAGCGAATCCTCGACGGCGGTGATCAATCGGGCCCGGCCGGAACCGAATTCGCCGGGTCCGGGCCCGGTGGGCAGCGCGGATTTGGTGGAGATGAGCAGTCGATCGCGGCGGCCCCGGATGGCCTCGCCCAGTACTTCCTCGGAGGCGCCGTCCGAGTAGACGTCGGCGGTGTCGAAGAGGGTGATGCCGGCTTCGAGGGCGATGTCGACCATGCGGCGGGCCTGTTGCGCGTCGGTGTCGCCCCAGGCGCTGAAGAGTTCGCCGCGACCGCCGAAGGTGCCCGCGCCGAAGCTGAGCGCCGGAACCATGAGACCGGATGCGCCGAGCCTGCGGTACTCCATGACCTACTCCTAACGGAACTACAGTTTCATTAACACGACCGACGATACACTCGACCCAACACAAATGGAACCGGAGGCCCGTTATGACGCAGGACACCACGCCCGGCTCGATCCGGCCGGGCGGCCGCACCGCCCGCGTCCGCGAGGCGGTCCTGCGCGCCGCCGGCGATCTGCTCGCCGAACACGGTTTCGCGGGCCTGGACCTCACCGAGGTCGCCGCCCGCGCCGAGGTCGGCAAGACCACCGTCTACCGCCGCTGGCGCGCTCCGGCCGGCCTGGTCGCCGACCTGCTCGCGGAGATGGCGGAAACCTCACTCCCGCACAGCGATACCGGCTCCCTGCGCGGTGACCTGCTGGCGAATGCCCGCCTGGTCGCCGCCACCCTGACCGACCCGCGCCAGGGCCGCCTCTTCCGCGCGGTCATCGCCGCCGCCACCCTCGACGACACCGCCGCCGAGGCCCTGCACCGCTTCTACGACACCCGCCTGACCGAATGGTCCCCCTGCGTCACGGCCGCCACGGCACGCGGCGAAATCCCTTCCGGCACCGACCCCCGCGCCGTCCTCGCCGCCGTCTCCGCTCCCCTGTATTACCGCCTCCTCAATACCGGCGACCCGCTCGACGAGCATGTGATCAAAGCGGCAGCCGAAGCCGCCACGCTCGCCGCCACGGCAGGCGTATTCCTGAAAGATGGCTGACCGCAAGCGCATCGTGATCGCATCCGAAGTGCAGGAAATCCTCAACTACTTCGGCGCCTGCCCGATCTGCGGGCGCCCCGCCCGGGCCCGGCAGATCACCGCCCAGTTCGACGACGGCCGCATCGAGTCGCAGACCATCGGCGAATGCGGCGGCTGGTGCGGCTGGAAGGGCCCGGTCGTGGTGACCACCATGACCGGCGCCCCCGTGCTGGAGTTCCCGCACGGGCGTGGAATGCAAGCACACCCGCCGGTCGACACCGAGTTGTTAACCGGTATCAGCGGCGAAAAGCACTGGTGGCGAGGAGAATTGGGAGATGAAGGGTGATCGAGTGGAGATCGTCGTCGATACCGGCGACGGGTCTCGCAATTACGAAGTGACCGCTACCCGGGCCGGCCGCAAGGTCGAGGTCCGCATTGCGCGGGGCGTGGTGGAAGTCAGCGAAGTGACCCGGACCGGCACCGCGGTACGCACCGCGCGTTTCCTGTCCGGGCGGGTATTGGCGCTGGTCGAGTACCCGGCGGACGACGGGCCACTGCCGGACGAGTGAACACGGCGGTTGCCGTCGGGCCGGGCGAGGCGCATTCTCGAAACAGCCCGACCGTACGGCCAGCCCACCCGGCGGAAGAGGAGCTCCGATGTCCGATCGCACTGCCGACGCCGTTCCCGAGGCCGATTACATCGAACAGCACATCCCGGCGTATCCGGACCGGGATTCCGACCAGCTCGAGGACGCCGATACCGAGATCGACGCTGTGCCCGCCGGAGACTCCGGCTGGACCGCCTCCGAAGGCGACCTCGTTGAACAGGCCATCGCGGTGCCGATGGACGACTACGACGAGCCGGGTTCGGAGGAGTAACCCCGAACCCGCTGCACTACTTCACTTCCCGCGGCCGTGTTCACTTCCCGCGGCCCGCGCGGCACTACTTGCCGATGCCGTCGCGCACGGTCGCGTGCAGTTCCCGCAGGCTGGACCGCTCGGTGGCGACCTCCAGCACGCGGATGCCGTGCGCGCTCTCGGTCAGTGCCGCGGCCAGTTGCGCCGGATCCACCTGGCGGTGCGGGATGCGATAGGCGGCGCACAGCGCGGCCAGATCCATGCCGTGCGGGGTGCCGAAGATGCGCTCGAAGACGCCCGCGTACTGCGGATCGCCCTGTTCCAGGAGTTCGAAGATGCCGCCGCCGTCGTCATTGGCGACCACGATGGTGAGGTCCTCGGGCCGCGGTTCACCGGGACCGATGAGCAGCCCGGAGGCGTCGTGCAGAAAGGTCAGGTCGCCCATGAACGCGACCGTACGGCCCGCATGCGCGAGCGACGCGCCGACCGCCGCCGACACCGTGCCGTCGATCCCGGCCACGCCGCGATTCGACAGCACCCGGATGCCGCGCCGCGGATACGAGACCAGCGCGGCGTCGCGCACCGGGTTGGAGGCGCCGAGCAGCAGCTGATCGCCCTCGTGCAGGGAGTCCATGACCACCGCCGCCACGTGCAGGCCGGTCGGCTTGGGATGGCAGGCGAGCTGCGCCCGCACCACCCGGGACGCCTTCTCGTTCAGATCCCGGCACAGCTCCAGCCATTCCGGCCGCGGCGCACCGAAGGTGATCGCCCGGGTACCGGTGCCGACCACATTGCCGGACACATCGGGCCAGCGCGGCCCGGTGGTCAGCGCGTACACGGTGACCTCCGGATCGGCGAGGATCTTGGAGACCGGCCGGTGCAGGGTCGGCCGCCCGGTGATGATGGCCTGCTTGGGTTTCAGCAGCGGCAGCGCCAGCGGATGCAGCGCCGGGCCGTGCATGGGCGCGGTCGGTTCGGCGACCGTCGGCAGCGCCGCGAGCTCGGGCCGATGTCCCGCGCCGTGCCCGGAGATGACCACCGTGTCCAGGGTCAAGTCGATGTCGATCGGCACGTCCAGGGTCGCGTACTGCGTTGCGGTCCAAGGGCATTCGTTGTCCCGGCCGGAGGGCAGCAGGTCACCGGCGGCACGGTCGGGAACCAGCGGTTCGCGCAGCGGGATGTCGAACTGCACCGGGCCGGCATTGCCGGAGCGGGTGCCGCGGGCGGCGGCCAGCACCCGGCAGACCGCGGAACGCCACAGGCTGTTCTGCGTCGAGTAGTGGGAGTCGCCCGGTTCGATCTCCGCCAGCCCGAGGCTGATGGCGGCGCGCACCTGGCTACCGAAGAGCCCGAACTGCTCGACGGTCTGATTGGCTCCGCTGCCGAGCATTTCGTAGGGCCGGTTGGCGCTGAGCACGATGAGCGGGAGCCGGGCGTAATTGGCTTCCAGGACGGCCGGGCCGAGGTTGGCGACGGCGGTGCCGGAGGTCATGACGACGGGGACGGGGCGGCCGCTGGAGGCGATGAGCCCGATGGCGAGGAAGCCCGCCGTGCGCTCGTCGACCCGTAGGTGCAGCCGGAGCCTTCCAGCGGCGTCCGCGGCCTGTAATGCGAAGGCCAGCGGGGCATTTCGCGAACCGGGGCACAGGACCACATCCCGCACTCCCCCGCGCGCGAGCTCGTCGACGATGACGTGCGCCTGTGCTGTCGAAGGATTCACACCCCCAGCCTCTCAGACAGTGGGTGCGGGCGCTGCGTCGGCCTGCTCACACCTATCCGATATACTTAGGGTTTGCTAACCTAAATCAATGGCGAAGCGCACCAAGTATGTCAAACCCGAACACCGCGAGATCCTCACCGCGAAGGTCCTCGCGAGCAAGCCGATCAGCCCCAACTTCGTGCGAGTCACCATCGGCGGCGCGGGCCTGGGCGGCTTCACCGCAATGGGATTCGACCAATGGTTCCGGCTGTTCATGCCCGGCAAGGACGGCAGCCTGAAACTGCCCACCTCGTCGAGCAGCCTGGGCTGGTACGCGCAATACCTCGTGACGGGCAAGGAACACCGGCCGCTGGTGCGCAACTACACCGTGCGCGAATACCGGCCCGCCGGTTCGGGTCAGTTCGGCAGCACCGCCGAGATCGACATCGACTTCGTCTCACACGGGGACGACAGCCCCGCGTCCGCGTGGGCCAACAATGCCACCCCGGGCGATCGCGTCGGGTTGCTGGACGAGGGCATCACCTATCAGGCGCCCGAGCACACCGATTTCGCGCTGCTGGCGGGCGACGAGAGCGCACTGCCGGGCATCGCGGGCGCACTGCGGTCGGCGCCGCGTGACTTGCGGGGTGCGGCGTTCATCGAAATCCCGCACGCGGATGACGCGCAAACCCTCGGCGAACCCGAAGGGGTGCAGGTGAACTGGATCGTCCGCACGGATTCGCACGGCGAGACGGGCACGCTCACGGATGCCGCGGTCCGCGCCGCGAGCATTCCGGCCGCCGCCGCCGTCTACGGCTTCCTGGCGGGTGAGCAGCGTTTCGTCACCGGGCTGCGCCGGCATCTGGCCCAGGAACGCGGAATCCCGAAGGCCGACATCACTTTCACCGGTTACTGGCGGGCCGGCCGGGCCGCGGGCTGATTCAGCCCACTTGACAGCAAGAGCTGGTGCCGGTCGCGGCCCCGCGCGGGCCGCGAACCGGTCATTTGATTAACCAGCGTGCTGCTGGATCAGGTCACCCAGTCGCGGAAGCGCTTCGACGACATGCTTCTTCGCCGAGCCACGCAGGGAGTTGTAGACCTTCGTCAGCGCCGGACGCGAGGACGCCTCCGCACGCGCATCGGTAACCGACAGCAGAGCCTCGGCGACCTCGTCCTGCTTCGAAACCAGCAGATCCGAGAACGAACCCGAGCCACCGGCCCGGAATTCGGCCCAGTACGGCTCCAACTGCGAGACGAACTTCGGGGCGAACGAGTCCAGCGCATCGCCGACGATCGTCGGGCTGACCTTCTTGATGGCGGCGTATCCGCCCTTCACAGCGAGGCCCGACGCGCCGCCCTTGTCCGACACCTCCGCATCCAGAACCTTCTGGGCGTCGGCGATGAATGCCGGACGCTTGGCGTCATCGAGCAGGGATTCAGACAGTGCTGCAACCACTTTCAGGTTCCTCCGGATAGTTTTTCGATGAACGAGCGCACGCAACTATACGCACCCGTGTCCCCGCACACACGATGCCGACGCGCTGCTACTGCCAGGGCAGCAACAGCACTGTAAGCCACCCGCAATCGATTGGCAGCGTTTCAGATTCACACCCGCGCTCTGTATCAACTGACCGAAAGTCCTACCGCGGCAGCAACCCGGCCTCCCCGCGCTCCCGATAGCCGACAATCTGCTGCTCAGCGGCGATCAGTATGTTCAGACGGGTGACGTTCAATGCAGCGCTGTGGCGGCCCGTACCCGGGTTCGAGAACCTGACCGACATCACCTATCACCGGCACATCGAACAAGGCACCGTGCGGATCGCCTTCGATCGGCCGGAGGTGCGCAATGCGTTCCGGCCGCACACGGTCGACGAGCTGTATCGCGCCCTGGATCATGCCCGGATGAGCGCCGATGTGGGCGCGGTGCTGCTCACCGGCAACGGGCCCTCCCCGAAGGACGGCGGCTGGGCCTTCTGCTCGGGCGGTGATCAGCGCATTCGCGGCCGCAACGGGTATCAGTACGCGAGCGGTGAGACCGCGGACACCGTGGACGCGGCCCGCGCGGGCCGGTTGCACATCCTCGAGGTGCAGCGGCTCATCCGGTTCATGCCGAAGGTCGTCATCGCCCTCGTCAACGGGTGGGCCGCCGGTGGCGGGCATTCGCTGCACGTGGTCTGCGATCTCACCCTCGCGTCGCGTGAGCACGCGCGGTTCAAGCAGACCGACGCCGATGTGGGCAGCTTCGACGCCGGGTACGGCAGCGCCTATCTCGCGAAGATGGTGGGGCAGAAGTTCGCCCGGGAGATCTTCTTCCTGGGCCGGCCCTATACGGCCGAGGAAATGCACGCCATGGGCGCGGTCAACGCCGTCGTCGACCACGAACGACTCGAGGACGTCGCCCTGGAGTGGTCGGGTGAGATCCTCGGGAAGTCGCCGCAGGCGATTCGGATGCTGAAGTACGCGTTCAACCTCACCGATGACGGACTGGTCGGTCAGCAGCTCTTCGCGGGTGAAGCCACCCGTCTGGCGTACATGACCGATGAGGCCGTCGAGGGCCGGGACGCGTTCCTCGAAAAGCGGGAACCCGACTGGAAGCCCTACCCCTGGTATTTCTGAGTCCGGCGCGCGGCAAACGCCGAGCTGCCAAGCTGCATATATGGAGATACTGAGCAGTCGGGTGATCCTGCGGCCGCAGGATTATCGCCGGACGCTGGAGTTCTACCGCGACACGCTGGGTCTCGCCATTGCGCGCGAGTATCCCGGCGGCACGGTCTTCTTCGCGGGACAGGCACTGATCGAGGTGGCCGGGCACGGCCGCGAGGCGGAGGCACCCACCGGGTTCGCGGGCGCGCTCTGGTTGCAGGTGCGCAACTGCTCGACCGCCTCGGTGGAACTCACGCTCGCCGGCGTGCCGATCGACCGGGCGCCGCAGCGGGAACCATGGGGGCTGGTCGAAATGTGGATCAAGGACCCGGACGGCGTGCCCATCGTGCTGGTGGAGGTGCCGCCGGACCACCCGATTCGGCGCGACAACAGACCGAGCGACCGCTGACCTTCCGGCTTAGCACGAAGATTGCTGTGATCCAGAACCGGGGCGTCGGTTAACACCCCGTAAAGGACATAGCGCAAACTGATCCACGTGTCTGCCGAACTGATCGTTCTGCTGATCGTTGTCTGCACTGCGCTGGCATTCGACTTCACCAATGGCTTCCACGACACCGCGAATGCGATGGCCACCTCCATCGCGACCGGTGCGTTGCGTCCGCGTACCGCCGTAATGCTCTCCGGCGGGCTCAATCTCGTGGGCGCGTTCCTCAGCGTCGCCGTCGCCGCGACGGTCGCCGAGGGCATCGTCGACCTCTCCGAGACGAGTGGCCGGGCCCTGCTCGACATCGTCTTCGCGGGCCTCGTCGGCGGCATCCTCTGGAATCTGTTCACCTGGTTGTTGGGTTTGCCGTCGAGTTCCTCGCACGCCCTGTTCGGCGGGATCATCGGCGCCACCATCGCCGCTCTCGGCTGGCACGGCGTGATCTGGTGTGCGGGCAGCAAAGGCGTACTGGCGAAGATCATCATCCCCGCGGTGCTCGCACCGGTCGTGGCCGCGCTGGTCGCCTCCATCGGCTCCTGGCTGGTCTATCGGATCACCAAGGGCGCCAATGAGCGCACCGTGAACCGCGGATTCCGGTGGGGGCAGATCGGTTCCGCCTCGCTGGTCTCGCTGGCCCACGGCACCAATGACGCGCAGAAGACGATGGGCATCATCTTCCTGGCGCTCATCGCGCACGGCACTGCCAAGGCCAGCGATCCGCTGCCGCTGTGGGTGATCGTGTCCTGCGCCATCGCCATGGCCGCCGGCACCTGCCTCGGCGGCTGGCGCATCATCCGCACCCTGGGCAAGGGCCTGGTCGACATCGCGCCGCCGCAGGGCTTCGCCGCCGAATCCACCAGTGCCGCGATCATTCTCACCTCGGCCCACTTCGGCCTGCCGCTGTCCACCACGCACACCGTGACCGGATCCATCCTGGGTTCGGGCATCGGCCGGCCCGGCGCCGAGGTGCGCTGGGGCGTGCTCGGCCGGATGGCGGTGGCCTGGGTGCTGACCCTGCCGCTGGCCGCGATCGCGGGCGCGATCTGCTGGGGACTGGTCGACGGCATCGGCGGACTCGCGGGCGTGCTCGTGGTGTTCGCGCTGCTCATCGCCATGGCGGCTTTCATGTGGCTGCGGGCGAAGCGCACAGAGGTCAACTCGCACAACGTGAACGACGAATGGGACGCCGACGGCGGACCGGACGACGGGACCCCGGGACCGGACGGCACGCCCGGCGCACCCAGCGGACACGCCACCGTCGGCAACGAAATCGGTTAGGGGCCTGCGATGCACACGTTTCTGACCAATATGTCCGACCTGTGGCGGGTCACGCTGGCCGCCTTGATCCTCGGCGCCGGCATTCCGACCGTGTTCGCCATCGGCATTCGCGGCCGGGCGCAGATCGACGACGGCGCGACCGGTTCCGCGCGGGCCGTGGCGCTGACCGTATCCACGCTCTGCTTCGCACTGGTCATGATCATCGTGGTGGTCGGTGTGCTCTACATCGCAAAAGACTTTCTCGCGCATCGCCTCGGAATCCACATTTTCGGCGCATGACGCCGCCTGATCGAGAGGGCACGTCCATGAGCAGTCCGAATCCTCAGCCGCGCACCGGCGTGCTGCAGAAGGTACTGACCTGGCTGCGTGCCGGATATCCGCAGGGCATACCGCAATCCGACTATGTGGCGTTGCTCGCGGTGCTGCACCGGCGGCTCACCGACTACGAGATCCACCTCGTGGTGGAGGAGCTGATCCGCGAGCGCGAGGCCGCCTCCGGCATCGCGGTCGAGGACATCGAAGCGGCCATCGCCCGAGTTGCCAAGGAGCAGCCCGGCGAGGACGATATCGCTCGGGTGGCCTCCCGGCTCGCAGCCGGCGGATGGCCGCTGGCGACACCGACGTCCGACTGACAGACCGACCGAAATCGACCCGGGCGCCGACCCAGCCGTGCGCCTCCACTCGACGAGATGACACGATCGCGAACGTGAGCAATACCCTCCGCACCCTCCCCATGCCCACCGGTGCCTCGGTGGGCGACGTATTGCCGCATCTGCGGGAAGCCTTGGAGGGCAACGGCCCCGCGTGGCTCCCGATCCCCACCGCCGACCGCCGCGAAGCGCAACGGCTGAGCGGCAGCCTGCACCCCGGCGAAGAGATCGACGACGACGTCGCGCTGGTGGTCACCACCTCCGGCACCACCGGAATGCCCAAGGGCGCCATGCTCTCCGCGAGCGCGCTGCGGGCCAGCGGCGACGCCACCCACGAACGGCTCGGCGGGCCGGGACAGTGGTTGCTGGCGTTGCCGACGCATCACATCGCGGGCATCCAGGTGTTGCTGCGCAGCATTCTGTCCGGCACCGAGCCGAGCGTCCTGGATGTGTCGGACGGGTTCCTGCCGCAGGGGCTGGCGAACGCGGTCTCCAATATGCGCGGGGAGCGGCGCTACACCTCGCTGGTGCCCACCCAGCTGATCAAGGCCCTCGACGATCCGTCCGCCACCGCGGCGCTGGCCGAACTCGACGCCGTCCTGATCGGCGGCGCGGCCACCCCGAAGCCGGTGCTGGAACGCGCCCGCGCGGCGGGCATCACCGTCTTCCGCACCTACGGCATGAGCGAGACCTGCGGCGGCTGCGTCTACGAGGGCGTGCCGCTGACCGGCACCGAGGTGCGGATCGAGGACGGCCGCGTCATGCTCGGCGGCGCGACCCTCGCCAAGGGCTACCGCAATATGCCCGACCACCCCGCCTTCGCCGAACCCGGCTGGTTCCGCACCGAGGACGCGGGCCACTTCGACAACGGCGTCCTCACCGTCACCGGCCGCCTCGACGAGGCCATCATGACCGGCGGCCTCCTGGTCATCCCCCAGGTCGTGGAGGCAGTCCTCATCTCCCACCCCGCCGTCTCCGAATGCGTGGTCCTCGGCCTCCCCGACAACCGCCTCGGCCAGCGCGTCGCCGCCGCCATCGTCCCCACCCGCGGCGCCACCCCACCCACCCTGGACGAACTCCGCGACCACGTAGTAGCCGAACTCGACCCCATAGCCGCCCCCCGAGAACTAGCCATCCTCGATGAGATCCCCCTCCGCGGCCCCGGCAAACCCGACCGCGCCAAACTCCGCGACTACCTCCAAACCCGCACAGCCCCCTGAGAGCGCCTGCAAGATCTCGCGCAATAGCTGTGCAAGGGGGGTGCAAGTCCGGGCCCGCATGGTTGTCGCATGACTTCTTACACACCTGCTGAGGCCCTGGCCATCGAGGCAGACGACTTGGTGAAGGTCTTCGGGGCGCAGCGGGCCGTGGACGGGGTGAGCCTCGCGGTCCCGCGGGGCGCCGTGTACGGCGTCCTCGGTCCCAATGGCGCCGGTAAGACCACAACTATCCGGATGCTCGCCACGCTACTGCGCCCGGACGGCGGCAGCGCCCGTATTTTCGGCCACGACGTGGTGGCCGAACCAACGGCGGTGCGGTCACTCGTCGGCGTCACGGGCCAGTACGCGTCGGTGGACGAAAAGCTCACGGCCACCGAGAATCTGGTGATCTTCTCCCGCCTGCTGGGCCTGTCCCGCAGCGATTCGCGCGCCAAGGCGGTCGAACTGCTGGAGGAGTTCGGCCTGACCGAGGCGGCGAACAAGCCGCTGGAGAACTTCTCCGGCGGTATGCGCCGGCGCCTGGATCTGGCCGCCAGCCTGATCTCGCGCCCGCCGCTGCTGTTCCTCGACGAGCCCACCACCGGCCTGGATCCGCGGACCCGCGCCCAGATGTGGGAGACCATCCGCCGCCTGGTGCGGGAGGGTTCCACCGTCCTGCTGACCACGCAGTACCTGGACGAGGCCGATCAGCTGGCCGATCGGATCGCGGTCATCGACCACGGCCGTGTCATCGCCGACGGCACCTCGGACGAACTGAAGGCGTCCGTGGGTCTTTCGGCCCTGCAGCTGACCCTCGGCGATCGCGACCGCATCGAAGAGGCGCGAATCCTGGTGAGCGAGTTCCTGTCTCGCGCCTCGGGCAAGCCGGTGGAGGCCACCATCACGCCCGAGGCGGGCCGCATCACGGCCCCGCTGCCCGACCCGAGCGTCACCACCGACATCCTGATCCGGTTGCGCGAGCACGACATCCGGATCGAAGAGATCAATGTCGCCAAGCCGAGCCTGGACGAAGTGTTCTTCGCACTCACCGGGCACGGCGCGGAGGACGAGACCGACACCGATTCCGAACGGAGCGCGGCATGACCACGACCATCTCCGCCCCCACCGCACGACAGGTCGTGGCTCCGGCCCCGATTCCCGCGGTTTCCAACCACATTCCGTTCCGGCAGACCTTGGCGAACTCGTTCACCATGGCCTACCGTGGCATCCTCAAGATCAAGCACAATCCGGAACAGCTGTTCGACGTCACCATTCAGCCGATCCTGTTCACCGCCTTGTTCGCCGGCATCTTCGGCGGCGCGATGGCGGGCAATATCCACGCCTACCTGCCCACGCTGATCCCGGGCATCATGGTGCAGACCGTGGTGCTGACCTCCGTGGTCACCGGCACGCAGATGCGCGAGGACATGGACAAGGGTGTGTTCGACCGCTTCAAATCCCTGCCCATCGCCCGCATTTCGGCGTTGTCGGGCGCGTTGATCGCGGATATGGTCCGCTACGGTCTGGCCACGGTGCTGACCATCGCGATGGGCCTGATCCTCGGCTACCGGCCGGCGGGCGGCGTGCTCGCCGTGATCGTCGCGGGCCTGGTGGTCGTGTTCTGTTCCTTCGCGGTCAGCTGGGTGTGGGCGCTGGTCGGCATCACCGGTAAGAGCGCCTCGGCGGTGCAGGGCGTGTCCATGATGATCATGTTCCCGCTGACCTTCATGTCGGGTGCGTTCGCTCCGGTGTCCACCATGCCGGGCTGGTTGCAGGCGATCGACAAGGCCAACCCGATCTACTACATGGTCACTTCGGCCCGTGAGCTGATGAACAGCAATGTCTACAGCTCGAACCTGGCCTGGTCGCTGATCGGGTCGGTGGTCGTGATCGCGATCTTCGCGCCGCTCGCGGTGCGGGCCTACATGCGCCGCGCCTGAGCCTGCGGCAACAACACAGAGAACGCCCGCCCACCGTGAATTCGGTGGGCGGGCGTTCGCCGTGATCAGGGGATATCGGGTGGTGGGCGGGCGTCCTGTTATGGTCGGGGCAGTGAATCCCACGCCCGCCCCGCTGCGCCGAAGGTCTCTTCGGCGATCTTCGGGCACCCTGCTGGCGGCGTTCCTCGTGGTCATCGGGCTGATTGCCGCGGTCGCGGAATGGGGCGCGGCGCAGGCCGTTCCGGCGGGTTCGCTGTCGGTGCCGGTCGTGCACACCACGGTCGAGAAGGCCCCCTTCTGCGGTAAGGGCAATGGCACCAGCGCCGACCCGGTCGGGAAGATCGCGGCCCCGCCGCGGTCGGTGGGTGATCCGCTGATCACCGCGTCCCCGGCGGTCGATCCGGGCTCGATTGCGGCGCAGTGGCTTTCACATTCGGCGCGTTCGCGGGCGCCCGCGCTCACGGTGCCGGCGCCACATCTCACCTCGATTCTGATCATTTAGACGATCGGCGGCACCGCCGTGCCGCCATTCGTGCCGTCCTGGCACCCGTCTGTCCCGATCCGAATCATCCAGGAGATTCCCGCATGTCACGCATGCCCAAAAGTCGTGCCCAGAAGAAGTCCGCGGACCGTAAGACCCTCGCCGGGCTGGCTATTATCGCCGCCTTCGGCCTGCTGGTCATCGCCGGCATCCAAATGCTCGGCAATGACAAGAAAACCGACGACAAGGCCGCGCCCGCGGCCGTCGAAACCAATCCCACCTATGAGCGGCTGGCCAAGCTGGCCCGCCGCGACGCGAACGATCCCATGGCGCAGGGCCGCACCGACGCGCCCGTGGTGATGGTCGAATACTCCGATTTCCAGTGCCCGTACTGCCGCTTGTTCGGCAAGACCATCGAACCCGATCTGGTGCGCCGCTATGTGGACGCGGGTGTGCTGCGCATCGAGTGGCGCAATTTCGCGATCTTCGGCCCGGAATCGGTGGAGTCGGCGCGCGCGTCCTGGGCCGCCGGCCGGCAGGGCAAGTTCTGGGAGTTCCACAAGACGCTGATGGAGAACGCGCCGGAGAAGAAGAACACCGGCGCCCTGACCCCGGACCGGCTGGCCGATCTGGCCGCGCTGGCGGGTGTGCCGGATATCGCGAAGTTCCGCGCGGACGAGGCGTCACCCGAATCGCAGCAGGCCGTGCAGGCCGATCTCGACGAGGGCTACAACATCGGCGTCTCGTCGACCCCGGCCTTCCTGATCAACGGCCGCCCGGTGCTGGGCGCGCAGCCTCTCGAACAGTTCTCGGCGGTCATCGACGCCGCCCGCGCCGCCGCGGAGAACGCGAAATGAGCGGTAGCGTCGGCTATTTCGCCGCCTTCCTGGGCGGGCTGCTGGCGCTGTTGAGTCCGTGCAGCGCGCTGCTGCTGCCCAGTTTCTTCGCGTACTCGTTCGAGTCGCAGGGAAAGCTGTTGCGGCGCACCGGAATCTTCTATGTGGGCCTGTGCACCACGCTGGTGCCGCTGGGCGCGGCCGGTTCGTTCGCGGGCCGCTTGTTCGTGGGCCATCGGGATCTGCTGATCGCGATCGGCGGCTGGACCATCATCGTGCTGGGTGTGCTGCAGATCCTCGGCCGCGGTTTCTCGGTCGGTTTCGCGCAGCGCGCGGCGGCCCGCAACACCCGCCCCGACCAGGCGGGCGCCATCTACCTGCTGGGCCTGGTCTACGGCCTGGCCGGTTTCTGCGCGGGCCCTATCCTGGGTTCCATCCTGGCGGTGGCCGCGGTCGGTGGTTCTCCGATCCAGGGCGGCCTGCTGCTGGCGGTGTACGCCCTCGGCCTGGCAATGCCGCTGTTCGTGCTGGCCTCGCTGTGGGATCGCCTGCAACTGGGCCAACGCCGCTGGCTGCGCGGGCGCGCACTGACGATCGGCCGCCTCCGCCTGCACACCACCTCCTTGATATCGGGGCTCTTCTTCATCCTGCTGGGCGCCCTGTTCCTGATCTTCGACGGCACCTCGGCACTCCCGGGCCTGCTGGACGCCGATACCGAATTCCGCTGGGAGGCAGCGGTACAGCGCCTCGGTGCGGTGGTCTCGGATTCGACGGTGCTGCTGGTGGCGGGCGCGGTGGCGCTGGCGATCGTGGCGTGGCGGCTGCTGCGCACGAATCAGCGGGAGAGCGTCGGCGCCGAAAGCGACTGATACACAACGCGTAAACCTTAAAAGTGTCAGTCCATGACAGAAAAAGTGTCATGGACTGACACTTTGTGTTAGCGTGACGAAGTCAGGTCGACATCGATTCTTGGGGGAATCCCATGACCCGGACTTCACACACCACGACGCCGTCGAGCACCTCGCTGCGCGAGTGGCTCGCACTCCTCGCACTCCTCGCACTGGCCCTGGCAATGCTCACGGTCGGCCTGGACATGACGGTCCTCACTGTCGCATTGCCCACCCTCGCCGAGGATCTGCACGCGAATACCGCGACCCTGCAATGGTTCACGGCGGCCTACACCCTGGCGCTGTCGGCGGTGATGCTGCCGGCCGGCGCCCTCGGCGACCGGTTCGGCCGGACCAAGTTCCTGGTCGGCGCGCTACTCCTGTTCGGCGCGGCCTCCGCCGTCTGCGCCTCGGCCGGCTCCTCGGCCGAATTGATCGCCGCACGCGTGGTACTCGGTTGTGCGGCAGCGGTATTGACCGCGCTGTCGTTCTCGGTGATTCCCGTGATGTTCCCGCCGGAAGCACGCGGCCGCGCCACCACCGTCTTCGCCACCGCGACCGGGCTCGGCATGCCGTTGGGCCCGATCGTAGGCGGCTGGCTGTTGCAGCATTTCTGGTGGGGTTCGGTGTTCTGGATCAATGTGCCCATGACCGTCCTCGGCGCGGCGGCGGTCGGTTTCCTGGTGCCGGAGTCGCGCAGCGAGACCTTCCGCACCATCGATCTCCCGGGCGTCGCATTGTCCGCCATCGGATTGGTCAGTCTCACTTACGGATTCATCAGAGCGGGCAGCGAAGGCTGGCGGGACGGGGCGGTGTGGGCGACCATCGCCGTCGCGGTGGTCATGCTGGGCGCCTTCCTGGCGTGGCAGCGGGCGGCCCGGCATCCGCTGATCGATCTCGAACTGTTCCGCAATACCCAATTCCGCCGGGGCGTCATCTATTCGGTGATCACCGCGTTCGCCATGTTCGGCATGTTCTTCACGGTTCCGCAGTACTTCCAGGCGGTGCTGGGTGTCGGCACGCTGGGTAGCGGCCTGCGATTGCTGCCGATGATCGCGGGCATGATGGCGGGGGTGCGGGTGGTCGACCGGGTTTCCGGGCGACTGGGCACGCAGCGGGTGTTGGTGATCGGATTCGGGCTGCTGGCAGTCGGTCTCGGACTCGGCGCCATGACGTCCGTGAGCAGCGGTTATCCGTACGCGGCCGCCTGGCTGGCCATTATGGGCGCCGGGGTCGGGTTCGCCATGCCGACGGCCATGAAGCTGTCGATCGGTGCGCTGGGCAAGGAGCGCGCCGGGTCGGGTTCGGCGCTCATGTCGACCTTGCGACAGGCGGCGGGCACCATCGGCGTGGCGATTCTCGGCACGCTCGTCGCCACCCGGTATACGGCGAATCTCGGTGCGCTGGACCGCTCCCCGATCCGCGACAGCGTGACCGCCGGTGTGGCCGTGGCCGAGCAGCAGCACGATCCGGTCATGCTGGAACAGGTGCGGGCCGCGTTCGTGAGCGGTATGCAGGTCATGTTGTGGGTGAGTGCCGCGATCAGCGCGGCGGCGGTACTGCCGGCCCTGGTCACCGCCCGCCGGCCGAGCGCGCCGGAACCCGCGCCGCGGCACCCGGCAGAATCGGTGCATGGCCGCTGAACTCACGCAGGGACTCCGCGAGCGGAAGAAGGCGAGCACCCGCCGGAAGATCCGGGCCGAGGCGTTCCGGCTCTTCCGCAAACAGGGGTACGCCGAGACCACCGTGGATCAGATCGCGGCCGCGGCGAAGGTCTCCGCGCGCACCTTCTTCCGCTACTTCCAGAACAAGGAGCAGGTCGTGCTCGACGACGACCTCGATCCGCTGCTGGTGCGCATGGTCGTCATGCAGCCGGCCGAGCTCTCGGTGACGGCCGCCTTCCGCGCGGCCGCCGAGCAGCTGGCGCTGGAGCCGCCCGAGGAGCAGTTCGAGGCGGATCGCCTGCGGCTGCTGTACACCGAACCGGAACTGCGGGGCGCGGCCATGACCGAACTGCGCCGCAATATCGATCTGCTCTCGCAGGTCATCGCGCAGCGCAGCGACCGCGAACCGCACGACCGGCAGGTGCGCATGTTCGCGGGCGCTTGCGTGGGCGCGCTGCTGAGCATCACCGACGAACTGCCGGACGAATTGGATTACGCGCTACAGGTACTCGACTTCTTCGACGCGGGCATGCCGTTGTAGCCGCGGGAATGCCGTTGCAGTTGGGACTCCCGGCCGTCAGCCGGCATTGTTCAGGACGCGCAGCAATTCCAGGATTCGTTCGGCGGAGGCGCGGCGGCTGAGTGGGGCGGCAGCGTCGCGGGCCGCGGTGACGCGGGCGTCGCCATAGGTGTGCAGATGCAGTTCCAGGTGCCGGCGCCATTGCATGACGGGATAGTCCTGGCGGCCGAAGACTTTCGGGGCGAGGGCGAGAAGTTCCAGCCCGATACCGGGGTCGCCACCGCTGCCGAGGAGATAACTGCCGATGGCGCAGGAGATGGCGCCGAGTTGCGGAAGGTCCCGGAACTGGCTGAGCTTCTGGATGCCGAGTTCGATCAATTCGGCTGCGGTCTGCGACATCTCACCGGCCCGGCCGTGCAGGGTGTAGGCGTCGATCACGGCGGCGCCGAGCATCAGGTCCCCGGGGCCGGGGATACTCACGCTCTGCGGCCAGTTGAGCAACGGCAGCGCGAGCCGGTAGCGGCGCAGCGCCGTGTCGATATCGCCTTCGACCAGTTCGATTTCCGCCATCCCCGCGGCCACCGCCGCGAGCCGCTGGTTGGGCTGGGGCGGCGGCCCGTCGATCGGCAGGCCGGCGCCCAGGTGACCCAGCGCGGCTTCCAGTTCGCGGCGGGCCGCATCGATTTCGCCGAGTCCGGTCAGCGCGACGGCGAGGAAGCTGCGGGTCTCGACGATCTCGTCCCAGGCGCGTAGCTGCTGCAGCAGGGCGGCGCATCGCCGGTAATAGGTCACGGATTCCGCGTAGCGCGCGGATTGGCCGTGCATGCTGCCCAGGTGCTGGCAGACCATGGAGGTGGCCCACACATCCTGTTCGATGCCGGTCCGCAGGGCGGCCTCGCCGTCCCGGATCGAGCCCCAGACCTCGCCGTTGTTCTCGCGCACATTGGCGCGCAGGATCAGCGCGGCGACCCGGACCTCGGTGTGTTCCGAGCGGGTCCCGGCACTGAGTTTGCGGGCGAACTGCACGGTGGTGCGGGCCTCGGCCGCGAGTCCGCCGAGGAAACTGCTGACCGGGCTCAGCGGGGTGTTGTGCAGCAGGCGCCGGATCCTGGCGCGGACCGTGGCGACATCCCGGAGCGGACTGTCCGCGAACAGCATGTGCATGCCCAGCAGCAGCTGGCCGAGCATCTGCAGATCGGCCTCGTCGATGTCCGTGCAGTCGAGGCGCGGCGGTACCGCGAGGATGCGGCGCGTCCAGCCCACGAGTTCGGCGTGCGCGCCGCGCATCGCCCAGAGTCCGCCGAGCACCGGGTAGATCACGTGGACGGTGGTGGCGTCGTGCCGGTCCAGGGCGTAGCGCAGCACGGCGGCGAGATTCTCGGCCTCGGCGCCCACCGACAGCACGGCCGCGATCTGCTCCGGACTCTGATACCGATGCGTCTGGACGATCACGAAGTCCTTGGCCCACTGCGACATCCGGGTCATGACCAGGTCGCCTTCGCCGGTGCGGGTCAGCTGTTCCTCACCGAATTCGCGGACCGTCTCCAGCATGCGGTAGCGGACGCCGCCGGTGTCGTCGTCGGGCAGGACGGTCAGCAGGGATTGGGTCACCAGTCCGTCGACAGCCGTTGCGGCATCGAGGATTTCGGGCCCGTCGAGCACGGTCTCGGCGGCCGCCAGCGTGAATCCGGCCGGGAATCGGCACAATCGGCGCAGCGCCACGCGCTGCTGCTCGTCGAGCAGATTCCAGCTCCATTCGATGACTGCGTGCAGGGTTCGATGCCGTTGCGGCGAACTGCGATCTCCGGTGCGCAGCAGGGCGAATCGATGGTCGAGCCGGGATTCGATCTCCTCGACGCTCATGGTGCGCACCCGCGCCGCGGCCAGTTCGATGGCCAGCGGCAGCCCGTCCAGCGTGCTGCACAGCCGGGCGACCACTTCCGGATCGAGCCGCACCGAGGGCCGTACCGCGCGGGCGCGCGCGGCGAACAGTTCGGTGGCGGGCGAACCGGCCGCGTCGATGGTCAACGGCGGGAGCGGATAAACGGTCTCGGCCGTGATCTCCAGGGGCGCACGGCTGGTGGTGAGAACGGTCAGCTGCTCGGTCAACCCGACCAGATCGGCGACCACCTCGGCGACTGGTTCGATCAGGTGCTCGCAATTGTCGAGGATGAGCAGCATGGGCCGCACCGACAAAGCCTCGCGGACCCGCTGCCGGAAGTCCCGGCCCCAGGCCGGGCGCAGCACACTCGACTCGCGTCCGACATCACCCACGCCGAGCGTCGCGCCGATGGTCGCCTCGATCTCGGCGCGGGTATCCGCGATGCCGCCGGGATCCGCACGCAGCGAAGCCAATTCGATCAGCACGACCGACTTCTCGTGCGCCACCCGCGCCCCGAGTTCGTTGGCGACGCGGGTCTTCCCGGTGCCGCCCGGACCGAGCACCGTCGTGACACGGGAGTTCCGCACCAGTTGTTCCAGGGCGTCGAGGTCGGCGTCCCGGCCGAGCAGCGGATTCGGCGCGACGCGCAGGCCGATGGCCGCCGCCGGTTCGGGGACGGCACCGCGCTTGTCGCCGAAATGCTGTGCGGCGGCGAGCATCTGCGCGGACCGGCGCTGCCCCCATTGCAGCGAGTTTCCGGACCGGTCGTCGCTATCGAGATCGTCGTCGGCCGAATTATCTTGTTCGACACGGGAATTGGAGTTGCGAGTGGCTGTCGCGGGAATCGGTTCGCCGCGCAGGATCGCGGAGTTCAGGGCGACGAGAGTAGGGCCGGGGTCGGCGCCCAGTTCCTCGACCAGCCGGGTGCGCAGCGTGGCGAAGACATCCAGGGCCTCGTTGGTGCGCCCCGCGCCGGCCAGCAGTCGCATGAGCGCGGCGTGCGCGGATTCGTCGAGGGGTGCGGCGGTGACGATGCCGCGGGCCAGGTCGATCGCGCCGGGCAGGTCCCCGGAGGCTTCGCGGGCGGAGAGTTCGAGCTGATCCAACGCCGCGTGCCGGGCGGCGGCGAGGGCGGCGAGCTCTTCGGCGACCGAGCCGGGCGGCAGATCGGCGCCCGGTTCCCCGCGCCAGAGTGCGCGTGCGGCGGCCACCAACTGCAGGCAGGTGGTGTCGTCATGATCGGTGAAGGCTTGGCGCGCTCGCCTTTCCAGATCCTGCGCGAAGGTCAGGTCGACCTGTTCGGGTGCGAGGACGAGACGATAACCGGCGGGCCCGATCTCCAAGGCCCCCTCGGGCAGCGCCGAGCGTAACCGCGAGACCTGCGTGTGCAGCGCGTTCATCGGCGAACGTGGCGGGTCGGCGCCCCACACATCGTCGATGAGAGCCTGGGCGCTGCGGCTGCGGCCGGGGTGGGCGGCGAGGGCGGCGACGAGCAGCCGGGATCGGGCGCCGGGGACGGGGACGAGCGGGCTGCCGGGGGTGCGGCGGAGCGCGACCTCACCCAGCAGGGCCACCAGGATGGTGTCGGTCGTGGTGGCGGGCCGGGCGTGGCCGACACTGCTCGAACTGCCCGTTGTCGATTTCATTCCCCGCCAATCGTAGGTGAGCGACGCCGCGGTCGCCGGTTTCGCCGGTTCAGGTAGTACCCCATTCCGGGGGCGCGGCGGTATCGGTTTTCCGCTGTACAGCGGCCATGGTCGCCTAGGCTCATGCCATGGCCGAATTCGACATTCACCGGGAAACGGTCATCAAGGCCGACCCCGCACAGGTGCAGGCGCTCATCGACGACTTCCATCAGTGGCGCAAGTGGTCGCCGTGGGAGGACCTGGACCCGTCCATGGAACGTGTGTACAGCGGCGCCGATCGTGGCATCGGCGCGCGGTATTTCTGGAGCGGCAACCGTAAAGCAGGTCGCGGCGATATGGAGATCACCGGCGCCACCTCCGACGCGATCGGTATCCGCCTGCATTTCGAGAAGCCGTGGAAGGCCACCAACCAGGTCCGTTTCGAGCTCACCCCGCAGGGCGACACCACCGCCGTCACGTGGCGGATGACCGGGCAGCAGTCCGCGATCATCGGCAAGTTGTTCCCGATGGACCGGGTGGTGGGCAAGGACTTCGAGAAGGGGCTCGCGCAGCTGAAGGCCGCCGCCGAATCCTGAGTGCCCGACGGCGTCCCCGACCACCGGGCGAGCGTCCCGGGCGGACCCGGCCGCGCCCCCGGCAGACAGGGAAGCGCACTCCTCGGCCCGCGCATTAGGCTGCCGTACATGGCTACAGCAGCACAGTGGATCGAGGGCGCTCGGCCGCGCACTCTGCCGAATGCGATCGCCCCGGTGTTGGCGGGGACGGGGGCCGCGGCCTCGATCGACGGCTTCGTGTGGTGGAAAGCGGTACTGTGCCTGCTGCTTTCGCTGGCACTGATCATCGGCGTGAATTTCGCCAACGACTATTCCGACGGCATCCGCGGCACCGATGACGAGCGGGTCGGCCCGCTGCGGCTGGTCGGTTCCAAGGTGGCCTCGCCCACGGCGGTGCGCATGGCCGCGGTCACCAGTCTGGGGATCGGCGCGGTGATCGGCCTGGTGCTGGTGTTCACCAGCGCGTGGTGGCTGATTCTGGTGGGCGCGGCCTGCCTGGCCGGCGCCTGGTTCTACACCGGTGGCCGGAATCCGTACGGCTACAGCGGTTTCGGTGAGATCGCGGTGTTCGTGTTCTTCGGCCTGGTGGCGGTGCTGGGCACCGAGTTCGTGCAGGCGGGCCGAGTGGACTGGGCCGGGCTGGTGTGCGCGATCGCGGTGGGTTCGTTCTCGAGCGCGGTGCTGGTCACCAATAATCTGCGCGATATCCCGACCGATACCGAATCGGGCAAGCTGACCCTGGCGGTGCGGCTGGGCGACACACGTACCCGCACACTGCATCTGGCTCTGATCCTGGTTCCGTACGTGGTGATCGCCCTGCTGGTGTGGCGTTCGCCGTGGACGCTGGCGGCACTGGTGACGCTGCCGCTGGCGATCAAGGCCAACGAACCGGTGCGGACCGGCAAGAACGGGCCGGGATTGATTCCCGCCCTTGCCGGTACCGGTAAGGCGATGCTCGCGTGGTCGGTGATCGTCGCCGTCGCGCTGGCGGCGGTGCAGATCTAGCCGGGGGCCGGCTATTCCTTGTCCGGGACCAGGATCCCCAGCACCCAGTTCACCAGCGAGATGATGATGCCGCCGAGTACCGCGGCCCAGAATCCGTCGACGTGCAGCTGGTAGCTGGTGGTCTCGGTGATCTTCGAGGTCAGCCACAGCATGAGTGCGTTGACCACCAGCAGGAACAGTCCCAGGGTGAGGATCACCAGCGGTAGTGACAGCAGTTTCACGATGGGTTTCACCAGCGCGTTCACGATCGTGAAGATCACGGCCACGATGGCGATCACGAGGATCTTGTCGGAGGTGGTGTTGTCGGGTCCGTGGATGGTTATCCCCTTCACCCACTCCGAGGCCAGCCAGATGGCCACACCGTTGATCAGCAGGCGTATCAGGAGCGTCATGCCGCCATCGTAGGGCGAGTGATCGCGACGAGCCGGACATAACGCCCCCGGGGGATGTCAGGCCGCGCGATCGAGCAGCTCGGAGGTTGCCGCGCGCAGCCGGGTGATCGCCGCGTCGTCGCCGAGCAGGCGACGGGTGACGTCGTTGGGCGCGCGCAGGATCGCGAGCAGCATGTGCCCGGCCTCGATCCCGCGATCACCGCGGTTCAGGGCCTCGCGCAGCGAGAGTTCGATGGACTTCTTGGCATCCTTGGCGAACGGGATGTGCCCCCAGGCCATGCCGCCGCGATCGCGGAATCGGCCGCGCAGCTTCGGTTCGTCGGCGGGCAGGGCGCGTTCCAGCGCGTCCTCGCCGAAGGTCGCTTCGAGGCTTTCGCGCACGGCGTCCAGGTCGATTCCGATGGAGCGCAGCGCTTCCGCGTCCTCCGCGCCGAGGGGTTCGCTGGTGGCCTTGCGGGCCAGGGCTTCTCGCACCTGAGCGGCCGTGAGACCGTGTGCCGCCAGCACTTCGCGCAATTGCGCGTCGGGGCAGACCAGCAGCCCGAGCAGCAGGTGCTCGACGTCGATGCGCTCGGAGCGCAGTTCGCGCGCCTCCTCCTGCGCGACGACGACGGCGTATTTGGCCGCTTTGGAGAATCGTTCGAACATCAGCGGATACCGCCCTTCCGGTTGTACTTCTGGTGGACCGCCTGCCGGCTGACCTCGAGGGCGTCGGCGATGGCCTGCCAGGACCAGCCCTGTTTACGGGCATTGGTGACCTGGATGGCCTCGAGACGCTCGAGCAGCCGACGCAGTGCCAGCACCGCGCGGAGCCCGACCTGTGGGTCGGGGCTGCCGGCGGCGGCCGCCAGAGTCGTTGCTTCACTCATGAGTGTCAATTTACGTTGACACTCGCGGCGCGTCAACAAAAATTGACACGTACGGAAGGGCGTTCGTCGAGAGCGAACGAAAGAGGTTTCAGCCCAAGGCCGTGAACGGCGCGTAGTCGCGCACGTGACCCGCGATCCAGTCCCATACGGTGTCCGGATCGACCGCGACACCGGCCTGCAGGCGCAGCCGCCAGCCGCGCTCTTCCTTCTCCCAGACATCGCCGTCGCGATCCCGGTACCAGCCGAAAGCCGCGGGCTCCCAAGCGTTGACGATCCCGCCCGGTTCGGCTCGATCGCTCGCCGGCCGAGTGGACGAGATCACCCAGGGGCCGACTGTGACATTGACTTCCACGACCGACCGCGGTTGCTGCCCCAACTTCACTCCTGATTTGTTGTTGTTTCAAACTATTGGAGCAGAAGGGATTACCGCCCGGCCAACTCCGTACGCGCCGTGCCGGTATCGCCCGGCAACCGTGTGAGTACCAGACAGCAATACAAGTAAGGTCACCCTGACGCAATGCATGGAGTACCCACGTTCGGCGAGTACGTTCGCCAACGCCGCACGGCCGCCACTCTGACCCGACCACAGCTCGCCTGGCTCGCCAATCTCTCCGTGCCGTATCTGACGAAGATCGAGAGCGGCGCCAACCCGTCCCGGCGGGTCATCGAATCCCTCTGCACCGCACTGGAACTGCAGCACGCGGAATTCGAGTACGCGCTCATTCTCGCCGAGGGGCCGCTCCCGCGGGTCGAACCCGACCACCCCGGCCCGGCCGATCTCGAATATCTAACCCTGCTCGAACCGAAGGTCGGCGCCTTCATCTCCGGCGCCCTCGACATCCTGGCCGTGAACCACGCACACGAAGAGGCGTTCCCGCAACTGGATCCGGGCTGCAACTATCTCGAATGGCTGTTTCTGAATCCGATCGCGCGGACCGTGCTGGTGGATTGGTCGGGTGAATCCCAGCAGGCGGTGAGCTGGTTCCGGCTGCTGATGGCGCGCAGCGGCGACGAGGAACGCGTGCGGGAGATTCTGGAACAGGTGCTGGCCAATCCGGACTTCTCGCTCATGTGGCGCAGCGATGCCGTGTCGAACGAGCGTTTCGACCGGTCGAAGCTGGTCCGGGATCCGAAAACGCTGGCCATCAGCGAGTTGCGGATGAACATGTGGCGCACCTCGTCGAGCCTGCAGTCCTGGATGCTGGTGCTCGGCGCACGGGTCGATCAGCCCACCGCGATCACGCGTCCGGTGGTGCGGGAACGGCCCGCCACGTCAAGGGTCATTAACGGTCCGGGCGCGTCCGAGCCACCGACCGATCGGTATGAAAAGCGCAGTTCAGGACCGGGAGCGACTCCCACGCAACCACTTCAGCAAATCAACAGCAATCTGCGGAATGGGTGAGCTTTACTTCTCACCGATCCGCACTGCCGTGCGCAAACTAGCCGGACCAATGACCGGTGGCGATGAATTCCGCGATCACCGCGGCCGGTTCCGCCAAGCTCAGCCCCTGACGGGCAACCCAATCGTCGTCGAAATAGGTTCCGGCATAACGGTCTCCACCATCGCAGAGCAGCGTCACCACGCTCCCCGCGCGTCCCGCCGCGAGCAGTTCCGCGATCAATCCGAACGCGCCCCACAGATTCGTCCCGGTGGAACCGCCCACCCGCCGGCCCAGCGCCGCACTCGCGATCCGCGTGGCCGCCACCGACCCCGCGTCCGGCACCGCGATCATGGTGTCCACCACCTCGGGCAGGAACGACGGCTCCACCCGCGGCCGCCCGATGCCCTCGATCCGGGACGGCATACCGGTCTGATACCCCAGGTCATCGAGCTCGTAGCCGCCATAGAAGGCCGAATTCTCCGGATCCACCACGGCCAGCCGGGTGGCGTGCCGCCGGTAGCGGATATAGCGGCCGATGGTCGCGCTGGTGCCGCCGGTGCCGGCGCCCACCACGATCCACTCCGGAATCGGGTGCGCCTCCAGGGCCAGCTGGTGAAAGATCGATTCGGCGATGTTGTTGTTGCCGCGCCAGTCGGTGGCGCGTTCGGCATTGGTGAACTGGTCCATGTAGTGGCCGCCGGATTCGGCCGCCAAACGCGCTGCCTCCGTATAGATGTCCGGCGCCTGCTCCACCAGGTGGCAGCGGCCACCCTGCGCCTCGATGAGCGCGAGCTTCTCCGGGGAGGTCTTGGCGGGCACCACGGCCACGAAGTCCAGGCCCAGCAGTTTCGCGAAATACGCCTCACTGATGGCGGTGGATCCGGAGGAGGCTTCCACCACGGTGGTGCCCTCACGTACCCAGCCGTTGCAGATGGCGTAGAGGAACAGCGATTTCGCCAGGCGGTGCTTGAGACTGCCGGTGATGTGGGTGGATTCGTCCTTCAGATAGAGCTGGACGTTCCAGTGCGCGGGCAGTGGATAGCGCAGGAGATGGGTGTCGGCGCTGCGTTGCGTATCGGCGTCGATGAGCCGGACGGCGTCATCGACCCAGGCCCGGGGGGCGGGGCGATCGCAGCGCCGCATTACTCCTTGCCCTGCAGGCGCGACATCAGCGCTTCGCGGTCCTTGCGGCGCTTCTCGTCCACCGCGGCAATGTCCTTGTTGACCTGTGTCCGAAGCTTTTTGAACAGCAGCAGGGACAGCGGCATCGCGATGAGCAGGGCGAACAGCAGGGCCACGACGAGCGGGATGGCGACCTTCACGATGGCCGCGACACCCAGGATGATCCCGGCGATGACGGCGACCATGCCCAGCCGGGCCGCCGTGTAGAGGGCCAGGTGGCGGGCCAGGCTACGACCCGCGCTCCGCGGGCTGGGTGCGTCACTCACGTCGACCAGCGTAGGGGACGGCATTCGGGGCATTCTCGTCGGCCTCGGGGGAAATGTCGCTGGACGTTCGCTGGAGATGGCGCAAAAGTGACAGAAAACACAGTACGGATATCCGTTTTGTCTATTACTTCCCCTTTACCAAATAGAGACCGTTCGAACACCAGGGGGGTGCAGTGCAACGATGTCGCTACTGATGAGGGATCTGTCGAAACGGAAAGGTTTGCGAATGACTGCGTTCACCGCGGCGAGCCGCGTAATGGGTTCCGTCAACGGCCAGGACACCCTGCTCACCCCCGGCCAGGTGGCAGCCCTGTTCCATGTCGATCCGAAAACCGTGACCCGGTGGGCACACGCTGGTCGGCTCGGCTCCCTGCGGACGCCGGGCGGTCACCGCCGGTTCCGCGAATCCGAAGTCATGCAATTGCTGAAGTCCCTCACCACCGAGGCGACGCGCGTGTAACCCCCATTTCCTGTTCCTCGGTGCCACGGGTACGAAACCGAACTACCCTCGAAGTCAGGAGGTGAGCGACGTGACGTACCTGTTGGCACTCATCGCGGTCGTGGCCATCGCGATGCTGTGCTGGAAGGCCTTCGGACCAGAGCGACCGGTTGGTACCGGCTCGGCACCCACCCGGCGCAAACGCATCATCGGTCCCGAGGACGATCCGGATTTCCTGCAGCAGCTCTCCCGAGAGCATCGCGACGGCGAATCCACCTGAATCACCCGAAGCTCGCCAAATTCCAAGGCAGATGTGACCGTCCCCCGAGGACCCCGGCCGGGTCCGCGGGGGACGAGTCGTATCGGTAGCTGGGCGTTCCTATTCGGACACCGCATCCGCCCTATTCGGGCCGCGCGGACACCCCTCGCACCAGCGGCAGATAGATGTCGTCGACGATCTCCGTGAGCACGGACTCCGAGACCTCGTCATCGATGAGCATCTCGTGCCGCATCAGATCCGCCGGCAACCGGATCAGGCGCGGAGTCAGCCGGGACATATCCACCTCGCCGCGGTCCGCGGCCTTGCGCAGCATGGACTCCAGCGCCCGGCCCATGATCTCGAACTGATCCGGGCCGAGGTCGGTGATCTCCGCGAGCAGACCGCGCACGGTGTCGCGCCCGACCTCCCGCTGCACGGCGAAACTGCGGCGCAGCAACATGATCACGTCGGTGCGCAGATCGCCCGTATCCGGGATCGCGGTTTCGACGCTGCCGACGCGGCGGCGCACGGCCGCGATCACCAAGGCCGCCCGGTTGGGCCAGCGGCGGTAGAGCACCTGTTTACCGGTGTTCGCACGGGCGGCGACGCCTTCCATGGTGAGGCGCTGATAGCCGACCTCTCGTAGCTCCGCCCAGGCGGCGTCGAGCAGGCTCTCCTCCAGTTCGGCTCCGCGCCGGCGCACCGGGGAATCCGTCATCGAACCTCCTCAAAACTAGAGACGATGCGTCTCTTGACGTGGCGTGTTTGTGACTGTTTTATTAGAGACTATACGTCTCTTACTTTGATCGAGGCCCCCATGACCACTGCCGCACCCACCGATACCGCCCCGGCGCCCGACCGGCTCGACCCCGCGGTCCTGCGCATGGCGCTGGTCCTCGTCGCCGGCGCCATGGCTCCACTGCTGGACAGCACCATCGTCAATATCGCCTTCGGCACCCTCGCCCACGATCTGCACACCACCCTCGCCACCGTGCAATGGGTCGGCACCGGCTATCTGCTGGCCCTCGCCATGACCGTGCCCCTCACCGGCTGGGCCGCGGACCGGTTCGGCGCCAAACGCATGTGGTTGATCTCGCTGGCGCTGTTCATGATCGGCTCCGCCTTGTGCGGGATCGCCTGGAACATCGGCTCGCTCATCACTTTCCGCGTCATCCAGGGCGTCGGCGGCGGGCTCATGCTGCCCATCCTGCAGACCATGCTCATGCGCGCGGCGGGCGGGAAGAACATCGGGCGCCTGACCGCCGTTATCACCCTGCCGGCGCTGCTCGGACCCATTCTCGGACCGGTGCTCGGCGGGCTCATCATCGGACATCTGAACTGGCACTGGATCTTCTACGTGAACGTGCCGGTCTGCCTGCTCGCCATCGCCCTCGCCTGGCGCTACCTGCCCGCCGACTCCGCCCGCAGCACAACACGATTGGACGTCATCGGCCTGCTGCTGCTCTCCCCCGGCGTGGCGGCCGTCATCTACGGCCTGGCCGAGGTCGGTGATCACGGCGGCTTCGGGCATGCGGCAGTACTGATTCCGATGCTCGGCGGTGGCGCGCTCATCGCGCTCTTCGCCCGGCACGCCTTGCACACGACCGAACCGGCCGTCGATCTGCGGCTGTTCCGGACGCGTTCGTTCAGCGCGGCCAGTGCTCTCATGTTCACCACCGGGCTGTCGCTGTTCGGCTCGATGCTGTTGCTGCCGCTCTTCTATCAGCAGGCGCGCGGCGCGAGCATCGTCATGGCGGGCCTGCTGCTCGCCCCGCAGGGCATCGGCAGCCTGATCGCCAGGGCCGCAGGGCCGCTCACCGATCGGCTCGGGCCGCGACCGGTGGTGCTGCTGGGCATGGTGTGCACCGTGCTCGGCACGCTGCCGTTCGCCTTCGCCGACCGGCACCCCGCCACCCTGCTGCTCGCGGGCGCGCTGGTGCTGCGCGGAATCGGGCTCAGCTCGGTCAATCTGGCCGTCCTGGCCGGCGCCTACACCGATCTGAACCGCGCCGAGATTCCGCACGCCAGCAGCGCCACCCGCATCAACCAGCAGCTGGGCGGCGCGTTCGGGGCGGCCGTGTTCGCGGTGATCCTGCAGAGCCAGTTGCACGCTCACGCGGGCGCGCAGGCCCTCGCGTTCGCGCACACCTTCACCTGGGCGGTGGCCTTCGCGGCCATAGGGCTGCTGCCCGCCCTCTTCATGCCCCGCAAGAAGGACCCGGCCACCGCCGGTTGAACGGCCTGCCGGTGGCCACAGCCAACCGGCCTCGCTGGCACGACGGACCGCGTCCACACGATTGCGCGCCTGCAGTTCGGTGACCGCCGAGGCCAGGTAGTTGCGGACCGTGCCATAGGTGAGATGGAGGCGGACCGCGCAGGTTCCCGTGTACCCCGATCGTCGACGAGCGCTGACCCCCTGCCTCCCCGCGGGCAGGGGGGTGACGAGCGCTCAGTTGATGGTGAACACCCACGAGCCGTTGCAGCCCCAGGCGGAGTCGTTCAGGTTGGGGTCGTAGCTCCAGCTGCCGGTCGGGCCGTTGATGTTCCAGTCACCGCCGGTGGTGATGATCGCCTTGTTGTGATAGGTCAGAATGGTATTGGCCCAAGGACTCACGGTCCAATTGGTTCCTGCGAACGATGGATTGTTCACGGTGATCGAGACATTCGACGGCGTGTTGTTCACGATCACCAGGCATGCGTTCGGCTCCGGATCGGCGTGGGCGCTTGCGGCGAATACCACAGGCGCCGCGGCGGCGGCGATTGCGAGCCCGATTCCTGCAGCGAAAAGCTTCATGACGTTTCCCCTATGCCCCACTTTCCAAGTGGTGCGGATTTCGTTGGGCGGGTGGGGCCTTTTCCATCCCGCCCACCTAGAGTCACCGACTCACCTTGTAAGACCCTGACGAAATCCTTGCCGCGGAAACCGGGGGCGCATCGCTCAGGCGGTGCCGAGCGGATTGAGCACCGCGAACCGCCACTCCCCTTCGCCTACCCGTCGCGCCACATTCGCGGTGGTGCCGGTAGGCGACACGCGTGTCCCGTCCGGCCCGTCGATTTCCATTGTCCAATCGGTAACCAGCAGTGCGGTATCCGCGCCGATCAGGGTGTGCCGCCGCACATTGTCGAGCCGGGCGCCGGCCGCGACCGTCCCGCTGATCTCCCGGTGCAGCGCCGCCCGCCCGCTGATCACGGTTCCCGCGGTCGTGCGCATCGCGGCATCCGGCGCGAACAGCGCTAGCACGCCTTCCACATCGCCCGCGTTCAACCGCTCCTCGAAGGCGACGGGCAGCTGGGCGGGGTCGGTGATCCGAGTGTCCATAACAGTGTTTCCTTCCATGAATGACGCTCTCCATGGTCTTCGCCGGCCGGTAGCTCCGGCGAGGTGCAAAGCGGACCCGCCCTGGTCAGAAGTGGACAACCCGTTTCCTCGCAACAGGTGGCGACATATCGTCATCATGTCGGTAAAACAGGGAGGTCGACAATGAACTTCGACGGAATGCCCGGCGCAGGCGCCCCGGGCGGATTCGGTTTCCAACCCTTCGGCACGAACGGGCCAACGGGCGCAGGCGGTTTTCCGCCGCCGGGTTTCCCCCGCACCGTTGTCCCCCCGGCGGCGGGTTTCCCGCCCGCCGGATTCCCCCCGGCCGGCGCCCCCGCCGCCGGGATGCCCGTAACCGGTTTTCCCCCAACAGGATTCGGCCGTCCACCACGCCGCGGCAAAAGCGTCCGCCGCGGTGACGTCCGCACCGCCATCCTGATCCTGCTCTATGAACAGCCGCTGCACGGCTATCAGATCATGCAGCAGATAGAAGCCCGCAGCGCCGGAATGTGGCGCCCCAGTAGCGGATCCGTCTACCCCACCCTCCAGCAATTGGAGGACGAGGGCCTGGTCCTGGTCGCCGAACAGGACGGCAAGAAGGTCTACGAACTCACCCGGCCCGGCAAGGACCTGGTGGAGCAGAAGGCCGAGGAATTCTCTTCCCTCTGGGACTCGGTCACCAGCGGGGCCGACGATGCCCTCATGGAAGTCAACGCCATGATTCAACAGGTGGTCATGGCCGCCACCCAGGTAACCCAGATCGGCTCGGATCGCCAGGTGGACAACGCAACCCGCATCCTCGCCGAGACCCGCAGACGCCTCTACAGCCTCCTCGCCGAGGGCGACACCCCCGGCGAGGACGACGAATAACCTACCGCCCGAAGATCAGGGCAGGACCTGCGGAACGACATCCGGGGCGACCGCGCCGACGATCAAGCCGACGAGCGCGCCCTGGAACGCCGGGCCGAGGATGCAGAGCGGGATCAGCGGAATGCCCACAATGGTGACACCGCAGACGACCGCACCGAATACGGCGCCGACAATCGCACCCGCGGCCGCACCATTACCCAGCGGATCATGGTTGGCGGCATTGGGATTCGTGGCAATGTCCTGCGCGCCGGTGGCGGCCGCCGGCTGCGGAGCCTCCGGCGCGGCGGGCTCGGCCGGCGACACCGCGGCCTCGGCCACCGGGGCCGCCTGAGCAACGGGCGCGACCTGCGGAGCCGCAGCCGACTGGGCGACCGGGGCCGCGTCCGCGGGCGCGACCGCCTGCGCCACAGGAGCGGTCTCCGGCGCGGTGGCAGAAGCCGTTCCACCACTGGCGAAGGTCGCGGCAACCGCGAGCGGCAGTGCCGCGATGAGAGCCTTACGACCGAAATTCACAACAGTACGACGCATGATTTTCCTGTTCTCCCGAACCCCGCATAGCGCGCCCGAAGTAGGTTGGCGCGCACAAAGTTTCACGTTGCGAATTGCAACATCGCCAACGTAGCGGAATCCATGCGCCGAAATCTACTGAGATGCGGCCGTATTCATCGACCTACCTATTCACCGACCGATTCAACTTCGAGTAGATAGTCGACGACCGCACCCGGATTCGACAGGGCGACAAGGTGACCGCCGCGCACGATATCGGCCTCGACCCCGAGTCGTTCGCGCGCAATCCGCTGCTGCAATGCGATCGGAAAGAATCGATCATCGGCACCGGTCAGCACATGTATCGGCGCCTCCGGCCAAGCGCTGAAAGGACACGGATCACCGAAGATCCGATCGGACTCGCCGCGTTGATACGGCTCACCCTCGAGCGTGATCTCCGGCGCGACGTCGTGGAGAAAGTATGTCTCCATGTCGAATTCGCGGCTGTACCCCTTGGCATCGGCGGCCGCGATCCGCGCCTCGGCCGAACCGACGTTCCCCCACCACTCCCCCGCCGTCTCCCCGGGCGCCGGAATCATCGCATTGACGAACACCAGCGCCGACGGCGTGATCCGCTCGCACACCGCGCCCGCGGTGAACCCTCCGAGCGACTGCGCCACGATCACATCGCCGTCCCCCGCCTGCCCGAGCACGATATCCCGATACTCCGCGAGCCCGGCCCCATCGTCATCACCGGGCAGATCGACGGAAACGGCGTCCTGCCCCGCATCGATCAACCCGCCCGCCACCCGGCTCCAATACCAGCCCACGCCACCGGCGCCCGGGATCAGCACAAACCTGCGCGACTTCATGGTCATACCGGAGCAGACGACGCCGGCCCGCCGAATTCATCGCAACGCGAGCCGATTCGCAGGCGGGCAGGGACTAGTTGAGGCCCGCGTACGAATGCAGGCCGCTCACCACGATGTTGATGATGAACAATCACCCGTGCGTTTGCTCGCACCGAGGTTCTACGACATCAATTCTGACCTGCTGATTCTCGCTCTCAGTCCGTTGGTGTCCACCAACGTCTTTCGACCCGATTGCGTACCTACTGCGTACGGCATCGACCGCCAGGAGGGTGCGGTGTGCGACCCACGGTGGATATCCCGCCCCTCCTCTGGACTCGGGGATGGGGTCAGGATCGCCGGAGTTGACCGGGCGGACCACGTGACGGTAGCCGCTGTTGCCCACGCTCAACTTTCGGTACACGGGGGTATCTGACCGTCTCCGGAACCCGTACACTGCTCACGGCGGTATCGCGATCCGGTGCTCCTCCGGCCGATCGGGAGTCACCCCCAGGGGAGGGACCCCCTTGCGAACTGAGTGAAGTCGGGTCGCATAGCAGCTCACTGGATACGTGCAGGCTCCCGGCTTTTTTGAACGTACGACTGAACCCGCGGCTTGCGCAGAGAAACCCGCTCCGACTGACAGACTGGCTCGGTGGCATCAGAGATCATCAGCACCCTGATAAGTGGTGGAGTCGGCCTGGTCACCGGAGTAATAGGGTCGCTTGCCGCGCCCTGGGCCAACTGGGGCGTTGAAAAACGGAGGCTGACGCGGCAACGACGAGCCGAACTATTGGCTGAATGGCGAGCAGGTATCGACCAGATTCGAATACTTGAGGACCAGATCAGACCAATGATTCCGGTGCCTGGCTCAGGGAACGCTTTCATCGTGGCCGACAACGGGAATCCTGATCCGTTGGAGGCAAATATTGGCCGTCAGAACTGGTATGTCAGTCTTAAGCTCCAGCTCAGCGATCAAACCCGAACCAAAGTCGAGGAGCTTCGCCAGAAACGAGTAGCCGACCGAGGTGAGAGCCTGCCCGATCTGCTTGCGGCAGAGGTCGCTCGGATCGAGACAGACTGGAAGCTCGTCTGACCCCTCTCCCAGATTCGGCAGTTGCTCATAGCTTTTCGAGCCCCGCGTAAAAAACCTTGACTAGATCGGGGGTCAGGATGGGGGTGGGTTCTGGCTTTCCGTCGCTGCCCGCCAGCTATCCGCGCTGACGCTTCTCCAGCTCGGCGCGGATTAGTCCGCGGGCAGCCTCGCCGCGGGTAGCCTGCTCCGACAGTTGGGCGAATATCCGTCCGTACAATGTGATCTCGCGCGGCTGGGTGATGGACAGCTCGGCACTCACGGTCTCGACATGCACGAGTCGGTTGTCGAACATGATGAAGCCGTTCATGGACGGGCCTTCGAATACGGTGTGCTCGGGCACGATCCCGAGTTGAACCCTGGGTAGCGTCATCACGGTCATGAGTCGATCGAGCTGACCCAGCATCACCGAATCGTCCACCACAGTCGTCTGAAGGACCTGCTCGGCAATCACGAACGAAAACCGGTGGTCCCCTCGATACAGGACATTCTGACGTTCGATCCGGGCCGCTACTCCCTCTTCGAGATCATCGGGCACCCCGTAGAACGCGATGATCTTGCGGAGAACACCCTCCGCATACTCGGGGGTCTGCAACAGCCCAGGGACCAACGAGGGTTCATACCATCGCATCGCGCTGGTCTCACCCTCGAGCTTGAACGAAAGCCGTTGGCGGCGACGGGTTCCGGTACCGAGCAGCCGTTTCCATTCCAGGTATGCGGCCTGGATATTGCGGAGCGTCGCGATCAGGTCCGCCAGCTGACCGTCACTACCGGTGTGTGAGCACCATGCCCGGAGGTCGGCCTCCGAGGGCTGTTGCTTGCCGTACTCAATCCTCGAAACCTTCGACTCGTGCCAGTGCGCCAGCTCCGCCAGTCGGCGCGCAGTCAGCCCGGCATCACGGCGAAGCTCTCGAAGCCGTAGCCCGAGAGCTTCCCGTTGCTCGTGAACAGCGCTCGTCACCGGTTACCGCGCGCCAGATAGTCAGCGTGAGGGATTGCGGCTTCCCACACCAGATCCCGCACCTCGCGGATGTAGTTCACGATCCTCCGATCCGTGGTCAGCGCTCCGCCGGCCCAGCGTCCGGCAGGCTCGAAGACCGTAAAGGCCACCGACTCATCATCGAACAACCACCAATCGTCCGCGGTCAGGCGGTCGGCATCGATCAGGTGACGGGAGAGGTATCGAATCTCCTCCCCGGCAGCGATGTTCTGGTGAGACACCTCGAGCAGCCATCGCGTGTAATCCGTGTGCGGGACCGTGACCACTCGTGCACGGCGGACACGGACACCTCGCGCGGTGGTCTCTTGGACGAGATCGAGCCACCCGCGTAGCCACCCGTAATCGTCTTCCCCGGAACGACCTTCGAGGAAGTTGCGGAACGGATCGGTCTCCTCCGGGGTTTCGTAGGTGTCCTTCACCTCGAGGTGGAAGGCTTCGCGCTTGCAGTCACGAAGCAGGTTGTCGAATCCCTCATCTTGCAGCAACAGCACCGTAGAATGTCCTCTCTCGCTTGGGGACCTCGATAGCTGTCTCGTCCTCGTACAAGTCCAGCTGAGACAGCGTCTCCTGGTCAGTGATCGGGCGACCAGACAACAGAAACGTGCCTCGCCCGCTGTCTTCCATACGCGCACCGACAAACGTGTCTGGCTCGGCGAAACCGAGCAGCAGGTGAGGGATCTCCACCGTGCTCACTTGATCCGTCACCCAGCCTTGTACGAGGGAGCTTCCGTGATCAGTGGTGTACAACGACGGGCATCCCCCGCCGCCGGTGCCGCCTTTGCCCAGGAACCGTAATTGCATGATCAGTCCTCTCGCGTCCAGCGATATGCGCGGACTTGCAGCCCGCGCTACTAATCGTCCCGCTCGATGTCCGGTTATGGGCCAGAACGGACCCCAATTCGCAAGTCGCTGCATGTTCCTGGATTAGAGAGCTGCCTGTTTCGTAGCTTTTAAGCAGCCGCTCGGGTCCGGGTCTGTACCAACAGATTCGAGCTGCTCACCAACGGCGGACAGGGGTCGAAATGAACCGGCGGACAAGGCTCTTCAAGTTCCCCGGCGGTCTGTTCGAACTTGAGAGCCACGGCGAGGAGACCGAGGATCACGCGGGGTTCTACCTCGAGTGCCTCGGCTTCGGTGAACTCGAAAGCAGCCAGGACGACCGCGAGGGGCGGACATGCGCTACAAGCCAACGGCTCTCGGCTACGTCCGGACCGACGTGTCCGGCATAAGCCAACTCTGGGACGAGAGCCAGATACGGAAACTCGCCACGCGGCTCAGCTACGACTTCTCCGGCATGGTCGTCTACGACCCGAACTCCGGCCGGCCACCACTGGCCCGACTCAAAGCCCAAGCGACACGACTCGACGCCGAGGCCGTCATCGTGCCCGGCCCCGAACACTTCGAAGGCAGCGAGATACCGGGGACGCTGGTGCAGCAACTCGACGTGATCACCGTTCATCCGGAGGAGACCTACGCCAGGCGGTCGATGCCGCCGCTTCGGGACCTGCCACCTATCCAGGCGGACGGCGCATAGCCCTGCATGCCATTCCGATGCTCGGAACCCATGGGAGGGGGTGAGGGCATAGCCGACTTCAGGACAAACTAAAGGCGTTGCTTCACAACGCACTTCGCGAGAAGACCCCTGCCCCGAACGCAACCGTGTCGGGGTCTTCACCCCCTTGGACAACCCTCCCCCGGTCTGGTAGCGGTGCATCGGGGCGCTCTGCAAATTTCCAACCAACAGCTGTGATCGATAACGCTTATCGATCACAGCCACCAAGCACGAGAGCGGGGACTTTCACCTGGCCACCAGCGGCGACTTCCATCCGGCCATTGACAACCGGAGGGCTTCAGCTTCCAGGACCTCCGCCACTATTACGCCTCGCTCTTGATTCGGCAGGGAGCAGACATCAATCACCGTCCAGGCTCGCGTCCGCCACGGCAGTGCGGTGACCACTTTGCGGTACTACGCGCACCTATGGCCGGACGCCGACGAGACCACACGGACGGCAGCCGGGAACGTTCTAAGAGAGCACCTGGATACTCTGGTGATTCCTCTTGTCGCCGATTGATGACTGCTAATACCCAACAGCAGGCCCCAGACCTGTTGATACCAGGCGACCGCTCAGTATCCGCCAATGAACGGAATCGGTGGGAAATTCGCGTTCCAGCTGACGATCTGCAGCAGCGACTCGGGCAAGGGACCACCGTCCGACATACCCGGCAGATGGACCCGACCGACGATTTCGCTAACCTGCCAACCTGCACCTCGGGTGAGCCCTCGACGGTCCGGCTTCGGACCGACATAGCTTCCATACCAGAGGTTTCCGTTCGTATCGAGAACAACCCGCGGCATCCAGCCGGTGCTGATCGACGTTGGAGCGCATATGAGCCAACCGTCAAGGCTCGTATCGGTGAGGATCTGTTTCGCTGAGCCAGAGAAGAGACCCGCTTTAGTCATATGACTGAAGCGATAGAGCGGCCTGGGCCGGACTCGTTCCAGTCGCAGGACATTCGCTACCTCTGCAAGGCATCTGTCGAGGTTGACTTTCCGATCCGCCTCGACATCGGCCGACTGCTCAGCATCAGCGGCTGCTTGACGCTCACGCTGCGCACGCAAGCGCTTCATCTGTTCGTATGCGTCGCTCAATTGTTGTCCTCTGAAACGACATCCACGTCGCCGCGTCCCAGTCATGGGCTGTACGCAGCGGCGCTAAGAGACGGGAATCAGTAGCACGATGCTATGCCTTGGGCGCCAATGCGGCCGAGCATCTCGACAAGGCTGCGTACCCACTGCGTACCGAGACGGAAAATCCGGTACCGAAGCACCGGATGATCCCCAGAAACCGCAGGTAGATAGGGGCTAGTTGAGGCCCGCGTAGCTGTGGAGGCCGCTCACCACGATGTTGATGATGAAGAGGTTGAACAGCATGGCGACGAAGCCGGCGATATTGATCCAGGCGGCCTTGGTGTCACGCCAGCCGGAGGTGGCGCGGGCGTGCAGGTAGGCGGCGTAGAGGACCCAGGCGATGAAGGAGCAGGTCTCCTTCGGGTCCCAGCCCCAGAAGCGGCCCCAGGCGGATTCGGCCCAGATGGCGCCCAGGATGACGCCGGTGCCGAAGATGGGGAAGCCGATCACCGTGGTGCGGTAGGCGAGGCGGTCCAGGGTCTGGGCGTCGGGGAGCATGGCGGCCACGCGGCCGAAGACATTGTCGGACTCGTGGCCCGCGGGCTGCCAGAGGCGGTAGAGGAACATGACGCTCGCGACGCCCGAGACCAGGAAGACACCGGAGCCGATGGACACCACGGTCACGTGGATGGGCAGCCAGTAGGACTTCAGGGCGGGCACCACCGGCGCCGCGTCCACATGCAGTTTGGTGCCGGCCAGGAACAGCAGGATCAGCACCGGGGCGAGCAGGAACGCCCACATGCCGCGGTAGCGGACATCGCGCAGCAGCACCAGGCCGAGCAGGACCGCGGCGGCGGTCGCCATGCTGATGAACTCGAACATATTGCCGAGCGGGAAGCGGTGGGTCGCGAAGCCGCGCAGCACGATCGAGAGCCCGTGCGAGGCGAAGGCCACGAACAGCACCGCGAAGGCCATATTGCCCAGGCGTTCCGAGAACGGGCGCGCCGGGCGGCCGGTGTCGGTCACCTTGCCGATGAGCTGCGGTTCCGACGGGGGCGGCGTAGCACTGCCGCCGCCGACCGTCACGAGTTCCCGTGCGGCGGTGGGCACCTTGCGGGTGATGGCGAACTGCCATACCAGCATGACCCAGACCAGCGCGTAGACCACGATGGCCGATTTGAAGGCGAGATCGCTGTAGGACGCGAGGTTCTCGTCGATCGGCATTACTTCTCTCCCGGTTTCTCGGACAGCAGCCGTTCACGCAGCCGGTCGAACTCGCCGCCCCAACCCGCCTGGTCGGTACGGGCCAGTCCGCCCATTTCTACTACGGTACGTCGTTTTCCATCGGATTCCGCATCGGGGTACACCCGGATCCAGATGCGCCGCCGCTTCACGAGCAGCGACACCAGCAGGCCCGCCATCATGGTCAGCGCGCTCACCAGCACCCACTGCTGCGCCGGATCATGCGAGACCTGCAGATTCACGAACTCCTCGGCGCCGTCGAAGGTGACCTTGGTGCCGTCCGCCAGCGTCGAGGTCTCGCCCGGCTTCAGGTTGACCCGCTGCTGCTTCGTCAAGCGGCCTTGCCGGATCATCTCCTGATCCAGCGAGAACAACGACTGCGGCCGGCCGGTATCCAGGCCGGTATCGCCCTGGTAGATGTCGACGGCCACCATCGGATCCGTCATCTTCGGAAACGACGACGTCAGCAGCGAACCGTGCAGGAACGCGGTCGGCGCGAACAAGCCCTCGATGGCGATCTGATGCTTGCGCCGCTCGTCCTCGCTCGGATACATGCCGCCCGGCGGATCGATGCGCAGCACACCCGAGGACAGGAAGGTGGTGCCGTCGTCCGGCTTCCACTGGATCGCGTCGGTGCGGGTCTGCCCGTTCGGGAAGGTCACCGTGAACTTGGGCGCGAAACCGTGCCCCTGCAGGTAAACCCGGTCACCGGCGACCCGCAGCGGATGATTCACCTGAATCTCGGTGTCCCGCCAGGTGCCCGCGGCCAGATCCTTACCGGACTGGTACTGGATATCCGAAGTGAACATTTCGGCCTGACCATTGGACAGGTAATCGGCCTTGAAGTTCTTGACCCGCACACACAATGGCGTCAAACCGGTGCCGTCGTTGACATTGCCGGCCTTGAACGAATCGAACACCGCCGGCGAGGTCGTGCAGAAACCCGGGCCGTCGTCGGCGATCACCACGACATTGCCCTCGTACCCGAACAACTTGCCGGCCGCCACCGCCGCCAGCAAACACACCAGCGCCAAATGGAAGACCAGGTTTCCGGCCTCGCGCGTGTAACCCTTCTCCGCCGAAAGCGTCAGTTCCCCCTCGCGCGAACCCGGCTGCACGATGGTGCGCCAGCCACGCATCTGCGTGCGCGCCCGCTCGATCACCTGCTCCGGCGTCGCGGCATCGCCGCCCGAATAGTGGTGCGGCAGCCGGGAAAGATTACGCGGCGCCTTCACCGGCGGCGTACGCAACGCCTTGTAGTGGTCCAGCACGCGCGGCAGGATGCAGCCCACCAGCGAAATGAACAGCAGCACATAGACGGCCGTGAACCAGAAACTGGAGAACACGTCGAACAACTGCAGCCGATCCATCCACGGCCCCAGCGTGGGCCGCTTCGCGATGTAATCGTCGACCTTGCCCTTGTTCAGACTGCGCTGCGGCAACAGCGCACCCGGAATCGCGGCCAAGGCCAGCAGGAACAGCAGCATCAGCGCGGTACGCATGCTGGTGAGCCCGCGCCAGGTATTGCGCAGCAGGGCGATCACGCGCAGCAACGGCGACTGCCGCGGCGGACGGACAGGGGCGCTGGGTGTTTCGATGGTGGCAGTCATGTCAGATCGGAAGTGTCACGTTGGAGACGAAGGCATCGCGGACCCAGGACACGAACTGGTCCCACGCGCCTGTAACGAGGGCAATACCGACAGCAACCAGCAAAATGCCTCCGATCACCTGAATGGTGCGGGAATTACGGCGCAACCACCCGACACCCCGCAACGCGGAGGCCGAACCGAACGCCAGGATCACGAAGGGCAGACCCAAACCCAGGCAGTACGCCACGATCAATGCGACACCGCGCACCGCGGTGGTGCCCTGCGTACCCGCCGACACCGCCATCACACCGGACAGTGTCGGGCCCAGGCACGGCGTCCAGCCGAGCGCGAACACCGCGCCCAGCAGCGGCGCGCCGAGCACACCGCTGAGCCGGCGCGGCTCCATGCGCGTGTCCCGCTGCAGCGCGGGAATGAGGCCGATGAACGCCAGCCCCATCACGATGGTGACCACGCCGCCGATGCGTTGCAGCAGATCACGATTGACGTTCAGCACCTGGATCGCACCGAACACGGTCGCCGACGCCAGCACGAACACCACGGTGAAACCGGCCACGAACAGGCCCGCCGCCCCAGCCACCCGCAGACGGCTCGAATTGCGCTGGGCCGTCGCGGATTTCGCGCGCTGCTCCAGCGTGACGGGCGGCGCTTCCGCACCCACCACACCGGCCAGATACGACAGATAGCCCGGCACCAGCGGCACCACGCACGGGGACGCGAACGACACCAGTCCCGCCAGCACGCACGCGCCCAGCGCGAGCAGCAGCGGGCCGGTGGCGGCGGTCTGCTGGAACGAATCCCCCACGCTCGCGAGCACGGTCACATCACTCATCGCGCGGCCTCCCGCGCCGGATCGATCACGACTGCGGCTCCGCGGCCAGCCGGTTCACCAGCGGCTGCAGATCATCGGCGAGCAGCGAACGCAGGTACACCGCGGCCACGCGATGCTGCTTGTCCAGCACGATGGTGGTCGGGATGACGCTGGTCGGGAACTTGCCGCCGAGCGCGAGCAGGCTGCGCATGGACGGGTCGTAGATGGAGGGGTAACCGACCTTGTTGTCGGTCACGAAATCCTGCGCCTTGTCCTTCTCGTTGTCCCGCACATTGATGCCGAGGAAGGCGACGCCCTTGTCCTTGGAGGCCGCGTAAACCTGTTCCAGCGCAGGCGCTTCCGCGCGGCACGGGCCACACCACTGACCCCAGATGTTGACGACCACGACCTTGCCGGGGAAATCGTCCACCGAGGTGGTCTTGCCGGCGGTCATGAGATCCGGGCCGGACAGTTTGCCGATGGTGCCGCGCTTGTCCGGCGGATCGTAGAAGATCTCGGTCTTGCCGCCGGGCGAGACGAAGTCGAAGGTGCCGCCCTGCGCCACCGCATCCTTACCGGCGGTGGTGCAGCCGGCGACCGCCGCCACCACGGCAACGCTCGCCAGCAAGGTCGCGACGACCCGTCTCATGCTCCCGTCACCTTGGGATCCGACGCACCCGCGGGTTCGGAGTACACGATGTCGATCAACGTATCGCCCTGGTAGACCAGCGAAGTCACCGAGGCGAGCGAGCACTGCCGCTTGCGCGGGTCGTGCCACAACCGCTCGCCCTGCAGGAAGCGGCGCAGCGTCCACACCGGCAGCTGATGCGACACCAGCACCGCCTCGCGGCCCGCGGCCTCGACGCGCGCCTTGTTCACCGCGGCCAGCATGCGATGCGCGATCTGCAGATACGGCTCACCCCACGACGGCGTGAACGGATCCCGCAGCTTCCACCAGTGCCGCGGCTTGCTCAGCGCGCCATCGCCCGCCGAAACCCGCAGCCCCTCGAAGGTGTTCCCCGCCTCGATCAGATTGTCGTCCGTCCGGATGATCAACCCGTGCGACGCCGCGATCGGCTCGGCCGTCTCCTGCGCCCGCTGCAACGGCGAAGCCACCACCAGCGCGATGTCATGATCCGCCAGCGACCGCGCCACGGCCTGCGCCTGCGCCCGCCCCGTCACCGACAGCTGGAACCCCGAAAGCCGCCCGTACAGAATCCCCTTCGGATTGTGCACCTCCCCATGCCGCATGACATGCACGATCGTCTCGACATCATCCGCCACCCGCCCCGGCACGATCAGCCCCCCAGCAGTCCGCACAACCTCCCCCGCCTCCACGCCCCCCTGCCCCGATTCCCCAGACACCGCATCCACCCCAGCAGCCCCGGCTTCACCCGGCTCGGCCGCGAAATCACTGACAGCCTTGATCGATTCAGCAAAAACCAACTCCGCCTCCACGATCTCCACCGCCGAAGCCGCCCCTACCAACGGCGCAAACCCATCCATCGTCTCGACGTCCGAATCCTCTTCGAACCCGATCCCCTCGACGCCGCTAGCGCCCGAAAGATCCTCCCCCACAACCTCTTCGGCGCCGACAGCTTCGGCAACGAGCTCGGCGTCCACGTCATCGGGCTCAACCACAGCGTCGCCTCCGCCCTGCACATCGGCGGTAGTGGTGCCCACGGCACGCGCCGAATCCGCCTCAGCCTGGGCAACGACGAGGCCCGAAGCGGAAGCTACCGCGCCGTCCGCGACAGACGGCGAATTCGCGGCAGCGGCGAGACTCGGGTGACCGACCTGTTCGCCGGCAGCATCGTTCGCGGCCGCCACAAGATCACCGGATTCGGCAGGCGCGACGGCAGATTCGATGCTCGCGACATCCGCGCCGGCCGCGACGGGCGCGGGGCTCGCGGATACGTGAGCCAGGCCGGCCACCACGGCTTCCGGCTGTTGCTCTGCTAGCGGGGTTTCCGTATCGGCGGAGAGCTGCATACTGCCGGCGGGCGACGCGGCGCTCGTGGCCGACGCGACATCGCCGGATTCGGCAGGCGCGAAGGCGGATTCGATGCTCGTGACGTCCGTACCGGCCGCGGCAGGCGCGGGGCTCGAGGAGCCGTCGGCGAGGTCGGCTGCCACGGCTTCCGGCTGTTGGTCCGTGGTGGCGGCATCTGCGGAGACAATCACCTCGGCGTCGGACTGCGCGCTGTCGGTGGGCGACGCGGCACTCGGGGTGGCCGAGAGGGGGACCGAGGTCGGGGAGACGGCTATGTGTTCGCCGGTTTGGGCGAGTTCGTCTTCGGCCTGGCGGATGGAGTCGAGGAGGCGGGCGGCCTCGGCCGGGGATAGGGGGGCCTCGTGCTGGTTGGGGACGGCCGGGCCGGAATCTGGGGTGGAGCTCACGCGGCGGATCCTTCGGGGGTGGCGGCCGCCGCGGCGCGCGCGGCGGCGGGGAGGGCGGCGGCGATGCGATCGAATGCGTTCTCGTCGAGGGCGGCGGAGACGAACCAGGTTTCGAAGGCGCTCGGCGGCGCGTAGACGCCCGCGTCCAGCAGCGCGTGGAAGAAGGCCGGGAAACGCCAGGTTTCGCTCGCCTTGGCGGCGGCGTAGTCGGTGACCGGGTTCTCGGTGAAGAACACGCCCACCATATTGCCCGCGAATTGCACGCGATGCGGGACGCCTTCGGCGCTCAGCGCCTCGGTCATCAGCGCGCCCAGGCGCTGCGCGTTACGGTCCAGCGCCGCATACACGTCCGCGTCCGCGGCGCGCAGCGAAGCCAGGCCCGCCGCCACCGCGACCGGGTTACCCGAGAGCGTGCCGGCCTGATAGACCGGTCCGATCGGCGCCAGCCGGTTCATGATCTCGGCCCGCCCGCCGAAGGCCGCCGCGGGCAGCCCGCCGCTCATGACCTTGCCGAACGTGTACAGGTCGCCGGCCACCCCGTCGATGCCGTACCAGCCGGAGGCGCTCACCCGGAAGCCCGTCATGACCTCGTCCATGACGAGCAGCGCCCCGTGCGCGCGCGTGAGTTCCCGCAGGCCCGCATTGAATCCGGGCTGCGGCGCGACCGTGCCCATATTGCCCGCCGCGGCCTCGGTGATGACACAGGCGATTTCGCCCGGATTCGCCTCGAACGCCGCGGCCACCGCCGCGAGATCGTTGTACGGCAGCACGATGGTGTCAGCGGCCTGCGCGCCGGTCACGCCCGGCGAGGTCGGCAGCCCGAGCGTGGCGACGCCGGACCCGGCGTCGGCCAGCAGCGCGTCCACGTGCCCGTGGTAGCAACCGCTGAACTTGATGATCTTGGAGCGTCCGGTGAAGCCGCGCGCCAGCCGGACCGCGCTCATGGTGGCCTCGGTACCCGAGTTCACCAGCCGCACCCGCTCGACCGGCGCCACCCGCGCCTCGATGGCCTCGGCCAGTTCGATCTCCGCCTCGGTCGGCGCGCCGAACGACAGCCCGGAGGTGGCGGCCCGCCGCACCGCCTCGACCACGGCCGGGTGCGCGTGCCCGAGAATCATGGGCCCCCAGGAGCACACCAGGTCCACGTACTCGTTGCCATCGGCATCGGTGAGGGTGCACCCACGGGCGGAGGTGATGAACCGCGGTGTGCCGCCGACCGATTTGAACGCCCGCACCGGCGAATTCACGCCACCCGGAATCACCTGCGCGGCGCGTTCGAAGAGTTGGGCCGAGACCTGCACGGAAGCCTGGTTCACACGCGGAGAAGAACTCACGGCACCCAGTCTCTCAGCCGCCCCTGCCCCCGTCGACGACAGGGTGTAGTCGAGTGCCCTACCCCACAGCGAACCCGCCATCTTCGCACCCCCCGATGACTTCCGCATCCGCTACGCAATCCGGCGCAACACGCCGGACCGATTTGACCTATTTCGGTGTCTGAAAGGTTGCTCGTGCGTAATCTTTCGGCGGAGGAGCGGCATCGGCGAGAGGGTGGGACGTATGCGGGTCAGGAACGTGATGGTCGGGGCGCTCGTGCTGGCCGCCGGAGCCGTCGCGAGCATCGGGCTGGGCGCCGGACAGGCCGCCGCCGGTGCGCCGTTCGTGCAATTGGATCAGGGACGCGTGGGCATGCAGCTCTCGCATGACGAAACCGCTTCTCTCGCAGACGGTCCCGTGCCCGCGGTGGTGAGCATGTTCGTGCCGCTGAGCCGCATGGGCGCGGGCCTGCAACCGGACACCACCATCTACCGCGACGACAGCGGCGGCGTGCACGCCTCGCTGCGGCAGGTGATGGCGGAGGCCGCCGACCATCCGGACGGCACGGTCACCATCTACGTGAACCTGCCCGGCACCAAGGGCGGGCGAGTGCTGGATATTTACCAGCGCTGGAACCGATAGTCACGACGGCGCGGTCTGCGGGCGCGCCGCCGCGACTTCCCGGCCCTGAGCAACCACGACGGACCCGCGCAACTGCCACGGGCCCGGCCGATCACAGCGTCGGAATCCCCAGACAGAACGCAGCCCACCCGGTCGAGACCAGGCAGTCCAGCGGGGGCGGTAGCAGGTCCTGCCAGGACACCGCGACCAGTGGCGAGTCCGCAGCCGGCATACCCGAGACAACATCCACCGGAGCAGCGGCAACTGGACCAGCGGCGGCCGGAGCAATGGCAAACGCACCAGCGGCGGCCGGAGCGGTGACAGCCGGAGCAGCTGCAATCAGAGCGGCGTCAATCGGAGCAGTTGCAGTCGGAACGGCGGCAATCGGAGCAGTGACAGTCGGAGCAGTAGCAGTCGGAACGGCGGCAATCGGGGCGGCGGTGGCCGGGGCGGCGGCGAGGGGCGCCGCCAGGATCGGGACCGCAGCGCCGACAGCCCCCGCGACCAGCACCGCGAGTGCAGGACGTGGCACGTGACCTGTGCGCTTCATGATCTCCATTCTCCGCACATACCCGGTCGGCTCATAGGCAAACACCGACTTCGCACCCCCGACACGGCTGCGGATCTCCGACACGCCGCACCCGCGCCTCAGCGGGCGAACCGTACCGCCCGCACCACCCCGTCGATCAGCACCACGCCCGCGGCCGCCATCAGCACCGCGGCCCCGGCCAGCCACGGCCCGGAATACCGCCGGGCGCCGAATCCCGGCGCGTCCCCCGAAGCCTGGAACCACGACGTGTGAATCCCGTTGCGCCAGCACCACACCGACGCGTACGCCACCGCCGCGACGAATAGAAACTCGGCGAGCACGGCCAGCCACCGCATCACTCCGCCTCCTTCTCCTCGTGCCCGTTCGGCTCCTCGTGCCCGTCCAGGCGTTCCAGCGCACTCGTCAGCTCGGCCCGCAGCGTCACATGGTCGCGCGCCCACGCCTGCGCGAGCGAGCCGTCCCGCAGCTTCAGCCCGATGCCCTTGCGGCGCCGCGGCACCCCGGAGAGTTCACCCAGCGCCCGCGCGGACTGCCAGTCCTCATAGTCCCAGGATTCCTCGTCATCCTCCGGCAGCACCTGCGCGATCGTCCGCAACGGCACCACTTCGGCGCCCTCACGCAGCGTGTCCGCGGTGAGTTCGACGCTGATGTGCCGCTTGCCGGCAATGACCTGCAGCCACACGAACCCGGCCAGCAGTACCGCGCAGAAGACCAGGCCGAACCAGTGCACGGCGCCGCCGCGCGCGACCTCGATCGCCAGGATGATGCCGCACAGGGCGGGTCCGTAGGCGATGGTTCGCCAGCGCGCGCCTGGCTCGGAGAACAGCACGGCCTCGGGGGCTTGGACCTCACTCATAGGCCGAGCGTAAAGATCATGGTCCTCAGTGGGTGAGGCCGGGGATCAACAACACGGCGAGGGTGAGCAGTCCGAACAGGAAGAGCAGACTCAACACCAGCACATCTCGCCGAAGGCTGTGCGGTTGCTGGATCACCACGCGCATCGATGCCTCCGCCTTCCCGGCCCGAACGCACCATGCGACAACGCATGACACCCGGCTTCCGGTTCCCGAATCCTCTGTGACTGCCCTCACCATACCCGTTAGTACGGCCGTAACAAACTCGGGAGTACCTACCGTGGGCCGGGTCTAAACCAGGCTTCGGATTCCTTTCGGTAGCAAAGGAATACGGCCCCCGCTGCCAATACCGTCTGCACGATTCCGGCGCAGCCCGCGACCACCGCCGCGGGCCCGCCCACGCTCCCCGATCCGAACAACGTGCCGATCGTGCCGAGCGCGAAGAACACCGCCAATCCGGTGAGCAGCGCACGCGCCCAATTCTTTCCGTGCCCCATCAGGTACACGATGGCCGCGCCCGCGCCGGTGAGCACCACCCACAGCAACGCCATCACCAGTGCGGCGATCGCGGCCCAGGTCTGCGCCTGCGCCATGGTGAGCCCCGGCTGCTGCTCTTTCATCCGGTCGAACAGCTGCTGCGCCAACTGCTGTCGCTGCCCGAGCTGCGCCAGCATGGCTGCCACGATCTGCACGATCCCGACACCCAGCGCCGAGTACCAGAGCAGGCAGGCGGTGCGCACGTCGTCGGGTACCGGGCGCGGGACCGGTGCCGGGGCCATCGGATGCCTGCCCGGCGGAGGCGCCATCGGATTCACGACCGGCGGTACTCGTTCATGCCGGTCACGAGAGACTCGTCCATGATCACGAAAGCCAGTGCGCGGCTTCGGTGGCCCAGTAGGTGAGCACCATGTCGGCGCCCGCGCGCCGGATGCCGAGCAGCGATTCCAGCACCGCCGCGCGGCGGTCGATCCAGCCGTTCTGCGCGGCGGCGGTGATCATCGAGTACTCGCCGGAGATCTGGTACGCGGCCACCGGCACCGGCGAACGGTCGGCAACCTCGCGCAGGATATCCAGATAGGACATGGCGGGCTTCACCATGACGATGTCCGCACCCTCTTCGAGGTCCAGTTCCAGCTCGCGGATCGCCTCGCGGCGGTTGGCCGCATCCTGCTGGTAGGTCCGGCGGTCACCCTGCAGCGAGGACCCGACGGCCTCGCGGAAGGGGCCGTAGAACGCCGAGGCGTACTTGGCGGCGTAGGCGAGGATGGCGGTTTCGGTGTAACCGGCGGCGTCCAGGCCGTCGCGGATCGCGCCCACCTGGCCGTCCATCATGCCGCTGGTGCCGAGCAGGTCGGCGCCGGTCTCGGCCTGCGCCAACGCCATTGCCACATAGCGGTCCAGGGTGGCGTCGTTGTCGACCGCGCCGTGCTCGTCCAGCACGCCGCAGTGGCCGTGGTCGGTGAACTCGTCGAGGCAGGTGTCGGCCATCACGACGGTGGCGTCGCCCACTTCCTGTGCAAGTGCGCGCAGTCCGCGGTTGAGGATCCCGTCCGGGTCGCTGGCCTGGCTGCCGTCGGCGTCCTTGTCCTCCGGTTTGGGTACGCCGAAGAGCATGAGCCCGCCCACGCCGGCGGTGACGGCCTCCACGGCCGCCTTGCGCAGGGAATCCATGGAGTGCTGGAAAACGCCTGGCATGGAGGAGATTTCGCGTGGATCATCGAGTCCGTCGGCGACGAACATGGGGAGAATCAGATGCCGCGGTTCCAGCGAGGTCTCGGCAACCAGCCGACGCAGCGCGGGAGTGCGGCGCAACCGCCGTGGGCGGTCCATTCCGGTCATGTTCGCATGATATGCCCGTGCGCGTGGCGGTGTGCGTGCGCCTCGGCGGGCACCGTATTGCGGCCCGGTGGATACCGCGGGTGCACCCCTGCGGATACCGGGCGGGATGCTCGCCGAGTCGCGCAATCGTGCCGCGAATGTCATTGTGAGCAGCGGATTTTGTCGGTGGCCACCGGTACAATCGAAGATGTGTTCGAGAGATTCCCGCCGGGGGTCGGTGTGGATCTCGGATCGCGACGGGAAGGATTGGTCGTGCTCGCAGCCGTAACCAGCTTGTCCGACAAGGCCGCAGGTGTGCCCAAGAAGGGGGACGTCATCGACCATGCCTGGCGGCCACTTGCCAAACAGCCACTGCCCGCGGGCCGTCCGCGCTCGTGGTACATCTCTCACAATCGCCGCCTGAAGGCCATGCGCCTGGCGATCGCGCTCCTGGACGCGGGCGCCTTCGCCCCCGATCAGGCGACGAACGAAAACATCAGGGCAACAGCCGAAGCCATCGGCGTGCACTGGCCCTCCGACGCCACCTGCCGGATGGTCCGCCGCATGATGCAGGCCCAACGCTGACCCACACCCGATTTCGGCGCCGCCCCCTTACCGGGGCGCGCCGCCCCAGAACGTTGCCGCGGTCCCATACCGGAAGCGGCAACAATCCGAACGCAACAAGGTCAGGCGCGTTCGGAGCCGAGAGCCGGAACCCCCTGCACCGCGCTCTCGGCGCAGCAAGAGCTTCGGCCCCCACATCCCTCCGGATGCGGGGGCCGAACGCTCTCCACGCCACCCAGAACCCCATATAGCCGCCGCGCAACCACCGCACGGCCATGCCGCCTCCGCCACTGCGGCAATTCCGATCTCGCGCCCACTCCACTCGCGCAGCTACACAGCAGCTTCCGCTGCGGCGGCCGGCCGATCCCGCTCCAGCGGCCGCTGGGCGGCAGCCCGTGCGAACACGCCGGTTCTGCTCTCCCGGCCGCGCCGACGCACTGCTGGGGCGCGAAAGGTTCGGGCCCCGCATCCTTTTGGATGCGGGGCCCGGAAACTCACCTCATGCCTCGCGGCAGAGAGACTTCATCGCCTAGCGGCTGAGCCTTCGTCGCCTAACGGCTGCGGCGGCTCTTCTTGCGAGGAGGGGGCAGCAGGCCCTCGGCGCGGAGGTGGGCGGCGTGCTCGGCGAGGGCTTCGACGAGGGGGCCCACCTGGGCGATTTCGGGCTGCACGTCGACGCGGAGGCCGAATTCGATTGCGGTCTCGGCGGTCTTCGGGCCGATGCAGGCGACGATGGTGCGGGCGTGCGGTTTACCGGCGATGCCGACCAGGTTCCGGACGGTGGAGGACGAGGTGAAGAGCACCGCGTCGAAACCGCCGGTCTTGATCATCTCGCGGGTCTCCGCGGGCGGCGGAGAGGCACGCACGGTGCGGTACGCCGTCACGTCGTCGATCTCCCAGCCGCGGTCGCGCAGACCCTCGGCGAGGGTCTCGGTGGCGATGTCCGCGCGCGGCAGCAGCACCCGGTTCACGGGGTCGAAAACGTCGTCGTAGGGCGGGAAATCGGCCAGCAGGCCCTCGGAGGACTGCTCCCCGCTGGGCACCAGCTCCGGGTTGATGCCGAAGGACCGCACCTTCTCCGCGGTCGCCTCGCCCACGCAGGCGATCTTCACGCCGCTGAAAGCCCGCGCGTCCAGCCCGAATTCGGCGAACTTCTCCCACACCGCGCGCACCGCGTTGGTGGAGGTGAACACCACCCACTGGTAGCGGCCGTCGACCAGACCCTTGACCGCGCGTTCCATCTGCGCGGGGCTGCGCGGCGGCTCGACCGCGATGGTCGGCACCTCCATGGGGATGGCGCCGTGGTTGACGAGCTTCTCGCTCATCTCGCCGGCCTGCTCCTTGGTGCGCGGCACCAGCACGGTCCAGCCGTACAGCGCCCGCGACTCCCACCAGGAGGTCTTGGCCCGCTTCTCGACTTCCTTGCCGACCGTCACGATGAGCGGCCCGACCATCTCGGAGGCCGCGTTGTTCAGCGTGGCGAGGGTGGCGTCGATGGTCCGCTGCTGGCGGGTGGTGCCGCGCACGGTCACCGCGACCGGAGTCTGCGGCGCCATGCCGTGCTCCACCAGCGCGCTGGCGGTCTCGGCCAGGTGTCCCGAGGTGGCGTGCAGCACCAGCGGTCCCGGCGCGGCCGCGACGGCCGCCCAGTCCACCTCGCCGCGCACATCCACTTCGGTGTGGCTGGAACCCAATTCGATGCCAGCGTAGGCCGGCACGGTCGAGCCCGCCGACAGACCCGGCAGCACCTCGAACGCGAGATGCGAGCGGGTGACGGCATTGACTTCCTGGATGACCGAATCGGTGGTCATCGGGTCGCCGGACACCAGCCGCACCACGTCGTGGCCGTTGCGGGCCTCGGCGATCAGGGTTTTGGCGACCTCGGCCGGATCACCCAGGGCGGGCCGCACATCCACGGGGGGTTCCCCGTCGAGTTCGGGTTCGACCGCGGTGCCGATCAGGGCGAGGACACCCTTGTCGACGTCGGGATCGGTGAACGCCAGCTCGGCCCGTTCGAGCACCTCGCGGGCCCGCACGGTGAGCAACGCCGGATCACCGGGCCCGGACCCGACGAAAAGGATCCGACCGGGATTCTTCTTCGAGGCTCGGCTCATCGTTGATTCTCCATTGGGCTGGGATTGCTGCTGTCGGTGTGCTCTACGGTGCTGGCTGAGGAGACCCCGGATTCCTCTGTGACACTGAGCAAGTCGCGCGCCCCCAGCTCCAAGAGCTCACGCGCCAATGAGCGGCCGAGCTCCGCGGCTTCCGCGAGAGAGCCGACCGCTGACGCCCGGACCACGTCCGAGCCGTCGATCGCCGCCGCGCAGGCGCGCAGCGACAACTCCTCCACCACCCGGCCGTCGTCGTCGAGCGAATCGACGACCTCGGCCAGCGCACCGATCGGTGCGGTACAGCCGGCCTCCAGTTCGGCCAGCAGGGCCCGCTCGGCGGTGATGGCGGCACGGGTGCCGGCATCGTCGAGGGCGGACAGGATGGTCACGAGTTCGGTGTCCACGCTGCGGCATTCGACCGCGAGCGCACCCTGTGCCGGAGCGGGCAGCATCTGCACCGGCTCCAGGGATTCGGTGACGGCATCGAGGCGGTCGATGCGGGCCAGGCCCGCTCGCGCCACCACGACGGCATCAAGTTCACCGTTGGAAACCTTGGAAAGTCTGGTGTCGAGATTGCCGCGCAGCGGCACGATCTCGACGCCGAGGCCGAGGGCCTTCAGCTGGGCGGCCCGCCGCGGCGCGGAGGTCCCGATGCGGGAACCCACCGGCAGCTCCCCCAGCACCAGGCCGTCGCGCGCCACGAGAGCGTCGCGCGGATCCTGCCGGGCCGGGATGGCGGCGATATTGAACCGTTCGTCCTGCGCGGTGGGCAGATCCTTGTAGGAGTGCACCGCGATATCGACCGTGCCGGCGAGCAATTCCTCGCGCAGCGCGGCGGTGAAAACGCCGACGCCGATCTGCTGCACGGGCGCCGAGGACTGGTCACCGGCGGTCTTCACGATGACCAGTTCGGCCTGTTGCCCATTGGCGATCAGGGCGTCACGTACATGCCCGGCCTGGGTCAGCGCGAGCAGGCTGCCGCGTGTCCCGATGCGCCACGGCGCATCCACGGTCCCGCGAACCACATTGTCTGTTTCCTGCACCATCGCTCCGGTCATGCGGTCCGCCCCTGCTCGTCGCCCGGGTGGGCGGCAGTGAAATCATCGGCCAGTTCGCCCTTGAGGGCGGCAATCTCCATCGGCGCGGCAACCGCTTGTGCCGCACCGGGTTTGAGTTCGAACAGCTCGCGCAACGCTTCGGCGTAGGTATCCCCACCGGGGGTGGAGGCGAGTTGTTTGACCCGCACGGTCGGCGCGTGCAGCAGCTTGTCGACGACGCGGCGGACGGTCTTGGCGACCTCTTCGCGTTCGACGGCGGCGAGTCCCGGTAGTCGGGAGTCGAGTCTGAGCATTTCGGCCTCGACCACGTCGGCGGCCATCTGCCGCAGCGCGGCCACGGTCGGGGTGACCTCGGCCATGCGCTGTCCGGCAAGGTATTTGGCGAGCTCGTCGGCGACGATGGTGCGCGCGGCCGCGGTGTCGTCGGCGGCCGCGCCGGCCGACGGATCGCGCTGCAGCGTCTCCATGTCGATGACGGTGACACCCGGCAGCCCCGCCACCGCGTGCTCCACATCGCGCGGCAGGCCCAGGTCGCAGATGACCATTTGCGCCGCCGCGCGTTCGGCGGACAGCGCCCGGTGCACATCGGCGATGCTCACCACGGTGCCGACCGCGCCGGTACACGTGACGACCACTTCCGCGCGCGCCATGGCCTCGGCCAGCCGGTCGATGTCGACCGCCTCGGCGGCCACGCCGTGCATGGTGGTGGCGGTATTGGCAAGCCGCTGCGCCTTTTCCAGCGTCCGGTTCACCACGATGATGTTCTCGACCCCGCCCCGCGCCAGCTGCGCGACGGCGAGCCCGCCCATGGCGCCCGCGCCCAGCACCAGGGCCGTGCGGCCGTCCAGCGGGCCCAGCACCAGGCGGGCGCGATCCAGCGCCACCGACACCACCGAGGCGCCCGCGCGGTCGATCCCGGTCTCCGAGTGCACCCGCTTGCCGACCCGCAGCGAATGCTGGGCCAGTTCGTGCAGGGTGCGCCCGGCGGCCTGCTGCGCGTCGGAGGCGGCGTAGGCGGCGCGGATCTGGCTGAGCACCTGCTGCTCGCCGATGACCATGGAATCCAGACCGGAGGCGACGGCGAACAGATGCTCGGCGGCGGCCTCGGCGTAGCGCACGTAGGCGTGCTTGGTGAGTTCCGGCAGCGCCAAACCCGAATGCTTGGTGAGCAATTCGCTGATCTCGCCGAGCGCCGGGTGGAAGGCGTCCACGACGGCGTAGATCTCGACGCGGTTGCAGGTGGAGACGATCATGGCCTCGGAGACGTGGCTGGAGGCCAGCATCTTGTCGGTCAGCTTCGGGCGGTCGGTCTCGGTGATCGCGATCTTCTCGAGCACCGATACCGGTGCACTGCGATGCGAGATCCCGACGAGAAGCACGCTCATGGCTGGACCACCGCTCCCTTGCTGGTTGTCTCCGTGTGAATCGGTGCCATGCGCCTGATCGGCGCCGACACCACGGTCACGGTCTCACCCGCGGCCATCGCTTCCTCGGCGGCCAGCTCGGCACTGCGAGCCCGCTCGAAGGACAAGAGCTGCATTTCCACCGCGAGGTCCACGCGCCGCACTTCCACGTGCGGTGGCGCGTCCAGCGCGACGGGCGAAAAACTGAGCACGCATTGCACGCCGGCGGCGACCAGCAGGTCGCAGACGCCCTGCGCGGCCGCGTCCGGCACGGTGATGACGGCGATGGTCGGTTCCAGCGCGGTCACGGCCTCCGGTAGTTCGGCCACATCCCGCACCGCGAGCAGGCCCGTACCGGTCGGGATGGTCGTGCCGATGACGGTGGGATCCTTGTCGAACAGCCCGACCATGGCGAAACCGCGGCGGCGGAAACCGCCGTATCCGACCAGCGCCCGGCCCAGGTTTCCCGCGCCTACCAGCACCACCCGGTGTCCCTCGGACAAACCGAGCACATCCTCGATGCGGTCGCGCAGCTTGATCACGTCATAACCGACACCACGGACACCGTTGGGTCCGAGGAACGAAAGATCCTTGCGCAACTTGGCAGAACCGACACCCGCCGCGACAGCCAGTTCCTCACTCGATACGATGGCTACACCGTCGTCGGCAAGTACGGCGAGAACCCGGAGGTACGTGGCCAGCCTGGCCACCGTGGCCTGCGGGATGTCCTTCTGCAGAGCCTTGGAGACGCCACCGGTCGGCGTCTCGTGCTGCTCTGTCACGTCGCTTGCGCTCCTCGTCCGGCCGGGGGTAGATATCCGGGTTCTCTATCTCGACCCGAGGCCCCGAGACCGTCGCGGGGCGGTCCGACATGCGAGGTCGAGTCAGGTGCAGGGGGTCGCTTCCGCTGCCCGAAGGGCGGGTTGCGTGCCACCACCGTAACCGCTTGTGAAGCCCTGCACAAAGTCGGTGAATTCAGTCACTCTGCAGTGGGCTCCGGCCCCTGGATTATTCAACCCTCCGCGACCCGAACCCGCTACGCAACGCGCCGTATAGGGGTCCGGGGGCTTCGCCCCGAAAATCCCATTCAGCGCGCCAGGTCGGCACGCAAACGCGGCTCGTCCACATCGAAATAGCTGTGCTCACGCCCATCCAGCAACACCACGGGCAGCCGGTCCCCGTACTCCGCACGCAGGCCCGGATCGGTCGCCGCGGCCTCGTCCACATCGATCGTCGCCACCTCGATCCCATATTCGGCGCAGAGGGGACGCAATTGATCCAGTGCCACCTGACACAGCCCGCAGCCGTTGCGAGTCAGCAGGGTCACCGCGTGTGTGGAATCGCTCATGCCGACCATCCAACACCTTGCCGTTATGTCGTTCACCGTCTACGTTCCGGCCACCCATGAGCGTTACTGTGGAGGGGTTCGCGCTAACAAGGCGGAGGTACTGGTGCCGGAACGATCGAAAGAGGCGAGGACGGGTTTGATCGCGGGCCGATTCGGTGAATTTCCGGCGCGCTGGGCAGAGGGTCTGCAGGACCAGTTCACCCGGATCACTCGCAGTCCCTTCGGGCCCAGCGAGGAGGAGGTCCGCGCCAATCTGGCCGGTGAGGCCAGCGCCGACGCCGCGCTGGCATTGCACGACGCCGAACTCCGCGCCGCCGCCCCCGATCTGGGCTTCGACGACGACACCCCGCATCCCGCCGCACCCCGCGACCTCACCGCCGCGGCGTTCTTCGACGTGGACAACACCATGGTGCAGGGCGCGTCCATCGTGCACTTCGCGCGCGGGCTCGCCGCCCGCAAGTACTTCAAGACCTCCGACCTGGTCGACATGGCTTGGAAGCAGGTCAAATTCCGGGTCACCGGCCGGGAGAGCCACGCGGACATGACCAGTGGCAAGGAGAAGGCGCTGTCCTTCATCGCCGGCCGCTCCACCGCGGAACTCGCCGCGCTCGGCGAGGAGATCTACGACGAGATCATCGCCGACAAGATCTGGCCCGGCACCCGCGCGCTCGCGCAGATGCATCTGGATGCGGGCCAGCAGGTCTGGCTGGTCACCGCGACGCCCGTCGAGCTGGCGCAGGTCATCGCCAAGCGCCTGGGCCTCACCGGCGCGCTGGGCACGGTCGCGGAGAGCCGCGACGGCGTGTTCACCGGCCGCCTGGTCGGCGACATCCTGCACGGCCTGGGCAAGGCGCACGCGGTGCGCACCCTGGCCATTCGCGAGGGCCTGAATCTCAAGCGCTGCACGGCCTATTCGGACAGCCACAATGACGTGCCCATGCTTTCGCTGGTCGGCACGGCCGTGGCCATCAATCCCGACGCCGACCTGCGCGAAGTGGCGAAGAACCGCGGGTGGGAGATTCGCGATTTCCGCACCGGCCGCAAGGCCGCGAAGGTCGGCGTGCCGACCGCACTCGCGCTCGGCGCGGCCGGTGGTGCGGCCGCGGCCGTGCTGTCCCGGCGCAAAGAAGCAAAAGCCAGCTGACGTGTATATGCCGAAGCGACAACTGATTTCGCAAGGATCCGGGTAACTCACCGGGTACGAGCAAATAGGATCGGCACCCAACCGCCGCCCGCGTCCCCGAATGTCGACGGCTCTCAGCCGTGCGCCGAATATTCGGGGAGGCGGGACAGAACGAATTCGCTAGCCGGTGAAGGGGTTACGCCGTTTGATCAGGTTCTTGTACAGCGTCCCCTGAATGGTTTCGCGCACCTGATCGGTGATTTCGAACATGGTCATCGGATCATCCGCATCGGCCGGCTCGTATCCGGCGGTGGAAATCGGCTCGCCGAATTCGATGACCCACTTGGACGGGAACGGAATCGCGCCCAGCGGTCCCAGATGCGGGAACAGCGGCGTCACCGGGAAATACGGGATCCCCAGCAGCCGCGCCAGCGGCTTGATATCCGCCAGCTTCGGGTAGATCTCCTCCGAACCCACGATGGAGCACGGAATGATCGGCACGCCCGTGCGCACCGCCGCCGCCACGAAACCGCCACGGCCGAAACGCTGCAGCTTGTACCGGTCGCCGTACGGCTTGCCGATGCCCTTGTAGCCCTCCGGGAAGACGGCCGCGACTTCGCCCGCGCGCAACAGCCTTTCGGCGTCCGCGGGGCAGGCCAGGGTGTGCCCGGCCTTGCGGGCGAGGCCGCCGATGATCGGCGTCTCGAAGATCAGGTCCGCGGCCAGGATGCGCAGCGCCCGCTGCTTGGCGTGCCGGTCGTGCACGGCCAGCTGCAGCATGAGCCCGTCCAGCGGCACGGTGCCCGCGTGATTGGCGACGACCAGCGCGCCGCCCACTTCCGGAATGTTCTCGATGCCCGCGACCTCCACCCGGAACCACAGGTCCGACAACGGCCGCAGCGCGGGCAGGATCAGCGACTCCAGCAGATGTTCGTCCAGGCCGAACTCGTCGACCTGGTAGTCGCCGGTGAGCCGGCGGCGGGCGAAGTCGGCGGTGTGACGGACCCCGTCCGCCACGGTGCCGCGGATCAGTTCGCCGAGCGATTTCGGCTGCCGCGCTTCGACTTCGGCCAGCCGATCGGTCAGCGACGTCACCGGTTCCAGTGCGCGCTCACCCGGCCAGACGCGCGACGGGCGGTGCCGCGCCTCGAAGTCCACATCGTGAAGCCGAATCACCTTGGCTACATCACTCATTGGTGTGCTCCCGTCCCGGCCCCGAGCAGACCGAGAAGTTTGTGTTCTGCGGCGTCGATCCACGTGGGATCGATCACGGGCCGCAACGCTGCGCCCCCTATGAAGTCGTCGAAAGCCTGCACTGTGGTCCAGCGAGGCTGAAATCCCAGTTCGGTGCGCATCCGGGTGGTGTCCAGCCCGCAGCCGAAATGGAAATAGTCGATCTGTTCCGCGGTGAACTCCCGCATGACCGGACCCATGAAAGTGCGTCCGACAGTGCGGAATACCGCGTACGGCACCGGCAATTCGACCCGGCCGGCCCGACGTATCGCCTGCGAGAGCGCCATCGCTCCGTCGCCGGCCACATTGAAAGTGCCGCCCGGCGCCGTCAGCGCGGCGTGGGTGAGGGCGGCGATCGCATCCTCCTCGTGCAGCAGTTGCATGCGCGGATCGCGGCCCAGGATGGTGGGCGTGATCGGCGAACGGAAATACTGCACACCGCGTTTCGCCAACTGCGGTCCCACGATCGGCGGAAAACGCAGAATAGCGGCGGAGATATCGGGACGCCGGCGCGCGAGACCGCGCACGAATCCCTCCACCTCGATCATGTCCTTCGCGAACCAGCCGCCCGGCGGCGTGCGCGCGCCCATTTCCTCGGTGAATTTCACCGGATCCTTGGCGCTGCAGCCGTATACGGCCGACGAGGACCGCACCACCAGCCGGCGCACGCTGGAGGCCTTGCGGCACACCGCGAGCAGCTGCATGGCGCCCAGCACGTTCATATCCTTCATGGCGGCGCGACCACCGCCGGACGGCGGTCGCGAGAGGGCTGCGGGATGCACCACCGTGTCCACCTGATTTCCGTCGATCACTTTGCGTATCAACGGATTCCGAATATCGGCGCGCACGAATTCGGCGCGTCCCATGCGGCGCAGCAACTCCCGGCTGGGCTGTTTCGCGTCGACCGCGATGATGCGTTCCACGGCAGGGTCGGCCGCCAGCCGAGCAACCACATTGCCGCCGAAGAACCGGCTCGCACCGGTCACCATCACAACCTTGGGCGCTTGGCCGTCCCGGGTCCCTGCCACACCGGATCCCAACTCGCAGCCCCCGCTCTTGGATTATCTACAGCTTGTTTTTATTCCCGCGTACCCAAGGGTAACGGCTGCGACCGGGGCATCCGAAGGGTATTAACCAGGATCTAACGATGACTTCGCTCACCCGACAAAAACGAAAGCCCGCCACCAGAGGTGACGGGCTTCCAGCTACGCAGCGGCTTACTTGCCGAGTTTACGACGCTGAACACGCGTGCGGCGAAGCAGCTTGCGGTGCTTCTTCTTCGACATGCGCTTGCGGCGCTTCTTGATCACAGAACCCATAGGGTCGTTCCTCGCTCTCGGGTCACCCCCGCATCCGCGGGGAGCACACTGTCTGACCCTGCACAGTCCCTACCCGATACGGGCCGAGATGGACCCGGCGGCACCACCGGCACGTACAGGATGCCGGTCCATGCTACCGGGCCACTCTCCGGCGAACGAAATGGGTGGGTGTGACGACGGTGGAAAGCCCGTAACCAAAACGGGTGGTGCATCCACCGGCATGGACTACCCGGGCCTACCCCGCGTCGAAGTAGGAGGTTTCCAAGTAGTCGTGCACTGCCTTTGCGTGCACCCGGAAGGATCTGCCGACCCGCACCGCGGGCAGCTCACCGGAATGCACCAGGCGGTACACCGTCATTTTCGAAACGCGCATCAGATTCGCGACCTCGGCGACGGTGAGGAACTGTGTACCTCCGCCGATGACCGAGCTTGCGCTGACTGGGCTGTTTCCGGACCTCGCTTGGCTGTTTCCAGACATCATTGCGCCACTGACCTCCGGCACGTCCGCGCCGCCGGCTTCCCCACCGGCGGAACAGACACGCACGTGCTCCTTGAAGCTTAGCGGGACCAGTGGGATTGCTGCGACGGGTGTGAGAAATCAGCCTTTGCTGTGGCGAGTCGGGCTCCGGCAGCAAACTAGCAACCGGGCGGTATTTCCACGATGCGCGTCACAAACCCCCGCCGTCAACGTTAGTCGGCGGCACCCGCCAGTTCGGCGGAACGCGTTTTTGCGGCGTGCAATGCTTCGTGGAACGCCGAACGCACCGCGCCGCGCTCCAACTCCCGCACAGCGGCCGCGGTCGTCCCCGCGGGCGATGTGACGGCCGCGCGCAACTCCACGGCAGACTGACCGGACTCCTCCAGCAACGCCGCCGAGCCCAGGAACGTCTGCGTCACCAGCTGGGTGGCCACATCCCGGCTCAGGCCCACGCTCACCGCCGCGTCGATCATGGCCTCGACCACGAGGAAGAAGTACGCCGGGCCCGAACCCGAGACCGCGGTGACCGCGTCCAGCTGCGATTCGGACACCGTCACGACCTTGCCGACCGACTCCAGCACCTCGGTCACCAGAGCCAGCTGTTCCTTGCGGGCGTAGCGGCCGGGGGCGATGGCGCTCATGCCCTGGCCGACCAGCATCGGGGTGTTCGGCATGACGCGGACCACCGGGAAACCCGCGGGCAGCTTGGCCTCGAAACGCGAGGTCGGCACGCCCGCGGCCAGCGACACCAGCACGGTCTCCTGCTCGCCCTCACCGATATCGGCCTTGGCCAGCTCGGTCACCACGCTGTCCACGTCCTGCGGCTTGACGGCGATCACGACCAGATCGGCGCCCGCGACGGCATCGGCGACCGCATCGGTGACCCGCACCCCGAACCGCTCCCCGAGCAATTCGGCCCGCGCCGGTACCGCCTCGACCACCACCAGATCCTTGCTCGCCCGCCCGGATTCGAGCAGCCCGGCGAGCAATGCCTCCCCGATCCGTCCACCACCGACAACCGCAATCCTCGTCATAAGGGTCAAGGCTAGCGGCAGGCAGCAGCGACGGAACCAGGGGTTATTGCGCCTGCGGGATCAGGGCGAGCTGGCGGCTCTGGGCGACGAGGGCGCCGGTGGAGTCGATGACGAATTGGTCTTCGTCGAACATGCGGTTGCCCACCTCGCGGGCCACGGCGATGACGCGGAGCCAGCCGGGGGCGGGGCGGCGGCGGAGGTAGGTGGTGAGCTGAACCGTTGGGGCCCAGCCGAAGTGGCCGAGGTTCATGGGGACGGGCGGGGACATGTCGGCGGCCATCATGGCGAAGAAGGCGGACACGTCGGGGTCCTGCTCGTCACCGGCGAAGGGGCGAATCCACAGGCGCAGGCGGGGTTCCGATTTCTCGCCGGCCAGGAAGGTCGCCCAGGCCGGGTCGATGGCGACCGAAGCGCCTTGTGCCACATGGACGAGCTTGCCCATGGGGTTGCGCTCGTCGTAGGCGAGGGCGGTGGCGGGAGGCTCGGCGGGCATGTCGCCGGCGTGGTCCGCGGCGTAGGCCGGGGTGGCGTCGTCGAGGTGGCTGAACGTGAAGGCGGTGTGCACGAGGGTGCGGCCGTGCTGGATCAGGCTCACGTCGACGAGGCAGATCTGGCGGCCCGCCTTGCGGATCCGCACCTCGTATTCGACCGCGCCGGGATCCGGGGCGCCGAGGAAGTCGGAGCTGCCGGCGACGGGGAACATGGCGGCCCGCTCGGGTTCGGTGCGGCGCAGCCATTCGGTGGCGGCCGCGGCGCTGCCGGCGACCATGGTGCCGCCGTGCAGTTTGGGGCCGATGGTCCAGATCGGTTCGATGTGGCCGGCGTAGCGGCCGGTGCCGGGCGTCTCGGACCGCAGCTCGGCGAGTGCGCACACGCGGCTGAAGGGCGCGTCGCCCACGCCGCTCGGTCGTTCCAGATCGACGGTCGACTCCGATGTCATCCGCTGGGTCCTCTCCACTCGGTTTGTACAATGTACAAGCAGTGGCCTATAGCCAGCACCCGGTGGTGGGATGAATCACTGCCGACGCGGTTCGGCGCTTCCGATCAGCCGCGGCGCGCGCCCGTCGGCTCCGGCTCGGGGGTGAAGGTGAATCCGTTGAGGTGTTTGCGCGCGAAGACGAGCGCGCGGTTCAGCATGGCGGCGCGATCCATGGTGGTGCGGGCCATCTGAGTATTGATCTCGATGACCGCCTGACCGTCGAAACCGTTGCGGGTCAACGTTTCACAGAGTTCCGCGACCGGCTGCGTGCCCTCGCCGGGAACCAGGTGCTCGTCATTGGCGGCGCCGCGGCCGTCGGCCAGATGCAGGTGGGTGAGGCCCTTGCCCATGCGGGCGGCCAGGGCCAGCGGGTCCTGGCCGGCGGTCGCCGTATGCGAGGTGTCCAGGGTGTAGTGGCGGTAGCCGACATCCGTGGGGTCGTAGGACGGGCTGAAGGTGGTGATGGACGGGCCGGGCCCGCCACGCCGCTCCAGGCGCTGGATCGAACTGCCGCGGAACAGCGAATCCGCGCGCATCGGGAACATGTTCTCCACCGCCACCGCGACCGGGCTGCTGTGCTCGAGTTCCGCGACCTGCTTGGCGAAGCCGTCGGCGTAGCGCCGCTGCCAGCGGAACGGCGGATGCACCACCACGGTGGCCGCGCCCAGCGCCTCGGCGGTGTGCACGCTGCGGGTGAGTTTCGCGACCGGATCCGAGCCCCAGACCCGTTGCGAGATCAGCAGACACGGCGCGTGCACGGAAAGCACCGGCATGTCGTATTTGTGGGAGAAATGCTGGACGGTGGCAATGGACTGACTGGCCGGTTCGGCCCAGACCATCAATTCGATGCCGTCGAAACCCAGCTCGGCCGCATAGCGGAACGCGGCCTCGGTGTTCTCCGGATAGACCGACGCGGTGGAGAGCCCGATCCGGACTTCCGTTCCATCCGATCGGCTTTCGATGTTCGACCCCGGCGTACTGTTCCCCACTGCCGCTCCCTGCTCAGTTAGTACTGAGTAGAAAGGCTAGCGGTCCGAGCGTCACAAAGACGCCCACGACGACAGCAATCACAGTGCTGAAGATGTCATCGGTGCGCCGCAGCACCCGCACGAGTGCGACCAGACCCAGGATCACGATCATCGCCAGCGCCAGGGCAACCCACGGGAGCACTTCCCACATGCTCTCGAAACCCTTGAACAGCAACATGCCCGCGACCGCGGCGCCCACACTCTGGCCCGCCAGCACCATCCACTGCCGGCGATGATCGGCCTCGGTGACGGCCCGCTTGGCGGGACCGCGCTCGGCGCCGCGCGCGGGCACGTTACGAGCTCCGGTGCGCTGCTTCGGCTTCGGCTTGGCGGCCTGCTTCGCCCGCGTGGCCACCGCCGACAACCGGCCGGTGAGCGACGGGCGCGGCTCGTCGTCGTAGTCGTCGTCGTAGTCGTCGTGCTCGTCGTCCTCGTCGAGCGGCTCGTAGAAGTCGGTGAGGTGATCGTCCGGCTCCACGACGGCCGCGCCACGACGGCCGAAACCGCCGGACCGGCGTTTGCCACCGCGTCGCGAATCATGCTCGACGCGTTCGTCTCCGCGGTCGCGCGCATCCCGCAGCAGATCACCGGCAACCGTTTCACCGGAGACCAGCTGCTGATCGTCCTCGGCCAGCGTCCACGCGGCGGTCGGCACCGCCGCCTGCTCGCGGCGGTCACCATCGGGCGCGCCGTCCGGCGCCTGGGGTCTTCGCGCCGACCACGCGGGCAGGCCGCCGGGCGCGCCGTGCTGCACACCCGGACCGCCGTCACGATCGAGATCCGGGCCGCCGGGGCCGAAACGATCGTCGCGGCGCGGGTCACCGAAACCGGGACGCTCGTCGCGCCACTCGTCCTGGCGGGGCTGGGCCTCGGCCTGCCGCGCCTCCGCGTGCCTGCGCGCCGAACGGGACATCGGCGGGGCCGCGGCCGGGACCGGGTCGAAACCGGGACGCGAGCCGCGCACCGGCGCATCGGGTCCCGCACCGGGCGCCCACGCGGCGCTCGGGTCGAGGTACTGGGTGCGCGAGGCACTGTCGTCGGGCGCGCCGAGGCCGCCGAAGGGTCGCGGGCCATTGCCGTCCGCGCCCCCGAAACCGCCGGGAGCGCCATTGCCGGCGGGACCGCCGAAGGGCCGCGCGCCGTTGCCGTCCACCGGGCCGCCGAAGGCGCCGGGACCACCGGCATTCGGATCCCCGAAGGCGCGAGAAGCATTGTCCGCGCCGTTGGGACCACCGAAGCCACGCGACGCGTTGTCGGTGCCGCCGGGACCGCCGAAGGCACGGGAGGCGTTGTCGGTGCCGTTCAGGCCGGCGTACGGGCCTACGCCGTTGCCGCCCGGGCCGTTCGACGCACCGTAGGGGCCGAGGGCGTTGCCGCCGGGACCGTTCGCGGCGCCGTAGTGACCGTTGCCGCCCGCGCCGTTGGGGGCGCCGTAAGCGCCGGGAGCGTTGCCGTCCGGACCGCCGTAGGGGCGGGAGGCATTGGGGTCGGGGGCATTCGGGGCGCCGTACGGGTTGCCGTTGTCAGGGAGGCCGCCGAAGGGGAGGCCGCCGAACTGCGGGGCGTCGAGGGCGGGGCCGGAGTCGCCGCGGAAGGGGCGCACGTCGGTGGTGTCGTCGTCCGGGTCGAAGCGGCGGCGCCGGCCGCCCTCCTTGCGGGGCTGTTCGGGTGCGGGGCCGCCGAGACCGTCCAGATCGGACAGGGAGACATCGGAATCCAGGGGATCCGGCTTGCGGCGGCGGCCGCTGCGGGGTGTGGAACCGGACTGGCCGTTCGCCCCGGAGGCTCCGTCGAAGGGGGCGGAACGCCGGCCGCCGGGCTGGTTCTCGGCGGGCGGCCAGTCGACCCCACCGGACCTGTTGTACCCGGACGGCTCCGGTAGTGACAGCGCTTCGGGCTGCCCGCTGCCGGCCAGCGGGTCGTAGTACGAAATAGGCCCGGACAGTGGGGAATACGAAGGTTCGACAGCCGGCGCCGAATAGCCGGAATAGTCCGATTGCGCAGTGGAACCCGGCGCGGAATAGCCGGAATGATCCGAAAAGTTCGAGTAATCAGAATAATTCGAGAAGTTCGAATAGTCCGTTTCCGGCGAAGCAGGCGCGGACGCCGGCTCGGGCGGCTCCTCGTCCGCCGCGGCATGCGAGGACGATCCGGGCTTCACCACCGGAATATCTCCGGTCAGATCCGCGACGGAAATCCCACGGCCACTGCGGCGTCTGCGACCGCCGCCGCTCGGCGCCGAACCGGACTGCTGCCCGTTGCGCGCCAGAAGTTCGGCGACGGACAGCTGATTCTCTTCGGTCATCGAGACACCGTTTCGATCGGGCCCGTCAGGCCGCCGTTCGGGCCTCCGGCTATCGGTAAGCTATCCAAGTCGGTATCCAGTTTTCGCAAGATCAATCCCTCTCGCAGTGCCCAGGGACAGATTTCGAGCGTATCCAGCGACAGCGCCCGCATACTCGCCTCCGCGACCAGGGCCCCGGCCACCAACTGCTGTGACCGATCGGAACTTACGCCTTCCAATTCTGCCCGGTCCGCGGCTGTCATTCGAGATATGAACGCAATCAACTGCCGCAGGCCGGAACTGGTGAGGGTACGCCTCGCCCGGGGCCCCGCGGCAGAGGGGGCGGCACCGGTGAGACGCGCCAGGGAACGGAAGGTCTTGGACGTGCCGACGGCCAGATCCGGGCGGCCCAGCTCGAGCAGCTGCTTCGACGGCAGCACCAGTTCCGCGTCCAGCCAGTCCCGCAGGACCGCCACGCGACGTTTGCCCGGCGGATCGTGCCGCAGCCAGTCCCGGGTGAGCCGGCCCGCACCGAGTTGCAGTGAGAGAGCCACATCCGGATTCTCGTCCGCGCCGTTGCTCATCTCCAGCGATCCGCCGCCGATATCCAGATTCAGGATCCGGCCGGCGCTCCAGCCGTACCAGCGCCGCACCGCGAGGAAGGTGTGTCGAGCCTCATCGACACCGGAGAGCACCTGCAGGCTGACACCCGTCTCGGCGCGCACCCGGGCCAGCACCTCTTCCGAATTGGTCGCCTCGCGGACCGCGGATGTGGCGAACGCCATGAGTTCGATACATCCGGAAGTCTTTGCGATACTTGCGAATTCGGCCACAGTCGCGGTCAGGCGGGTGGCACCCTCCGACGTGATACGACCCTGGTCGTCCATGCTCTCCGACAGCCGTAACGTGGCCTTCGTCGAGCTCATAGGCATCGGGTGACCACCACGATGCGCGTCCACCACGAGCAGATGGACGGTATTGCTTCCCACATCGAGTACACCGAGACGCACAAGAACACGGTACTGGGTGCGTCACGTCTTCAGGCCAGGCGACTGAACTGTTAGCGTCACGCGATGTGACGGCAGGTGCATCCGCAAGTGGTCCGACCGGGCTGCGACCAGCGGCGAAGATCGACCCGGCTCCCGAGGTCGAACTCGACTTCCCGCGGGAGTGGATCGAGTTCGTAGATCCAGCTAATGACGAGCATTTGATAGCGGCCGATCTGACGTGGCTCTTGTCGCGCTGGACCTGCGTCTTCGGTACGCCCGCATGTCAGGGCATCATCGACGGACGCGAGAACGACGGCTGCTGCTCACACGGGGCGTTCCTCTCCGACGCCGAGGACGGCAAGAAGCTGGCCGCGGCTGTGAAAATGCTCACACCCGAGGACTGGCAGCTCATGCCGGAAGCCATGGACGACAAGGGCCGCGTCCGCAAGAAGCTCTATCTCGAAGAGGACGACCTCGACGACGAGCCCGCCCTGCGCACCCGGCGCTTCGACGGCGCGTGCATCTTCCTGAACCGTCCCGGCTTCGAGAACGGCATCGGCTGCTCGCTGCACACCATGGCGCTGCGCAAGGGCCTGGAACCGCTCACCGTGAAGCCCGAGGTGTGCTGGCAGCTGCCCATCCGCCGCACCCAGGAGTGGGTGGAACGGCCCGACGGCGTGGAGATCCTGCGCACCGCCATCGGCGAATACGACCGCCGCGGCTGGGGCCCCGGCGGCCTCGACCTGAACTGGTACTGCACCGGCTCCCCCGACGCGCACGTGGGCACCCGGCCCGTATGGGAGGCGTACGCGCCGGAACTCATCGAGCTGCTCGGCAAGCCCGCCTACGACGAGCTCGCCCTGCACTGCCGGCGCCGGCAGGGACTCGGCATCGTGGCCGTGCACCCCGCCACCGCCATCGCCGAGCAGAAAGCGGCGGCGGCGCAGGCGACCGAGACCCCGACCGCAAAGCGGCCCGCGCCGAAGAGCACGACGCGGACCACGTCCAAGGCGAAGATCGCGAGCAAGAAGTGAAAGGTGGCCAGAGCGACCGGCTCTGACCACCGAAAGACAAAGTGGACGGCAGGTGAATTCCTGCCGCACGCCGGCGGCATTCGAATCAGGCTGTACGAAACGCTGTTTCACGCGAGTTCGTATCCGGTGACCTCGCCGAGCGAGTGGCGGTGAGTATGCGTGACACCGTTTCGAAATTGCGAATTCATCGGAACGTGTTAGACATCCTGCCCATGATCAAGAAGACCCTCGCCGTCGCGGTCCTGGCCGCCGGTGCTGTCATCTCCATCGCCCCGCTCGCGAATGCCGATAGCCCCGACCCCACCCAATTCACGGACCGCACCGCCGATTTCGTGACGTACACCGATCCCGCCGCCCTGACTGCGCAGTCCGCCGGCAAGATGGTCATCATGAGCCCGTACGGCACCGGCCACACCATCGCCTGCCGCGGCAACGGTGCGGACGTGGCCTGGTACGGCTGCATGCAGCAGGACAACCCCGGTCTGGGCTGGCTGATCCTGGACAAGCAGACGCTGCCGAGCATCGGCGACGTTTGGGTCTACACGATGAAGTCGGACCCGAACGCCTGATACGGGTCACGCCGGACGCCGTGGGGGTGGCGGCAACACCCGGGGGATGTGAATTGCGGTCGGCGGCAACCTGAATCGCCCGCTTCGGACGTTCCGGAGCGGGCGATTTCGTTTTTCACTCGGCCTACGCCTCGAGCTTGTAGCCGAGGCCCCGGACCGTCACCAGATGTTCGGGCTTGGCCGGGTCGGACTCGATCTTGGAGCGCAGGCGCTTGACGTGGACGTCGAGAGTCTTGGTGTCGCCCACGTAGTCGGCGCCCCAGACGCGATCGATCAGCTGGCCCCGGGTGAGCACGCGACCCGAATTGCGCAGCAGGTATTCGAGCAGGTCGAATTCCTTGAGCGGCAGGGTCACCGCCTTGCCGTTCACCTGAACGGTGTGACGGTCGACGTCCATGCGGACCGGGCCCGCTTCCAGCACGCTGGTCTCGCCGCCGGTATCCGCCTCCTCCCCCGCGCCGCGGCGCAGCACCGCGCGGATGCGCGCGATGAGCTCACGCGAGGAGTAGGGCTTGGTGACGTAGTCGTCGGCGCCCAATTCCAGGCCGACCACCTTGTCGATCTCGCTGTCTCGCGCGGTCACCATGATGACCGGCACGCTGCCGCGAGCACGCAGTTGCTTGCACACGTCGGTGCCGCTCATGCCTGGCAGCATGAGGTCGAGCAAGACGATGTCCGCGCCGGCGCGGTCGAACTCGGCCAGGGCGGCCGGGCCGTCACCGACAACGGTGACCTCGAACCCCTCCTTGCGCAACAGGAACGCGAGCGGATCGGCCAGCGACTCCTCGTCCTCGACGATCAGCACACTCGTCATCGGGTTGCCTCCACACCGTTGGTTCTGGCCCGCCCGAGTGAGCGCGGGCCGTTATCTTTCTTGCCCGCCGTTGTGCCGGCGGGAAGTCTCTTGTCGCCCTGGCCGTTGGTGTCGGCCGGGTGGGACGGGATGCGCAGCGTGAACGTCGATCCGGTGCCCAGCTTGCTCCACAGGGTGATTTCCCCGTTGTGGTTGGCGGCCACATGCTTGACGATAGCCAGCCCGAGTCCGGTACCGCCGGTGGCGCGCGAGCGCGCCTTGTCGGCCCGGAAGAATCGTTCGAAGACGCGTTCCTGGTCTTCCTTGGCGATACCGATGCCGCGGTCGGTGACGGCGATGTTCACATAGCCGCCGCGCAGGGCCCGGCTCACCGAGACGTGCGAACCGCGCGGGGAGTACGCGATGGCGTTCTCCACCAGGTTCGACAGGGCCGTCACCAGCAGGGTCTGATCGCCCAGCACCTCGAGTTCGGAGGTGGCGTCGGTGCTGACCGTGATCCCGGCGGCCTCGGCGGCCGTACGCGACCGCTCGATGGCCTGATTGACCACGGTGTCCACGGGGACGGCCTCGAGCTCGGGCAGCTTCTCCGCGCCCTGCAGGCGGGAGAGCGCGATCAGCTCGGTGACCATCTTGCCCATGCGACGGGCCTCGCCGTGTAGGCGCTCACCGAAGTGCCGGACCGAGTCCGGGTCGTCGGCGGACTCCAGCAACGCCTCGGCCAACAGGCTCATGGCGCCGACCGGGGTCTTGAGTTCGTGGCTCACATTGGCCACGAAGTCGCGCCGGGTGGCCTCCATGCGGGCCTGCTCGGAATCGTCGTCGGCGAAGAGGACCACGAAGTTCGTGTTCTCCTGCGACAGCGGGCGAGCAACCCCTCGGACAGCGAGGCGGGCGCGGCCGGGCATGGGGATCTTGGCGGTCAGTTCGAATTCCACGTCGGTCCCGCCGGACAGCACCTGTTCGACCGCGGCCCAGGCGCGTTCGTCCAGCAGCCGGTCGTGCACCACGCCCAGTTCCTCGGCACGCGGGTTGACCAGCACGACATCGCGATACTGGTCCACGACGGCGATGCCCGACTCCGAGGCCAGCACGATCAGGTCCAGGACCTGCGACATGGTGAGGCCGGAATCGGCGGCGGCGCGCAGCCGCTCCTGCCGGGCATTGACATACGGAATGAGCAATCCGCCGACGGCCAGTCCTACTACGGCCGCCAGGACTGCCAAAAGCACGGCCTGTGGAACGCTCACACTTTGAATCGTACGGTTGCCGACGCCGGGGAAAACCCCGGGTGCAGGAAGTTTCACGCAGGTCACAGGCACTTCCACGGGTGTTGGCCCCGTGTTCACGCAGTGTTCGCCCTGGGGGTCGCCGCTGGTGAGCGGCCTTGCGGCAACCCTTTTCGAGGCCCCGGATCACTCCTTCGTACCACTCCGTAGGGCGCTGCGCACGGTGTCGCGGCGTGGTCCGGCCACGCTCCGGAATCGCGCCGGGAGGCAAGCGGATTCCGGCCACCGCAGGTCAGAGCATGCACGGAGACCGGCAACCCCAAGCCGTCGCAGCGACACATCAGCTATCTGCAGTCGGTCACCAGCCCGCGTTGCCGCGGACCGGCAGGTTGACGAAACTCGGCGCGGACGGGTCGAGCAGCAGGTGCTGCGGACGCAGCCCGGTGTCCACCAGGATGGCCAGCGGCGGCAGGCCCTTGGGGAAGTTGCCGGCGTAGACGTCCACGCGCAGGCGGGTGACCCGGTGCCAGGACGGCATCTACTCCCGGCACCTCGATATCCAAGCCGACAGGAACGCCGGGCACGGTGCGCGCCCGGGTGGAGAGCGACAGATCCGGGACCGGGTCGGTGCAGTCGCCGTTCGCCGCCCGGATGCTGCGGGATTCGTCGATCTTGCGCAGGGAGGCGACCAGCTGACCCGACGAGAGCGTCACCGAGCGGCCGTCCGGATAGACGTCGTTCACGGTCGTCACCCAGTAGCCGTCGGCAGCGTCCTGAACCGTATTGAGATGCACGGCGATCGGGCCGGAGATCGTGGTGGTGTCGGCGACCGGTGCGCTGGTGAAGATGAGGCCGTTGGATTCCCAGATGCGGGAGTCCTTACCGCAGGCATCGATGATCGAGACGATGCCGATGGTCTCCTGGGCGGCGTCCCGCGAGCAGAGACCGGTGAGTCCCGGTGCGACGGTGAGGGTATCGACGCCGTCGCCCGCGGCCGGGAACAGCGATCCGTCGTGCACGCTGCCGCCGCCGGTGCCGCGGACAGGTACATGCGCCGGTAGACGGCGTCCTCCGGCGGGAAGGTGGCGGCGGTGATCCAGCCCCTGTTCCTTCATGGTGATGGGCCCGAAGGTCTCGATGCCGTTGTCGATGTGCTCGAGCCACTTGTCGAACCAGGCGCGCTGCAGCACATCCATGCGCGGCGGCAGGACCGGCTGCCCGGATTCATTGCCATTGGAAATGCGGTAGCCGTCGCCGATCAGGATTTGTTTCTGCCCGGGCGGCAAGGGAATTCGCCGGTACACATCGGCCTGGGAGTTGACGAACACATCGTGCCAGCCACCGGAGATGAAGGTGGGCACGGTGATTTTCGCAGGATCGGTTTCCCACGATTGCCGGAAGGCACTGTCGGAATCGAGTAGCTGCTTGACCTTCGGGGTCAGGTTGTCGATATCGGGCTGGGTGAATATGTCGAGCAGCGCGTCCACGTAAGTGAAGGGATCGGCCAATCGGTCGGCGAGCCATTTCATGTCGAAGCGGCCCTGGATGAGTGACTGCAGATCCGGCACCAGCTTGCCGCCGTTCACCGCTGCCAGCCACATCGGCATGAACCCGGCGCCCACGCCGCCGCCGGGGGCGACGAGATCACGGAAGGGGTTGGGCCGGGCACGACCGGGAAGATGGCTTTCAGCGCGGGCGGGTTCTTCGCCGCGGCCTGCAACTGGTTGAGTCCGGAGTAGGAGACGCCGCCCGCACCTATCGCCGGTAGAACCCCGATAGGTGTGATCAGTGAGATGCGTTGTCACTAAAGGTCAAGGTATTCGCGGATGGCGGTCTCGAGACTGTCCATCTCTTCGCGAGTCAGATAACCGACCATGTCGTGAAGGTAGTCCGAGTCGATCGAACGCATCTGATCGACGAGCAGACGCGTTTCCCGACCATCGATATTGGCGGTCGGCCGAAATCGGGAGGGCTGAGCCGAGGTCGAGGTGGGCACTACCGTGACCATGGTCCAATTCGTTTGCGAGAGCACGATTCCCAGCCGTCGACCGCGCTGTTCGTGACCTCTTTTACTGTCTCCCAAATCGATTCGATATACGCCACCACGCAGCATGTCACCACGCATCCGGTTCATCGTTCAGGTTTTCACCGCTGGCCATGATCGCGTCGGCGTCGGCCTGAATCTGCCGCTGAGCTTCCCGACGCTGCAGGGCATCCAGCGCCCGGCGCAGTACATCGGAATTGGATTCACCGTCGTGACGCAGGGACTCGAGTAGTTCGGTGTCGTGAGCAGTTGCCCTGAATCCGATCGTCATACAGCTAGTTTAACATATGTACAACAGGGCGTGGGGTGCTCGTGCTCGCCCCTCCAGCGGCACTTGGAGTTCTTGCAACGAAGAAACCCCGGGTGTGCACGCCGTTGTGCACACCCGGGGCGTATCAGGCCCGGTGGGGCGGTATCACCAGCCGGTGCGACCGCGGACCGGGATATTCACATAGCTCGGGTTGTTCGGATCCAGCTGCACATGCTCCGGCTTCAGGCCGGTGTCCACGAGCATGGGCAGGATGGGCAGGCCCTTCGGGAAGTTGCCGGCGAAGACGTCGACGCGCAGGCGGTGGCCCGGCTGCAGGACGGCCTCGGTGGCGCCGAGGGCGATATCGAGGGTGGTGGCCTCACCGGGGACGGTCAGCTGCCGCTTGTCCAGGGAGGTGAACGCGCGCGGGTCGGTGTAATCGCCCTTGCTGTCGCGACTGCTGTGGTCCTCGTCGACCTGCCGCAGCGAGGCCATGAGCTGGCCGGAGGTCAGCACCGTGGACTGACCGTCGGGAGCGACATCGTTGACCGTCACGGTCCAGTACCCGTCGGCGGCGTCCTGAACGGTATTGAGGTGCACCGCGACCGGGCCGGAGATGGTGGTGGTCTCGGCGACCGGTGCGCTGGTGAAGGTGAGTGCATTGGACTCGGCGATGCGGGAGTCCTTGGCGCACACGTCGATCAGGTTCAGCACACCCGCCGTGGCCTGGGCGGCGTCGTTGGAGCAGATGGCGGTCAGGCCGGGCGCGACGGTGAGGCTGTCGTTGTCGCCGTTGGCGTCACCGGTGAGCGAGCCGTCGTAGACGCTGTTCGCGGTGCCGGAACGCTGCGAGGACAGGTACATGCGGCGGTGATCGGCGGCCTCGGAAGCCGGTGCGCTGGGGCCGAATCCGCCTTGGGTGGTCCAGCCGCCGCCCTGCTGGCGCAGGGTCACCGGGCCGTAGGTGTCGATGCCGTTGTCGATGCCCTTGAGCCACTTGTCGAACCAGGCGCGCTGCAGCACGTCCAGGCGCGGCGGGCCGCCGGGGCGGTTGACGTCGGCGCCCGAGGTGACGTGGTAGGTGTCGCCCATGAGCAGCTGCTTCTGGCCCGGGGGCAGCGGAATCTGGTTGTAGATCTTGGATTCCGAGTAGGTGAAGAGGTCGTGCCAGCCGCCGGTGACGAAGGTCGGCGTGGTGATCCTGCTGGGATCGCCGAGCCAGTCCTTCCGCTCACTGGTGAAGTCGGACAGCATCTGCTTCACGCGCGGGTCCAGCTGATCCATAGTGGTGCTGGTGTACGCGGACATCAGGACGTCGAGGTAGGTGAACGGGTCCGCGGTGCGGTCCTGCAACCACTTGAAGTCGAAGGCGCCCTTGGCGATCGAGGCCAGGTCCGGCACCCACTTGAGGCCGTTGATGGCGCCCAGCCAGAGCGGGATGAAGTTGAAGCCGAAGCCGCCGCCGGGTGCGAGCACGTCGTCGATGAGGTCGCTGCCGGGCACGATGGGGAAGATGGCCTTCAGCGCCGGCGGATTCTGCTCCGCCGCCTGCACCTGGTTGATGGCCGAGTAGGACAGGCCGTTCATGCCGACCTTGCCGTCCGACCACGACTGCTTCGAGGCCCAGTCGATGGTCTCGACGGTGTCCTGCTGCTCGCGGCCGCGCAGCATGTCCCACTGGCCCTGCGAGAAACCGGTACCGCGCACATCCACGACGACCTGCGTGTAACCGGACTTGATCAGCTGACGGTCGACGGAGAAGTTGCGGAGTTCGCCGTTGCCCGCCGCATTGAGCAGTTCACCGAAACCGGTGAGCGGCGTGCCGTCCAAGCGGATGTTCCGGAAGACATTGAGCAGCGCGTCCGACAGGCCCGGGATGGAGAAGGCCGAGTCGGCGAGGTTCGACACCAGCTTGGTGTAGGGCGTCATATTGACGATCGCCGGCGTCGGGGCGTCGATGGCCCGGCCCGATGCGTCGGCAGGACGGTAGACATTCGCCTTGAGCACGGTGCCGTCGCTCATGGTGATCGGCACGTCCCATTGAATGGCGACGTTCGGGTACTGCTGCTGACCGTCTTCGGCGGCGGTCCAGGCCGCGCCGGCCGCACCACCGTCGGGGCCCGTGGGCCGGGGCGCCGCATCGGCCTTCGCCATGGTGGCGGTCAGGGGAAGGAGCAGAGCGGCCGCGGCGACAATGCCGGTGACCCGTAGCGCGTGCTTCATCGAACGTGATCTACCTCTCGCTGACAACAACGATCGAGAGCATATCTACTCCGCAGTAAGTTGCAAACCCCGGTTACACATAAATCAATTAAACGAGCAATAGTTCGGCAAATTCGATTGCGGCACAATGAAATACCCTACGGTGCCGTACTGAGACCCATATCACAACGGCTTTCGGGCAAAATAAAAGCGCCGCGACCGAATAACGGCCGCGGCGCTTTTCCGAAACTTGTTACTTTCCACCCTGATTCGCCACCGCGGCGGCGCCGGCGGCAGCGGCCTCGGGGTCCAGGTACTCACCCTTGCCGATCGGGCGCAGGTTCTCGTCCAGCTCGTACTTGAGCGGGATGCCGGTGGGGATGTTCAGCTCGGAGATCTCCTCGTCCGAGATGTTCTCCAGATGCTTCACCAGCGCGCGCAGCGAATTACCGTGCGCCGCAACGAGAACGACCTTGCCCGCGCGCACGTCCGCGGCAATGGTGTCCTCCCAGTACGGGACCATGCGCGCGACGACGTCCTTCAGGCATTCGGTGCGCGGCACCTCGATGCCGGCGTAACGCGGGTCGCCGTCCTGGCTGTACTCGGAGTCGAGCGCGATGGGCGGCGGCGGGGTGTCGTAGCTGCGACGCCACAGCATGAACTGCTCGTTGCCGTACTGCTGCTTGGTCTGGGCCTTGTCCTTGCCCTGCAGATCGCCGTAATGCCGCTCGTTCAAGCGCCAATCGCGAACCACCGGAATCCAGTGCCGATCGGCGGCGTCGAGCGCATTGTTGGCGGTGCTGATCGCGCGGCGCAGCAACGAGGTGTAGACCACATCCGGGAGAATGCCGTGCTCGGCCAGCAATTCACCGGCGCGCCTGCCCTCGGCCACACCCTTGGCGGTCAAATGCACGTCCACCCAGCCGGTGAACAGATTCTTCTCGTTCCACTCGCTCTCGCCATGGCGCAGCAATACCAGGGTGTACGTCATGGCCCACATCTTCCCACGTGCGATTTTTCCGGTTTCAGGCTGGTTGGGTGGCCAGGAGGGCGGCGCCGGCGAGGGTCGCCTGGTCCGTCAATTCCGAAGGGACCACGCGGAGTTCGCGGAGGAAGGTGAGGCGGGCGTGCGCCGCGGCGGCCTCCCGCAGCGGCTTCCACAGGGGTTCGCCGGACTGCGCGAACCCGCCGCCGACCACCACCAGATCGGTATCCAGCAGGGCCGCCGCGGAGGCGATGGCCGTACCCAGCGCGGTGCCGGCGCGGGCCATGGTCTCCAGGGCGATGGGGTCGTCGGCATGCGCGGCCGCGGCGAGCTCGACGCCCGTCTCACCCTCCCAGCCGTGCCGGCGGGCCCAGCGCACCGAGGACTTTCCGCTGGCCACGGCCTCCAGGCAACCGAATCCGCCGCAGGCGCAGGGCTCCTCGTTACCGGGGACGATGATGTGACCGATGTGGCCGCCGTTACCGGTGCGGCCCATGACCACTCGGCCGTCGGAGATCACGCCGCCGCCGACACCGGACGAAACGGTCAAGGCGAGGACGTTCGACACCCCGCGCGCCGCACCCAGGCGCTGTTCGGCCAGCACCAGGCAGACACCGTCGATGGCGAAACGAATCGCGGCCTGCGGGAACAGTTTCTGCACCGCGTCCACAATGCGGAAACCGGCGGCCCATTCCGGAATATTGAGCGGACCGGTCACGCCCGAGGGCACATCCACCGGGCCCGCCGAACCGATTCCGACCGCGGTGACCTCGGCGTCCGAGGCCACCTCTTCCAGCAAACCGCGGCAGGCCGCCCAGACACCCGTTTCCGGGACCGGAACGCGGCGCACGTCACGAACGCTGCCGTCCGAATCGGCGATTCCCGCAGCGAATTTCGTTGCTCCGATATCCAGTGCAATAGCCACCACAGGCGCAGCCTATCCCGTCGCGAGCGCTCAGCCAGAGGATTGCCCGACCGGATCGGGTCCCAGGAGAAAGTCGGTCTATGCCCGACTGCGCGTTCTACTTTTGAGAGCCCGTGGGGAACCCTGGTGTCCCATCAACCGGCATCGCGGCCTCGACGAGGTGCTCGAATGCGCGGAGATTCTTCAGTGATTCGCCGCGGGAGACGCGCCACTTCCATTCCTTGCGAATGGATTCCGCGAAACCCAGTTCGAGCAGGGTGTTGAAATCGGCGTCCACGGCCTCGAGGATCTGGCCGAACCAGTGGTCGAGTTCATCGGCGGTCACGCAGTGATTGGCCATGCGGCCGACCAGATAGATGTCGCCGACCCGGTCGATGGTGTAGGCCACGCCGTAGAGGCGGCGATTGCGGCGCAGCAGGAACTTGTAGACGCCCTCGAAGTTCTCGTCCGGTTTACGGCAGACGAAGGACTCCATGCGGGTGCCGTGCTTGCCGACGGTGACACCGATGACGGTCTTGAGTTTGCGTTCCCCGGGCAGCACCACCACGAACAGGTCGGGGGCGTCGCGGGTGTATTCGATCTCGCGTTCGCGCAGCGTTTCCTCGATGAGTTGCGCTGTGGCGCGGGAGGTTTCGTCGTTCAGGCCGCCGCTGCTCTCGTGCGGGCGGGGCGTCCATTCGGCGACCGAGCTGATATCGCCCGGCTCACTCGAAACCTCTGCATCGCTCATCGGAGCACGACTCCCGTCCGCCGCCGCCGTGCCGGCTCGAGTTCCCCATGTTTTCCCCACGGGCTCCCACCAGGACGGGTCAGCGATCTGGCCTGATTGCTGTCGTTGTGCACGCTACCGGCGCGGCCCGGATGGGTGTGCGGGCGGGACAGCGCGGCGGCATAACTGTCCAGCAGGCCGTCGGCGGTGTGACCCCAGGAGAAGTTGGCGGCGTGCTCGACCGCTTCCGCGCCCATGAGCCGCAGGCGATCCGGATCGTCCAGCAGGGAATGCAGGGCGGCGGCCCAGACCGGAGTCCGGTGGCCGGGGACCAGCAGGCCGGAGACGCCGTCGCGGACGGCGGTGCTCAGCCCGCCCACATCGGCGGCCAGCACCGGGGTGCCGCTGGCCTGCGCCTCGATGGCGACCAGGCCGAAGGATTCGTTGTAACTGGGCACCGCGACCAGGTCCGCGGCGCGGTACACCTGCACGAGGCGGTGCTGCGGCTGCGGGGGCAGGAAGGTGACGCGATCGGAAATGCCGAGCGCGGAAGCCAATTCGATCAAGGCGTCCGGGCGCTTCAGCCCGCTGCCCGAGGGGCCGCCGACGATGAGCACGCGCAGCGGGCGCTGCGGCGGGTACGGCTGCGCGGCCTCCTCGGCGAGGACCTGCGCGGCGGCGCGGATCAGGACGTCGGGGGCCTTCAACGGCTGGATGCGGCCCACGAACGCGACGATGCGCTCGTCCTGGGACAGGCCCAGTTCGGCGCGGGCGGCGGCACGGTCACCGGGCCGGTAGCGGGTCAGATCGGCGCCCGGTAGCACCACGTCGATGCGGTCCGGGTCGGCGCCGTACAGCTCGACGAGTTGCCGGGCCTCCTCGGCGGTGTTCGCGACCAACCGGTCGGCCTCGGCGACGATCTGCTTCTCACCAATCTCCCGCGCGGCGGGCTCGGGACAGTCGCCCTCGGCGAGGTAGGCGTTCTTGACCGCGGCCAGGGTGTGCGCGGTGTGGACCATCGGCACCCGCCAGCGGTCCCGGGCCAGCCAGCCGACCTGACCGGACAGCCAATAGTGCGAGTGGATGAGGTCGTAGTGGCCGGGCAGGTTCCGGGCCTCGGAACGCAGCACTTCGGCGGCGAACGGGCACAGCTGGGTGGGCAGATCGTGCTTGTCGAGACCCTCGAAGGGGCCCGCCACGACATTGCGGACCAGGACGCCGGGCGCGGCCTCGACCACGGGTTCGTCGTTGGAGGAGGTGGCGCGGGTGAAGATCTCCACCTCGGTGCCGCGTTTGGCCAGTTCGATGGCCGTTTGCAGCACGTAGACGTTCATGCCGCCCGCATCACCGGTACCCGGTTGGGCGAGTGGGGAGGTATGCACCGATAGCACGGCAATCCGATCGGGCCGTCGGTCGGCGCTGAGACTCACCACTCCAGTGTGCATGGATGCTTCAACAGTCCATGCATGGGTTACCTTCCCAAGTGAGGTCGATCACAACAACTCTCGCAGTTCTCAGGGGCTTCACCCCCGACCCCCCCGGAGCGCGAAAGCGCGTGGAGCTCAGGGGTCTTGGGCGCACGCCGCGGCGCTCAGTGCAGGTCCTCCACGAATGCGGTGACCTCGGCCACGAAGCGCGCCGGATCCTCGATGAACAGGCCGTGCAAGGAGCCTTCCCAGAAGGACGTCCGGGCATTGGGGACGGTCTCCGCGATGTAGCGGCCGTTGTCGATCTGCACGACCGGGTCCGCGGTGCCGTGCAGGACCAGGACCGGGACATCGAGGGTGCGCAGCATCTCGGTGTTGTCGACCGTGCGGTAGAAGAGGGCCTTGCGCACGCGCGGGCGGGTGGCGAGGCTGCCGCCGAACAGGCGCTGCGCGTCCTCACCCTTGTCGTGGCCGGGACCGGTATTGGCATTGCCGAAGGCCGCGAAACCGCGGTTCGCGTGGCCGGCGCTGTCGGAGAAGACATCGGGGATGGCCTTCTGCATGGCCGGGCCGGTGACCGCGCCCGGGACGTCGCGGCCGATATTGGCCTGCGAGCCCGTATAGATGACGCCCGCGACCGCGCCGGTGCCGTAAGCCGTCAGGTAGTCGCTGAGCACGATGCCGCCGTAGGACCAGCCGAGCAGGACCGCGCCGGAGGTGATGCCCTCGGCCGCGAGGACCGCCGCGATATCGGCCGCCCAGTTCTTCGGATCGTCGTAACCGGATTCCGGAGCGTCGGAGTAGCCGTGGCCGCGCAGATCGACCGCGATCACCCGGTACCGCTCGGCGAGGTCGTCGGCCGCCTGTCCCCAGTTGCGCAGGTTGCCCGCCCAGCCGTGCAGCAGGACCAGCGGTCGCGCGCCCTCCGGACCGGTGACCCGGTAAACGATGGTGGTTCCGTCCGCACTCGCCGCTTCCCTGATAGCCATACGACCGAGGCTATCCGTCGGCGCAAACCGAAAGCGCGCCCCGCCGCCGGTACCGGCGGCGGGGCGACGGGCGCGATGAGAAGGACGGACTCGCCGCACTTAAGCTCAGGAGCATGAGCACTCGTAGCGCCGTCGTGACCGGAGCCAGTTCGGGTATCGGAGAAGCCACCGCCCGCGAACTCGCGAAGCAGGGCTACCACGTCTACGTGGGCGCGCGGCGTGTCGACCGGCTGGAGCGGCTGGCGGCGGAGATCGGCGGCACCGCACTGCAGCTGGACGTCACCGACGAGGAATCGGTGCGCGCCTTCACCGAGGCGGTCGAGCGCTGCGATGTGCTGGTCAACAATGCCGGCGGCGCCAAGGGCCTGGCGCCGGTCAGCGAGGCCGATCTGGACGACTGGCGCTGGATGTGGGAGACCAATGTGCTCGGCACGCTGCGCGTCACGAAGGCGTTGCTGCCCAAGCTGATCGACTCCGGCGACGGCCTGATCGTCACCGTCACCTCGGTGGCCGCGTTCGTGCACTACGACAATGGCGCCGGCTACACCTCGGCCAAGCACGCGCAGGCGATCCTGCACCGGACGCTGCGCGGGGAGCTGCTCGGTAAGCCGGTGCGGCTCACCGAGATCGCGCCGGGCGCGGTGGAGACCGAGTTCTCCCTGGTGCGCTTCGGCGGCGACGCCGAGCGCGCGAACAAGGTGTACGAGGGCATCGATCCCCTTGTGGCACAGGACATTGCGGAGATCATCGGCTTCGTCGCCTCGCGCCCGTCGCATGTCGACCTGGACACCATCGTCGTGAAGCCGCGCGATCAGGCCGAGTCGGGCCGCTTCGCCCGCCGCAGCTGAACGCGCGTCCGAGCCCCCGCCGCTCCCCTGGATCATGCGCCCCGCACGAGTCTTCGTGCGGGGCGCTTCTTTTCAGTTCAGGCGGATCTTCAGCGCCTCATAGGTGGGGATGAAAACCTTTCGGCGGTAACGCCGTTCGACGATTTCCCACGGGCGGCCGTTGACCGTGAGCGCCTCTAGCAGCGCGGTGAGTTCCGAGTGGACGAGCTGGGCGCCGAGGCATAGATGACGGCCGCCGCCGAACCACAGCTGGCGCGTCTCGGGGACATAGTCGCGGTGAATGTCGAAGTCCCCCACCGCATTGTTGATGCTCCAGGTGAGGATCTTGACGTGATCCCCCGGAACCAGCCGGCGGCCCGCAATTTCCACCGGTGCGGTGACGGACCGGCCCACCAGGTAGGCCGGGCTGGTGACGCGCAAGGTTTCCCGCACGGCGTCCGGCATTCGTTCCGGGGCGGCGAGCAGGCCGCGATGCCCGCCACTGTCGTGCAGTAGTGCGACCATGCGGGTCATGGCGCTGGCCAGGGTGTCGGTGCCGGCGACGGCCATGAGGATGGACAGGCCGGAGGCGTGTTCGAGTTCCAGGCCGAGTTCGCGGCAGCGGCCGAGGGTGGTGTCGGTGTCGGCGCGTTCGTAGGCGGCGGGCACGGAGGTGGCGAGCTGCCGGGCGAGGGTGCGGGCGCGGGCCACGGCATCGGGGTCCAGGGTGGTGGAGGCCATGGTGCCGAGCCCGAGGTTCACCAGTTCCTCGACGTGGTCGAAGAGCACCCGGAACGGTTCGTCCGGGTCGCCGGTCCCGGGGATGCCGAAGATGCCCGCGACATCACCGGGTTCCATGCCGACCAGGTCGGAGACGCTGCGTCCGACCAGGACCCGGGCGCGTTCGGCGATGTCGACGGTCTTCCCGACGGCGAGGTCGTTGGAGATTTCCTTCAAGGCCGGTCCCATGACGCGCTGCACCAGCGCGTCGGTGTATTTGGCGGCGAACAGATCCCGGGATTTGGCGCGTAGCGCATTGTGCCCGGGGCCTTCGAAGAGGTCGTCCACCCATTCGCCGATGACCTGTGCCCACCAGTGCCCGACCGCGCCCTCGGACACGATGCTGAAATGCGTTGCGTCATTGTAGATCCGGCGGGCGGTGAGCGGATCGCCGACGAGCCAGCCGAGGGCGGGGACCTTGCGCAGGGGTTTGGCGGCCTGCCCGGCGAGCAGCAGCAGGGGCAGCCAAAGTTGTCCGGCTGCGAGCAGGGTGAGTTCGTGTCGCTTCGCGGTGCTGATCATGAGGGCTCCCGTCGATCCTACGAACACTTCTGTACGCCAAAAAGGTGTTGGTGCGCAATGTAGTTCACCTCACACGATCTGAATAGGAGATTTTTCAAATCGGTGATCGCGGCACTGCTAGCGTCCCCCGCAACCTTGGCCCACTCGGAAGAGAACACAATGGTGAGAACCCGAATCGAGGCGGTGGGCGCGTATCTCCCCGCCACCGAGGTGTCGACCGCGGAACTGCTCGCACAACTGGCCGTCGACTCCCCCATCGACCTGGAACGCGTCAGCGGCGTCCGGCACCGCCGGCGCTGCGCCCCGGACGAGGACTCGTTCAGCGTGGCCGCCGCGGCCGCGCGCAGCGCCCTGGACAATTCCCGGTACGACGCCGCGGACCTGGACGTGATCATCTCCTGCTCCATCACCCGCATTCGCGACGGCGAGTTCACCGTCGAACCCTCCTTCGCGCTCATGCTGCGCAATGAACTCGGCGCCGCCGACGCCATTCACTTCGACGTCTCCAATGCCTGCGCGGGCATGCTGAGCGGAGTGCTGGTGCTGGACCGCATGATTCGCGCCGGCATCGTGAAACGTGGACTCGTCGTCTCCGGTGAATACATCACCCCCATCGCCGATACCGCCGTCCGCGAGATGTCGGAGAAATACGATCCGCAGTTCGCGTCCCTGACCGTCGGCGACGGCGCGGCCGCCGTCGTCCTCGACGGCGACGGCACCCCCGACGAGGGCATCGACTACATCGAACTCAATACCAGCGCCGCCTTCGCGCAACTGTGCCTCGGCATGCCCAGCGACCGCAGTTCCGGAATCGCGCTGTACACCGACAATCGCGCCATGCACAACGAACAGCGCTATCTGCTGTGGACCACGCGGCAACAGGATTTCCTGAAGTCCCGTAACAGCACCTTCGCCGACGAGTGCTACGACTACGTGATCCATCATCAATTCAGCGCGCCCGCCGTCGAATTGATCAACAAGATCGCGGAACGCGAATTCGACGCCACCGTGCCACCCGGCCCGGCCGTCCTCGAACGATACGGAAACACCGCCTCCACCTCGCATTTCGTGGTATTACACGACGCGCTCAAACAACAGCGGATAACGTCCGGGGCGAAAGTACTGATGGTGCCCGCGGCCTCCGGCGTGGTAGCCGGGTTCCTCTCGGTGACTCTCGGCGATCTACAGGTGTGACAATCATGGGAATCGTAATTTCTTCCGTCGCCGTGGAAATCGGCGGCGGCTCCTCCATCGAACAGGCCGCGGCCGCCGTCCGGCACGCCATCGCCGAAGCCGGCACCACCCCGGAACACATCGACGCACTCATCAATACCGGCGTCTACCGGGACTCGAACATGGTGGAACCGGCCATGTCCGCGCTCATTCAGCAGCAGGCCGGGATCGGATTGGAGTACAAGAGCGGCGAAGTGCCGTGCCTGTCCTTCGATCTCATGAACGGCGCCTGCGGCGTGCTCAATGCCGTGCAGGTGAGCCAGGCACTGCTGGAGGCGCCCACCGTGCACCGCGTGGTCGTGGTCGCCGGCGACGCCCATCCCTCGAAATCCCCTGAGCCGCAACCCGGATTCCCGATCAAACCCGTCGGCGCCGCCATGGTGCTCGAAAACATCCCGGGGACAGGCGGATTCGGGGCACTGCACATCAGCGCCACCGACGCGCGGCCCGCCGCCGAAGGCTATCTGCGGCTCGCCGAGATGGGCGCCACCGGACGCTCCGAGATCATCGTCGACCGGCCCGGCGATATCGAGGAACTCCTGCACCACGCCGTCACGGCCGCGAGCGAAGCCCTCGACGTGGCCGGCGTTCCGGCCGACCGGACCGTACTACTGTGCGGCACCCCCACCGCCGAATTCCCGGCCCTGCTCGCCGCCCGGCTCGGCCTGCCCGCCACCGCCGTCTGCACCGACGACGACCCCGGCGACACCGCCACCCCGCGGCTGGACGCGCACACCGCCGCCCTCCCGGCCGCCTATCTCCGCGCCCGCGACAACGGCCGGCTCGACCACGCCGACCTGGCCTTGTTCGTGGCCGCCGGCGCCGGACCGTCGGCCGCCGCCATCGCCTACCGCCTGCCCGCGAAACCCTGAGCGGGTTCGCGGCGATCTATACCGCGGGAGGAGAGCTATGAGCAGACTCTGGGTGATCATGCCCGCCTACAACGAGGAAAACGGCATCACCGCCACCCTCGAAGCCCTCGCGGGACAGCAGGATGGCGACTTCACACTGGTCGTGGTGGACAACAACTCCACCGACCTGACCGCCAAAGTGGTGCGCGAATTCGCCGAATCACACCCCCGCCTGCGCATCGAGGTCATCGACGAACCACAGAAGGGCACCGGCGCGGCCGCCGACACCGGCATGCGCCACGCCATCGCCGCCGGCGGCGAACGCCTCGCCCGCACCGACGCCGACTGCCTGCCCGCACCCGACTGGACCGCCCGCCTCAACGCCGCCTTCGACACCGGACTGCGGCTGGTCAGCGGGCAACTCATCCCGCGCACCGACGAAGGCGTGCGCTGGATCGACCGGCAGATCATCCGCACCGCGCTGGAAGTCGCCTCCACCTTCGGCAAATTCCGGCCCGGCAACCAGGACCCGCGCTACCTCGGGCCGTACGTCATGACACCCGGCTGCAATATGGCCATCACCGCCGAACTGTACGAAGCGGCGGGTGGATTCCCGCGCACCGCCATCGAGGACCTGCACGAGGACCGGGCCCTCGTGAACGCCGTCCGCATGCTCACCACCGACTACGGGCTGCGCCGGGATGTGCGGGTGTACGGATCCAACCGGCGGGTGCGCGCCTGGGGCGTGCGCAAGACGCTCGCCTGGTACGCCGACCACCGGTACAAGCCGGAAATGGTGGATATCCGGTGAGCGGAGCACCGGCCGACTTCCTCGCCCTACTGCGCGAACAGGTGCGACGGCAGCCGGACGCACCGGCACTCGGCATGATCGGCGAGCAGCCACTCACCTACGCCGAACTCGAGAACCGCATAGCGACCGTTGCGAAACGACTGCACGACAAGGGATTCCGGCCGGGAGATAGCATGCTGTTCTCCATCCGGCCCTGCGTGGACGCCGTGACGCTGGTGTTCGGGACTATCGCCGCAGGCGGTGCGATCGTCTTCGTGGATCCCGGGGTCGGGCCGGAATTGTTCACGCGCCGAATCGATCTGGTGCGGCCGGCGTGGGCGGCGACGGAATCGCTGCTGTACCTGCTGAGTGGACCCCTGAACCGGGTGGGGCGCACGGTGGGGTTGTCGCTGCCCGCGTTCGCGGATCTTCCGGTGCGGCACATTCACAGTGGGCTGCGCCTGCCCGGCACACCGCCGGGTTCGATACCTCTCGGCCAGCTGCTCGGTTCCGGAACATCAGCGGACATAACGGTGGCCGATCCGGCGGCCGAGGCGCTCATCGTCTTCACGTCCGGCACCAGTGCCGCACCGAAGGCCGTTGCGCACACGCGAGGTTCGCTCGGCGCGGGATTGGCGGCCATGGCTGGGCGCAGCAGTCTCGGACCCGGCGGTCATCTGCACACCGAGCAGTTGATGATGGGGCTGCCCGCGCTGATGGCGGGCGCGCGCTGGTCCATGCCCCGATATCCGCGGTTCGGGACGCATATCGATCCGATCGGATTCGCACGCACACTGGACGCCGCGACGCATGCCTTCTTCACTCCCGCCGATCTGGCGGTGGTGCTGGGAGCCATCGAATCCGGGCGGCTTGCCGTTCCGCGCGGGCTGCGCGAGATCTCCCTCGGCGGGGCGCCGGTAACCACCGCACTGCTGCGGCGAGCCCGCGCAGCACTGCCGGAGTGCGAATTCCTCGCCATCTACGGGATGACCGAAATCCTGCCCGTGGCAATCACTTCCGGTGTCGCCAAACTCGAGTTCGAGGGTGCGGGCGATCCGCTCGGTGCGCCGGTACACGGTGTCACCGCGCGCATCGCGGACGACGGCGAACTGATCCTCTCGGGCCCCAATCTGTGCCGCGGTTACCTCGGCGAGGCATCTCTCACCGAGATCGCCACCGGCGATCTCGCACGCTTCGACGGGGACACGCTGGTGCTCATGGGCCGCAAGAAGGACATGATGATCCGCGGCAAGACCAATATCTATCCGGGCCTCTACGAACCGGCGGTCTGCACGGTTTCCGGTGTGCGGCAGGCGATCATGGTCGGCCTGCCGGACGAGATCGGCGACGAGCGGATCGTGCTCGCGGTGGTCGCCGACCCGGACGCCGGCGATATCGCCGCGCGGCTGCGACGCGAATTACCGGCACTCATCGATGTTTCCGCGCTCCCCGACGAGATCGTGGTGGTCGACGAGATCCCGGTCAGCGGCCGGACCAGCAAACCCGACCGCGCGGCCCTGCGCACGCGGCTCGCGCAGTCACTGCCCTGACGGTGCCGGGCGGTCCAGCAGGGCCGCCAGCACATCGTCAGCAAATGCCGCTGCGGCGGCCTCCGGCAATATCCGATCCACATGGCAGAACCCGATGTGCAGCTCGTCGTGCGCGGTCACCACGGCGACGGTCATGGCACTCACGCACGAATTCCCGGCCGCCAGCACCAACCCCGACAGCCGCCACTCCCCGGCCTTTTCCGGAAACTCCACCCGGCCCAGATTCGTGACCGACACGTTCCAGGGCGCCCGGCGATCCACCATCTCCGCGACCCGCCACCCCGACGCCACCGTGCGCGGCGCCCCGAATCGCATGCCCGCCACCGTCGCCAGATGCCGCCGCTGCCGCACCCCGCGCGCCACCTGCCGATTGACCGCCCGGGCCGCCTCCCACAGCGAAACCCGCGCTCCGAACGGGACGAACCCCGTCAGAACCGGCGCGTAGATCCCGAGCTCGTCCGGCTCCGGCGCGGGCTCCAGGAGCCCCCGGAAGTCCACCGGCGACCCGATTCCCGCGACGCCACGCGGGCCGGAATCGGCTGCCGCGCCGATCGATCGGGCCACCGCGGCCGCGAGTGCGCCGTGCACGGTCACACCCGCCGCACGGCAGTCACTCACCAGAGCGGACAGCTGGTCCGCCGTGAGCGAACGGTGCACGATCCGGGTGCGCCGATCCGGCAGTGGCACCGGAGCCGGGCCGATCAGCCGCCTCGGCCGCAGCAGCAGCGCAGCCACCTGGTCGTAGAGCGTCGTGTACGCATAGCGCCAGAATCCGCGCGCCGCAGCGGGAATCAGCTCGTCGGACGGCGGGATCGGGGTACGGGCAGCCTCGAATTCGCCGGTCGCGGCGTAGGTGATCAGTTTGCGCAGTACCGCCATGAGCGAACGGCCGTCGGCGATGATGTGCGAGATCGTCAGGATGATGTCGTGGGTTTCGCCGGCAGTGTCCGCGGCATTCACGATGTCGACGAGGCGGGCCAGGCCCGTACCGGCGTCGAAGGGTTCGGCCATCTCCGCATCCAGCTCGCGCAGCCACTCATCCGGATCGCCGGATTCGAGGCGGCGCAGCGGAATTCGCGGAGCAGTGACCGGAATCAGGCGCGGATCACGATTACCAGGAGCCGAAATACCCAGGCGCAGTAGCGGGTACTCCGCGACCAGGGCCGCAGCGGCCCGTTCCAGACTCGCCGGATCGACCCGCCCGTGCAGCCGGATGCGCCCGCAGCAGTTCGACGGGGAGATCCGGTCGACGACCCAGAACCAGCGTTCGGACGGGCTCAGGGCCCGTCCGAGATCGGGATCGGTTGCGGCCGTTGTCGTTCTACTCGCGACCACGAATCCTCCTCACCGCCCGGTGAAGAAGATATCCGCGCTCGCCGTCCGGTGCAGCGGATCGAGCGCGGGCGGGTGTCAGCGGGCGCCGGGGGCTTGGCCACCGGGCGCTTGCGGCGGGACCGCGGTGGCGGAGACCACGGACTTGGGGTCGCCGGCCAGGGCGGACATGGCCTTCCAGTCGTCGTAGTCGATGGTCCAGTCGTAGATGTCGCCGTCGGCGGCGGACAGCTGGATGCGGGTGCCCGTCACCTCGACCGGGTCGCCGTAGAGGGCGGTCGGGAAGTAGGCCTGCGCGTCGGTCGGGCTGAGGTTGATGCAGCCGTTGGTGACGTTCGAACTGCCCTGCGCGTTCAGCGATTCCGGGTTGGCGTGGATGAACTCGCCATTGTTGGAGATGCGGACCGCCCAGTGTTCCCGCGCGTTCGTGTAGAACGGCGGATTCGACATGGTGAAGTCCTCGTACTTCTCGGTCACCACGTGAATGCCGGTGCGGGTCACATTGCGGTCCTCGTTGCCCTCGCCGTAACTGCAGGCGAAGTCGAAGACGGTGTCGCCGTCGCGCACCACCTGGACGCGGTGGCTGGGGGCGTGGCCCTTCACGATCTGCGAGCGGCCGATCTTGAAGTCGGAGGTCAGGTCGGAGTCGCCGAACAGTCCGCTACCCATGTCCAGGCCGTACAGCTTGGCGCCGACGTGCACGGCGGTGCCGGGCGCCCAGTACTCCTTGGGTCTCCAGTGCGCGCGGGACCCGCCGTTGGCGTCGGGCAGCCACGCCCAGGAACCCTCGGCGGCCGGGGTGACGGTGACGGTGAGCGCCTTCTCGACCGCGGCCTTGTCGTCGATGTGGCCCTTGAACTGCAGGATGATCGGCGCCGCGATGCCGACCTCCTGGCCGTCGCCGATATTGATGGTGGCCGGCGAGGTGGCCTTGGGTTTGACGGTGGTGAACTTGCCGTCGATCGGGACCGGCTTGTTGTCGGTGCCGATCGCCGTACCCGACCAGGTGTAGGTGACGCCGTAGCCGAGGGCCTCGTTCACCGTGAATTTGCTGCGAGCCGGATCGAAGGTGCCGGTTACCTGCTTGCCGTTCGGGTTGCTCAGCGCGACCTGATCGATGCGGCCGTCGGCCACCGACACCGAGACCTGCGCGGTCGGGCTGACATCGCCGGTCCCGTTACCCGGTGTGAAGGTCACTTTGGCGGCGGGAACGGCGGGCGCGGCGGGGCCGCTGCTCTTGCCCGATGTCGAACACGCGGCGACGACAGCTGCCGACGCCACCAGCGCGGCCCGCATGGCCGCCCGGCGGGACAGTCCTCGATTGCTCACGCGCCCGAGACTACCCGCGCAAACCGAGTACCCCGGACGCCGAAACCGTGGGGCAAATCACGTGCTAGAGCTGCACGCCGACGGTAACGGGCTCCGGTTCCAAACCGATGTGGAAGCGCTCGGCAACCCCCGCGCGAACCGTGCGCGCCAGCTCTGCCAGATCCGCCGCGGTGGCCGCACCCCGATTGGTCAGCGCCAGAGTGTGTTTGGTGGACAGCCGGGCGGGCGCCTCCGGACCCGGGAAACCTTTGCCGAAACCGGCGCGTTCGATGAGCCAGCCCGCGGAGAACTTCACCCCGCCGTCGGCCGGCCACGTGGGTACCGACACATCGGGACCCACAGATGTGGCGATCGCCTCACGTACCGCCGCCACCTTGTCGTCCGGAATGACGGGATTGGTGAAAAACGAGCCCGCACTCCAGGTGTCATGATCGGCCGCGTCCAGCACCATGCCCTTGCCCGCCCGCAAACGCAGCACCTCCGCGCGCACCAGCGCCGCCGGACGCGACTCGCCTTCGGTCGCACCCAGTGCCGCGGCCAGCTCACGGTATTCGAGCGGCGCACTGGAACCATCGGCCCGCAAACCGAATTCGACCGCCAGCACCACCGCGGCATCGCTGTGCTTGAGAATCGAAGTGCGATAACCGAATCCGAGCTCGCCCGGTTCCACCCAGCGAATCTCACCGGAAGCCCGGTCCAGCAAACGCACGCGGCGCAGCAAACCCGCCACCTCCACGCCGTACGCGCCCACGTTCTGCACCGGCGTCGCACCCGCCGAACCCGGAATACCGGACAGGCATTCGAGCCCGCCGAACCCGGCGTCCACCGTCGCGGCGACCACGTCATCCCACTTCGCGCCCGCGTCCGCGACCACGAACGGCTCACCAGCCGCCGCGCCCGCGGCCTCGAATTCCGCGGGTGCGGTCGCAGACTTCACCCGCGTCGCGGCGGCGGTCCCCACGCCCGCTGACGCGGAATCCGTGCTGGTGCCGCTCGTCGCCGGGGCGGTGCCGAAGATTTGCACGCCTGTGGTGGCGATCCGCACGACCACGCCGGGGAAGCCCTCGTCCGAGATCAGCAGGTTCGAGCCGCCCGCGATCAGCAGCAGCGGAATGCCCGCGTCGTCGAGCTCGCGGACCGTCGCCACCAGCGACTCGGTGGTCGTGCACTCGGCGACCACGGCCGGGCCGCCCACCCGTAGCGTCGTCAGCTCCGCCAGCGGCACCGCGGCGCGCAGCCACGTACCGGTCGCCGCGAGCCGGTCCCGCAGGTCGTCGAAGGACACCACCCGAGAAGTACGCACAAGGACAGACGGTAGCGTGTCTGCCCATGGCGACACCTCTGGCCTTCACTGCGCACTCCACACATTCGATGGCCGCCGTGCGCGCGGCGTTCGCCAGCGAGCAGTACTGGAAGGACCGCATGGAGGCGGTCGGCGGACCCAACGCCCGCATCGAATCACTGTCCATCGACGGCGACACTGTGCGTGTGGAGATGGTGCAGACCATCCCCGCCGAGGAACTGCCCGCGCAGATCACCGCCATCAAGCCCAACGGCCTGGTCATTCCGCGCACCGAGATCTGGCACGGCAGCGGCGGCACCGTCGAGGCCTACGTGGACGGTGCGCCCGCCACCATCAACGGCACCCTCACTGTCACCGACGACGGCAGCGGCTCCACCTTCGTGGTCGACGCCTCCATCGAGGTGAAGATCCCGCTCTTCGGCAAGAAGATCGAGGCCGCCGTGCAGCAGCACCTCACCGAGCTGCTGGAGCGCGAAGCCGTCTTCACCGACGAGTGGCTCGGCTCGCACTAGCGAAGATCGCACCATGCACAGCATCCGCCCAGTAACCTGAGCGACCGTGCCCCGCCGACTCGACTACTCCGCCCGCTATCCGCTGCACACCACCAAGGAGGTGTACGCGGCCCTCAGGAACCGCGACCACTGGGACGCGCGCATCGAGGAATTGCGGAAGCACTCCCCCAACGACATCGTCAACCTCGAAGCCGGCGACGACGGCATCGAGATCGAACTGCGGCACGTATTGCCGCGCGAGAACCTGCCGGAAATGGCGCAGGCCCTCGTGCGCAAAGACATGGTGATCACCCGGCGGGAACGCTACGGATCCTTCGGACCCGAGGTGACCGGCGAATACACCGCCGAAATCCCCGGCGGCCCCGGCAATCTCGGCGGCACCATGCACCTGTTCCCCACCGACACCGGCTGCACCCTGCGGACCTCCTCCCGGACCGAGGTGTTCATCCCGTTCTTCGGGCGCCGGCTCGAACAGCTCATGCTGGTCAATCTGGTGGACCTGTTCCGCGCCGAAGCAGAGGTGACACAGCGCTGGCTGGATCAGCAGAAAACCACCGGCTGACCGGCCGCCGGAACGCCGCGCAACCCGTCGGGACCATCACCCGCGGCACCACCGGCATCAACCGGCTACGTCGCAGCGACCGCTGGCTGGTACACGACCCCCTGGTGATCCGGCGGCTGCACGACGCCGCCGATCCGCTCGTCGTCGACCTCGGTTACGGCGCCATGCCGGTCACCACGCTGGAGCTGGCCGCCCGCCTCCGCACCGTGCGGACCGATCTGCGGGTGGTCGGCCTCGAGATCGATCCGGAACGCGTCGTACCCGCACAGGGCGGCGTCGAATTCGCCCGCGGCGGTTTCGAACTCGCCGGCCTGCACCCGACCCTGGTGCGCGCCTTCAATGTGCTGCGCCAATACCCCGAATCCGCCGTCCCCGCAGCCTGGTCCACCATCCTCGACGGCCTCGCCCCCGACGGCCTGCTGCTGGACGGCACCTGCGACGAACTCGGCCGTCGCTGCGCCTGGATCCTGCTGGACCGCACCGGCCCCCTCTCCCTCACTCTCGCCTGGGACCCCTTCACCGTAGGAAAACCCTCCGATATCGCGGAACGCCTCCCCAAGGCCCTCATCCACCGCAATATCCCCGGCGAACCCATCCACACCCTGCTCACCGCCGCCGACCGCGCCTGGGCCACCGCCGCCCCCTTGGCCCCCTACGGCCCCCGCGCCCGCTGGCGGCACGCCGCAAACCTCCTCCGCCACCAGGGTTTCCCCCTCCGCCCCTACCGCCGCCGCCTCCGCGACAACCTCCTGACCGTCCCCTGGTCAGCGGTCGCACCACGGTCATAGTCCCTCCGGCCCGGCCCGAGATACCCTGTTACTCAACGGCCCCCACACGCCAGCCTCACGCAGAGGCAAGTCTGGCCGGCCGCAGGCTGCAATGATCCGCGCAACACCGCGCGGATCATTGGAGCTTGTGGAACGGGGCCGGACCATTCACGCTTGCGCGTCGGATCCCTCACCGCCGAGCAGCCCACGGGCCCGCTCGCGAACTTCCTGAACCGCTCCGGAGACGGCCGCCGGGGCGAGCAGGGAGCGCGGGGCGAAGGGCTGCCGCCAGAGGCCGCCGTGAGCGGCGCCGGTGGCGAACAGGGCCTCCGGATTGGCCGCTGCCGCAGCGGGTTCCGGGTTCATCAGGTCGGCGACCAGCTTGGCGGCCAGCAGGGTGCGGGCGGTGTCCGGGTCGAAGATCTCGATGCCGAAGCGGGTGGCGGCGCGGTAGGCAGCCGTGCGCCAGCCACTCTCGCGGGACAGGGTGGCGGTCCAGGCGGGCGGGGCCACCGTGAAGGACACCGGATGTCCCGCCGCCTGCGCCAGTACGGCGCGCCAGCGCGGGAGGCGTTGCGCGAGGGCGTAACCCGGGCCTGCCAGGGACGGCAGGTTGTCGAACAGGCCCCAGGCGCCGCCCTCCGCGTCGAAGATCGGGCGCGTGTAGTTGAGGCGATACAGGGAGGTGGGGGCCACTCGGTGCAGCAGGTCCTGGGTGGTGCCGCGAATACCGCGCTGCGCCAGATGATCACGGGCCGCCGCCACGATGGAGGCCGGGACGGCGTACGTGTCGGTGGGTGAACCCAGCAGTGCGAGCGCGGCGTCCGGATGCCGGCGCAGCACGGATTCGGCCAGCACATCCGAGGCCGCCGCCACCCGCACGCCCGCCGCACCCGGACGGCCCGCGTACAGGCCGAGCGCCGGCCGCGCATCGGAATGCGTAGTGATCCAGCGGGTCAGTGCCGGGAAGCTGCGGGCGATGTCCACGCCGGGCCCGGCCTCGGACACCGGGAATCGCAGGGTGCCCGCGCCCGCCTCGGCCAGCGCGCGCAGTCGCGCCCAGCGCGCCCGGCCCGGCCGGTCCACGGTGAGTACGTCCGCGCCCCAGGTCAGTAGCGGCTGCAGCGGCCCCAGTTCCGCCTCCGCGCCCGTGACGGTGACCCGGAAACCGGGCAGCCGCAACCATTCCGGATGTTCGATGACGGATTCGGCCGCAGTCACGAATTCCGGTTCCAGAATCCCGCGGTCCTGCCAATCGGCGAGCTGCCCGCACAGTTCCGGCCCGGCCAGCAGCCGCCCACGCCAGGGCACCTCGAGCCGGGTCACGGGCGCGGCGGCTCCGGTGATCTCCCCCGTATCCAGTACTGCCCCAGCGGCTTCGGCGTCCACATCGACCTCATCGAGCGGACTGACCTCCCAGCCCGCCGCGAAGCGCAGCATGTGCCGCACCGACGCCAGACCCGCCTCGGCGATGCCCAGCGAGATCGCGGGTGCGCTGACGGCCAGCGCCGTCATGCCCCGGAACACGCGGTGATAGTCGCGCCGCCAATCCCGGCAGGTCTCCACCGACTGCGCGAGATCCGCGTCGAATGCCCGTACGGCATCGGCGACCACGGCGGCCGAGAACATATCCGCTATCCGATCGGGTGGCCCCGGCGGAAAAACCAGATCCCACACGCCAGCACCGACCGTCCCCATGAGAGCTCACGATGCCACGAAACCCGGCCGCGCAAAACTCGAACGACCTACCGGTTTGCGAAAATGCAATGGTCCGGGAAACCGCGAGACAGGGCTGCCCGAGCGCCGGGATCAGGAACGCATCAATGCCCGATGCAGCCGGGCAGCCGTCGAGGGCGGCAATTCTGCTCCGGCAGCACGGATTTCGGCGCGAGCACAGCGGTGAATGGCCACCGCATCCGCGACCACCTCGTCCAGGGCCGCCTGCCCGATCCCGGCATCGGCCAGGTCCAGCACCGTCCGCACCGGCGTGGTCACCAGGAACGCTCCCGCCGATTCGACATCCTTGCGCGCGAAGGCTCGCCGCAACACCACCAGCCGCGGCGACAGCGGGAACCGGCCCACCCGGGCCGACAGATGCACGAACCGCGGCCGCAGCCGCCCGAGACCGTGCAATTCGGCGGCACTGTGATGCGACACAGCGGCCGCACCGTCGAACCAGGCCGACCACATGGCGTATTCGTCGAGCGGACCGTCCGGCCACTCCCCCAGCCGCAGCAGTCCGACCCCCGCCCGCACCACCGTGCCGTCGCGCAGACCGTCCCGGATCCAGGTTTCACAACCGGTGCGCAGCACCTGGCGGGTGGTGAAATACCCGGCATGACGGGCGGCCATGTCCTGCAGGGCCAGCCAACCGTCCGCCGGATCGGGCTCCGCCGCCATCCCCTCCATGGAGATCAGGCTACGCCGACACCTTGTGTGTTATGTCACAATCCGCCGGGAGTGAGCCGACACCTCATCGGAAGCTCAGAGACCGCACAGAAAGCTCGGGAAGAATCGGCGCCATGGCGAAACCCCCCTCGGAAGACGCGATCAATCGCGCAGCGGGCATCGACGGGACCGAAGACGAGTCGACGACGCAGCTACCCGGGCAGGGACCGGCCGGCGACGACGGCGCCACCGCGGTGATACCGACCGGCGACCAGACCGGAGCGCAGCCCACCGAGGTCATGCACCCCGGTGAGGCCGCCTACGCGCCCGGCGCCGTCCCGCCACCCGGTGCGCCGCCGCAGGCCACCGCGCAGTTCGGCGCGGGGAACACCGCCCGATTCGGGCCGCAGGGCACGGGCGTGCTCGACTCGTCCGCCGCCAACCCGCCGACCGTGCCGGGCAGCTCGCAACTACCGCCCGGGACACCGCCGCCCCCGGCGAATCCCGCAGGCGGGCAAGGAGGTCCGTCGGGTATGCGACGGAAACGCCGGACGCTGCTGATCGTCGCCATCGTGGCCGTGCTGCTGGTGGTCGGCGGACTGGCCGGCGGCGAGGCCTATGCCCGCCACAAGGTCGAGAACTGCATCAGCTCGCAGTTCGAACAGCAGATGGGCTCCAAGATCGACGTCTCGTTCGGCTGGAAACCGCTGCTGCTCACCATGTTCGACGGCAAGGTCTCCTCGGTGACGGTGAACAGCGACGACACCAAGTTCGGGCCCGCGCAGGGCATGGTCGTGCACGCCACCTTCGACGATGTCGACGTGAAGGACAACGGCAATCAGGGCGCCACCATCGGCAGCTCCACCGCCGACGTCACCTGGAGCAACGACGGCATCGTGAAGACGCTGGGCGGCCTGGTCTCCAACGGCACCTCCGACCCCAACTCCGGCACCCTCAGCTTCGGTGTGCTCGGCGGGATCGCGCAGCTGCAGGTGAAGCCGAAGATCGTCGGCGACAAGATCGAGGTCGACACCCAATCGGCGTCCCTGCTCGGCTTCGGCCTGCCCACCGACCTGGTGTCCGGCATCGTCGACCTCATGACGCAGAGCCTGCAGAGCTACCCGATGGGGTTGGTGCCCACCGGTGTTCAGGTCACCAGCGACGGCCTGCACGTCACCCTGAAGGGCGGCCAGACCACCCTGCAGCCCGTCAACGGGCAGACCCCCACCAGCTGCTAGCCCCGACGACACGGCGCTCCCGCATCGGCCCGAAAACCGATGCAGGAGCGCCTTTTTCTGCTACCTCAGGCCGGAAAACCCTCCAGCACTTCACGAGAACGCGACAGTCCCAGCCGGGTCGCCCCGGCGGCGATCAGCTCCGCCGCCTGCTCCGCGGTGCGGATACCACCGCTCGCCTTCACGCCCAGCCGGCCGCCGACCGTCTTCGCCATCAGCTCGACCGCGTGCACGCTCGCACCGCCCGCGGGATGGAAACCCGTGGAGGTCTTCACGAAATCGGCGCCGGCCTGCTCCGCCACCCGGCACACCTCGATGATCGCGTCATCGCTCAGGGCCGCCGCCTCGATGATGACCTTCAGCAGTGCCCGGTCCCCGATCGACTCCCGCACCGCGAGAATGTCGGCCAGGACCGCGTTGTAATCGCCGGCGCGCGCCGCGCCCACATCGATGACCATGTCGACCTCGGCCGCACCCTGTTCCACCGCCAGCCGGGCCTCCGCCCCCTTCACCAGCGAATGATGTTTGCCGGACGGGAAACCCGCGACCGTGGCCACCGCCAGGCCGGGCGCCCGCACCGGCAGCATGGACGGGGATACGCAGATCGCGAACACCCCCAGCTCGCGGGCCTCCTCGATCAAAGCGGCCACGTCGGCCGGCGTCGCATCCGGGGAAAGCAGGGTGTGATCGATCATCGCCGCCACCTCGCGACGGGAAATCTGTGCCATGAGCCCCGAGTTTGGCATATCCCTGGCAATTTCGTTGCGGGCCGCCACCACCGTCCCGCACACTCGTAGATGTGCTGATCCGTCGTGAACGTACCGGCGACGCCGCTGCGATCGACGCCGTGCACCGCAGCGCATTCGCCCGCCAGTCCGCGAACGCCGCCGTCGACGCGACCGGCCTCCCCGCCGATCCCCCGGAAGTCGGCCTGGTCCGGCAACTCCGCGACGACTCCTCCGCCTGGATGCCGACCCTGTCCATGGTCGCCGAATACCACGATCACATCGTCGGCCACGTCTGCCTGACCCGCGCCGGCGTCGGCCCGTTCCCGGTGCTGTCACTGGGCCCGATCGGCGTCCGCGGCGACTATCAGCGGGCCGGTGTCGGCTCGGCCCTCATGCACGCGGTGCTGGGCGCCGCCGACGCCCTCGACGAACCCCTCGTCGGCCTGCTCGGCAGCCTCGAGTACTACCCGCGCTTCGGCTTCGTCCCGGGCACCCGCCTCGGCATCCTCCCGGACCGGCCCTCCTGGTCCAGCCACTTCCAGCTACGCCCGCTGTCCGCCTACGACTCGGAGATCAAGGGCGAGTTCCACTACGCCGACCCGTTCTACGTTTTGTAACGCGACGACTGATTTCGTAGCGGTCCGGGTAACTCCAGGGGTACCCCCGGAATGGTTTCGGCACCCAGCCGCCGGCCCGCCTGCCAACTCCGACGGCACCCGGCTGCGCGCTGAGGCCCGGGGAGGCGGGAGAGCCCCTGTGACCCTGCGCCGGGGGGTTGCTGGGAAGATGGGCGGATGAGTTCCACCCCGGACGACCGCCGCTACGTGCTCACCCTGGGCTGCCCGGACCGTCCCGGCATCATCGCCCGCATCACCTCGTTCATCGCCGAATTCGGCGGGTCGATCGTGGAGGCGGGATACCACTCCGACCTGGACACCGGCTGGTTCTTCACGCGGCAGGCCATCAAGGCCGCGACCGTTCCGTTCGGACTCGACGAACTCCGGGAGCGCTTCGAGGCCGTGGCCGCCGACCTCGGGCCGGAAACCGATTGGCAGGTGCACGACTCCGGCGAGAAACGCCGCGCCGTACTGCTGGTCAGCAAGGACGGGCACTGCCTGCACGACCTGCTCGGCCGCGCCACCAGCGGGGAACTGCCCGCCACCATCGAGGCCGTCATCGGCAATCACCCCGACCTGGCCGGCATCACCGAAGCGCACGGCATCAAATTCCACTACGTGCACTTCCCCAAGGACCCCGCCGAACGCGGACCCGCCTTCGACCAGGTCCGCGAACTGGTCGACGCGCACGACCCGCACGCCATCGTGCTGGCCCGCTTCATGCAGGTACTGCCGGCCGAACTGTGCGAGCACTGGGCCGGACGGGCCATCAATATCCACCACAGCTTCCTGCCGTCCTTCGTCGGCGCCCGGCCCTATCACCAGGCCTTCGCCCGCGGCGTGAAGCTCATCGGCGCCACCTGCCACTACGTGACTCCGGAACTCGACGCCGGGCCCATCATCGAGCAGGACGTCACCCGCATCGACCACGCCGACACCGCCCACGACATGGTCCGGCAGGGCCGCGATATCGAGCGAGTCGTGCTGGCGCGGGGACTGCGCTGGCATCTCGAGGGCCGCGTACTCGTGCACGGCCGGCGCACGGTCATCTTCTCGTAGCGCATTTCACGTAGCGCACAGAAGGGGCGCTCCCTCGTGCAAAAGCACGGCGGGAGCACCCTTTTCGTTTATCCGATATTCGCGATTACCCCGCGGCGGCGATCAGGCCACGGCGGCCCGACCGGATCACCCGGTGCAGTTCGGTGTTGAAAGCCTGCTCGGCTTCGATGTTCACGAGATGACCGGTGGGCAGGACCGTGTAGCGGTCCAGATAGCCTGCGGCGTCGAGGGTCTCGGCGATCTCCCGCGAGTGCACCTCCGGCAGCAGCCGATCGTGCGATCCGGCGATGACACTGGTCGGTACCGCCAGATTGGCTGCGGCGCCGTACAAGTCGAGCTTCAGCAGCCCGCGGGCCACGGCCGCGCGCGCCGACGGGCGGCAGGAGCGGACGATGGACAGGCCGAAATCGGTCTGGTCCGCGGTCGCCGTCGGGTTCATCAGCCGGTTCTTGGCGAGTACGTTCACGGCCTTGCCGCCGGGCAGCGGCACCGGGGTGCCGAACAGCACCTTCGCCAGCCAATCCGGTGCGGGGACAACATCGTTGAACAGCGGCAGCACCGTGGCGCGGCCGGGAATCTGCCGGGCGGCCGTGGTGGCCAGCAGGACGGCGGAGGTGCGCTCGGTGACCTGCTCCGGGTAGTGCTTCGCCCACGCCTGGATGGTCATGCCGCCCATGCTGTGACCGGCCAGCACGGCGCGCTGTCCGGGCTTCAGGACGGCGTCGAGCACGTCGACGAGATCGTCGGCGAGCTGCTGGGAGTCGAAGGGCCGGGTGCCCGCGGTGCTCTCGCCGTGGCCGCGCTGGTCGTAGGCGACCACGCGGTAGGGACCGGCGAAGGCGTTGATCTGCGGGTTCCAGTATTCGATGGCGCAGGACCAGCCGTGGATCAGAACGATGACCTCGCCGTCGGCCGGGCCGTACGCGTGTACGCGCAGCCGGGCGCCGTCGGCGGTGGTGACGGGGATGACCTGATCGGGGCGGCGCGCGTTCAGCGACTCGGTCCGATAGGTGCGGGACCGAAGTCCGGTGCGGAAGGGGGCGGACAGCGCGTCGGCGCCCGCCTCGGGCAGCTTCACCAGCATCGAGCACTCCTTTGTGTTCCAGACCACGATAGCGCGCTAGCAGTGGTGCTTGCTAGAGCAAGCGGCAAGAATTTGCCATTCGCCGCATCGGGTCCTGCTGTTCCGGGATACCCGTTCCGCCGCAAAGGCATTCACACTTACAGGTATCGAAATCGCGGAACTTCCATTACCTACAACACATCGTCGCGGAGGTTTGTGCCCCCGAGTAGGACCCCAAGGGTGGGAAACCACTCCCCACCCTCAGGCACCCACCACCCGCGCGGGAATCCCGAAGGCGGACCTGGCAACACGCGCGAGCTCCTCGTTGAACTCGCGGTATGCCTCCACATTTCCGAGATGACCGGTCGGGAGTATCCGATACGCGTCGAAACTGCCCGCGGCGCGCAACATCTCGACGATGCGCTCCGAATGCACTTCCGGCGTAAGATCATCCGCCGAGCCGGCGAGGATCGTCGTCGGCACCGTCAGCTGCTCCGCGCCACGGCCCACGTCCAGCTGCGCCAGCAAGGTGCCGAAGCGGCCGCGCACCCGCGCCGGGCAGGCCCGCACGATGTTCTGCGCGTATTCCGCGACATCGCCGGTCGAGGCCAGGCTCATGATCTGGCGCCGGAAGATCCACTGCACCGGCGGCAGCGGCGGGAAGACGATGGGCGCGCTCAGGCCCAGCAGGCCGATCAGGAACGGCAGCTTGGCGATACCGCGATTGAAGAACGGGACCACCGTGGTCTCGGCGATCAGGTCGCCGGCGGCGGTATTGGTCATCAGCACCGCGCGGGTGCGCTGCGCGACCTGCTGCGGGTAGCGACCGGCCCAGGCCTGGATCGTCATGCCGCCGAGGCTGTGCCCGACCAGTACGCAGCGCTGCCCGGGCTTCAGGGCGGCGGCGAGGACGGCCGACAGGTCGTCGGCCAGCAGGTCGGTACTGAGGGCGGCGGTGCCGAACTCGCTCTCGCCGTGGCCGCGGACGTCGTAGGTGATGACGCGGTATTCGCCGGCGAAGGCGTTGATCTGGGGGTTCCAGTATTCGAGGCTGCAGGTCCAGCCGTGCACCAGGACGAGGGTGTCGCCGTCGGCGGGGCCGTAGGCGTGCACCCGGAGGCGGGCGCCGTCCGGGCCGGTGACCGGGATGACCTCGTAGGGGCCGGCCGGGGGGTTGAGATCCGCGTTCCCGTAGGTACGGGTACGCAGGGCCGCCCGATGTGCGCGGACCAGGTCGCGGACCTTCCGGGTGAGGTCCGCTGGGGTAGGCAACGTCGCCTGCATAGGACACTCCTTTGTGTTACTGCTCGATACAGTAACCCCCGCTTGCCGGTGCTAGCCAGTAGCAAGCACCGAAAAGTTTCGAATCCGGGACGAACCACGCAGAACGCGCGCCGTGATCGTGATATCTCCCAATGCGCGGGCCGGGACAGAAAGAAATCCGGCCGCCGTCCCCGCGGGACGACGGCCGGAAAGCCTGAAATATCGGATCTACCAGCGCGGACCGCGCTGGATCTCATCCACCTTCGGCCGCACATCGGCCAGATACACCCCGGTCGCCACGACCGCCGCGATCCCCAGCAGCCCGACCGGACTGTGCACCAGCAGCAGCGCGCCCAGCGACGCCAGCAGAATCGCCAGCCACACCGGCTTGGTCAACTTCCCCACCGCGGTGAAGGCATCCGGCCGCTGCCGGATCGCATGCACGAGCGCGAACACCGTCATGCCGAGTGCGGCCAGCTGCAACACCCACAGAATCAAGCTCGGAATTCCGCTCACCCGATCCATCATACGGAGCCGCGCCCAGTTCACCACGGGTTCCATACGCCGACACGACCATTCGAAACGCACCCCATACACGCACGGGAAGTGCAGGCTTCGGTCGCCGACCGCGCGCCTCGACGACCGTGGCCCTCGCACACGTCAGTGTGCGAGGGCCACAAGGTTTTTCGTGCGGGATGCCCGCGCGGATGCTGCCTACTTCTTGGCGGCGGGGGCGGCCTTCTTGGCCGGGGCCTTCTTCGCCGGAGCCTTCTTGGCGGCGGTCGCCTTCTTGGGCTCTTCGGCGTCGTCGGCAGGGGTCGACTCGGTGGTCACTGCGACGATCTCGCCGTCGACGGTCTCGTCCGCCTCCGCGGCCTCGTCCTTGGCCAGGCCCAGGTAGGAGCCGTACTGCGTGGTGACCTTGTCGAACACGTCCTGGGTCTGGGCGACCACGTCGTTCAGCAGGGTCTCGACCTGCTCGATCCGGCCTTCGAAGGTCGGGTTCGAGGTGCGCAGCTTCTCGACGGTCTCCTCGCCGCGGGCGGCCAGGTCGGCGTAGAGGTCCAGCAGCTGGTGGTAGTACTGGTCGACCAGCTTGCGCAGCTCTTCGGGGGTGGCCTTCTCGCGCAGCTCGGCCAGGTCCTCGGGCAGCTCGGAGGGCAGGGCCTGCACGCGCTGGCGCAGGGTCTCGATGCGCTCCTGGGCGTCGGCCGGGAGGTTGGCGACGCGCTCGCGAGCCTCTTCGACGCGGCCGGAGATGTCGGCCGAGCCGGCGCGCTCGCGCAGCTGCGAGTAGACGTCGAGGACGGCGGCGTAGAGGGCGTCGCCGGCGCCGACGGTGGCGTAGATCGGCTTGGTGACGGTGGCGGTGAGGTTCTGTTCGGTCATGGTTGTTCGGTCTCCCTGCGTGGCGGAACTTCGGTGATGCGGTGCGGAACCTCGTTGTCCCTTGCCGGGGCGTCGTTGCCCCTGTCTCCCCCGGGAACGCCCCCCTTCGGGTCCGTCGCGTCCCCAAACTCCTCGTTCGCCGCGTTCTCGCGGCGGAACGATTCGTAGATGTCCAGGAGCACCTGTTTCTGACGTTCGGTGAGACCGGCGTCGGCGAGCAGTGCGTCCCGGACCGGACCGTGCGGCCTCTGTTCGAGGTACCCGGCCCGCATGTACAAAACCTCCGAGGAGACCCGCAGACCCTTGGCGATCTGCGCGAGAACCTCGGCGGATGGGTTCCGTAATCCGCGTTCGATCTGGCTGAGGTACGGATTGCTCACCCCCGCCAGCTGTGCGAGCTGCCGCAGCGAGACCTGAGCGGCCTCGCGTTGGGACCGGATGAAGCCCCCGATGTCGTGCGCCGCATTGGCGACACGACCGTTCCGATCTGCGGCGGCGGACGTCTCCGCTGCGTCGCCTTCGATCGGTTCGGGAACCTCGGGATCGTGTTTCATCACGCACCTTCCGGCGGTTGTGAGGTCAATTCTAGAGCGGTGTGCTAACTCTTGCAAGCACTCTGCTAGCACCATTCCGGCAAACCGCCGGCGCTACACCTGTCAAGTATTTCTGGACGAATGATCAGATATGGAACAGCAAATGTGAAATCGTGTAGATCACGAGTCCGGCCAGCGAACCCACGACCGTGCCATTGATGCGAATGAATTGCAGATCGCGCCCGGCCGCCAATTCGATCTTCTTACTCGCCTCCTCCGCGTCCCAGCGAGCAACCGTGTCGCTCACCAGCGTCGCGACCTCGGCGCCGTAGTTGGTGACCAGATAGCGGACACCGCGTTCCAGCCACCCGTCCACCTTGTCACGCATCTCCGGATCCGCCTCGAGGCGCTCGCCCAACTGCTGCACGTTCTCGGCCACCTTGCGCCGCAGCGTCGAGTTCGGATCCTCGGCCGACTCCAGGATCATCCGCTTGGCGGCCCGCCAGGTGGCGTGCGCCATGCCGGTGATCTCCTGCCGGCCCATCAACTCGGTCTTGATCTTCTCCGCTTTCTTGATCATCGCGTCGTCGAATTGCAGATCGTGCGCGAATTCCTCGAGAAAACGATTGGCCGCCAGCCGCACATCATGATCGGGCTGCGTCCGGACTTTCCAGGTGAATTCGACCAGCTCCCGATAGATGCGCTCGGCCAGCAGCGAATTCACGAATTTCGGCGCCCAGGAGGGCGCGTCCCGGTTCACGATCCGGTCCAGCGTCTCCTGCGAGTCCAGCGCCCACTGATGCGCCCGCTCGGCCAGCAGGTCCAGCAGCGGGGCCTGCCGGTTCTCGGCGATGAGCTCGTGCAGCACCTTGCCGATGGGCGGCCCCCACAGCGGTTCGGCGATCCGCTTGACGATGGTGTGGTCGATGATCTGCTCGACGTCCTCGTCCCGCAGCACCCCGATCACCGCGCGCAGCATGGTCGCGCTCTCCTCGGCTATGCGTTCGGCATGCGCCGGATCGGCCATCCAGCGGCCCACCCGGAAGGAGATCTGCGCGGAATTCACCTTCGCCGCAACGGCATCCGGGGAGAGGAAATTGGTGCGCACGAAATCGCCCAGGCCCGCACCCAATTGGTCCTTCTTCTTGCGGATGATGGCCGTGTGCGGAATCGGCAGCCCGAGCGGATGCCGGAACAAGGCGGTGACGGCGAACCAGTCCGCCAGCGCACCGACCATGCCGGCCTCGGACGCGGCCTTCACATAACCCACCCAGCCCGCGACGCTGCTCCGCGATTCGAGCCAGGCGCAGACCAGATAGATGACGGTCGCGGCGGCGAGGAACCCGGTGGCAATGGCCTTCATCCGGCGGAGTTCGCGCTTCTTGCCCTCCTCGTCGAGGAGGTCGGCGAACGCACCGCCCGGTGGGGCGGCGTTGATGGACTTACGGTCGTTCACGTCGAGTACCCCGGCACTGCCGGCAGGTTGCTCCATGTGTTCCATTCTGGCCCGTGCTGTGACGAAGTCGCTGCGCACGGGCCCGTCCCGATCGGCGGCGATCCGTCGCATGCGAGGCTTAAGCTGAATACGCCCAGCACAACACGCGACGAAGGAGCCCCACGCTGACCACCAAGGGGACCGTGAGCGCCGCCGTGGACGCCGCCACCAGCAGCCGCGGAGGCCGGGTAGACGGCCGCAAGAAGCGCTGGCAGCAGCACAAGATCGACCGCCGTGAGGAATTGGTCGACGGCACGCTCGCCGCCATTCGCAAGCGCGGCGGGGACGCCGGCATGGACGAGATCGCCGCCGAGATCGGCGTGTCGAAAACCGTGCTGTACCGGTATTTCTCGGACAAGCAGGATCTGACCCGCGCCACCATGGAACGGTTCATCGAGACCACGCTCATGCCTCGCATCTACGAGGCCATCAGCGATGATCTCGACGAGTACCAGCTGGTCCGCAATACGCTCGCGGCGTACGTGCACACGGTCGACTCGGATACCGATGTCTACCGCTTCATCATGGGCAACGGCTCTGCCACCGAGACCACCACCCTCGCCGACTTCGAGAAGCTGTTCGCGCAGGTGGTTTCGGCGGTCATCGTGGACAAGGCGTTCGATCGCGGCATCCAGACCGAAGGGTCGATGCTGTGGGCCTATGTCCTGGTCGGCGGCGTGCAGCTGGCGACGGACTGGTGGATCACCAACCGCACCATGTCCAGCGAGGAGATGCTCGACTACCTGACGATGATGGCGTGGAGCGCCATCGAGGGCATGGTCCGAGCGGGCGGTGACCGGCACTATTTCAACTCCAAGCAGCATGTCCTACCGGATGCGGAGAATACCGCTAGCTGAGTGCTAGCACCGTAGGTAGCGGTGTGGTTAGGCTGATGCTGGCGGACCACACCGATGGGTTTTTCCGCCGTGTCGGCACCAACGGGGGTGTTGGCTCCCATGGAGGGTCACTGATGGCGAAAGAGCTGCCCACATCCAGGCTTGCGCGGGGAACGAAGCTTGGAATGGCCGTCGCCGGTAATGCCATCCGAGCTCAGCGCACGCGCCGCTCCATGCGCGGGCGTTCGGAGGCGGTCCGTGCTCGCATGGCCGAGGATTCCATGATCCGGGCGACCGAACAGATGGTCATGGTGCTCGGCACCATGAAGGGCGTCGCGATGAAGCTCGGGCAGATGCTGTCCGTGCTGGACCTGGATCTGGTTCCGCCCGAACATCGGGAACGGTTCCAGCGCCGCCTGGCAGTGCTCCGCGACAGTGCGCCCTCGGTGTCCTTCGAGGTCATGACGGCCGTCATCGAAGAGGACTTCGGCAAACCGCTGAACGAGGTGTTCGCCGAGTTCTCCCCGGAACCCATTGCGGCGGCGTCGATCGGCCAGGTGTACCTGGCGCGCTTGCACGACGGCCGGCAGGTCGCGGTGAAGGTGCAGTACCCGGGTATCGACGCGGCGGTCCGCGCGGACCTGAAGAACCTGGCCATGTTCCGCCGCATCCTGCAGTCGGCCATGCCGTGGGTGACCCCGGCCGTGCTGGACGAACTGCGGCTGAATCTGGAGAGCGAACTCGACTACGTCGCCGAGGCGAACACCCAGAAGCAGATCGCCGAGCTGTACACCGGGCATCCGTTCATCTTCGTGCCCAGCACATTTCCCGAACTGTCCACCACCCGCGTGCTGGTGAGCGAATACTTCCCGGGCCGCGGTTTCGAGGAGATCCGGCAGCTGCCGGACGCGGAGCGCGACCGCATCGGCGAGATCATCTACCGCTTCTATGTGGGATCGCTGTTCACCTTCAACGAGTTCTGCGGTGACCCGCATCCGGGCAATCTGCTGCTCGGCGCGGACGGCCGGGTGGCGTTCCTGGATTTCGGGCTCTACAACCGGATGGATCCGGAGCACGTGCAGTTCGAGGCCACCTGTATTCGCGCGGCCGCCGAGGAACGCGCGGAGGACCTGCGGGATCTGATGGTCGAGCGCGGCGTGATCGATTCGCCGGAGGAGATCACGCCGGAGGAATGCCTGGAGTACGTGCTGGCGGCCTGCGAATGGGCGCTGGTCGACGAGGATCTCACCATCACCCCCGAGTTGGCTTCGGGCGCATTCGTGCTGGCCGTGGATCCGCGGGCCAGTGAGTTCACGGGTATGAAGCAGCAGAATCTGCCGCCCGAGCACCTGTTCTCGCGGCGCGCCGATTTCCTCACCTTCGGGATGCTGGGGCAGTTGGAGGCGACCGGGAACTGGCATCGCATCGCCCGGGAATGGCTGTACGGGGATGAGCCGGTCACGGAACTCGGTCGCGCGCATCACGAGTGGCTGGCGAGCCGTCCGGCGCCGGCGCCGACCACCGGACCCGCGAAGAAGTCTCGCAAGCGCGCCTAGCGCAGGATTATGGAGCGGAAGGCGTGACCCCTACCTGACGGGAATTATCTATGGCTGACCGGGAATTCGACATCGTCCTATTCGGCGCGACCGGCTTCGTCGGCAAGCTGACCGCGGAATATCTGACCGGCGCCGCGCCCGCGGGCGCGCGCATCGCCCTGGCGGGCCGGTCCGAGCAGAAGCTGGCCGCGGTGCGCGCCGAGCTGGGGCCGGTGGCCGCGGATTGGCCGCTGGTGCAGGCGGATTCGACGGATCAGGCCAGCCTGGACGCGCTGGCGGCGCGGACGAAGGTCGTGGTCACCACGGTCGGCCCGTACCTGCGCTACGGTCTGCCGCTGGTGCAGGCCTGCGCCGAGAACGGCACGCACTACGCGGATCTCACCGGTGAGCCGTTGTTCATCCGCGAGGGCATCGACCGTTTCGGCGAACGCGCCGCGCAGACCGGTGCGAAGATCGTGAATTCCTGTGGCTACGACTCGATTCCGTCGGATCTGAGTGTCTACCAGCTGTACAAGCACAGTGTCGACGACAACACCGGCGAGCTGACCGATGTCACCCTGGTGGCCGCGTTCAAGGGCGGGGTGAGCGGCGGCACCGTGGATTCCGGCCGGGCCATGATGGAGGCCATCGCGGCCGATCCGGCCAAGGCGTCGATCATGTCGCACCCGTATTCGCTGAGCCCGGACAAGTCCCTGGAACCGGATGTGGGCCGGCAGACCGATCAGGCGCTGCAGCGGGCCGCGTCCATCGATCCGAGTCTGGACGGCTGGGTGGCGACCTTCGTGATGGCCGCGCACAACACCAAGATCGTGCGCCGCTCCAATGGCCTGCTGGGCTGGCCGTACGGCAAGAACTTCCGCTACCGCGAGGTCATGCGGGTGGGTTCGTCGCCGACCGCGCCGCTGGTCGCGGCGGGTATCGCGGGCGGCATCGTGGCCACCATGGCGACCGGTGCGGTGCTGTCGCGGGTGGCGGCGGGGCGCCGGCTGCTGGATCGGATCGTGCCGAAGCCCGGCACCGGCCCGAGCGAGAAGTCGCGCCGCAGTGGCTGGTTCACCATGCGGACCTTCGCGCACACCACCTCGGGTGCGAAGTACCTGTGCACCTTCGCCGGTCAGGGCGATCCGGGTTACCAGGCCACGTCGGTGATGCTGGGCCAGTCCGGCCTGTGCCTGGCCTTCGACGAATTGCCGGAGCTGGCAGGCATTCTCACGCCGGCCGCGGCCATGGGTGATGCGCTCACCGAGCGCCTGCGCGGGGCTGACATCACCATCGACGTCGAGCGGATCTGACGGCGCCGGGCCGATACTCGCCGGATTTCACCGCGGACCCCGTCCGGGACAGTTCACGTCCGGGCGGGGTCGACGATGTTTCGGACGTGAATCCCCTCACATTTCTTGCGGGTACCTGACGGGGCACACCCCGGGTGCCCCTCCGGTAATGTCGCCGTCGGAGGGTCACCGCAGGAGAGGGGAACTCGCCCACTGTGAAATGGATTCTGACCCCCGACGAATTCGCTCTGGTCTGGACGCGCGAAACTCGCCTGGAACGGCACCCGTACCCGCTCGACACCCTGCCGGGGGCCGAGAACCCCGTGGTGGCACCGCAATTCGGGCCGCGGTATCTGCGCCGGACCGATCCGGATCTGGCCTCGGCGCTGGCCTTGTGCGCGCGCACGGACACCACCACGGTCACGCTCTACGGTGAGCACACCGCCGGTCCGGAGCCCCGCCGCATCCTCGCTTTCGCGGCCGTGGCGCAGCAGCGGGCGGGGATTCTGATCGCCAAACCGGACACGGTCACGGTGCGGCTGATGCCGGCGGAGAATCTGGGACGGCAGTTGGTCGAGATCATCGGTTCGGCCCCGGCGGGGCGCGGGGCGGCCATGCGGGAACCGCAGCGGGCCGTGCTGCATCCGGATGCGTCGGCGGCGGACGCCACCGATGATCGGGGCGCGGACTGTTTCCGCCGGAAGCTGCGGCAGCCGGTGGACGGGCGCGGATTCATCACCGTCACAGTCGAACCCGCGAATCCGCTGTCGCCGCCGACCCGGCATCGCACCTGGATGGATTTCTCGGGTGACGGCCGCTATCTGCTCACCACGGCGAACGATCTGACATTGACGCCGGTCACCGATGACGAATTGGCGGACCATCTGGTCCGGTTGGCGCGAGTTCGCTGACGATCCACCTTCTGTTTTCGGCGCGGTTGCCTGCCCGAAACCTCATTCTGTGTGCTACCCATGACAAATGGCAGCAAAGGCGACATCCTGGTCGAAGCCCGTCACCAAAGTTCTGCGCGCCGACGGTGTGCGGGTCGGCGAGATCGACACGGCGGCGACTCCCGGTTTCAAGGGCAACAAGCAGGACGGGGAGAAGCTCCTGCAGGAGCGCGGTGCGGTGCTGTCCGATCTGCAGGAACGGCTCTACGCCAACGGCCGGTCCGGTGACACCCGCAGTGTGCTGCTGGTGCTGCAGGGCATGGACACCGCGGGCAAGGGCGGCATCGTCCGGCACGTGATCGGCTCGGTCGACCCGCAGGGTGTGGACCATGCGGCCTTCGGGGTGCCGACGCCCGAGGAGAAGAAGCATCACTTCCTGTGGCGCATCAAGCGAAAGCTGCCGCGCGGCGGGCAGATCGGCGTGTTCGATCGCTCGCACTACGAGGACGTGCTGGTGGTCCGCGTGCACGAGCTGGTCGCGCCGGAGGTGTGGGGCAAGCGCTACGACGAGATCAACAAGTGGGAGCGGCAGCTCGTCGACAATGGCACCACGCTGGTGAAGGTCGCCATGTTCGTCTCCCTGGACGAGCAGAAGAAGCGGCTCGCGCAGCGGCTGGACCGGCCGGACAAGTTCTGGAAATTCAATCCGGACGATATCGGCGAGCGCGCCTACTGGCCGCAGTACCAGGAGGCCTATCAGGCCGTGCTGGATCGCACCAATACCGAGTACGCGCCCTGGTACGTGCTGCCCTGTGACCGCAAGTGGTACTCCCATCTGGCGGTGACGGAATTGCTCATCGACGCATTGCAGGGTTTGAAGCTGGATTGGCCGCCCGCCGACTTCGATGTGAACGAGCAGAAAAAGCGGCTCGCGCAGGCGTGATACATGCCGCGTGTCACGAAGTCGACCTGTGCTAGGAATCTCTCAGGTTCACGGGCCAAGATGGGCCCCGACGATTCGTGACAACCGGAAGGCGTGTGGTGAGCGCAAAGGTGAGCAATAAACCGGGTGACCGCAAGAACCCGCTCGCGAAAGCTGCGCGAGCCGACCGAAATCGCAAGATCTTCATCCAGGTCGGCGTGGCGGTCGTGCTGCTGGGTCTGGTCGCGGCCATCGGTATCGGCCTGGCGATGCGCAAGTCGGACAACAACAAGAGCAATACGGCGGCGACGGGCAGCTTCGCGCCCACCGTCACGCACGACGCGAGCGCGGGGCCGACGCCGCCGAATGTCACCCCGGGCGGCGCCATCACCATCGGCAACCCGAACGCCAAGGTGAAGATCCAGGTCGTGGCCGACCTGCAGTGCCCGGCCTGCCAGATGTTCGAGCACTCCAACTCGAGCACCCTGCAGCAGGAAGTGCAGAGCGGTACGGCGACGATCCAGTACAACATCATCTCGTTCCTGGACCGCTCGTCGAACGGCAACAAGTACTCCTCGCGCGCCGCGAACGCCGCGTACGTGGTGGCCGCCAGTGACCCGGCCAAGTTCCAGGCGTGGCTGGGCACCATGTACGAGAAGCAGCCGCCGGAAGGCGCCAACGGCATGACCGACGATCAGCTGATCGCGATCGCCCAGGCCGCCGGTTACACCGATCCCTCGGTGGCGGCGGACATCAAGTCGAACAAGTACGCCTCCTTCGTGACCGATGAGACCAAGGCGGTCTTCGCCACCGGTCTGCAGTCGACCCCGTCGGTGTGGGTGGACGGCAAGCAGGTCAACGATCCCAAGGCGCTGATGACCACGGACGGCATCAAGTCGGTCATCGAGGCCGCGGCCAAGTGATCGTCTCGGCACCAACCAGGTCCGCGTGGGCGCTGCTGATCGGAGCTCTGCTCGGCTGGGCGGCATCGGTGACGCTGCTGGTCGAGAAGTTCAAGGCGCTCACCGAGCCGGGGTACAAACCGCTCTGCAGTATCGATCAGGTGGTGGCCTGCACCACGGTGATGGATTCCAAGCAGGCGTCGCTGTTCGGGTTCCCGAATCCGATCATCGGTGTGGTCGGGTTCTCGGTGGTGGTCACGCTCGGCGTGCTCGCGGTGTGCGGCATCGGTTTTCCCCGCTGGATGTGGGGCGGACTGTGGCTGGGCCTGTTCGCGGGCATCATCGCCGTGGTCTGGCTGGTCTACCAGGCCGTCTTCGAGATTCACGCGCTGTGCCCGTGGTGCATGGTGGTGTGGACGGTGCTGCCGGCCATGCTGGCCGTGACCACGAATGTGCTGTGGGGTAATTCCCGCGGGTTCGTGCAGGTGATCGTGGAATGGCGGTGGACGCTGGTCGCGCTGTTCTACGCCACGATCATCCTGATCGTGTACATCCAGTTCCAGGACTACTGGGACTCGCGCTTCTAGTTCGGCGGTCCGACGGTGAGCGTCACGTTCACCGTCTTCCGGCCGTCGGCCGGGTCGCTGATGTCGAGCCGCACTACATCGTCCGGTTTATGGGCGTTGAGTGCGGCTTTCAGCATTTGTGAGGACGTGATGGGCCGGCCGTCGAGGGCCGTGATCACCTCCCCTTCGCTGAGTCCCGCTGTGTAAGCGGGCAATCCGTAGATGGCGATATCGATGCGCGCGCCGGTGGGCTGGGCGTCGGAGGTCATGATGCCGAGCGTCGCGGTGGGGCCGATGTGCACGGTGTCCGTCGGTGTGCCGGAACGGATCTGGCGCACCACGTTCATGGCGGTGTCGATGGGCACGGCGTAGCCGGTGGGCCCGCGGCCGATCGCCTTCTGCAAATCACCGGAGGCGGCGGTGATGACGCCGATGACCGCGCCGTAGCGGTCCACCAGGGCGCCGCCGGACTGCCCGGCCGCGACGGCCGCGGCCACTTCGATCATGTCGTGTAAGGACTTCCGGGACAGGTCGGCCTCGTTGCGGGCCACGATGGAACTGTCCAGATTGGTGATGGAACCGCCGACCGCCGTCGGTGATCCGGTACCGCCCGCATTGCCGATGGCCAGCACCTGATCACCCAGTTGCAGGGGTGCGGAGCTGCCGATGCGGGCGACCGGGAGCCGGTGCGCGCCGGTCAGTTCGAGCAGTGCGATATCGGCGCCGGAGTCGTAGCCGGCGACGGTGGCCTGGTAGGTCGCGCCGGTGCCGATATCCGAAACCGTCACGGTGTCAGCGCCTTTGATGACGTGCTGGCTGGTGAGTATCTCGCCGTCGGCGGTGAGCACGATGCCGGATCCGGCCGCGCCGAGTCCGTAGGGGCGGATACCTGCGGTGACATTGACCAGCGCCGGTTCGGCCAGATGCGAGACCAGGGTGGTGTCGAGTGGCGGCAGGGCGGGGCCGACCAGGCTGGCGGTGGTCTCGTCGGGGCCGAAGGACAAGCGGGGCAGGTCGCCGCGGTAGCCGAGGAATCCGGTGACGCCGAGCACGATGACGAAGAGGAAGGCGAGAAACTTTCCGCCCCAGCCGGATCGGCGGCCACCCGTGGGGGTCGCGCGGCGCGTGTCGTCGTGCATGGGACCCTCCGACTGCCGGTCGCCCGTCGGCCCTGGGCGTTTCTTCCTTCTGGTGTACCAGTATTTCAGTGGATCAGGGCTGTTTCAGTGGCTGAAAGCGGCGATGGCCAGCATGAATGCGAGCCCGGCGAGCGTGCACAGCAGTGGACCCTTGGAGGGTTTGCCGGCGTGTGCCTCGGGCAGGATGTCGGCGGTGGCGAGGTAGAGCAGGAACCCGGCGAAGTATCCGAGGTACAGCCCGACCAGTCCGCTGGGCACCCGCACCAGTGTCCCGATCACCGCGCCCACGACCGGCGCCACCGCATCCAGGCCCAGCATGATCAGGCCCTTCCGCCGGGCATTGCCGTACAGCGTGGTGATGGTGAAAGTGTTGAAGCCGTCGGCGAAGTCGTGGCAGATGACCGCGATGGCCACCGCCACCCCGATCGACTCCGCCGCCTGGAATCCGAAGCCGATGCCGATACCGTCCAGCACGCTGTGGAACACCAGTCCGGCCCCGGCCAGCAGGCCCACCGATTCGAATCCGTGGTGGTGCGAACCGAATTCGTCCTCGTGCCCGGTGTGGATGGCGACCGTCTTCTCCAGGATGTGCACGGTGAAGAAGCCGGTCACCGCGGCCAGCAGCGGCACCGGTACGCCGAGCGCCTCGCTGCGGTCGGCCTCGAGCGCCTCCGGCATCAGATCGAAGGCCACCACGCCGAGCATGACGCCCGCGGCGAGGCCGAGCACCAGCCGTTTGCGCTCGCCGATGCGGACCGCCACCAGTCCGCCGATGAGCGTCACGCACATGGAGACACAAGCCAGCAGAATCGCCATCGTCCCAGCATGCCGAGGGTTTGCCGGTTGCCGGGCGTGCCGCGCCGAGCGTGTGAAACAGGGCCCGCCGTCGATAGCCGACGAGTGCGGGAGTAGCAATGAATGCATGAGCAATGCTGCCGCTTATGCCGTATCCGCCCCGGACGGGCGCTTCGAAAAGGTCACCATCGAGCGTCGTGAGCTCGGCCCCCACGATGTGCTGATCGACGTGAAGTACGCCGGAATCTGCCACTCCGACATCCACACCGCGCGCAACGAATGGCGCGGCACCACCTACCCGTGTGTCCCGGGCCACGAGATCGCGGGCCTGGTCGCCGCCGTCGGCTCCGAGGTCACCCGGCACCAGGTGGGCGACCGAGTGGGCGTGGGCTGCATGGTCGGCTCCTGCGGCCACTGCGAGCCGTGCCTGGCCGGCGAACAGCAGTACTGCCTGAACGGCGTCGTCTGGACCTACAACACCGCCGTCCCCGAGGAGCAGCAGGCGGGCGGGCACACGCTCGGCGGCTACTCCACGCAGGTCGTGGTGACCGAGAGCTTCGTGCTGTCCATTCCGGAGGGCATCGGGCTGGATGTGGCCGCGCCGCTGCTGTGCGCGGGCATCACCCTGTTCTCGCCGCTGCGGCACTGGAACGCGGGCCCGGGCAAGCAGGTCGCCATCATCGGCATGGGCGGACTGGGGCATGTGGGCGTGAAGATCGCCGCGGCCATGGGCGCGGAGGTCACCGTGCTGAGCCACTCCCTGTCCAAGGAGGAGGACGGCCGCAAGTTCGGCGCGCACCACTACTACGCGACCAAGGACCGCGACACCTTCAAGAAGCTGCGCGGCAGCTTCGATCTCATCATCAATACGGTGTCGGCGGAGCTGCCGATCGAGCAGTACCTGCGCCTGCTGAAGCTGGACGGCAGCCTGGTGGCGCTGGGCCTGCCCGAAACCCCTTACAGCATCAATGCTTCCACGCTGGCGGGTTTCCGGCGCTCGCTGTCGGGTTCCATGATCGGCGGTATTCCGCAGACCCAGGAGATGCTGGATTTCTGTGCCGCGCACGGGATCGGCGCGGAGATCGAGGTCATTTCGGCCGATCAGATCGACGCGGCGTACGACCGGGTGGTCGCCAGTGACGTGCGGTACCGCTTCGTCATCGACGCCTCCACCATCTGACCGCCGTCACGAATTCCGCTACGCGTCAACCACGAATTCCGCCCAGTAGACGTGGTGTTCGCCGCATGGCCGGGGTGCTGATCCGTCAGTAGCTTGCGTGGCATGGCAGAGGAAACCACCCCGCAGGCGGCCCCGGCCGGGCGCGGAGTGAGCAGACGGGGATTGTTCGGCGCCGCCGCCGCGGGGGCGGCGGCGGTGGGTATCGCGGCAGGCGGAGCGGGCGTGATGGCGCTCCGCTCCGGCAGCGGCAATGGCTCGGCCGAATTGTGGCGGCAGCCCGCCGCTTCCGATTCGCCCGCGGTCGCGCGGCTATTCCGGTGGCGCGCAACAGCGTTGGCTGGAGCAGGAATTGCGCGCCGCATGCGCCGATCGCGGTATCGACTGGGTGATCGTGGTGATGCACCAGACCGCCGTCTCCACCGCGATCTCCGATTTCAACGGTGGCGATCTCGGTATTCGCGAGAATTGGCTGCCGCTGTTCGACAAATATCAGGTCGATCTGGTGCTGTGCGGGCACGAGCACCATTACGAGCGCAGTTTCCCGATCCGCGGTACCGCCGGTCCGGGCGCGCTGACCCCGCATCCGGTGGATACCGGTGCGGGGCCCTACGACACCTCGAAAGGCACTGTGCACCTGGTGATCGGCGGTGGCGGCACGTCCGCGCCGAGCACCGGCATGTTGTCCGCCGATCCGCACTGCAATGTGATCACCGGGCTCGGCAAGGTGGGGCCGATCCTGGGGAAGAAGGAGCCGGTCATCGCGCCGGAGGTGGCGGACTGGTCCGCCTTCCGGGACATGAGGAATCCGTACGGCTTCTGCTGCTTCGACGTGGATCCCGGTGTCCCGGGCGGCAATACCACCATTACCGCCACCTACTACGCCCTCATCGGACCGCGCAGTGAACTGACTCCCGTCGACAAGTTCACGCTGACCCGGCCGCGGACGGACCGTTAGTTACCGGTCTTCCACGGCGGGTCGGGCGTGACCTGGTCACCCTTCTGGTTGTACGTGTCGTTGTACTGTTTGGCCGTTTCCGGGTCGTCCTGCTGATTGCCCTTGCCCGTCGGATCCATGGTTGCCTCCTCGATCGGAAAACCGTGATCCCCACGCTAATTCGCGTTTCATGACGGGTTCGTGATCAGGACTCCCCGGCGGCCTCCGCGCGCCGGCGGACGCGGCGGGCGGCCGCGACCATATTGCGCAGGGAGGGATCCAGCTGCCAGTGGTGGCGGGTCTTGAGGCCACCGTCCGGGTTCGCCCACAGGCGTTCCGGGCTGACGGCTTCGGCCGCGGCGGTGAGCAGTTCGTCCAGTTCGTCGATGTCCGGGATGCGGGCCGAACGGGACTCGTAGACACCGGGGCCGACGCCGTGGGTGAGACCGCGACCCTCCGCGGTGTCCTCCTTCAGCGCTTCGAGGACCCATTCGATGGAGCGGGTCGCGACGATGGCGGTCACGTCGCAGTCCAGTTCCTCGATGGCCTGCAGCACGTCGCCGCGGCTGGAATAGCCGATGTGCGTGTGGATCTGGGTCTCCGGCCGGACGCCGGAGGTGGCCAGCTTGAACGCGCCCACCGCCCACCGCAGGTATTCGGCGCGGCCCTTGGGGCGCAGCGGCAGCAGCTCCCGGATGGACGGCTCGTCCACCTGGATGATGGTGATGCCCGCCTTCTCCAGGTCCACGACCTCGTCCCGGATGGCCAGCGCCACCTGGTCCGCGGTGTCGAACATCGGCTGGTCCTGCCGCACGAACGAGCGCGCCAGCATGGTGACCGGGCCGGTGACCATGCCCTTGACGGGCTTGTCGGTGAGCGACTGGGCGTAGCTGGTCCACGACACCGACATGGGTTCCGGGCGTGCCACGTCGCCGTACAGGATCGGCGGTCGCACGCACCGGGATCCGTACACCTGCACCCAGCCGTTGTGGGTGGTGGCGAAGCCGTCGAGCAGCTCCGCGAAGTACTGGATCATGTCGTTGCGCTCGTGCTCGCCGTGCACCAGCACGTCGAGGCCGATGTCCTCCTGCAAGCGGATGGTGGACTCGATCTCGGATTCGATGATCTTGCGGTAGTCGTCGTACGACAGCCGCCCTTCGCCGAGGTCGTGCCGCGCCTGCCGGGCCGCGGTGGTCTGCGGGAAGGAGCCGAGCGTGGTGGCCGGCACCAAAGGCAACGGCAGTTTCGCCTGCTGCGCGATCCTGCGGGTCTCGTACGGTTCGCGTTCCCGCATCTGCGGGGTGACGGCGTACACCCGCTGCCGCACGGCGTGCTTCTGCTTGAAGTGCACCGAGGTGGGCCGCTTGCGCCACTTCTCCGACGGGCCCTCGGTGAGGGCCTTGGCCAGCGAAACCACTTCCAGCACCTTCTGTTTCGCGAAGGCGAGGCGGTCGGCGAGGGGCTCTTCCAGCTCGTATTCGACCAGCAGGTCGTAGGGCACGTGCAGCAGCGTGGCGCCGGTGGACACCACCATGTCCGGGCACACCTGGGCGAGCGCGTTCAGGTATTCCAGGGTCACGTGCCGGTCGGCGCGCCACACATTGGTGCCGCTGATGACGCCGGCGTACAGCCGCTTGCGGCGGATGCCGGGAATCGCCGCCAGGTCCTCGGGCCGGGTGCGGTGGCTGGCCAGGTCGAGTCCGATGGCCTCCACCGAAGTGCGGCACAGGATTTCGATGGCCTCGCCGAAGTCGCCGTACTGGCCGGTGACCAGCATGCGCGGGCGCAGCGGGGCCTTGGACAGCTGGGCGTAGGTCTTCTCGAAGAGTTCCAGCGTGGACGGCGAGCGTTCGGCGGTGAAGCAGGGCTCGTCGATCTGCACGCAGGTGGCGCCGCGCTTGGCGAGGATCTCGAACAGTTCCTCGTACACGGGTAGCAGCTTGTCCAGCAGCACCAGCTTGTCGAATTCGGTCTGGCCGGGCACGTGCCCGGTTTTCGACAGCAGCAGCAGGGACAGCGGGCCGAGCACGACGGGACGCAGTTCGATGCCGGCCGCCTTGGCGCGGTCGAATTCGTCCAGCAGCGCCTCGGGGTGCAGCGAGAATTCGGTGTCGGTCTCGAGTTCCGGCTGCCGATAGTGGTACGGCGTGTTCAGCAGCCGGACCAATTCGAGCGGCGGCAGGTCGGGGCGACCACGAGCCATCAGGAAGTAGAAGTCCAAGGGGTGCAAGCCTTCTCGATAAGGCTCGAACCGCTTGGGGACGGCGCCGAAGAGCAGCGCATTGTCGAGAATGTGGTCGTAGAAGGAGAAAGTGTTGCCGGGGACCTGGGTGAGCCCGGTAGCGGCCAGTTCCAGATACTGGCTCTCCTGAATTTCGCGGCCGACCGAGAGCAACTCGTCGCGCGAGAGCGTGCCGTGCCAATACGACTCGAGCGCACGCTTGAGTTCCCGGTGGGGACCGATTCGCGGGTATCCCAGAATGCTGGACCCGAATCCGTCGGCAATGTTCGCCATGAGCGGAGACACTCCTTCCGAAGCCGCCAGGTCGGAAACGACCTGTTTGCAGCTTATGCCCGGTAAAAAGCGCGCGGCGCTCTCTCGAGCGCCGCGCGGGTCAGGATCAAGCCCGGTTGTACTGGTAGAAGCCCGCGCCGGTCTTCTTACCCAGCAGTCCGGCTTCCACCATGCGCATCAGCAGCGGCGGCGCCGAGTACAGCGGCTCCTTGAACTCCGCGTACATGGAGTCGGCGATGGACTTCACGGTGTCGAGGCCGACCAGGTCGGTGAGCGCCAGCGGGCCCATCGGGTGGGCACAGCCGAGCACCATGGCCTTGTCGACGTCTTCCTTGGTGGCGAAGCCGGATTCGACCATGCGGATGGCCGACAGCAGGTACGGCACCAGCAGCGCGTTGACCACGAAGCCGGAGCGGTCGGCGGACCGCACGACCTGCTTGCCCAGCACGTCGGCGGCGAACTGCTCGGCGCGCTTGGTGACGGCCTCGGTGGTCTTCAGGGTGGTGACCAGCTCGACGAGCGGCAGCACCGGCACCGGGTTGAAGAAGTGCATGCCCACCACCCGCTCGGGGTTGTTGGTGGCCACGGCGATCTTCATGATCGGGATGGAGGAGGTGTTGGAGGCGAGCACGGCATTGGGGTCGGTGACGACCTTGTCGAGTTCGCTGAAGATGGCGGTCTTGACATCTTCGTTCTCGACGACGGCCTCGACCACGAGCTGGCGGTCGGCGAAGTCACCCAGGTCGGAGGTGAAGCGCAGCCGCCAGGCCGTCTGCTCCCGCTCGCGCTCGGTGATCTTGCCGCTGGACACCCCGCGGTCCAGCGACCGCAGGATGCGGGCGCGGCCGGCGGCGGCCAGTTCCCGGGTCTGTTCGAACACGAGCACATCGACGTGCGCCCGGGCGCAGACCTCTGCGATGCCCGCGCCCATCTGTCCGGCGCCGATGATCCCGACGCGCTGAATCTTTTCGCTGCTCACTGCCCGCTCCTGCTGTGTATGGCCGTCGTGGCGATGGGTGAAGGCGTCGGACTAACGGATTCGACCCTGCGCCTTCTTAAGGTCTTCATGGTTCGAAAGATCTTCTCTTCGAACGTTATAGGGAAATGCCCTCCCCGTCGGGGCTGTCGACGGGAAGGGCGGGTGAACTCCGCCGGGAGAGGCCTTGCCTCCCCTCCCGGCGGGTTCGGGGCCCCGAGATGGCTGAAGGTGTGATGCGACTGCCATCCCGGGGTGAGACCTCTATCGGTTGCCAAAGGTGACAACTGATTTCGTGAGGGTCCGGGTAACTCACCGGGTACGCCCGAAATCGGGTTGGCACCCAGCCGACGGCACGGGTTGCCCAGGCCGACGGCTCTCTGCCGCCCGCTGAAGTCGCGGGGAGGCGGAGGAGCTCAGTGGAACTGGCCCTCTTCGGTCGAGCCCTTCAGCGCGGCGGTCGAGGTGTTGGGGTCGACCGTGGTGGCGATGGTGTCGAAGTAGCCGGCGCCGACCTCACGCTGGTGCTTGGTGGCGGTGTAGCCACGGGCCTCGGACGCGAACTCGCGCTCCTGCAGGTCGACGTAGGCGGTCATGCCCTCGCGGGCATAGCCGTAGGCCAGGTCGAACATGGAGTAGTTGAGGGCGTGGAAGCCGGCCAGGGTGATGAACTGGAACTTGAAGCCCATGGCGCCCAGCTCACGCTGGAACTTCGCGATGGTGGCGTCGTCCAGGTGCTGCTTCCAGTTGAAGGAAGGCGAGCAGTTGTAGGCCAGCAGCTGGTCCGGGAACTCGGACTTGACGGCCTCGGCGAACTTGCGGGCGACCTCGAGGTCCGGAACGCCGGTCTCCATCCAGATCAGGTCGGAGTAGGGGGCGTAGGCCTTGGCACGCGCGATGCAGGGCTCGATGCCCTTCTTCACGTGGAAGAAGCCCTCGGCGGTGCGCTCACCGGTGATGAACGGCTGGTCGCGCTCGTCCACATCGGTGGTGATGAGGGTGGCGGCCTCGGCGTCGGTGCGGGCGATGACCACGGTGGGGGCATCGGCGACGTCGGCGGCCAGGCGGGCCGAGGTCAGGGTGCGGATGTGCTGCGAGGTCGGGATGAGGACCTTGCCGCCCAGGTGGCCGCACTTCTTCTCGGAGGCCAGCTGGTCTTCCCAGTGGGTGCCGGCGGCGCCCGCGGCGATCATGGCCCGCTGCAGCTCGTAGACGTTCAGCGCGCCACCGAAGCCGGCTTCGCCGTCGGCGACGATCGGGACCAGCCAGTTGTCGACGGCGGTGTCGCCCTCGGTCTTGGCGATCTCGTCGGCGCGCAGCAGCGCGTTGTTGATGCGGCGGACCACGGCCGGAACCGAGTTGGCCGGGTACAGCGACTGGTCCGGGTAGGTCTGGCCCGCGAGGTTCGCGTCGCCGGCGACCTGCCAGCCGGACAGGTAGATGGCCTTCAGGCCGGCACGGACCTGCTGCACGGCCATGTTGCCGGTCAGCGCGCCCAGCGCGTGGATGTAGCCGTCGCCGTTGACACCCTCCCAGAGGATCTCGGCGCCACGGCGGGCGAGGGTGGCCTCTTCGACAACGCTGCCCTGGAGCTTGACGACCTGCTCCGGGGTGTAGTTACGGGTGATGCCCTTCCAGCGCGGGTTGGTGTCCCAGTCCTTCTGGAGCTCCGCAGCGGTCTTCGGGGTGCCGACGTTCGACATCTCTGACTCCACTTCTTCGTTCGGTCTCGGTTGCCCCGCTCGCCGAACAACGCGCCGGGGAAGCGTCGCAGTGTTCGATCTCTGCTGGAGCGGCAATTTGCAGACTTGCTAGGCCCGCGAGGTGTACTTCCACACGATGGCACACGAAAAAATATGCGTCTACCTGTTGCAAGTGTGAATCCCCGCTAGCTTTGAGCAGGCCTTTGCTAATCCTGCGAAATTAGCCTGCGAATAGCAGCGGTGGGATCTACTTGCCGGTAACCCTGACCTGCAGTTTTGCATAACGCTCGTACTGTTTGAGTGACCGCGACCACGGGTGCATGACGCGCCGATGGCCGTCCAGATGTGAGCACCTTCACAACACATTGTGATCTTGAAGCTTGTGACCCGAACCACCGGGGGTCTATTGCGCAGGCGAAATCCGAAATCCGGCGGGCCCCATCGGGATTCATTTTCTAGCGACGCTAGACAATCTAGCCATACCGATGCTATCTTTGCTTCAGTTCCTAGCGCCGCTAGATTCCAGCCCGGAAAGGCCTCCTGACATGCTCATCGCCATCGGCCAGACGATTGCCGCCCTCGCCATCCTCGCCAATGCCGTCGTCTACGGCACCGACATCTCCGCCGCCGTCATCACCCGCTCGGCCCTTCGCCACCTGGACGATGCCTCGGTCACCAAGTTCGCCGGCTGGGGCCACTACTACGGCGACAAGCGCATGCCGCCCTTCGGCGCCGGCGGCGTGATCGCCGTCGTCCTCACCCTGATCCTCGCCGCCGCCGGCGGCCATATCGGCGCCGCCGTGGCCGCCGCCGTCGCTCTGGCCGCCCTGCTGACCTGGCTGGCCTGCTACGCCCTCATCGCCAAGCCCATCAACACCGCCCAGACCGCCGCCGCCCAATCGGGCGTCATCCCCGCGAATGCCCGTGCCCTGCAGGACAAGTGGGACACCCTCCTCGCGGCCCGCATCCCCCTGCAGGTCACCGCCCTCGCCGCCCTCTGCGCCGCCGTGGCCCTCTTCTGACCGCTGCGCATGCCGACAGCGAAATGCCCCCGATGGTGCACACCATCGGGGGCATCGCCGCCTCACCGGTCACGCCTGTGCCGGCGCCTCCGGCGTGGCCATCGAACAGAACGGTGCGCACGCCCCCACGGAGGTCGGCGCGACCCCGCCCGGCGCCGGATCGGTGCTGATGTCACCCCCGCAACTGGTGGCCACGACCAGCATGACCCCCACCGCGAGCGCCAGCACCACCCCGAAAAGGATTGCGCACCAGGCCGCGTTGATCCGCCGCAGCGGCAACACGAACACGAACGGCCCGAGATCGAACATCACCGGCTCACTTCCCGCCGCCCGTGACCGCCCCTCCAGGTCACGGACGACTCCTCCCCCTCCACCACGAGTCCGCGCAGCACCAGCAGGCAGACCACCTCGGTGAGGGTGAGCCCGAGCAGCTCCGCGTGCAGCGCAGCCACCTCGTCATCGAATCCCGCTCCGAGCCTTTCGAATTCGAGCACGATCATCTCGGCCAGCGCGATCCCCGCCAGCGCCTGTTCCCGCGTCACCCGCCGCGCCGTGGGCAGGTACGACAGCACCCACCGCCCACGCTCCGGTTCGGGCACATCGATGCGGAAAGCGACCTCGTGAGCCACATCGCTGGAAATCATCCAGCCCGCGTCCTTGATTGCCATCGATCTTCCTTTACTAACCCCCGGGACCGATCCCCGTTCCGGTCCGATCAATTTCGGTAGGTCAATGGTCGCGAGCGCGGGCCCGAGGTTCGATCACAGCGTTTCTTGGCATGTCACAGGTTCTTGACCAGCCGAAATCCACGCGGTACCAAGGAAATATTCACAACCGAGGCGGCCGAGCGGGGGGCCGTCGCATCGGGGGGAGGCCGATCGTGGCGCAGAGTGCCGACTCCGAACCTCATGACGCGCAGACGCGTCACGAGTTGCGGAGGATTCTACTCGGAATCGGGTTGCGGGAGAACGAGTTACTGGAGCCGATGGCGGCGGAGTTGCGGCAGCGGGGGTGCCGGCCGCGGAAGGCGTGGCGGCTGGCGAACGAGCTCACCCAGGAAGCGGTGGCGGCCGAGTACAACCGGTTGAGCGGGAAGGCGAACGCGCCGATGCAGGCCAGCCGGATCTCGGAATTCGAATCGTGGCCGGGGCCGCGCGGGCGGGGGCGGAATCGGCCGCGGCCGACGGTGGAGGTGTTGCAACGGCTCGCGATCATCTACCGGACCAGCTGGGATCAACTGGTGGACACCGCCGACCTGGTCGCCATGCCGCGCACGGATGTGACCGCGTACCGGGAAGCCGTGGTGCGGCGCAGTACCGCGCGACCGGCGGGACGCGGAATGCCCGAGGAGACAATGCCTTTCGTCGGGCGGCAGGAGCAGCGGGCGGAACTGCGGCGGCGCGTCGAGGAGCATCTCACCGCGAATCGGCCTGCGGTGCATGTGATCAACGGGCTGGCCGGGATGGGGAAGACGGCGCTGGCGCGGAACCTCGTGAGCGAACACGCGCAGCGGTATCCGGACGGGTGGATCTGGGAGGACCTGCGCGGTCATTCCGAGGGCCGCACGCCACGCACCACCAATGGAGTGCTCGAGCAGTTGCTGCTGCGGATCGGCGTGCCGCCGGAGACGATCGAACCGGATCAGCCGCGGCGCGCGGAACGCTGGCGGGCCGAGATGCGGGAACGGCGCATGCTCATCGTGTTCGACAATGTGCTGGAATCCCGGCAGGTCCGGGATCTGCTGCCGCATTCCCCCGGGTCCTTCGTGCTGATCACGAGCCGGCGCAACCTGACCGGGCTGGCGGGCGCGGCACCACTGCAATTGAATGCGATGGCGCGCGCCGAGGCGGAAGAGCTCCTGGTCAAGCTGAGTCATCTGCCGCCGGGGTATGACGTCGACGCGGTGCGCCGGATCCTGGAGACGGCCGGGCGATTGCCACTGGCCTTGCGGCTCATCGCAGGTCAGCTCGCACACGGCGGTCCCGATATGCTCGCCGCCGCGGACCGCGACTTCCAGCAGCTGACCGAGCGGTTGAAGAACGCGCCGACGGCGGAGGAGTCACCCGCGGCGGATATCCTCGCCCGCTTCTCCGCCGAGGGTGAAACCTTGCGTGCCGCTTTCGAATTGTCGTATCAGCGGCTGCCGGATCCGGAATTGCGGCGCGCGGTGCGGCTGCTGGGCTGGTTCCCGGGCGCGGAGATCACGGCGGAAACCCTTGCGGCCATGGCGGATCTATCGCCCGAGGCCTCGTATGCGCTGATCCGCCGCATCTTCGAGGTGGGCCTGCTGGAGCCGGCCGTGGGTGGCGGCCCGGCCGGGCAGCGGTATCGCATTCACGATGTGACGCGACTGTTCACGCGGGTGCAGGCGTCGATCGAGGATCTGCCGGGCGAGCACGCGACGGCCATTGCCCGGCTGGTCCGATACAGCCTGCGGGTGGCCAAATCCCTGAGTGCCCCTAGGCCTTTCGAGGTGGCCGGCAGTTTCCCGAGCCCACCGTGGCCGGATCCGAGCGAGGAGGCGACGCGGGCGCGGGAATGGCTGACCAGGGAACGCGAGATGCTGCTCGGCTGTGTGCGGGCCACGGCGTCGGGTACGCAGACGGGTGAGCTGGCCCGTCTCCTGGCCTCCCATCTGTCGGGCGTGGGCCATTGGGGCGATGCCCGCTGGCTGTACCGCCGCGCGCTGGGCATCGCGCGTACCGACGGCGATCGAATCGTGGAGTGCGATGTGCTGTTCGGGCTGGGCACCGTGCATCGGCTGGCCTTCGACTACGAGACGGCGATGATGTGTTTCAAGGAGGCCCACGAGATCGCCTATGCCGAGCGCGATGATCTGCGCCGAGTGTCGGCCCGCTGGGGCTATGCCGAGGTGACCCGCTTGATCGGCGATTACGACTCCTCCCGCGAGGCCTACGGCGAGGTGCTCGCCATCGCGCGTGACCTGCGGAATCCGAAGTTCGAGGGCGACGCCCTGCGCGGCCTCGGCCATATCGAGCGCATGAGCGGCGATCCCGGCCAGGCGCGAGTGCTGTACGACGAGGCGCTGGCGATCGCGGTACGCATCAACAACCGGTACAGCCGCGGCTGGTCGCTGTGGGGTATCGGCAATATCAGTCGGGTGCTCGGCCACTTCGATACCGCGCGAGCGGAATTGGCCGAAGCCGATGAGATCGGCCTGGAGATCGAAGACCCGTTGCTGCATGCCGACGCGATGCGCGGCATCGGCCACATCCACCGCGACCTGGGTGACCTGGACCGCGCACAGGGCCTCTACTCCGATTCCCTGCACGTAGCCCGCCGCTCGGGTGACCCGCACGGTGAAGCCGACGCCTGGCGTGCGCTCGGCGGCATCGCCGCCGCCCTCGGCAAGCGCCATCGCGCGGGCGAATTCCTCCGCAAATCTCTCGCCCTCTACCACTCGATGGGCGTGAAATTGGCTGCCGCGCAGGTTGAGGCAGAACTCGCGGCCCTCGACCGCCGGTGAATCACCGATTGCCGCACGAGTGGCGCGGCCGGAACGTCAGGCGGATCGGCCCGCACGCCGGTTGCCACGACGACCGGCTGCGACTGCCACGTCCGGCTGCCGGAGCGAGCCCGGTGTGCCGGGCGGGCGGCGTGGACCCGATGTGGCGTGGGGGCCGGCTTCCTGATCGTCGTCCCGGCCGAGCGGTTGGAGCAGGCCCTGACCGGGGCGGGCGTAGCTTGCACGGCGAAGGTTGCGCGGCGGAGTTACCCTGCCTCGCATGACCCCCGATCGCTGCGACGGCATTGTGCTGGCGGCCGGCGCCGGTACCCGGTACGGGATGCCGAAGGTGCTGGCCGAGGGTGGGGCTTGGCTGGGGTCGGCGGTGCATGCGCTGCGGGCCGGTGGGTGTGCGCGGGTGTTCGTGGTGCTGGGTGCGACGGGGCCTGCTCATCGGCTTTCGAATGGCTCGTGGGTGGTTTCGGAGGAGTCCGGTATCGCGCTGCCGGCGGGGACTCGTCCGGTGTGGGCGCGGGATTGGGCGGTGGGGGTCAGTGCCTCCATGCGGGCGGGACTCGCCGCGGCTGCTGCCGTCCCCGCGCTGGAGTCGAGGCGAGTCGGCGGTGATGCCGATCCGCTATTGCCCGCCACCGATGCCGGCTCCGCCACCGATGCCGCTCCGAGCGGGCGGTCCGGTGAAAGCTTAGTGTTTGCCGTGGGGAATTCCTCCACAGGGACTTCCACAGTGGGGATAACTTCTGCGGGGAATTCCCGCGAGGGGAACGGCGGGCCGGCGGGGTTCGTGGCGATCATGCCGGTGGATACGCCGGATGTGGGCCCGGAGGTGGTGGCGCGGGTGATCGCGGGGGCGCGGGACAGTCCGAGTGGGTTGGCGCGGGCGGTGTTCGGGCGGATGCCCGGGCATCCGGTGGTGTTGGGCCGAGCGCATTGGGCGGGGGTTTCGGCGGCGGCCGCGGGAAATTCGGGGGCGGGCACTTATTTACGGCAACGAGCGGATATGGTGTGCGTCACGTGCGACGACCTGGCCACGGGGATGGATCAGGACTACCCGACGGGCGGCGCACGGTGATCGGGAGCATGTGATGCGCGAAATCGTCGACGACCTACTACGGGTATGGCACAGCGGGCGGACCGGCGGACTGGCGACTCTGGTTCGCGCGCAAGGCTCCTCGCCCATGCCGGCGGGTTCGGCCATGATGGTCGACGCGGAGGGCCGGGTGTTCGGTTCGGTGTCGGCGGGCTGTGCCGAGGCGGCCGTCTACGAGGCCGTGACGGAGTCGGTGCGCACCGGTCAGCGCGGCCTGCATCGTTTCGGCCCGGGTAATGGCATGGACAACACCAGCATGGATTGCACCGGCACCCTGGATGTGTTCACGGAACCGTTCTCGCGCAGGCATTTTCCCGAATTCCCGGATGTGGCGGCCGATATCGCGGCGCAGCGTCAGGTCACCGTGTTCACGGTGGTGTGGCACAAGGATCCGGATGTGATCGGCCAGCATCTGATCACCGATCGCCGGCACGGCACCGAGCTGGTGGCGCTGCCGGATTCGGATATCTTCGTGAATTCGTTCGCGCGCCCGCCACACCTGATCATCGTGGGCGCCAATGCTTTCGCGGGTGCGCTGGCCACCCAGGTCAAACTGCTCGGCTACCGCGTGACCATCTGTGATGCCCGGCCGACCTTCGCCAGCGCGGATGCGTATCCGGGCTGCGAGGTGGTGGTGGATTGGCCGCACCGATACCTGAACACGCAGTCGGCCGCGGGTGAAATCGACGGCAGCACAGCGGTTGTGGTGCTGTCGCACGATGCGAAGTTCGAGATCCCTTTGCTCACTGTCGCATTGCGACTACCCGAGCTGGGGTATCTCGCCGCACTCGGTTCCCGCAATGCGCACGTGCATCGCCTGGAGGCCTTGCAGGCGGGCGGTTTCGACGATGACACCCTGGCCCGCCTCTGCTCCCCCGCCGGTCTGGATCTGGGTGCGCGGACGCCCGCCGAGACCGCGGTCGCCATTGCGGCCGAACTGCTGGCCGCCCGCAATGGCACTTCCGCCGAGCCGATGTCGAGCCGGACGGCTCCGGTGCACCGGCATCCCAGTCTGGTGATCTGAGCCGGCTGCTCACCCCTTCAGTTCGGGGTGTTCCGTGTACACCTCGCGCAGCACGGACAGGTCGAAGAGCTGCTCGGCCTTGATGGTGATCTTGGCCTTGGCGAGGGCGGCGATATTGTCCGCGATCAGCGCGTCGGTCATGGTGAGCAGCCCGTTGGCCTTGGTGTCCGGTGACACCACGATCCCGTTCTGCGCGGTCGCTTCCTTGGTCTGTTCGTCCTTGTCGAGCCGCTGGTCCTTGCCGTACACGTCGACGGCGAGCCGCGCGGATTCGGCCGGGTCGGCGACGGCGTCCTTCCAGCCCTTGATCTCGGCCGTGAGGAACGCCTTCAGCTTGTCGCGTTCCTTGTCGATGGTGTTCTGCGAGACGGTCAGGGTTTCGGCGACCAGCGGCAGCCCGTAGTCGGCGAACAGGAAGTTGGTGTTGTTGAATCCCTTGGCGCTCAAGGTGATCGGCTCGTTGGTCACGTAACTGACCCACCCGTCGACCTCGCCGTTGGCGAGCGGTGTCGGATCGAACTGGGCGGGCACGATCTTGACGTCGTTCGGCGTGAGCCCGTTGGCGGTCAGCAGGGCGTTGAAGATGAGCTGATTGGTGTCCTGCACACCGATCTTGCGGCCCTTCATGTCCTGCGGCGTCTTGATCGGTTTGGCGGCGGAGCTGACGATGCAGAACGGGTTCTTCTGATAGGTGGTGCCGACGATCTTGGCGGCCAGTCCCTCCAGCACGGCGGGCGCGGTGGTCTGCGGCGCGGACATGCCGATCCAGATCTTGCCGGTGCCGAGTCCGGCTTCGACGGAGGTGCTGGCCGCGCCGCCCGCGACCAGATTGACCGACCCGAATCCCGCGGCCTTGTAATAGCCCTTCGAGTCTGCGAAGTATTCGCCGGCGAATTCGATGTTCTTCAACCAGGACAACTGCACGGCGACCGTCCCGTATTTGGACCCGTCCGCGACAGTGCCGTTGCCGCCGGAACCGGACGAGCTCTTACCGCAGGCGGCGAGCACTCCGGCCGCTCCGGCGGCCCCGGCGGCCAGTCCGGCGTAGCGGAGGAAGGAGCGCCGGCCCAGGGCGGACTGCGACAACTGCGAGGCCGGAACCGGCCCGAACAAACCACTCATGCGGTGAATCTAGGGCGTTTCGATTTCGCCCGTTTTACTTTCGCGAAGGTCCGTGTATGCGCTGTGTTAACTAATGTCTCAATCCCGCACGCGTTCCGGCGCGAATCGCGCCAGCACCAGGTTCTCCAGCACGCCGACTACCGCGTACGCGAACACCGACACCACCGTCACCAGCGCGATCGACGCCCACAACTGGTTGTACTGGAAGGTGGGGATGGCGCGGATCAATCCGGCCCCCAATCCGGTTCCGCTGCCCAGCCATTCGCCGAGCAGTGCCCCGATGAGCGCACCCGGCACGGAGATGCGGGCCGCCGCGAAGACCGACGGCAGGGCGGCGGGCACCGCCACCATGCGCAGTCCGGTCCAGCGGGAACCGCCGTACGCGGCAACGAGTTCGAGGGCCTGCCGGGGTGCGCTGCGCAGTCCCGTCATGATCATGACGAGGGCCGGGAAGAACACCACGATGGCCGCCATGGCGGTCACCCCGAGCAGTCCGCGCCCGAAGATCAGCACGATGATCGGCGTGAGCGCGACCAGCGGCACCGACCGCAACAGCATGGCCACCGGCATGAACGCCTGCGCCACCGCCGGAATCCCGACGAACAGCGCGGCGACCACCAGCGCCGCGCCGAGCCCGGACCCGAATCCGATCAGCGCGTCCCGCAGCGTGATCCGCATTTCGGCGAAGATGACCGAGCGCGCGGTATCCGAGGTGGGCCCGGTGACCAGGTAGGTCCAGACATCACCTGGGCTCTTGCCGACCAGCCCCACTTGCGGATACAGCTTCAGGAATCCGTACCAGAGCGCCACCAGCAGGATCAGCGAAACCACCAGTGGCAACAGGAATCTGGCGATCGGCCGCAGCAGGTTCAGGGATTTCATCACGCCTCCGCTCGGGTCCAGGGCAGGGCCAGCCGGGCGATGATCGCCACGATGGCGTAGCCGAGCCCGGCCAGCGCGGCCGCGGCCAGCGCCATGCCCCAGGTGCGCGGCACGTTGTAGGAGGTCTGCGCGGCGGTCAGCGCGACGCCGATCCCGCTGTCGATACCGCCCAGGTATTCGCCGATGATGGCGCCCAGCACCGCGGAGGGTGCGGCGATCTTCAAGGCGGCCAGCGTATTCGGCAGGGCGGCGATCAGCTGCACGCGCCGCAGCCGCTGCCAGCGTCCGCCGCCGTAGGCGCGGATCAGGTCCAGGCTGGTGGCGTCGGCCGACCGCAGTCCGGACACGGTGCCGACCATGGTGGTGAAGAAGCAGTACATGGCGGCCAGGAACACCGTGGGCGTGCGCCCGCCGAACACCACCAGGATGATCGGCCCGAGCGCCAGCAGCGGCGTGCAGTAGCTGAGGATGGCCAGCTGGGTGACCAGCATTTCGATGGGCGGGATCAGCACCACCAGCACGGCGAGCGCGATGGCCAGCACGTTCCCCCACAGGAAGCCTTGCAGCGCACCCCAGGCCGTGATCTCGAAGTTGGGGCCGTAGAGCGCCCAGCCGTCGTGGTACATGGTGTCGAGGACCTGCCAGGGGCTCGGGATGGTGCCTCCCGCGACGCGCATGACGGCGAGGATCTCCCACAGCACGAGCAGGGCCGCGATGCCCGCGAGCCCGCCGAGCCGGCTCGGCATCAGCCGCTGCCGGATGGCACTCCAGTTCACGCTGTCCCGGTGCGTTCCGCTTGTGTCCGTGATCATTCCGCCGCCACCCCGCCGCGTCCGCTGCGCCCGAACAGCAGCTCCGACAGGTAGTCGTGCAGCTTGTGGAATTCGGGACTGCGCATCATCTCCGGGGTGCGCGGCCGGGGTAGGTCGATGTCCACCATTTCGACCACGCGTCCGGGGCGCGGGCTCATGACGGCGACCACGTCGGACAGGAACACCGCTTCGGCGATGCCGTGCGTGACCATGAGTGTGGTGGCGGGTTTCTCGGTCCAGATGCGCAGCAGTTCGAGGTTGAGCCGCTGCCGCGTCATGTCGTCGAGGGCGCCGAAGGGTTCGTCCAGCAGCAGCACACTGGGTTTCACGACGAGGGCGCGGGCGATCGAAACCCGTTGCCGCATACCGCCGGACAGCTGCGCCGGTTTGGCCTTCTCGAAGCCTTCGAGGCCGACCAGCGCGATCAGGTCGGCGATCAGTTCCGGATCCGCGGGCAGGCCCGCGACCTGCAGCGGCAGTTTGATATTGGATTCCACACTGCGCCAGGGCAGTAGCGCCGAATCCTGGAAGGCGATCCCGAATTCGTGGCGGCGCCGCAGCTCGGCGGGTGTCTCGCCATTGATGCGGGCGGTGCCCGCGGTGGGGGTGTCCAGGTCGGCGAGGATGCGCAGGATGGTGGACTTCCCGCAGCCGGACGGTCCCAGCAGGGACAGGAACGCGCCTTGTTCCGTATGCAGTTCCACCTCGTCCAGCGCTTGCACGGTGCGCCGCCCGGACCGGAAGGTCTTGCTCAATCCGCTGATGTGAATACCCGTGCCCGCCGCGACTTCCGAACTCATGGGCTAACAGTAGGAGCCGGGAATTGCGCGGATATTGCGAATCGGGAGACGAGATTTCGCGGATGTTACTTCCGGTCGCCCGTGTTGTTACCAGTAGGACGGCTCGAACCAGTCCCGCGCCTCGCGCCGGAACAGCAGCACGATGATCACCAGCGAGGCGATCGGCGCCAGCGGTCCCGGTGGCCGCCCGTCGGTGATGGCGGGGATCGTCCACAACATGTTCAGGACGGCGATCAGAATCGCCCCGATGCGCACGGCCTGCCCCTCCGAGTTGAAGGTCAGCGCGACGAGTCCCAGCAACCATGCGGGCACGAACGGAATGGCGGTCAGCAGGGCCGGTTTCGCGCCGAGCAGCCAGCCGGAGGAGGCGGTGCACAGGATTCCCATGAGCGCGAGCAGGACAGCGACGAGCTGTGCCGCGCGCACGACTCGCGGCATCCGATACCTGTCGTCCACGCCCGACCCTTGATCGGGCGGAATCCGTAGCTCAGACATCGGGTTCGACACTACCGCGCGGTCGGTCCGCGGTCGCGCCGCCCACGCCGGTCGATACCCGGATTAGACCGACCCGTGACCTGCGGATCAGTGTCTGAGCGTGACGAATTCGAGTTCGCGCACCCGCACCGTCGGCAGCAGTCGCTCACGCAGCACGCGGTCGATCTCCCCGGCCACCGGAATGACCACGGCGGCAGCCGAAGTGGCCACGGCGTCGGCCAGCATGTCCGGCCAGTCGGTGGCGGGCCCGGTCGCCAGCGCGGCGATGATGGCCGCCACCGCGGCGTCCCCCGCACCGGTCGGATTGCCGGCCAGCGGTTGCGGCAACGCCGCCGACCAGGCGCGGGTGGGCGTCACGGCGACCATCCCCGCACCCCCGCGCGTCACGATCACCGCGGCCACGCCGTCGGTGATGAGCGGTTCCACCGCGGTCAGGATCTCCGGGATGGTGGTGGCGGGCAGCCCCGTGAGCCGTTCCAGCTCCTCGGTATTGGGGGTCAGCACGATGCCCGGCACCTTGGCCGCGAGTTCCAGCGCCGCACCGTCGAAATCGCAGATGGTGGGCACGCCGGCCGCGAGCGCGGTGCGGGCCAGTTCGGCGGGGAAGCCCGGCCCGACCCCACCGGGCAGCGAACCGGCGATCACCATGCCGTTCATATCGGAGAGCATGCCCGCCACCCGCACCCGCAATTGATCGATGGCGTGCGGTTCGGAGATCCGCGGCCCGGGTTCCCACAGCGCGGTGGCGGTGCCGTCGTCGGATTCGCTGATCACGACGGTGCGCCGCACCCAGGGCAGCGCGTGCACGAAGTCCACGGGCATCTCGAGTTCGGCGGCGGCCGCGAAGGAGTGGTCGGCGAATCCGGTGGCGCGCGCGTATTTGCCCAGCTGGTTGAGGACCCGGGTGACATTGATACCGCGCCCGCCGAGGCGCTGGTCGACCGATCGGACCCGGTGTGCCCGTCCCCGTTCGAAATGCTCCACCCGATAGGTCATGTCGTAGGCGGGGTTCATGGTCACGGTGAGGATCACCAGTACCACTCTGCACGTCGCGGCACCGGATGCAAGACCCGAGCCTCAGGATGGCACCGAATGTCGCTGCGGATTCGCGGAATCGAATGTCGTTGCCAATCGGAGATATTCGCGTAGCAGGATGTCGCCGTGCACCCGCTCCCGCCGAAACACCTGCTGCTGCAGGCCTGCCGTGGCCTGCCCCCCGACGATCATCCGGTGTTGTACTGCGCCGGGTTGTTAGCGGACCTGCACGAGCGGCGCCTCACGGCGACAGCGGGGGCGACCGACCCCATCGATCACGATCGCGCCCGATTGGTGCACGATATCGACCGCTGGGTGGCCGCCGAGCTGCCGCGGGCCGCGCGCGATGCCCACCTGCACACCGAGACGGTGGGCACGGTGGTGGACCGGCTGGCCCAGTTCTCGGCGCTGGCCTATCTGACGCTGGCGACCTCACCGGACGGTGCGGTGCGGGATGCGGGGCAGCGGCTCACCGAACTGGCCATCGCCTACGAGCATCTCGCCGGTGATCTGGCGGCGGGGCGACGGCGATTGCCGAATCTGACCGGGACCCAGGAGACCCAGGAATACGAATACTGACCGCTCGAACGCGGTTCACCTGAGGTTTTGCACTGTACGAACAAAGACCGCGGTCGGCGGCGCCCGGCGAGGGGGCGGGGCGCCGCCGACCACAAGGTGGACCATGCGCAATCCACCGTCGAAGACCGGCTGAAGCGGTACGGGCGCGCAGGGATCCGCGTGGGAGATGCGGTGGCAGTGCCTGCGTCCCGTCACCTGACAACCGCTCCGGCTGGAACTTTCGACGCTTCTGATCGTGCTCCGTCAACCTCGGAGGCGCCCACGACTCAGCTGTGAATTGACTGTGAGCTCGGGTTTTGCGGAAGCAGGTGACGAATCGTGTCAATCGTGTCGGCGTCGGCGGGCTCCTTGTCGGGCCGGTACCGGACAACCCGGGCGAAGCGCAGCGCTACCCCGCCGGGGTACCGCGGACTGGTCTGCACACCGTCGAGGGCGATCTCCACCACCAGTTCCGGCCACAGGTAGACGGTATTGCCGTCGCGCCCGCGTTCGTGGCGCGGGAATTCGGCGGTCTGCCACTGCAACAGGGCATCGGTGAGGCCCTTGAACGTCTTGCCGACCATGATCGGCTCGCCGCCCGCCGGATCCCGTGCTCCCAGATGCAGATTCGACAGGTAACCGGTGCGGCGGCCGTAACCCCATTCCGCGCCCAGCACGATCAGGTCCAGGGTGTGCGTGGGTTTGATCTTCTGCCAGGCCCGCCCGCGCCGGCCCGCCGCATAGGGCGCGTCCAGGGATTTGATCATGATGCCCTCGTGACCGGCGGCCAGCGCACCGTCGAAGTATTCGGCGGCGGCCTCCGGGTCCGGGGTGACCAGGGCCGGAATGCTGAGGCCCGGAGCCACTTTCGCGAGCGCCTTGCGGCGGTCCCGCAGCGGGGCGTCCAGCAGGTCCACGCCGTCCAGGTGCAGGCAGTCGAAGAAGTACGGGTGCAACAGCAGTTCCTGGGCGGTGGCCGCGCCGAAACGACTCATGGTCTCCTGGAACGGGCGCGGCCGGCCGGCATCGGTCAGGGCGAGGGTCTCGCCGTCGAGAACGACGCTGGTGCAATCCAAGCCGCGCACCAGATCCACCAATTCGGGCACGCTGCCGGTGATTTCGCGCAGGGTGCGGGTGAATACGCGGACGGTGTCGCCGTCGCGGTGCACTTGGATTCGCGCGCCGTCCATTTTCTGTTCGACGCTCACCTCGCCGCCGAATTCGGCCATGGTCTCGTCCAGCGTCGCTCCGGGCGAGGCCAGCATGGGCTGGATGGGACGGCCCACTTCGAGCCGGAATTCGCGCAGCGCCTCGACGCCGCCCGACTGCGCGGCCAGCGCGGTCACGGGTAGTCGGCCGGACAGCATGTGCGCGCGGCGGACGGCGTCGGCAGGGACGTCGAAGGCCACCGCGACGGCCTCGGCGACGAGGGCGGTGAGGGCGCCCTGCCGCATCTCACCGGTCAGCAGGCGGACCAGGAAATCGTGTTCCGCGGCGGTCGCGGCGGTGAAGAGCCCGGCCAGCAGCGCCTTCCGCTTGGCCGTCGAACCGCTGCCGCCGACCTCGGCCAGATCGGTGAACACGGCGTCGACCTGCTCGACCGTGAGCGTCGCGGTCGCGGCGGGCGTGACCGCCATGGTGGTCAGCGTGCGCCACCCGGTGCCGATCCGGCCCTGCGACAGCTCGCCGGAGAGCCAGGCCACCACCTGCGCCAACTCCCCCGGCGCGGCCTGCCGCAGCAGCTCGGCGCAGGTATTGATCTTGGTTTTCCGCGAGGAGGTGGCCCGCACCGCGAGCGACGCTTCCACCACTTCCGACAAGAGCACCATCCGACGGTAACCCCGACCCCCGACAGCCCTGTGACGGATCGCTCAGCAGAGTTGCTAATTCTCCCGTTGGCATGGTTGCGAAAGGACTCATAGACTCGGTCACATGGCCAAGACTTTCGTCGGTGCGCGGCTGCGTCAGCTGCGGACCGAACGCGGGCTGAGCCAGGTCTCGCTGGCCAAGAAGCTGGAGATTTCGGCCAGCTACCTGAATCAGATCGAACACGACGTCCGCCCGCTCACCGTACCCGTACTGCTGCGCATCAGCGAAGTCTTCGGGGTCGACGCCGGCTTCTTCTCCTCCCAGGACGACACCCGGCTGATCGCCGAACTCCAGGAAGTCGTGATGGATCAGGAACTCGGTATCGAGGCCGACGCGCAGGAGATCGCCGAAATGGTTTCCGCGCATCCGGGTTTGGCGCGCGCCATGGTGAACATGCACCGCCGGTATCGCAACACCACCGCGCAGCTGGCGGCCGCCACCGAGGATCGATTCTCGGACGGCAGCGGGTCCGGGGCCATCTCCAAACCGCACGAGGAAGTGCGCGACTACTTCTATCAGCGGCAGAACTACATTCACGAATTGGATACCGCCGCAGAGGAACTCGCGAATCGAATGCGTTTCCACGGCGGTGACCTGAAGCGGGAGATCCCGCGCCGGCTGGCCGACGCGCACGGCGTGCAGATCGTGGAACGCATCGATCTGGGTGACGGCGTGCTGCACCGCTTCGATCCGGAGTTGCGCCGCCTGGAAATCGCCCCGCATCTCTCCGGTGGTCAGCGGGTATTCAAACTGGCGGCCGAACTCGCCTATCTGGAATGCGGCGACCTCATCGAAAAGCTGGTGGAGGAAGGCAATTTCTCCAGTCCCGAATCGCGGGTGCTGGCAAAACTGGGTCTGGCCAACTACTTCGCGGCCGCGACGGTCCTGCCCTACACCCACTTCCACGAGGTGTCCGAGGATTTCCGCTACGACATCGAGCGTCTCTCCGCCTTCTTCACCCAGTCGTACGAGACGATCTGCCACCGCCTCTCCACCCTGCAACGCCCGAAACTCCGCGGCGTCCCCTTCTCCTTCGTCCGCGTGGATCGCGCCGGCAATATGTCGAAACGCCAGTCCGCCACCGGTTTCCACTTCTCCTCCAGCGGCGGCACCTGCCCGCTCTGGAACGTCTACGAAACCTTCGCGTACCCCGCGAAGATCATGACCCAGATCGCCCAGATGCCCGACGGCCGCAAATACCTCTGGGTCGCCCGCACGGTGGAACGCCGCGCCACCCGCTACAACGACCCCAGCAAAATCTTCGCCATCGGCCTCGGCTGCGAACTGCGCCACGCCGGCCGCGTCGTCTACGCCGACGGCCTCGACCTCACCGACCCCAAACCCACCCCCATCGGCGCCGGCTGCCGAGTCTGCGAACGCGCCAGCTGCCCCCAGCGCGCCTTCCCCCCACTCGGCAAATCCCTCGACATCAGCGAACACCGCAGCTCCATCTCCCCCTACGTAATCCAATAGCCCACCCGCCCCAACATTGCACTCCCCAGCACCCACCCAGTAACATCCAGACAATTCAGACAGGGTGGAGTTCGCAACAACACGGGGAGGATCCGGGGCATGAGCAGCGACCCCACCCGCCTGGCCATGGTCATCGCCACCCTCCACCGCCAAGCCTGCGACGAAGCCGAGCTCCAACAAGTCACTGACTCCGCAACCGTGAGGCCGATGACGGATTCGGTGACCGATTCAGCCGCAACATCTTTCGGTAATGGGGTGTCGGGGCGCGGTGTTAGTGTCTCTCCGCGGCGCCGATAAGCGCCCGGGGAGAACCGAGGAATTTACAAATGAAGATCAGGAAGTTCGCTGCGACGGCAATGCTTGCCATTGGCGCCATGGCGATTACGGGGGGCACCGCTTACGCCGATCCGGCGGAGCCGAATTCGCCGGCCGTGCAGCAGATTCTGCGGGCCGGTGTCGATCAGCAGGCGCTGGTGAAGTACGACATTGCCGCTTCGGGTCCCGACAAGGCGGTGACCGTGAATCTGAGCGGCGGGACGTTCGCGCTGGCCGGTGATTCGCTGAACATTCTCGACGGCGCCGGCAAGGTGCTGACGAGTGTGCCGTTGAACATGCAGGTCGACGGCACCGATCAGGTGATCTCCGTGCAGCCGAGCATCGAGAACAATGGCACGCAATTGGTTTCGCATCCGGTGGCGACACCGATCGGCCATTGGGCGCCCACCTCGCCGCAGTCGCGCAGCGCCGGTATCGGCATGGCCATCGGTGCGGCGCTCGGCGTGGTGGGTGGTCTGATCGTCGGCGTGATCATCGCCATCGCGACCGGCGGCCTCGGCGTGATCGCCGTGCCGTTCACCACGATGATCGGCGCGCTCATCGGCGTGGCGGTCGGTGGCGGCACCGGCTCGGCAGCGGCGCCGGACAACCGTCAGGACGGCTGGACGTACCAGGAGGACTGCTACACGGACTCCTTCACCAACAGCCAGGTCTGCAGCTGAATTCTCCGCTCGCTCGTATTACCCGCCGGTAGGGGCCGGTTCCAGCGCAACGCTGGGACCGGCCCTTTTGTGTTGCGGTGAGCAGAAATTCATGTCCGCGAAACATGGGAAATCGGACATTCATCGAGAGTCATTCCAGCGCAACAACTCCCGCCTACCTTTCTGCACACGGATACAGCCGCTGTATACGGGCCGGTATTCCGAAGCGGCGCACGAGATGTCGCCGATGACCGTGAGCTAGAAGGGTCCGCCCATGCAAGATTCTCCCCGCCGAGCCCGAACGCGCCTGTTGACCAAGGCGCTAGTCATTCCCACCGCACTGGCGTTGTCCGCGGTCATGGTCGCCGGGTGCGGCTCGCGCGACGACAGCGGTGCGTCGGGCTCGAATGCCAAGTCCTGCGTGGACACTTCGAAGGACACCATCAAGATCGGTTCGCTGCACTCGCTGACCGGCACCATGGCCATCAGTGAGGTCACCGTCGCGAATTCGACGAAGCTCGCGGTCGATCAGATCAATGCGGCGGGCGGTGTGCTGGGCAAGAAGATCGAGATCGTCGCCGAGGACGGTGCCTCGGATCCGAAGACGTTCGCGGAGAAGTCCGAGAAGCTGATCAGCTCCGATTGTGTGGCCGCGGTGTTCGGCGGCTGGACCTCGGCCAGCCGCAAGGCGATGAAACCCAAGTTCGAGCAATTGAATTCGCTGCTCTTCTACCCCGTCCAGTACGAGGGTCTGGAAGCCAGCAAGAACATCTTCTACACCGGCGCCACCACCAACCAGCAGATCGTGCCCGCGCTGGACTACCTGAAGCAGAAGGGCGTCAAGTCCCTCTACCTGGTCGGCTCCGACTACGTCTTCCCGCAGACCGCGAATCGCGAGATCAAGGCGTACGCCGCCGCCAACGGCATCGAGATCAAGGGCGAGGATTACGCCCCGCTGGGTTCCACGGACTTCTCCACCATCGTCAACAAGGTGCGGAATGCCAAGGCCGACGCCATCTTCAACACGCTCAACGGTGACTCGAATGTCGCCTTCTTCCGCGAGTACCACAATGCGGGATTGACCGCCCAGACCATGCCGGTGGTCTCGGTGTCGATCGCCGAGGAAGAGGTCGCGGGCATCGGCCCGCAGAACGTCACCGGGCAGCTGACCGCGTGGAACTACTACCAGACGGTGGACAGCCCGGAGAACAAGGCGTTCGTCACCGCCTACAAGGCCGCCTACGGCCAGAACAAGCCCACCTCCGACCCGATGGAGGCCGCCTACACCTCGGTCTTCCTGTGGAAGAACATGGTCGAGAAGGCGAAGTCGTTCGCGGTGGCCGATATCCAGAAGAACTGCGGCGGTGTCAGTTACGACGCGCCCGAGGGCCTGGTGACCGTGGACGGCGACAACCACCACATCACGAAGACCGCCCGGATCGGTGAGATCCATTCGGACGGCCTGATCTACACGGTCTGGGATTCCGGCAAGCCGATCGCTCCGGACCCGTTCCTGACGTCGTACCCGTGGGCCAAGGGCCTCTGATCCGACGTCCGTAATCGATGAGGGGCGGCCGGGTGCGGGACATCGTCTCGAACCCGGCCGCGATCAATAGCGGGTGAAAGCCCGTAGTCAATACAGCTGGTGCACGAGCCGGCATAGGAGACTCACATGGAAGTCGCAGTCGGGCAGTTGTTCACCGGACTCAGTCTGGGTTCCATCCTGCTGCTGGCCGCGCTGGGCCTGTCCCTGACCTTCGGTCAGATGGGCGTGATCAATATGGCGCACGGCGAATTCATCATGGCCGGCTGCTACACCACCTATGTGGTGGAGCAGGTCATCCACTCGACCGGCGTAGCGCTGATCGTCTCGCTGTTCGTCGGTTTCCTGGTCGGCGGATTGCTGGGCGCCGCACTGGAAATGGGCTTGATCCGCTGGTTGTACGACCGGCCGCTGGACACCCTGCTGGTCACCTTCGGCGTGGGCCTGATCCTGCAGCAGGCGGCCCGCGACATCTTCGGGGCGCCCGCCAAGAATGTGCTGGCCCCGCACTGGCTGACCGGCGGTATCAGCATTCTCGGCACGGTGGTGCCCAAGACCCGCATCTTCATTCTGGTGCTGGCCGTGGTCGCGGTGCTGGTGCTGTCCGCGGTGCTGAAACTGACTCCGCTCGGCCGCCGCATCCGCGCGGTGGTGCAGAACCGCAGCCTCGCCGAGACGAGCGGCGTGTCCAGCCGCGTCATCGATATCAGCACTTTCTTCATCGGCTCCGGATTGGCCGCGGTGGCGGGTGTGGCGCTGACGCTGATCGGTTCCACCAGTCCGACCATCGGGCAGAGCTATCTGGTCGACGCGTTCCTGGTGGTGGTCATCGGCGGGCTGGGTCAGATCAAGGGCACCGTGCTGGCGGCGTTCGGCCTGGGCCTGGTGAATTCGGTGATCGAGTATTCGACCACGGCCGCGGTCGCGAAGGTCATCGTCTTCGTGCTGATCGTGGTGTTCCTGCAGGTCCGTCCGCAGGGCCTGTTCACCGTTCGCACAAGGAGTCTGGCGTGAGCGAGCGACCTTCCGCATTGTTCGATGTCTCGTCGCTGCGGGTGCTGGGCGGTTTCGCCCTGGCCGCCGTGGTGCTGTTCGCGGGGGCGCCCGCACTGCTCAGTGATTTCCGGCTGGGCCTGCTGGCGAAGTTCCTGTGCTACGCCGTCATCGCGGTCGGTATCGGATTGGCCTGGGGCCGTGGCGGAATGCTCACGCTCGGGCAGGGCGTGTTCTTCGGTATCGGCGCCTATCTGATGGCGATGCACATGCAGCTGGCCGATGCCGCCGCGGCGCATCAGGACGTGCCGGACTTCATGCAGATCGCCGGGATCAATACGCTGCCCGCGTTCTGGAAGCCGCTGCAGTCGGCGCCGGTGACCCTGCTGGCGATCCTGATCCTGCCGGGCCTGGTCGCGGCGCTGCTCGGATTCGGCACGTTCAAGCGCCGGGTGAAGGGCGCGTATTTCGCGATCCTGTCGCAGGCGCTCACGGCGGCGCTGGCGATCCTGCTGATCGGGCAGCAGTCGCTCGGCGGTTTCACCGGGCTGTCGGATTTCAACGCCTTCTTCGGTTTCCGGCTCAGCGATCCGGTCAATCGCCGGATGTTGTTCTTCATCGCGGCCGGGGTGCTGCTGGCGGTGATCGCGATCGCGCGGCAGCTCCGCAACAGCCGTTACGGCGAATTGCTGGTGGCGGTGCGTGATCAGGAGGAGCGGGTGCGTTTCCTCGGTTACGACCCCGCCAATATCAAGATCGTCGCCTATGTGGTGGCGGCCTGCTTCGCGGGCATCGCCGGCGCGCTCTTCACTCCGATCGTCGGCATCATCTCTCCCGCCGATATCGATGTGGTGCCGTCCATCGTGTTCCTGATCGGCGTCGCGATCGGCGGCCGCACCACGCTGTGGGGCCCGGCCATCGGCGCGATCGGCGTGGCCTGGGCGCAGACCACCTTCTCCGAGCATTTCCCGTCGCAATGGACGTACTTCCAGGGCGCCCTGTTCATCGTGGTGGTCGGATTCATTCCCGCCGGACTGGCCGGAATCGGCCCGCTGGCACGGCAATTGCTGGAGCGCGTACACCGCCGTCCAGCTCCGGCTCCCGAAGTGCAGGTGGCGACGCCATGAGCAGTGAATATCTCGAGATCCGGGATCTCTCGGTCAGTTTCGACGGATTCCGTGCGGTCTCGGAGGTGAATCTGACTGTTCTCCAAGGCGATCTGCGATTCCTGATCGGCCCCAACGGCGCCGGCAAGACCACCTTGATCGACGCCATCACCGGGCTGGTGCCGGCCACCGGTTCGGCCCGCAAGTCCGGCACCGAGCTGATCGGCCGCAAGGTGCATCAGATCGCCCGCCTGGGCGTGGGCCGGACCTTCCAGACGGCCAGCGTCTTCGAGCAGCTCACCGTGCTGCAGAACCTCGATATCGCCGCGGGCGCGGGCCGTTCCGCGCTCACCCTGCTGCGTAAGCGCAGGTCGGTGCTGCCCGCCATCGAGGAGGCCCTGGAGACGACCGGCCTCACCGAACTCCGCGACAAGCCCGCCGGTGTGCTCGCGCACGGTCAGAAGCAGTGGCTCGAAATCGGCATGCTGCTGGTGCAGAACGCATCCGTGCTGCTGCTCGACGAACCGGTCGCGGGCATGAGCGCCGAGGAACGCGAGGAGACCGGAAACCTGTTGCGCCGCATCGGCGGCGACCGGGTGGTCATCGTGGTCGAACACGATATGGACTTCATGCGCGCCTTCGCGCAGTCGGTCACGGTACTGGCCGGCGGCCGGGTCCTCAGCGAGGGCACGGTCGAACAGGTGCAGGCCGATCCCCAGGTCCAACAGGTCTATCTGGGCACCGCCGCCGCGGGCGAACTGCCGCCGATCGAGGAAGAGGAGACTGCCGATGCTGGAACTCGTTGACCTACGGACCGGTTACGGTCGCACCCAGGTGATCCACGGTGTCTCCCTGACGGTTCCGGACAATGGCGTGGCCGCGGTCATGGGCCACAACGGCGCCGGTAAGACGTCGCTGCTGCGCGCGGCGGTCGGCCTGCTGCCCGCCAAGGGCGGTCGCATCCGCTTCGACGGCGAGGACATCACCAAACTGTCCCCGTCCCGCCGGGTGAAGCGCGGCATCGCCTACGTCCCGCAGGGCCAGCAGTCCTTCCCGCAGCTGTCGGCCCTGGAGAACCTGCAGGTGATCGCGGACGGCCGCAAACGCGGTAAGGAGTTGATCGAGGAATCCCTCGACCTGTTCCCCGCGCTGCGGGAACTGCTGTCCCGCAAGGCCGGTCTGCTCTCCGGCGGCCAGCGCCAGCAGCTCGCCATCGCGCGCGCCCTGATCACCGAGCCGAAACTGCTCATCCTGGACGAGCCGACCGAGGGCATCCAGCCGTCGGTGGTGGCCGAGATCGAACGCACCATCATCGATCTCTCCGGCCGCGGCGGACTGAGCGTGCTGCTGGTGGAGCAGCACATCGGATTCGCGCTGCAGGCGGCGCAGCAGTATTACGTGCTGCGTTCGGGCCGGATCACCTCCTCCGGGGCGGGTGGCGCGGATTCCGCGCCCGCGGTCCGCACGGCCATGGCCATCTGAACGGACCACGGTGACTACGCGCAGGGGGCGTATTCCGTTGTCCGAGCGGGTGTATCGATCCCTGCAGCGGGATCTCGCGGCCGGTGTGCTGGTGCCCACCGAACGGCTGCGCGAGGAACGCCTCGCGGAAACCTACGGCGTCTCCCGCACCCCGGTCCGCGAGGCCCTGGCCCGCCTCTACGCCGACGGCCTGCTGGAACGCAATCCGGACGGCCTCTACCCGTACCGCCCCCGGGTGGACGAACTCGGCGACCTCTACGAGCTCCGGATCATCCTGGAGGCCAGGGGAATTCAACGCCGGCATCCGGCCTCCCGGGGCAGGGCGGCCGCGACAGGCGATACCGCCTTCCACAGTTCCGGCGCCGCCGCACCGGATTCCATCGGTTCCGCATCACCCGGCGCGAATTCGCTCTTCCGTCACCACGACACCGATCTCATCCGGCGCGAGCTCGAGAGCTGGCGCGCGATGCGGGACGAACCGCCGGTGCCGGGTCCGGCGCTGATCGCGGCGGACGAGCAGTTCCATCTGACGGTGCTGGCCGCGGGCGGCAATGCGGCGCTGGCCGATGCCCTCTCGGCCGTGTACACCCGGGTCCGGCCCGTGCGCGCCCTGGATGTCCCCACGCCGGAGCGCATCGCGGCCATGGCCGAGGACCACATCGCCATTGCCGAGCACCTGCTCGCGGACGACCTCGACACCGCCCTGCGCACCCTGCTCGCGCATCTGACGAGTTCGCGGGCGCATGTCCTCACCCGGGCCCGCCGCGCCCTGGAACTGACCAAACTCGGCCAGGCGGTCCGGGAATGAACGCTGGCGACTGACTGGGACACGGGTTAAGTTGGGCGGATGGTGTCGACGCAGCCACGTATCGCTCCGGGTCGCTTCAAGGAGCTGGGCCCGTTCAATTGGGTTGTCTGGCAGGCGCTGTCCCGCGCCGCCGGCACCGATGACGCCCACCTGTTCAGCACGATCGGCCGCACCGGCGGCCTGTTCCGCGGCTGGCTGCACTTCTCCGGCCGGCTCATGCCCGGCGGCAAACTGCCCCGCTACGAGACCGAACTGGTCATCATCCGCGTCGCGCACCTGCGCGCATGCGATTACGAGATGGACCATCACATCCGGCTCGGCAAGCGCGCCGGCATCACCCAGGAGATCCTCGACCGCCTCCGCGGCGACGGCCCCGCGGCCGCCGGCTGGTCCCCCAAGGAGCGTGCCCTGCTGACCGCCGTCGACCAGCTGGTCACCACCCGCGATCTGGACGACGCCACCTGGCAGTCCCTCGCCGCCTACTACGACGAGCGCCGCCTCATCGAAATAATCATGCTCACAAACCAATACGAGGGCCTGGCCAGCACCATCACCGCCCTGCGCATCCAAACCGATCACTGATCCGGACGGTCCGTGAGCGCTAGTCGCCGGCTCGATGCCGCGGTCGCGCGCGGACGATCGGCGCGGTGGTGGCGGCGGGCCCGCCGTCGTTGATGCGGGCGTGCATGTGCATATCGTGCCAGCCGTCGTCGTGCAGCCAGGCGCTGCGATTCACGCCCTCGAGGGCGAAGTCGCATTTGGTTGCGACACGGCAGGATTGGGTGTTGTACACGGAATGGCGCAGGTCCAGCCGGTGGAAGCCGGCGATATCGAAGGCCCAGCCGATGAGCGCCTGCACGGCCCGCGGGGCGATGCCCCGCCCGCGGACGGCGGGCACCACCCAGTAGGCCACTTCGGCGAGGCCGTGGACCGGGTGGATGCTGCGCAGTGCGGCCCGCCCGGCGATCCGGCCGGTGTGGCTGTCGGCAATGGCCCAGTTGGCGTCGGTGCCGGAACTCCAGGCGCGCGCCCAGGCGTCGACCCGGTCCTCGGCCTCGTCCTCGGTATCGGCGCCGAGCGTGTGCCAGCGCCGGATGGCGGGATCCTGCGCGGCGGCGAACACCTCGGGTGCGTCACGCCGCAGCCAGGCCCGCAGGACCAGCCCGTCTCCCAGGGGAATCACCGGCTGCGCCCGCGTGAACATCTCGGCGGCCACGAGTGCCGGGGCTGCTCTCGGCATGGTTCGGATTCTGCCCGCCCGCGCCCGGCTACACAGCAGAATGAGACATCCGTCCCGAAATCGGCTCAGTCGTCATAACTTTCGATGAGCACGGCCAGCCCCTCCAGCACCCGCGCCGGCCCGAACGACCTGGTCATCCAGCTGGTGCAGTGGGTCTGATCCCTCTTCGACACCGGCCGCGAAAAAAGTTTCGCGGCCGGTGTCGATTCCGGCCCACCCCGTTCGAGGTGTAGGTGAGGGGCCGGAAGGCGGCCCTGAATCACGGACGAAAGGGTTCGCCATGAGGAAAGTTGCGGCGTTCGCGCATATGAGCCTGGATGGCTACGCGGCCGGGGCCACCGGGATGGGATTGGAGTTCACGGGTCGCGCCTACAGCGATGAGCTGACGGATTTTCACGACACGCGCATTCGCCCCGATATCGGGACCGCGGTCTACGGGCGCAAGACCTTCATCGGGATGCGCGACCACTGGACCTCGGTACCGGGCAGTCCGGACGCATCCGAGCACGACCTCGAACATGCGGCCTGGGTGACCGGAGTGGACAAGCTGGTTTTCTCGACCACGCTGAAATCGGCCGGCTGGGCCAATACGCGGATCATCGCCACCGACGCGCTGGCGCAGGTCGAGGCGCTGAAGGCGGAAGACGGTGGAGTGCTTGCCATTTACGGCAGCCCGACGCTGACGCACTGGTTCACCGAGCAGGGGCTGGTGGACGAGCTCCGCGTGTTCATTCATCCGATTACGATCGGCGCGGGCACCCCGCTGTTCCAGGACAAGACCGCACTGGACCTGAACCTGCTGGAGTCGAAGACCTTCGACTCGGGCGCCGTTTATGTCCGCTACCAGGTTGCTTAGCGAGAGGATCGAATCATGCGACACCTGATGCTCATCCGCCTCGACCCGAACCAGGCCCCCGACGGCCCGGACGAGCGCCTGGTCGCGGACATGACCGCGCTCATCGAGGACATGACCAAGGCCGGCGTCCTCCTGGACACCGCCGGTCTCTCGCAGGAGACCACCCGCATCCGGCAGACCGGCGGCGTGCAGACCGTCACCGACGGCCCGTTCACCGAGTCGAAGGAGATCATCGGCGGCTACTGCCTGCTGCAGACCCGCACCCGGGAGGAGGCGCTGGAATGGGCGCGCCGATTCCTGAACGTGCACGGCCCCGAATGGGATATCGAGCTCGAAGTGCGGGCGATCGACCATCCCTGACCGGATGACGCCGCCGCGGTCACCCGCACAGCAGGCGCGCGAGGCCGTCGAGGCGGCCTGGCGCGTCGAGTGGCCGCGGCTTGTCGCCGGTCTCACCCGGGTGGCCGGCGATATCGCCACCGCCGAGGAACTGGCGCAGGACGCCCTGGTCGCGGCCCTCGAGCAATGGCCGCGGGACGGCATCCCGCCCAATCCGGGCGGCTGGCTCATGCTCACCGCGAAACACCGTGCGGTGGACCGTTTCCGGCGGGACGCCGCCTTCGCCCGCAAACTGACGCTGCTCGGCCATCAGCTGCTGATCGACGAACGGTCCACGCCCGCAACCGATCCCGCGACCCTCGCCGTCGCGGCCGCGACCCCCGCGATCGACGACGACCTGCTCCGCATGATCTTCACCGCCTGTCATCCGGCGCTCACCCCGCCCGCCCGCGCGGCGCTCACCCTGCGCATGGTCGGCGGCCTCACCACCACCGAGATCGCGCGCGCCTACCTGGTCCCGGAATCGACTGTCGCGCAACGCATCGTCCGCGCGAAACGCACCATCGCCGAGAAGCGGGTGCCGTACGAGGTGCCCGCGGGTCCCGAACTCGCCGCCCGGCTGGATTCGGTGCTCGAGGTCATCTACCTGATCTTCAACGAGGGGTATGCCGCCACCTCCGGCGACCGCTGGGTGCGCGACGAATTGTGCGAGGACGCCCTGCGATTGGCGCGCATCCTCGCCGAACTGCTGCCCGCGGAGCCGGAGGCGCACGGCCTGGCCGCACTGCTGGAGTTGCAGGCGTCGCGGACGGTGGCGCGCACCGATGCCGGCGGCGGCCCGGTACTGCTGGACGATCAGGACCGGTCCCGCTGGAACGGGCTGCTCATCCGCCGCGGTTTCGCCGCGCTGGCCCGGGCGCACACGCTGAACCAGCAGCTCGGCCGCGCACCGGGGAAGTACGACCTGCAGGCGGCCATCGCCGCCGTGCACGCCATGGCTCCGGCGCCCGCGGACACCGACTGGCGGCGCATCGCCGGGCTGTACGCCATGCTGGCGGAACGGTTTCCGTCGCCGATCGTGGAGTTGAACCGCGCGGTGGCGGTGTCGATGGTGCACGGCCCGGCCGCCGGGCTGGAGCTCGCGGACCGGGTCGCCACGCCCCTGGACGGCTATCACCTGCTGCATGCCGTGCGCGGTGACTTCCTGTCCAGCCTGGGCCGCGGCGCGGAGGCGCGTGCCGAATTCCTGCGGGCGGCCGAGCTGACGGCCAACGACCATGAGCGAAAGCTGCTCTTGGGACGCGCCGACGACCAGTCCTGATCAGCGCAAAGACTAAATCGGCAATTAAGTACTCATAGCGTGTCGCTATGCCCGACCCGGGTTCGAGGCGGGCATACTCACCTTTTTCGCGTAGCGACAGATCGGTCTGTTTTCGTGCTTCACCCACACGGAAGGACCAGGCGTTGACATCGAACCGGCCACTCCGGACCCTGACCCTCGGGCTCCTGCTCGGCGCGCTCACCACGGCGACGCTGGCGGCGGGCCCGGCCGCGCACGCCGAGGCCCGCGCCGGCACCGCGAGCGAGATCGCCTCCTACACCCTGCCGACGAGCTTCGCCGAACTCGGCAAACTCTTCGGCGCGGCTCAGGCGTTCCAGAAACCCGCGCTGCAGACCCTGGCCCACGTCATCGTGCCGCTCGACCAGTTCGCGGCCTTCAACGAGATCATCACGCACGAGAGCGGCTGGCAGATCTTCGCCATCAACCCGACCTCGGGCGCCTACGGTCTCGCGCAGGCACTGCCCGCGATCAAGATGTTCAGCGAGGGCCCGGACTGGATGTTCAATCCGCTCACCCAGTTGCGCTGGGCCTACCACTACATGAACCAGCGGTACGGCAGCCCCAACGCGGCCTGGGATTTCTGGCAGGCCCACAACTGGTACTGACGGGCCCGCCGAAGTCGTCGCGAAGACTCAGGCGAGCGCCGCGCGGAACACCTCGACGGCCGGCGCCGCCGGACGGCCCAGCAGCTTCCGCAGGTGGCCGCTGCCGACCTCGAGGATGCCATTGCTGATGCCGTTGTCGGCATCGGCGAGCACCTGCGCGAAACCGGCGGGCACACCGCCCTTTTCGAGCGCGGCGGCGTAATCCGCCTGCGGCAGATCCTCGTAACGCACCGGCTTGCCTGCCGCCTCCGAAATCGACTGCGCCAGCTCGACATAGGTCAGGCCCGCGTCGCCGCCGAGCTCGTAGACCTGGCCCGCGTGCCCCTCGGTGGTCAGCACGTGCGCGGCCGCGTCGGCGTAGTCGGCGCGGGCCGCGCCGGACACCCGGCCCTGCCCGGCCGCGCCGTACAGCACGCCGGTCTCGACGGCGTGCGCCAGGCCGCGGGTGTAGTTCTCCCAGTACCAGCCGTTGCGCAGCAGCACGTAGGGCACCGTCGAATCGGCCAGCGCGGCCTCGGTGCCGGTGTGCTCCTGGGCGAGGATCAGCGGGTTGCTGTCGGCCTGCGGAATGCTGGTGTAGGCCAGCAGTTCCACGCCCGCCCGCTCGGCCGCGCGGATCACATTGGTGTGCTGCTCGACCCGCTTGCCGAATTCGTTGCCGGAGATCAACAGGACGCGGTCGACGCCGGCGAAGGCGCGGTCCAGCGACTCCGGGTCGTCGAAGGTCGCCTGGCGTACCTCGACGCCGCGGCCGGCCAGATCGGCCACCTTGGCGGGATCGCGGACGACGGCGACGGGCGTGACGCCCTCGCGCAGCAGCGCCTCGACGACGAGACGACCCAGCTGACCACTGGCTCCGGTGACTGCGACGGTCATGACTTACCTCCAGGAACGGGAATTAACTACTGTCTCGGCATGTACTAACTAATAGTAAGCACAATCCATTCCGGAACCGCTACCCCGAAGGTTAGGTAATCTCGAAGCCATGAACACCCGGCATTCCGACGAGGTCTACGCGACCGACCCCACCCTGGAAGCCGACGTCTTCGCCCGCAACTGCCCCTCCCGCCCGGTGCTGCAGGACGTCACCGGCCGCTGGGGCGTGCTCGCCCTGGCCGCCCTGCGCGAGGGCCCGCACCGGTTCAGCGCCCTGCGCCGCCACGTCGAAGGCATCAGCGAGCGCATGCTCTCCCAGACCCTGCAGACCCTGGAACGCGACGGCATGATCAATCGCGAAGTCCAGCAGTCCATCCCGCCCCACGTCGAGTACACCCTCACCGACCTGGGCGCGCAGATCGCCGACCAACTCCTGGGCCTGATCCACGTCCTCGAATCCAATATCGACACGATCAAAGCCGCCCAGGACGCCTACCGCCGGGACTGACCAGCCGTTATAGGCTGACCATGGCCTTCATCACACTGGGCGGCCCTATCCATTTCCTAACCATTTCCTAGCCGTCCCTGAGCACACGCACTCCTAAGGTTTGGCCGACCGCCAGTTCGCAAACTCAGGAGGCAATATGCGCTACACCGAATTTGCTGTCGCGGCCGTGGCGGCCGCACTGGTCGGCAGCCTGGCCGGCTGCTCCGGGAATTCGAAGGACGGCACCACCACGGCGTCGAGCACCACGGCCGCACCGAGCACGACGACCGCGGCCCCGCCGAGCAAGCCGGTCCAGCCACCCGTCCCGCCGGTCACCCGGCCGGTCCCACCGCCGGTCACCACCACGAACCCGCCGGTCCAGCCGACGAAACCCCCGGTCGTGCCCACCACACAGCCCGTCGTACCCACCACCCAGCCGGTGACGGGACCGCAGCCGGTGTATTGCGGCGCCGGCTTCAACGGCCTGGCCATCGTCGCCATCACCACGCAGGGCAGCGCCGCCTGCAGCACCGCCACCTCCGTCACCAACGAATACGCGGCGCATTCGGCCGATTGGGGTCCGGGATTCTCGGTGGCCGTCACCGCCGACGACGGCTCGGTCTGGACCTGCCAGGAGCAGCTGGGCGATCCGAATCCCTATCAGGAATGCGTCAACCAGCAGAATCCCGCGGAGAAAGTGCGCCTGAGTTCCTGAATCGGCGTCCCGAACCAGCTCGCCGGCGAAATGAGGGCCCTGTATGGCGAACAATGTCGTGCTCGTCGTCGACGACGACGCGCGGGTCCTGACCTCGGTGGCCCGCGGCTTGCGGCTGTCCGGATTCACGGTCGACACCGCGACGGACGGGGCTTCCGCCTTGCAGCGCATCGCGGTGAATCCGCCCGCGGCCGTGGTGCTGGACCTCAATATGCCCGGGCTGGACGGGGTGCAGGTGGTGACCGCGTTGCGGTCGCTGGGCAATGATGTGCCGATCTGCGTGCTCAGTGCGCGGTCCGAGGTCAACGACCGGATCGGGGCGCTCACCGCGGGCGCGGATGACTACCTCACCAAGCCGTTCGCGCTCGGCGAGCTGGTGGCGCGATTGCACGCGCTGCTGCGGCGGGCCGGGGCCACGGTGGCGGGCGATCCGGCGGAGACCACGGTCGGGGAGCTGACCGTGCACACCGGGTCGCGGCGCGCCTATGCCAACGGGGTGCTGCTCGATCTCACCAAACGCGAATTCGATCTGCTGGCGGCCCTCGCCGCGGCGCCCGGGCAGGTGTTCTCACGCGCCGAATTGCTCACCGACGTATGGGGATACACCTTCGAGACGCAGACCAAGGTGGTCGACGTGTTCGTCTCCTACCTGCGCGCCAAGATCGAGGCGACCGGCTGCCCGCGGGTGCTGCACACCGTGCGCGGCGTGGGCTACGTGCTACGGACCGAACCGTGAGCCGGCCCATCTCGCTGCGCACCCGGGTCGCGGTGGCCTGCGCGGCGGTCACCATCCTGGTGGTCGGGGTGATCTCGACGGTGTTCCTGTCCGTGGTGCACACCGATACCGCCCGCCAGCTCGACACCGTGGTGCGGTCACTGCACGTGTCCTCGTCGGACGGAAAGGAACAGCCCGCGCCGACCGGCCCGCAGCGCACGGTCCTGCTGGAGGACGGCGCCGGTTACGTGTGGGAGCTGCCGGCCGCGGGCAAGGAGGTCACCGTCACCACCTCCATCCCGAAATCGACTGTGGAGCAGATGATCACGCAGCGCACCCAGCGCGTACTGGCGGTCGCGGTGGTGTCCACCCTGCTGGCCGCCTGGCTGGGCTGGTTCGTGGCCCGCCGCGCGGTGCTGCCGCTGCGCGAGCTGACCGATGCCACCCGCGATGTGGAATCCGCACTGCACCTGCATGTTTCACCGCAGTACGCCACCACGGAAACCAATGAACTGGCCACCGCCATGAACGAGATGCTGGACCATATCGCGGAGGAACGCCGCCACACGGCCGACGCCCTGGCCGCCGCCCGCGACTTCGCCGCCACCTCCGCCCACGAACTGCGCACCCCGCTGACCTCCATGCGGATGGATCTGGAAGTGCTGCAATCCATGCGGCTCCCCGAGGCGGAGCGCGCCGAGATCATCGGCGAGATCCTCAATGCCCAGCGCGCCGTGGAGTCCACCCTGTTCGCGCTGGAGCGGCTGGCGCAGGGCTCGCTGAGCACCGAATCCGATTGGGCCGAGGTCGATCTCGACGAGCTGATCGATCAGGTCGGCCACGATGCCCGCCGCACCCATCCGGACGTCACCGTCACCTCACTGGTCACCGCGCCGATTCATCTGCGCGGCTTGGAGGCCGGTATCCGCCTCATCCTGGAGAACGCGGTCACCAACTCGGTGCGGCACGGCGCGGCCACCCGCATCGAGATCGACGCCCGCCCGCTCCCGGGCGACCACCTCGTTCTCACCGTGGACGACAACGGCACCGGCGTGCCGCTCGCCGACCGCGAGCGCGTCTTCACCCGCTTCACCCGCGGCGCCACCGAGGCCCCCGGCAGTGGTCTGGGCCTGGCCCTGGTGGCCCAGCAGGCGCGGATCCATCACGGCAGCGTCCGTTTCACCGACAGCCCGCTGGGCGGCGCCCGCCTCGAAGTCACGCTGGCGCGTTCTCTATCCATTCCCTAGCAATCGGCTATCCGAACCTGAACACCCCCGCTCCTAGGCTGGAAGCAGATCCAGAAGGAGCCGTCATGAAGGTTTTCGCCAGTCCCGCCCAGCAGGCCGTGCTGTACCTGCGACTCGGGCTGGGCTGGAGCGTGGAACGCACCGCCGAAGAGATCGGCGCGAGCCCGGAGCAGGTCCGCCTGCTGCAGCACCGGGCGCTGCAAAGTCTTCGCGAGCAGCTCCCTACTGCCTCGTGAAGATCGGACCGCAACGTCGGGGGAGGTCCGGCGCCGTGCCCGCACGGTGAAGATACGAAAAGGCCCGGTGTCAGCGAAAAACGCTGACACCGGGCCTTTTTCGTTCTCAACTCAGAAGTTGATCATGTGGCCCGCGAGGCCGTGGATGGCCTCCTGCAACGCCTCCGACAGGGTCGGGTGGGTGTGCACGTTGCGGGCCAGTTCGTTGACCGTGAGGTCCCACTTCTGGGCCAGGGTCAGTTCCGGCAGCAGCTCGGAGACGTCGGGGCCGATGAGGTGCCCGCCGATGAGTTCCCCGTACTTGTTGTCGGAGATCAGCTTCACGAAGCCGGTCGGGTCGCCGAGCCCGTGCGCCTTGCCGTTGGCGGTGAACGGGAAGGTCGCGACCTTCACGTCGTAGCCCTCGGCGCGCGCCTGCTCCTCGGTGAGACCGAAGGAGGCGACCTGCGGCTGGCAGAAGGTGGCCCGCGGCATCATGCGGTAGTCGCCGAGCGCGAGGGTCTCGGCGCCGGCGATGGTCTCGGCCGCCACCACGCCCTGCGCCTCGGCGACGTGCGCGAGCTGCAGCTTGGCGGTGACGTCACCGATGGAGTAGATGTGCGGCACATTGGTGCGCATGTAGTCGTCGATGGCGATGGCGCCGCGGTCGGTCAGCTGCACGCCGGTGTTCTCCAGGCCGTAGCCCTCCACGCGCGGCGCGAAACCGACGGCCTGCAGCACCTTGTCGACGGTGACGGTCTCGACGGCCCCGGACTTGTTGTCCTTGATGGCGACGGTGACCTTGGATCCGTCGTCGTCGATGGACTGGACGGCGGCACCGGTGGTGATGGTGATGCCGAGCTTCTTGTACGCCTTGGTGATCTCCTTGGAGACGTCGGCGTCCTCGTTCGGCAGTGCGCGGTCGAGGAATTCGACGATGCGGACGTCCACGCCGTAGTTCTTGAGGACGTAGCCGAACTCCATGCCGATGGCGCCCGCACCCACGATGAGAATCGAGCCCGGCAGGTCACGGGTGAGGATCTGCTCCTCGTAGGTGACCACGTTGGCGGACAGCGAGGTGCCCGGCAGCAGCTTGGTGACGGTGCCGGTCGCGATGATCACGTTGTCGAACGTGATGGTCTCGGTGCCGCCCTTGGACAGCTCGACGGACAGCGTGTTGGCGTCCGTGAACGTGCCCTTGCCGTCGAACTCGTCGATCTTGTTCTTCTTCATCAGGAAGTGGACGCCCTTGACGCGGCCGTCCGCGACCTTGCGGCTGCGGTCGAATGCCACACCGAAGTCGAAGGTCGCCTGCCCCGAGATCCCGAAGGTCTTGGCTTCCTTGGTGAAGATATGGGCCAGTTCCGCGTTACGCAGCAGTGCCTTGGAGGGGATGCAGCCCACGTTCAGGCACACGCCACCCCAGTATTTCTGCTCGACGATCGCTGTTCGCAGGCCGAGTTGAGCGGCACGGATCGCGGCGACGTAACCGCCGGGACCAGCGCCGAGAACGACGACATCGTAGTGGGAAGTCACGGCTTCGAGATTAGCCTGTCCCGCCTCCCCGAGCCTCTGCGCCCGGCTGAGAGCCGTAGCACGCTGGCAATCCCGCCTCCCCGAGCCTTCTGCGCCCGGCAAAGAGCCGCACCACGCCGGCATTGCGGACCAGCGGTTGGGCTCGACTCCAATTTTGGGGGTACCCCGGGAGTTACCCGGATCCTCACGAAATCAGTCGTCACCTTTAGGCCTGACCGGTTTCGAACCGACTGATGCGGCCGTCACCGACGGTGAAACGCCAGGCAGTCCGCATGGAGCCCCAGCGGTCGTTGGCGTAGTCGGCGACCAGAGCGGTCGGTCCGCTCACCGATTCGACCCGCATGCGGCCGTTGCTGCCGAAGATCTCGCTCTGCACCCACTCCTGCAGATCGCGATCGTTGCCGTCGTCGGACATGGTGGCGTCGTCGGTGAGCAGTTGGTAGAAGGTGGTGCGGTCGCCGGTGTTGACGGCGTCGACGAACTGCTGGACGGTCGGGTCGAGCTCGGGCATCGTGGTTCCCTCTCGATCGGCGGACTCAGTCTCTCCACACCTGCCGGGCCACTCGCGCGAAGTTGCCACCGAAGACGGCCTCGCGCTCCGTTTCCGAAAAGCCGCGGCGGGCGAGAACCGCGTCCAGACCGAGCAGGTCCTCCGGCGGTGTCCACTGCAATTGACCGTAGCGGGTGTATTCCTCGGAGTAGTTCTCGGGGTTGGCGGCCAGCATGTCGTTGAAGTCGTCGGCGTCGAAGGAGTAGTCGGAGCCGATGCCGATGTGGTCGATGCCGACGAGTTCCGCACCGTAGGCGATATGGTCGGCAATGGCCTCGACGCGCTGCGGATTCTCGTCGATCCCGTTGTGGCCCAGGAAGATTCCGACGCCGTTGATCCCGATCACGCCGCCCGTGGCGGCGCAGGCGCGCGCTTGATCGTCGGTGATATTGCGCGGGTGTTCCCACAGCGCACGGAAATTCGAGTGGCTGTAGATCATGGGTACGGCGGTGATCTCGGCGATGTCGAGCCCGGTGCGCACGGAACAGTGTGAGCCGTCGGCGAATACGCCGGTCTCGTTGAGTTTGCGGATCAGATCGCGCCCGTACCCGGTCAGCCCGGTGTCCTCGGTGTCGAGGCAGCCGCAGCCGGCGGCATTGGCGCGGTTGTAGGCAGGCAGCAGCGAACGCAGCCCGAGGTCGTGGAAGACCTCGACATTGTCGAGATCCCCTTCGAGCGGACCGGAGTCCTCCAGGTCGAAGGCGAGTGCGATGAGTTCCTCGTCGGCCGCTTCCGTGCCGGGTTCGGGCCAGGCGTCGGCGATGCTCTTCACCAGCCGGAATCGACCGTCCGCCAGGGCATCCCGGCGGAAGACGTCCAGCAGCTCGAGCACGTCGCGGGCGGACTGCGGCGTGAAGCCCACATTCACCGACAGATACGAGCCGAGCGGATACCGGCCGAGTTCACCGATGTCCGCGGTCGGCAGCAGCGGCAGGCAGCAGTGCTGTTCCCATAGTCGCGGCCGGGTGTTCCCCTCGGGCTGGTGCGGCACTCCCCGGACCTCCTGGTGCGGATGGGCATCGAAGCAGCAATCCTACCGACCGGGAGCGCTGACACCGTTTCCCCGGCCCGGTAAGAATGGGGACATGACCGGTGTCGGAGAGAGCGTGACGGATCCCTACCTGTGGCTCGAAGAAGTCACCAGTGACGCGGCCCTGGACTGGGCGCGGGAACACAATGAGGTGGCGATAGGGCGTTTCGCCGCCTCCGATCGCTTCCGCGACCTGGAATCCCGCATTCTCGCCATGCTGGACACCGACACCCGCATCGCCTACCCGGGCCGGCGCGGCAGCCGGCTGTACAACTTCTGGCGCGACGGCGCCCACCCGAAGGGCCTGTGGCGGCGCACCTCCTTCGCCGAGTACGCCAAGGACGACCCGGCCTGGGAAGTACTGATCGATCTGGACGAGCTGGCCGCCAGCGAGGACGAGAACTGGGTGTGGGGCGGTGCGAGCGTGCTGCGCCCGGAGCAGTCGCGGGCGCTGCTGAGCCTCTCGCGCGGCGGTTCGGACGCGAAGGTGGTGCGCGAATTCGATATCGAGTCGAAGACCTTCGTCGCCCCGGAGGACGGCGGTTTCTTCCTGCCGGAAGCCAAATCCGATATGCACTGGATCGATATCGACACCCTGTACGTGGGAACGGATTTCGGCCCGGGTTCGCTCACCGATTCCGGTTATCCGCGCATCACCAAGCGCTGGCGCCGCGGCACCCCGCTGACCGAGGCGGAGACGGTGTTCGAGGGCGAGACCACCGATGTGGCGGTGTCGGCCGCCTACGACCACACCCCCGGCTACGAACGGCATTTCGTGGGCCGCTCCACCGACTTCTTCAATTCGGAGGAGTATCTGCTCGCGGACGACGGCGCCCTGCGCCGCATCGAGACGCCCACCGACGCCTCGGTGTCGATCTACAAGGACTGGATGACGGTGCGCCTCAAGTCGCCGTGGGAGGTGAACGGCACCACCTATCCGGCGGGTGCGCTGCTCGGCGCGAATTTCGGCGAATTCATGTCGGGCGCAAGGGATTTCGATCTGCTCTTCACCCCCGACGCGCACACCGCGCTGCACGGCCGCGGCTGGACCGAGAACCACCTGCTGCTGGTGACCCTGGAAGACGTGCAGACCAAGCTGTACGTGCTGACGCCCGGCCCGGACGGCTGGACCCGCGAGCCGCTCGCCGATGCCCCGCCCATGGCGACCACCAGTGTCATGAATCTGGATCCGCTGGAGGGCGGCGACGAATTCATGCTCTCCACAAGCGGTTTCACCCGTCCGGCCACGCTCCTGACCGGCTCGGTGGGCGGTCCCACCGAGGTGCTGAAGACGGAGCCGGAGTTCTTCGACGCGGACGGCGTGGTGACCGAGCAGTTCTTCGCCGAGTCCGATGACGGCACCATGATCCCGTATTTCGTCATCCGGCACCGCGATCAGGTGGGCAAGCCGGGCCCGGCCATCATGTCCGGTTACGGCGGTTTCGAGGTGTCCCGCACGCCCGCCTACAGCGGCGCGTTCGGTATGGGCTGGCTGGAGCGCGGCGGCACCTGGGTGATGACGAATCTGCGCGGCGGCGGCGAGTACGGCCCGCAGTGGCACACGTCGGTGCTGAAGGCCAACCGGCACAAGGTGTACGAGGATTTCTCCTCGATCGCGAAGGATCTGGTGGCGCGCGGCATCACCACCCATGATCGGCTGGGCGCGGTGGGCGGCAGCAATGGCGGTCTGCTCATGGGCGTCATGCTGACCCGCTATCCGGAGTTGTTCGGCGCCATCGTGTGTCAGGTGCCGCTGCTGGACATGAAGCGCTATCACCTGCTGCTGGCGGGCGCGTCGTGGGTGGCCGAGTACGGCGATCCGGAGAAGCCGGAGGAGTGGGAGTTCCTCTCGAAGTATTCGCCGTACCAGAACACCCGCACCGACGTGAAGTACCCGCCGCTGCTGCTCACCACGTCCACCAAGGACGATCGGGTGCATCCGGGGCATGCCCGGAAGATGGCCGCGCTACTGGAGTCCGAGGGTCACCGCTACTGGTACTACGAGAACATCGAGGGTGGGCACGGCGGCGCCGCGGACAACAAGCAGTCGGCGTTCCAGGCGGCCCTGATCTACGAGTTCTTCACCGACATGCTCATGTAGGTTTGCGGTCGTGACCGCGCCTTTCGAGAGCCTGCTCGCGACCGCCGCGACCGCGACCGGTATCGATCCGGGGGACCTGCGGGTCCTCACGGCCGATGCCGAGCGCCGCGAATATCCGGCCGGCGCCACGCTGTTCCACGAGTCGACGCCGCATCAGTGGGTCGGCATCGTGGTGTCCGGTGAGGTCGAGCTGGTGGCCGGCCTGGCCGGGCAGCAGACGATGCTGGGCCGGATCGGCCCGGGCGGCCTGCTCTCGGAGATCTCGCTGCTGGACGCGGGCCCGCACACCTACACCGCGCGCACGCCGCAGGGCGCGGTGGTGCTGACGGTGCCGCTCGCCACCCTCGACGAGATGGCGAAGCGGCAGCCGGAGCGGTATTACCGCATCGTGGCCCGGGTCGCCGATCTGATCAGTCAGCGGCTGCGTTTCGTCTCCGGGCAGCTGGCCCAGCAGGTGGCGGCGCAGCGGGTGATGGGCGGCATTCGGCGCGAACACGATTCACTGGGTGAGCGGGAACTGCCCGATGTCGTCTATTACGGCGTGCAGACGCTGCGGGCCGTGGAGAACTTCCGGATCTCCGGCATCGAGCTGCACCGGTTCGATCATCTGGTGTGCGCGCTGGCCTATGTGAAAAAGGCGGCGGCGCTGGCCAATGCGGAGCTCGGCTCGATCGCGCAGCCCAAGGCCGATGCCATCACGGCGGCCTGCGACGAGATCCTGGCCGGTGCGCTGCGCTCGGATTTCGTGGTGGACATGGTGCAGGGCGGTGCGGGCACCTCGACCAATATGAACGCGAACGAGGTGATCGCCAACCGCGGTCTGGAACTCATGGGCCACCGCAAGGGCGAATACCATTTCCTGCACCCCAATGACGATGTGAACTGCTCGCAGTCGACCAATGACGTCTATCCCACCTCGGTGAAACTCGGTGTCCATCTCTCCTTGCAGGATGCCGCCGACGCCCTGGACGAACTGCGGACGGCTTTGCGCGACAAGGCGGCCGAATTCGCGGACGTGATCAAGATGGGCCGCACCCAGTTGCAGGACGCCGTGCCCATGACGCTGGGTCAGGAGTTCGGCGCGTACGCGGTCATGGTCGCGGAGGCGGTCCGGCATCTGCGTGGCGCGGCGGCGGATCTGCTGGCGATCAATATGGGCGGCACCGCCATCGGCACCGGTATCACCAGTCCGCCCGGTTATGCGGAGCTGGTCACCCGCAAACTCGGCGAGGTGACGGGGCTGGCCTTCTACGAGGCCGAGAATCTGGTGGAGGCGACCCAGGATTCCGGTGCGTTCGTGGCCATTTCGGCGACCATGAAGCGGGCGGCCGTCCAGTTGTCGAAGATCTGCAATGATCTGCGGCTGCTGTCCTCGGGTCCGCGGGCCGGGCTGGGCGAGATCAATCTGCCTGCCATGCAACCGGGTTCGTCTATCATGCCGGGCAAGGTGAATCCGGTGATCCCGGAGGTGGTGAGCCAGGTCTGCTTCCAGCTCATCGGCTACGACATGACGGTGACCATGGCGGCCGAGGCCAGTCAGCTGGAACTCAATATGGCCGAGCCGATCATGGCCTACGACCTGCTGCAGGGCCTGATGATGCTGCGCAATGCGGCGGTCACGCTGACCAGCCGCTGCGTCACCGGCATCACCGCCAATCGCGAGCACTGCCGGGATCTGGTCAACAACAGCATCGGCCTGGTCACCGCGCTGGTGCCGAAGCTGGGCTACGAGGAGGCGGCGGCCATCGCCAAGGAGGCGCTGCACACCGGCGGCAGCGTGTACGACCTTGTGCTGCAGCGTGGTTCGCTGACCCGCGCGGAACTGGACGATCTGCTCAGCCCGGAGAAGATGACCGCGCCGCGCTCACGCACGCTGTGAATCGTTGCCGAAAGGCTCTGCAGTTCAGCGGTCTCGCAGCCACTTTTCGACATAGTCGAGGGTGGATTCGGGCTCGCTGATCCAGCCGTTGTGCCCGAGGGACGCCGGATTGTGCCAGGTGGTGATGTCGGCATTGGGCAGCTTGGCGAGCAACTGCTTCGCCGAACTCTGCGGCGCGAGTTCGTCTCCCCGCAGGGTGATCGACAGCACCGGCAGTTTGAGCCGCGAGATCCGCTCCTCGTAATCGATATCCGCGCCGGCCGGCTGGAATTTCCCGCTGCGCGCCAGCCGCGCCCAGTCGGTGATGAGTACTTTGGACTGTCGTCCGAATCCGCCGGCGGTAATGGTGTCGCCCGGCCAGAATCCGGCGAGGTTGGCGGTCAACGAGATTGCCGCGCTGCCGAGCAGGAATCCGGGCGCGGCGAGTCCGCGATATCCGCGGTGATTCGGCGTCCCGGAGGCGATGAGTATCAACCCGCCCAGCCGCCCGCGGATCCGCGCGGCGTACATGACGCCCAATTGCCCGCCCATGCTGTGCCCGAGCAGATATGGCGTGCTGTCCGGAAACCGTTCCCGCACCACTTCGAACATGGCGGGGAAATCCACCGACACCAATTCCTGGTATCCGTAAGTGCTGCGGGAGCTCGGTTCGGGCTTACTGGCGCCGTTGCCTCGCAATTCGAGCAGCGCGACATCGAAGCCGCGCGCCGCCAAGGGATTCCCGAACAGGGAGTAGTACTCGCCCGGGACGCCGAGTCCCGGGACTATAACGATTACCGGTCTCGGCGTGTCGGCGGTGATCGGATGCCGATGTGCGCCTTTCGCCGGAATCAACCGCACCGGCACCGTCGTCCCGTCTGGCATCTGAATGGGCACAGTCTCCATTTGCCGAACGCTACCTGCCCGGAACCCCTTTCATAGAGCACGCCCGGGTGCGATCCGCACCCGGGCGTGAGTTGGCCGACAGGAAGGGGTTTTTCAGGTGATGACCGTGCCGTCAGGCGCTGACGGCGCCCATGATGACGCGGCGCAGGACACGGATGACGTCGTCGAGCGGCTGGCGCGGTTCGGAGCCGCTCCAGGCGTCGACCACGTAGTTGACCGCGCCGATGATGGCGAGCACGCGCATCTCGTAGTCGCCGGGCGGGATTTCGCCGTGCATGGCGGCATCCTCTGCGGCACTGGCGAGTAGGGCGCCCCAGGCGCGGCGCAGCTCCAGGCGGAACTTCTCCACCTTGGGCCCCGCACCGACGACTTCGACGAGTGCGACTCTCGCCTTGCGGGGATCCCGTCCGATCGACTCGATGTAGGCGCGTACCGCGGCGTCGATGATATCGATGGCGCTGGCGTCGGAGTGCTCGGCGATGGTGGCCGCCACGGCTTCCCGTGATTCGCGATCGATCGTCTCGTACAGCTCCAGCAGTAGCGATTCGCGGCCGGTGAACTCCTCGTAGAACTGTCGCGAGGAGAGCCCGGCGTCCTTGCAGATCGCCCCGACAGAGCTGTTGGCGTAGCCGTCTCGCGCGAACACCGTCAGCCCGGACTCCAGAAAACGCGCACGACGCTGCCGTTGCCGGTCTTCTACGGGCTGCCCGGCGTACATTCTTCCCGCGTTCGTTTCCTGTGACATTGCGCCAGACAATACCGAAGGGCCCGATCCCCTCGTCATGGATCGGGCCCTTCGTTTGCACCTTCGACATACCGCGCGATAGCCGAAAGTTGGCTCAGTGACTCGGGCCAACGCGGCGCACCCGGGGCGGCGGTAGTAGGCAGGGGAACCGCCCCGGGTTCGGCACGTGAATCCGGGGGAAGATTCGCGCACCGATGTCGCATTGACCCGAAAGTCACTGATCGTTTGCCGTTCAACACGATACAGAGCGGACGAACTGGACGGAATAGTTTTCAAGGATATTTTTAGAATTAATTGAACCCGTCTCCGGGGCGTCCGGCACACCACTCGCACACCCGGCGGGACCACCCATAGGCACACCGGAGTCGGCAGACATGCGAAGGGCCCGATCCCCTCGTCTCGGATCGGGCCCTTCGACTTCCCTCTCGGCTTCCGCGCAATAGCCGAAAGGTGGCACTCGCGTAGCTACTTCGCGGAAATGCTCGAGGAGCCCGTCGAGATGAGCTTCAGGATGGTCTGCACGAGCACATCCGAGAGGAGATTGGTCATGGCGGTACTCCGATCCGAGAGTTGGCCGGTATCTTCACTGGCCGTTTGCCACCCGGACGTTACCCAGCCGCCCGGCCCGCGTGGGCGATTTTCCAGGAAAAATCTAGAGAAATTTCGATAGCGCACTAGACAGGCCACGACCAGGGCATACGTCGCATCCCGGGCCCGATCGCCGCCCGAGCCGGGCGCGCTACTCGGCCACCACGCTCGGCACCCGATCCGATTGCCGGGAAACCGCCGCCCGGCGCCGCGTAACCGCCAGCCCCGCAACACCACCCAGCGCCGCGAGCGCCGCCGTGACCAGCATGGCCGCCCGGAACCCGGACGCCACCGCCGCCGCGGACGAATAGCCGCCGTGCGCCACGAAAACCGCTGACGCCACCGCGATTCCGAACGCCCCGCCGAGCTGCCGCATGGTGGAGTACACCCCGGACGCCGTCCCGATCGACCGCGGCTCCACGGAGTTCAGCACCGCGTTCTGCACCGCGGGCATGGCCGCCGAGATGCCGATCCCCGCCACCATCATGGGCGCCACCATGACCGCATAACCGGACCCGGAAACCGCTGCGATCCACGCGAACCCGATCGCCTCACCGGCCAGCCCGGCGACCACCAGCCGCCGCTCGCCGATCCGGTTCATCCGCGCGCCCGCCAGCGGCGCGACCACGAAAAGCGTTGCGGTCCATGGCAACATGCGCACGCCCGCGGCGAGCGGGCTCTCATGCAGCCCGGCCTGCAGATATTGCGCGAAGAAGAACGCCGCGCCGAATATCCCGGCCGTCATGGCGAATCCGGCCAGATTCGCCGCGCCGAAGACCCGGTCGGCGAACAGCCGCATGGGCAGCATGGGCGCCGGCGCGCGCAACTCCCAGCCGGCGAACACGGCCAGCAGCACCGCGCCGCCCGCGAGCGCGCCGACCACCTCGGCCGATCCCCAGCCGGAACCGTTGCCGCGCACCAGGCCCCAGATCAGCCCCAGGACGCCCAGTCCGGACAGCACCAGCCCGATCGGGTCCAGCGGCTGTGCCGGACCGCGGGTTTCGGCGATCCGCCGGTACACCAGCGGAATCAGCACCGCGCCGATGGGCACGTTCAGCCAGAAGATCCATTCCCAGGCCATGCCCTGCACCACCACGCCGCCGAGCACGGGCCCGCCGAGGATGGCCAGCCCGGTCACGCCGGCGAAGATGCCCATGGCCCGGCCCCGTTGTTCGGGCCCGAAGACGCCGCCGATCAGCGATAACGCGGCGGGCATGACCATGGCCGAGCCCACCCCCTGCACGGCCCGCGCGGCAATGAGCACCGCGATGTCCGGGGCCAGCGCACAGCCGGCCGAGGCCGCGGTGAACAAGCCCAGTCCGGCCAGCAGCAGGGTGCGGCGGCCGATGCGGTCGCCGACGGCTGCGGCGGTCAGCATCAGCATGGCGAAGGTGAGTGTGTAAGCGTTGACGGTCCATTCCAGATCGGCCATGGACGCGCCCAGATGCAGGCGAATCGTATTGAGCGCCGTGGTGACCACCAGTGCGTCGAGACCGACCATGAGTGATGCCACGGAGGTCAGCGCCAGTGTCCAGCGCTGTTCGGTATTCATTGCGAGCCGAACCTTCCGGTCGAGCGGTTCATTACTCAGGTACGTACTCACCAGACGCCCGGAACTCATCGCTCGACGCCGTACCCGCCGCGTGCTACCAAGGAAGACATGACTGTCACGGCCGATGTTTCGGCCGTCGCCGAAACCCATCGCAGCGAACTGCTCGCGTACTGCTACCGCATGACCGGTTCCCTGCACGATGCCGAGGACCTGGTGCAGGAGACGCTGCTGCGCGCCTGGCGGGCCGCCGATTCCTATGACCCGCAGCGGGCTTCGATCCGCACCTGGCTCTACCGGATCGCCACCAATGTGTGCCTGACCGCCTTGAAGAGCGCCGAACGCCGCGCGCTGCCCGCCGATCTGTCGCAGCCGAACCTGCACACCGTCGTCGACGGTCTCCCGAGCAGCCCGGAGCTGCCGTGGCTGGAACCGTTCCCGGACAGTCTGCTCGGCGGCGGCGATCCGGCCGCGGTGATCACCGCGCGGGAGAGCGTCCGGCTCGCCTTCATCGCCGCGCTGCAACATCTTTCACCGATGCAGCGGGCGGTGCTCATCCTGCGGGATGTGCTCGCCCTGCGCGCCGCCGAGGTCGCCGCGCTGCTCGGCACCTCCACCGCGGGGGTCAACAGCGCGCTGCAACGCGCCCGCGCCCAGCTCGCCGCGGCCGGGCCGTCCGACGGCCTGCCGGAACCCTCCGATGCCGATAAACAGGACCTGCTGAAACGCTATGTGTCCGCGTTCGAGCGCCTCGATATCGAGGCGCTGCGGCAATTACTGCGCGAGGACGCGCTGCTGCAGATGCCGCCGTTCGCCGCCTGGTTCCGCGGGCCCGATGCCATCGCGACCTTCCTGGCCTCGATCTTCGCGCGCGGCGGCCAATTCCGCATGCTGCCGACCGAGGCCAATGGCCGCGATGCGCTCGGCTCCTACCTGCGCCGCGACACCCCGGATTGGCGGGCGAACAATCTGCACGTCCTGACGTTGAGCGAGAACGGAATCGCCCGGATGGATCTGTTCCACCGGGCGGAGCTGTTCCCGTCCTTCGGACTGCCGCCCGCCCTCGAATCGGAGTGAGAACGAATTACTCCGCGGCGGCGGGGATCTCCGGCTCGCCGAGGGTCAGCATGAGCCGGTTGGCCCAGGAGAACGAGGCCGTCGACAACACCAGATCGTGCAATTCGGCGTCACTGAAACCGAGTTCCCGCAAACGCCGCACATGGGTGTCGTTCGCGCGCGGCGGATTGGCGGCGAGGGCATCCACGAAATCGATGATGGCATCCCATCTTTCGTCGAGCCGCACGCTATTGCCCTCGTCCAGCAGCCGCTGCACATCGTCGCCGCGTTTGGACAAGGCGGTGGTGAACCGTGAAGGCCACCGCTGAGCACATCCAGCACGGCCGCGTCCTCGGCGACCCGGATCGGATCCTCCAGCGCCAGCGTCACGATCGCCGTCCCCAGCCGAATCCGCGAACTCAGCGCCGCCGCGTGCGCGAGAAACACGAACGGCGACGGCAGCCCGCCCTCCTGCGCGTCGAGATGATGCTGCGCCACCCACGCGGTGTCGTACCCGAGCCGTTCGGCCAGCGCGATCTGCTCGAGCGCCTGCCGGTACACCGTCGCCGCGTCCTCCGACGCATCGGTGCGCACCAGCCGGGTGAAGAACCCCAGACGTTGCGGACTCATACCGTCTCCTTCCCATTCGAGCGTGGTCGCGGTGCGCCATTCGAGCGTGGTCGCAGTGCGGCGCCGAACGACCGCGAGCGGCCCTCGGGCCCGTGCGAACCCGGTCGCCGCGAGGCAGTGCCGGGGCGCGGTCGCCGCGCGGTCGCCCGGCCCGCCGTCCTCGCATCCGGCCCGCTCACGCGACCGCCTTTCCCAGGTAAGCGTCGCGCACGGCCGGATTGCCGGCCAGTTCCGCGGCGGCGCCGCGCAGCACGATCTCCCCGGTGCGCGGCACGTTCGCGGTGTGCGCGATGCTCAAGGCCAGCTCGGCCTGTTGTTCCACGATCAGGATGGCCAGTCCCAGTTCGCGGTTGAGCCGGGCGATCTCCTCGAGCACGCGGTCCACGAACAGCGGTGACAATCCCATGGTGGGCTCGTCCATGCAGATCAGGCGCGGTTTGCTCATCAGCGCCCGGGCGAAGGCCAGCATCTGCTGCTCGCCGCCGGACAAGGTGCCCGCGTGCTGCGCGCGCCGCTCGGCGAGCCGCGGGAAGTGCTCGAACAGCTCCGCGGCCCGTGCGGTCAGCACCGCCCGGCGTTCCTTGCGGATATAGCCGCCCACGAGGAGATTCTCCGCCACGGTCATGGCCGGGAACACCCGCCGGGCCTCCGGCACCGAGGCGAGCCCGGCCGCGATGCGCGCGGCGGGCGGCGTGCGGGTCACGTCCCGCCCGTCGATCCGCACCGTGCCCGAGGTGGGTGTGATCAACCCCAGCGCCGTCTTCATGGTGGTCGATTTGCCGGAGGCATTGCCGCCCAGCAGCGAGACGATCTCGCCCGGCCGGACCCGCAGCGACACTTCGTTCAGCGCCCGCGAGGCGCCGTAATGCACCACGACACGGTCGAATTCGAGTATGGGCTCGGCGTTTTCGTCGAACCCGGTGTGCTCAGGCATCGATGACCGCCTTGCCGGCCCGGCTGCGCCCCAGGTACGCCTCGATCACGCGCGGGTCCGAGAGCACCTCGTCCGCCGTGCCCTCGGCGATGACCCGACCCTCGTCGAGCACCAGTACCCGATCGGAGAGCTCGTGGATCAGTTCCATCTTGTGCTCGACCAGCAGGATCGTCTGCCCCTGCGCCTTCAGATCGGCCAGCTGCCTGCCGATTTCGGCGGTCTCGGCCTGATTCATCCCGGCCGCGGGTTCGTCGAGGAGCAGCAGTTGCGGCTCCGACGCCAGCGCACGGGCGATCTCGGTGCGCCTCCGATTCGCATAGGACAGCGTGTAGGTCGGCTGGTCCGCGCGCGGTGCGAGTCGCTCCTCGAACCGCGCCAGCTGGGCGTCGATCCGCGCCGCGGCGGACCGGCGTTCGGCCCGGGCCGCCGGTGTCGGCGCCAGCGCGACGACGACCTCGGCCAGCAGCGAAATCCACCGCAGCACCGGGATATCCGCGAGCCCGCGCAGCGGCCGCGAGGCGTGCAACGTGGTCTGCAGCCCCACATCCACGTTCTCGCGAACGGTCATGCCCCCGAACACCCGCCCGTTCTGGAAGGTCCGGGCGAGTCCCGCGGCCGCCGCGGCCTCCGGCCTGCCCGGCCGAAGTCGCTTGCCCCGCACCAGAATTTCTCCGGCATCGGGTTTCCGCACACCCGATATGAGATTCACGGTGGTGGACTTCCCGGACCCGTTCGGCCCGATGATCGAGACGAATTCCCCAGGGGCGATGGACAGATCGACACCGTCGACCGCCCGCACGCCGCCGAAGGAGCGCCGCAGTCCGGTGACCGTCAGCACCGCGTCATGCGTCGACCCGGACACGTTCCCTCCTCACCAGAATGCCCTGCGGCCGGAACCGCACGACCAGCAGTAGCACCAAGCCGTACAACACGATTCGCCACGAGGGCGCCAGCCGCAGCACCTCGGGCGCCCCGATCAGCACCACCGCGCCCCGTACGGCGAGGAGGTGCCGCCCAGCACCAGGATCGTCACCACCAGCAGCGACATCGGCAGATTGAACACGCTCGGATCGATGTACGAGTACTGGTGCGCCAGCAGCGCGCCACCGATCCCGGAGAAGAACGCCGCCAATGCGAAGGCCAGCGCCTTGTAATCGCGCACCGGCACGCCCGCGGATCGCGCCGCCACCTCGTCCGCGCCGATGGCCCGGATGGCGATGCCCAGCCGCGACCGCTGCACGCCCACGATCACCGCCAGCACAATGGCCAGCACCACCAGCTCCAACCGGAAAACCCTGGTATGCGTATCGAATTCGAAGCCGAACAGGCTCGGCGCGGGAATCCCGAAGATGCCGTAACTACCGTGCGTCACCGGTTCCCAATTGCGGATCAGCGCCACCGTCACGATGCCGATGCCCAGCGTGGCAATGGCGACATAGTGCCCGCCCAGCCGCCACAATGGCGCCGCCAGTATCGAAGACACCACGGCCGCAACGATTCCCGCCGCCACGATGGCGGGCAGGAACGCCCAGCCGTGATCCACCGTCAGCACCGCCGAGGTGTACGCGCCGATGGCGATCGGCCCCGCCTGCCCGATGGCCAGCTGCCCGGCCGATCCGGCCACCAGCGTCATGGAGACCGCGATGATCGCGTACGCCAGAATCTGCGTACCCACCGAGATCCCGTAATCGTCGGAGATCAGCGGCACCGCCACCCCGGCGAGCACCAGCGCGAGCAGCGCATGCCACCAGCGGATCGGCAGGTCCCGCCCCGCGCCCAGGAAGGTCCCGGTCATGGGCTCGGATTCGATGGCCGGCGGCCGCGCCAGCAGCCCGCCCGGCCGCAGCACCAGGAACACCACCAGCAGCCCGAAGGTGAGCAGGTCCCGGTAACCGTCCCCGAACCAGTAGATCCCGAACGCCTCCACCAGCCCGAGCACGAAACCGCCCAGCACCGCACCGGGAATCGACCCCAGTCCGCCGATGGTCGCCGCCACGAACCCGGTCATGCCCACGATGCTGCCGCTGGTGGGCGAGATATTGGAGTTGTAGAGCCCCACGAAGATGCCGGCCAGCCCGCCCAGCCCGGACGCGATGGCGAAGGCCAGCGACTGAATGCGGCCCACCCGGATGCCCATCTGCGCCGCGGCATCCGGATCCTGCGCGGTCGCGCGAATCGCCAGCCCGTAACGGCTGTACCGCAGGAACCCCCACAGTCCGGCCATCACCACCAGCGTGATCGCGAACATGACCACGTCCGAGGTGCCGAACCGCACCCCGCCCAGCCGGAAGTCGTTGGTGGACAGCACCTGCGGGAACGGCCGGGTGTCCGGGCCGAACACCAGCGCCACCACATTCTCGATGATCAATCCGACGGCGACCGTGGCCAGCAGCGCGGCAATGGCCGGGGCACTCCGCAAAGGCCGCACCGCGAACACGTCGATGGCCACCCCGACCAGCGCCGTCACCGCGATCACCACCACCAGCGCCAGCCACCACGGAAAACCGTGCTGCGCGATCAGCCACCAGCCCAGCACGGAACCGAACGCGAAGATCGAGCCGTGCGCGAAGTTGATGACATTGCTGACGCCGAAGATCGGCGACTTCTCCTCACCCGCCTCGCCCACGAACTTGGTGGCGATCGGCACCGTCTGCTTCGGATCCGATTGCGAATCCTCCCATTTCAGCGCGACCTTCTTGCCATTGATGCCGCCGGCCGCATTGATCTGCTCCAGCGCCAGGTCGAAACCCTGCTGCCAGAGCCGCCCGTACTCGGCCGACGGGCCCGTCTTCGGGCCCGAGACCCCGAAATACACGGTGTCCGAATCACTTCCGGAGGAACCGTCGCCACACGCCGCCACCAGCCCGGCCACCAAGGCCACCGATGCGGCGCCCACCACCGTCCGGAGCCCACGCGACCCCGCCCACCGCATACTCATCCGATTCCTCTGCTCTGGCCGGCTGCCACCACCGGACGCGAGTGGCGTCACGGTAGCCGCGCGAAAATCCGGCCGACACCCTTGAAATCACCCTGACCCCAAGGCGGCGCCGCAATGGCGAGGACCGCGACGAGGGCAGCGGCGTCCGAAGTCCCGGCGGACCGTAGGGTCAGGGGGTGGCCAACGATCTTTCGCCCGCGCGACCGGCCGGGTTCGTGGTGGGGTTCGACCTGGATATGACGCTCATCGACTCCCGGCCCGGCATCGCCGCGGTCTGGGACGCGGTGGCCGCGCAGACCGGAGTGCCGATCGACTCCGAACTGGCGGTGTCCCGGCTGGGCCCGCCGCTGGCCACCGAGGCCGCGGAGTGGTTCCCGGAAGATCAGGTCCCGGACATCGTGGCGCTCTACCGGTCGCTGTACCCCGGCCTCGCGATCGAACCGAGCCTGCACCTGCCGGGCGCGGCCGACGCGGTCGCGGCCGTGCACGCGGCCGGCGGCAAGGTCCTGGTCATCACGGCCAAGAACCAGCCGCAGGCGCAGCTGCACCTGGATTTCCTCGGCCTCGAGGTCGATGACCTGGTCGGCGGCGTGTGGGCCGAGGAGAAGGGCGAGGTGCTGCGCGCGCACGGCGCGTCCATCTACGTCGGCGATCATCTCGGCGATGTGCGCGGCGCCAAGTTCGCGGACGCGATCGCGGTGGGCGTGACCACCGGCCCCTACTCCGCCGCGGAACTCTCGGCGGCCGGCGCGGACGTCGTCCTCCCCGACCTCACGGCCTTCCCCGCCTGGCTCACAACTCACCTCGCCGGCTGACGCGCGGGAAATTCTGTCGCACGGCGGGTTTGCCCGAAGTTAGGCTCAGCGCCGCCGCCGGCATCCAGCGCTATGTCGCGATCCACGAAGGTCAGGTCGCGGGCGGCGCCAGTGTGCGGGTAGCGGACGGTATCGCCCAGCTCACCGGCGCGGCGACACTACCGGCGCACCGCCGCAACGGCATTCAGTCCGCCCTGCTCGCGGCCCGCCTCACCGAGGCCGCGGACGCCGGCTGCGATATCGCCGTCATCACCACGCAGCCGGGCTCGAAATCCATGCAGAACGCCCAGCGCAGCGGCTTCGACTTCCTCTACACGCGAGCCGTTCTCGTCAAGAACTTCCCCGCATAGCCTGCTCAGCCGGGGATCCGGTGGGCAGCAATCGGTTTCAGATGTTCGCGCAACAGCTCGGCGTCCGCCCCGAACATCTGCTGATCGGTGTCCACGGCGGTCTGCACGCCCTTGCTCACCAATTCCCGTCCGGCGGCACTGAGTTCGATGCGCAGCACCCGGGCGTCGCCGGCATCGGCGCGGCGGGCCAGCAGTCCGCGTTCCTCGAGCACGCGCAGCACCTTCGACGCCATCATCCGATCGGAGCCGGACATGTCGGCGACCTGCTGTTGTGTCGGCAGTTCCCCCTGCCGCGACAGCCATCCGGCCGAGGCGAGCAGGTTGAACTGGGTGGGCGTCAGCCCGAGCGGGCGCAGATTCCGTTCCAGCGTCGCCCGCCATTCCAGGGCGGCGTGATGCAGCCAGAACCCCGGGCTCATGAGCGGCCCCCGCGGGACCGCTCGCGGTTCGTCAGTCACGGCTCCGCGCCTCCTTCTCCAATGCCGCGAAGGTGCGCGGCATATCGCGTCGCATCCCCTTCTCCCAGATCAGTTTGAACAACGGTCCCATGGGCCCGTGCACCTCCACCCACTCGGCCACCCGAACCGTCCCGTCGCCCAGCGGCTCATAGGTCCGATGCCCGCGCAGTTTCCCGAACGGGATGCCCGCCTCACTGGTCCACGACTGCCCGGGCTCGACGGCGACGATGGTGAACGGCCCGGCCGGTGCGCCCTTCGGCTTCACCCAGCCCTCGGCCCCGGCCGCGAACTCGCCCTCAAAGCGGGACTCCTCCTCGTGCGGGTCCCATTCGGACCAGCGGGCCACATCGGTCGCCACCGCCCAGATCTTCGCCACATTGCCCGTGATCACGGCTTCTTCGGTGAACGAGTACATCATGACTGCCTGCCTTCTCCGCGCCCCTCATCGGAACTCTGTTGTTGCGACAACAGTAACCGTAGTCGCGACAACAAACAACCCAGAGAAACCGGGATAGCGAAAAGCGAATGACAATGGCCGGTTCGCATAAGCGAACCGGCCATCGCGCTACCGCATCACCACCGGACCGGGGCCGGCGCGTAACCGGCCGGGCGGGTGGTGAACGTGCCCCGCCCCTGCGTACGACCGCGCAGCCGCGTCGCGTAGCCGAACACCTCGGCGAGCGGGGCGGTCGCCGTCACCACCGACGACCCACCGCGGACCGCCGAATCGAGCACCCGGCCGCGGCGCGCGGCGAGATCACCGAGCACCACGCCGACCGCATCCTCCGGCACCGTGACCGTCAGTTCGACCAGCGGTTCCAGCAGGGTCATCGCCTCCGGGCGCAGCGCCGCCCGCAGCGCCAGCCGCCCGGCCGTGCGGAACGCCCGCTCGGACGAGTCCACCGGATGCGTCGCGCCATCGGTGAGCGTCACCCGCACCCCGAGCACCGGATGCCCGGCCAGCGGACCGTCCGCCAGCGCATCCCGGCAGCCGGCCTCGACCGCCCGCACATACTCGGGCGGCACCCGGCCACCGCCCACCGTCGAATGGAACTCGAAATCCCTTGCGGCATCGGTGGGTTCCACATCGATCACGACCTCCGCGAACTGCCCCGGCCCACCGGACTGCTTGGCGTGCCGGTACCGCAGCCCGCGCACGCCCCGCACCGGCATCTCCCGGTACGCCACCTGCGGCCGCCCGACCGTCACCGCGATCCCGCGATCCCGGCGGATCTTCTCCACCGCCACCTCGAGATGCAGCTCGCCCAGGCCGCCGAGCAGCGTCTGCCCGGAATCCGGATCGGTGCGCACGACCAGCGACGGATCCTCCTCCGCCAGCCGCACCAGCGCCGCCGAAAGCCGTTCCGCCTCAGCGCTGTTGCGCGCCTCGACCGCCACCGACAGCACCGGCTCCGCCGCGACGGGCGGTTCCAGCTGGATCGGCGTACCGGGCGCGCACAGGGTCGCACCCACCCGCGCCGCCTTCGGCCCGACCAGCGCGACGATATCGCCCGCCACCGCGGACTCCACCTCACGATGCCGGTCCGCCTGCACCCGCAGGATCCGCCCGACCCGCTCGACCCGGCCGGCCCCCGCGTCCAGTACCTGATCACCCTTGGCCAGGGTGCCTGAATACATGCGCACGAAGGTCAACCTGCCGGTTCCGGTGGCCTGCACCTTGAACACCAGGGCCACAAGCGATTCCGCCGGATCCGGCCGCAGCGTCCGCCCGGCCTCGATCGGCGGGCGATCCAGCGGCGAGGGCAGGTAGCCGACCACCGCATCGAGCAACGGCTCGACGCCGATATCGCGGTAGGCCGCGCCACACAGCACCGGCACGATCTCACCGGTCAGGGTAAGCTCGCGCAGCGCCGCGATGAGGGTCTCGTCGGAGACCGGTCCGAGGCAGAACTCCTCCAGCACGGTCGAATGTCGTTCCGCCACCTCCTCTTCCAGCGCGCGCCGGCGCTGCCGGGACGTCGCCAGCAATTCATCCGGAATCGGTTGTACGGCAACGCCACCCGCGGTCCAGGTCAGTGCCCGCATGCGGACCAGATCCACCACGCCGGTGAAGCCGCCCTCGCTGCCGATGGGCAGCTGTACCGCTACCGGCGCCGGATGCAGCCGTCTCTTGATGGAGTCAACAGCCTTGTCGAAATCGGCTCCGGCGCGGTCCATCTTGTTCACGAACGCGATGCGCGGCACGCCGTACCGATCGGCCCGCCGCCACACCGATTCGCTCTGCGGCTCGACACCCGCGACAGCGTCGAAAACAGCCACGGCGCCGTCGAGCACGCGCAGTGAGCGCTCCACCTCATCGGAGAAATCCACGTGCCCCGGAGTGTCGATCACCGTGAGCCGGTGCCCGTTCCACTCGCAGGCCACCGCGGCCGCGAAAATGGTGATCCCGCGCTCGCGCTCCTGCGCGTCGAAATCGGTGACGGTGGTGCCGTCGTGCACCTCGCCGTGTTTGTGAATCTCGCCAGCCAGGAACAGTATTCGCTCGGTGACGGTCGTCTTCCCGGCATCCACGTGCGCGAGGATGCCGATATTGCGCACGGCGGCGAGAGCTTGGGAAACAGTGGTACGCACAGTCTTCGGTCCTTCGATCCGAAACGAGACAAGACAGCGCGAATCACCGGACCGGAGCCGCATCGAGGCAGCCCCGAACCCGTTATGGCACAGGAAAGTCCGGTCTCAGTACCGGCCGCGCAGCCGGCACCGGGCCGGCGAGGACACCAGGATCACGTCATAACGCGAACGGGCAACCACAGCGCGCATCTCACGCATGACCGGCTCCCTTCCCCTGGTACGAATGGTGGCGAGCACCCCCAACGGCCTCGCCGTGAGTGAACGTAACAGCCGTAGCGCCTCAGGTCATCCGAATATTCCGCACTGCCCGTTCGGCTTCCGCGGCTATCGACCCCACCAGCGTCTCCGCCGACTCCACCCCGGAGATCAGGTCGAGGCCCTGCCCCGCCCAGATCGGCCCGGCCATCGGCGCCCCGCTCGCCAGTTCCGCACGATGGGCCGCCAGCGCCGCGGCATCGGACCGCAATTCGTCCTCCCGCCCGCGCCACGTCTCGAGGAACGAATTCCGTAGCGTCCGCGCGGGATACCGGGCCGGCCAATCCGATCCGCGCCCGATATCGAGCACCCGATTGCGCTCGGTATCCGCGCCACCGGCCTCCAGCAGCGCCTTCCCGATCTCCACCGAGACCAGCGCCTCCGGCGTCACCTGGAATCGCGTCCCCACCAAGGCCCCCGCCGCGCCCAAGGCCAGCGCGGCCGCCAGTCCCCGCCCATCGGCGATCCCACCCGCCGCCAGCACCGGCGTACCACCGGCGAGATCCACCACCGCCGGCACGAAAGACAGTGTGCCGATACCCCGCTGCACTCCGTGCCCGCCCGCATCGTTCCCCTGCGCGACGATCACATCCGCCCCCGCGTCGACCGCCCGCCGCGCCTCCTCCGAATCCCCCACCTGCAGAATCAAAATCGCGCCCGCCGCCCGCACCAGCTCCGCGAACGGCAGCGGATCACCGAACGACAGCAACACCGCCGCGGGCCGGAACTCCAGCACCCGCTGTACCACCGCCTTGTCCACCGCCCAGCTCCACAACCCGATACCCCACGGCCGCGCGGTGCCGGCCCGCACGATCCCTGCCTCCCGCTCCAGCCACTCCTGATCCCCGCGCGCCGAACCCAGCAGCCCCAGCCCGCCGCCCTCGCAGACGGCCGCGGCCAGCGCCCCACCGGCGGAACCGCCCATGGGCGCCAGCGCAATCGGATGCCGCAGGTCCATCAATTCCGTGAACGCAGTCACCAGAGCCATACCGGCCATCTTGCTACGTGAAATGAACCAGCAACATGTTCACGACGACGACCACCGGAAACGCCACCGCCACACGGGGATACCCGACCCGGAGGAACGCCATGGCCGCCGCGCCGTACACCGCGATCTCGGCGATCACCGCGAGCGCCACCACCTGGAAGGTCGCCGCCGGCGCCGCGAACAGTGCCCACAACACGGCCGCGGCCGCTACGGCTCCCGCTGCGCGCAGCACTTTCCCCATCCGGCTCCGGCCGCTGCGCATCCCCCACCAGGCGAGAGCGCCGTAGGCGACCAGTTCCAGCAGGAAGGCAAGCGTGAGGTTGGCATCGTGCCAGATCGTCGAGATCATCATCCACTCCGAGATCGGTGCTCTTTCTTGTGTTCAGTGTTCACCAGACAACCGCACCAAGTCAAGAGCACTGCTCTCCTAATTCATACGTATCCAGACGTACTCCGACTACCGCCCCGCGGCCGACGCCGCGATCCGTACCCGTGGCAAGACTGATTCAGTCAGGGCGACAAGACAATTCGGCTCGGAATCGAGGACCATTCATGACATTGACCGGCACCACGATCGACATCCGCTCCCGGCGCATCGCGGCAACAGCCGCAGTCGGCTACGTAGTCCTCTTTCTGCTCTCCCAAACCCTCCCCAGCGCCCTCGGCCAAAACAAGAACACCCACATCATCACCCCGTACTCCTCGGACGCGGACGTAACCCGCTACCTGTCGGCGGTGAACCACCACCTGCTCCCGATCGGCGCCTTCTGCCAAGCCCTGAGCGCCCTGGCCCTACTCGCCTTCGCCCCCTACGCGGCCGATTACATCCGCCGCTGCGTCCCCGGAACCGCACTCGCAGGACTGGCCCGAGCGAGCGGCACGACAGCCGCAGCGCTACTCCTGATATCGGCCTCCGCACAATGGGTACTGCTCCGCCCGAGCACCCTGACCGACCTGCGCGTCTACCGCGCAATATCGGACCTGGTCTTCGTCACCGGCGCCGGCCCTCAGGTCGCCACCACCGGCCTCCTCGTCGGCGCGGTCGCCGCCGCCGGCCTGCGCGCACGTTCACTTCCGAAGTGGCTCAACTGGTTCGGCCTCGCCATCGCGGCAGTATCGCTGGCCTCGATGCTCTCCCTGCTCTCCGAACCGGCAACCTATTGCATCCCGCTCGGCCGCTACATGGGCTTCGCCTGGTTCGCCGGCACCGCCGCGGCCCTGCTCCGGCACCGCCGGCTGTCATCCCAGCAGTAGCGAACCGCCCAGAATCACCGAGACGGCGAGCCAACCGCACTCCACTATCGACAGGGGACGCGGGGCCGACCGACGGCGAATCATGAAGAAGCCGAGGGACAATCCGATGAGGACGGACAGCAGGTGGCCGACATTCGTGAAGGTCTGGCCGACGAGCACACCGTCCACCGCCACCAGCGGCCAGAAGACGTACCAGAACCAGCGCAACCGCGGCGGCAACACCGCCACCAGCGCACCGATCAGAGCCATGGCGCCGTAGCTGATGCCGACATCCTCGGCATCGAAGATGCTGTCCGGCAACCATCCCGCACGGACACCCACCCAGAGGCCCACGGCCACAATCAGAGTCGCGCCGACGTGGCCGGCCAGAAAGATCCCCACCAGCCGCCGCCCGCCGAACCGCATCTCGGTCAGTGCGAGCAGGGCACCGAGGGCAGCAAGTATCAACCAGGCTTCCAGCCCGGTCCCGATGAAGAAGGCGCTCGACAACAGTGTGCCGATGTGACCGTGCAGCAGATTGTGCAGATTAGTGCTCGCCCGCAGCATCACCTGATCCACGGTCGGATCACTCAGGAAGGCCAGCACGGTCGTGGAGACGAGCAGCAGAAACGTGTAGCCGAGCGTTATCCGGAGCCGGCGTAGACCTACGGAGTCGGTCACGGAATCCACAAATTGATCAACTGTCCGAACCGAAGGGAATGTTCCCGAGAAACCGCGAAGGCCCCCAGCATCAGCTGGGGGCCTTCGGGAAGGATGTTCCGGCGGTGTCCTACTCTCCCACACCCTGTCGAGTGCAGTACCATCGGCGCAGGTGGCCTTAGCTTCCG
>NZ_JBIRVQ010000016.1:0-219517 GCF_044386975.1 Nocardia sp. NPDC020380 | reverse complement strand
CCGTTCCCGCAGCTCCGCCGGGTATCTCCGATTGCCTGCCATACCGTCGATCCTCTCCAGATCCAACGGTCTCCCTCAAACCCGGGGTGGTCCAGTCACGATCTTGAACCAGACCCCACACATTGTCCAAATTCGATCGGAACGATCGCCCCGACATCCCACATCGCCGCTCCCATGCTGACCGCTCCGGCCAGCCCAGGGTGGCAGAAGCTCAACGGGCCGAGCCGATCCGAGGCCGGCAGCACGTACGCTACCGTCGCTGATCGCGCTGCCCGAGTCGGCCAACGCGCCGTGGTGGAAGATCAACTGGCCGTGGCCATCCAAGGCTGACGCTCCATCATCTATGCCGATGGCAGGGCCGTTCCGGCCGGCGAACCGGCCAGAAATCTGGGTCTGTCGATTGGGTGGAAGCCTGGGCGCTCGGTATTGCAGAGGGGAAAGGGATTTGGCGCATATCTGAGTGGTTGTGTGCTTGCCGCCGGATGCGATCGGTGACGTGCAGACCGCGCTGACTCGAGTACTTGCTCCGTTCGAGATGTACGAACAGGACGAACACACGTCCTACGAGGACGAGCCCGACCGCCGGTACCGCCCGGCGGCAACGAGAACTACCTGACGGTCAGCTGAACATCTGACATCGCACGCCGTCACGCCGGCAATAACAAAGCGAGCGCCCCGCCCGAGGTGGGACGCTCGCATATTCGGTCTAATGATTGAAATCAGTTGGGGCGCTTGAACTCTCCGTCGTTGACGCCCGCCGTGAAGGCGCTCCACTCGCCGGGCGTGAAGACCAGCGCTGGGCCGGCGGGGTTCTTGGAGTCGCGGACGCCGACCATGCCACCGTCCAGGTAGGCGACCTCCACGCATTCGCCGCCGCCCTGGCTGTAGCTGCTTTTGAACCAGTGCGCGTCGGACAGATCAGTGTCCACTCTCATGCTCCCTAGCTAACTGCCTGAACAACTGTCGGCTGCTCGAACTATCGAGCGCTGCACCCCTCAGGCGATCGTACGATCGCAGGAAGCTTGCCACGTCGTCCGCGTCCTCAATGTACATGTTGCCCACGATGCCCTCCAGGAACACAACAGGGGGCTCTACGGGCTCACCGGGTGCGGATTCTCCGTACTGCAACACGACAAACGGAGGCATCGAAATACCGCCCGGAAAGCCTGCGGCGGAACGAAGTACACGGACCTCAACGTTGTCTTGGGCTGACCGATCTGCCAGATGCCGGAGTTGGGTAGCCATGATGGTCCTGTTGTCCACGACCCGGTGCAACGCTGCCTCGCCGACCACGACATCCAGCATCACTGGCTGTGTCTTGCGAGTGACGATCTTCTGACGCTGCATCTTCAACTGCACACGTCGCTGCCATTCTTCAGGGGAATCATCAGGCCAGATCTGGCTGACCAATGATCGGTCATAGTCTGCGATCTGAAGTAGGCCAGGAACCAGGTCGGGTTGGTACGTAACGATTTTGGTTGCGGCGGCTTCGAGCCCTACGTAGACATCGAAGTCCTTGGGGATCAGGTCGCCGTATTGGTGCCACCAGTTCTTGACGTTGGCCTGCTTCGCCAGCCCAACCAGGGCTGCGGCGAGATCCTCCGGCAAGCCGTACAGATCGCAAACGGCCTGTATGTCCCGCGTCTTGATGCGAGAGTTCTCTCCCTTCTCCAGCCGCGCGAGGCTGGTTGCACCCATTTCCAGAAGTTGAGCGGCCTTCGCCTGGGTGTACCCGGCGCGCGTGCGCCACTCCAGCAGATACCGGCCGAGTTGGCGGCGCGGCAGCGTCGAACCCGCGTCGCTGATTGGCTGTGTCATTGCATCCTCCGTTTCGGGGATGTCGAATTCACCGTTCCGGAGCAATCCTCCCACCTGTGGCGGAGGTCATTCAGGGAATTCGGGGGCGTTTTTTCGGTGACTCCGTTTCGCTGGAGCCCTCGTGACTATGAGGTGTGTCATAGGTGCGCGCCCGGCGTCGGTAGAGCCGCTGGGGTTACCGAGCAGAACGGACGTAGACAATGAGGTTTCGGCCAACCGCGATCGGATACGTCCGATCGGACATCAGCGGCACGCGGCAAGCATGGGACGAGACGGAGATTCGTAGCGCGGCAACGCTCCGAGGTTTCGACTTCGCGAAGATGATCGTCATCGACGGCCGAACCGGAAAGCCGCTACTCGCAGGGCTCAAAGCAACGATCACGCGCATCAAGGCCGAAGCCGTATTCGTTCCGAGCGCGAAGCACTTCGAGGGCGACACCGTACCCGGCGATCTTCGGCAGGTGGTTGACGTCATCACCGTGAGTCCTGAAAACACCTACACACGAACCGATTCCGATGGAAATCGATGACGCGCTGGCGCTGATCAGCGAAGAACGTCCCGCCGGCTGGGTTCAATACCACGACGGGACATGGGCTCCGGTCTGGCAGGACGGGCATATCGGCCCTTCGTTCACAATCTCGCAGCTGATCCAGTTGACCACTGGGAATGTCTCGCCGTGCAGGCTGATGACGTTCTAAAACTGCTGTCACACTGCACCTCTGGGGGATTCCATGTCCGCGTTGGCTCAGTTCGTATTTGTTGCGCTTTCCTGTATCGGAGTTGTTGCCGCCGTGCAGTGGGGCGTCTCCGACAACCGATCGAACATGTCGACCATCCATGACGAGCGTCGTCTCAACGCCGACGCTCACCCGTTCCATCGCGTCCCCGTCCGCAATCTGCATCGCATACACGGGCGACATCGTGCCTAGGCTGGGGCTCGCTTCGCTGACCGCCCGCCACGGACGCGGACCTGAAGCGCGTGGAACCCCGACGCGCCCCAGGCCGATCACGTGCACTGACCGCGACGGGTCAGGTGAGGTAGCGGTAGGCCGTGGAGTTCGGGTCGAGACGCTCGCCCTGGATCGGGGATTCGTCCATTCGCTTCATGAGGGCGTCCAGGTCGTCCGGCGAACTCAGTTCGATGCCGACGAGCGCGGCGCCGGTCTCCCGGTTGTTGCGCTTGACGTATTCGAACAGGGTGATGTCCTCGTCCGGGCCGAGGACTTCGTCCAGGAAGCGGCGCAGCGCGCCGGGCTCCTGCGGGAAGTCCACCAGGAAGTAGTGTTTCAGGCCCTGATGCACCAGCGACCGCTCGATGACCTCGCCGTAGCGGGAGACATCGTTGTTGCCGCCGGAGAGCAGGCACACCACGGTCATGCCGGGCTCGATGTTCACCTCGCGCAGCGCGGTCACCGACAGGGCGCCCGCGGGCTCCGCGACGATGCCCTCGTTCTGGTAGAGCTCGAGCATGGCGGTGCAGATGGCGCCCTCGTCCACCGTGATCATGCGGAAAGAGGCTGTGCCCGTGGCGGATTCGGTCGAGGCCAGCAGCGGCAGCGAGGCGTGCGAGCGCACGTGCCCGCCGAACCGCGAGGTGGCCTGATAGGGCACCGCGCCGATGCGCCGCACGGCCGCGCCGTCCACGAACGGATCGATCTCCGGCAGCGTGACCGGTCCCCCGGCCACCAGCGCCGCGGTCATGGAGGCCGCACCCGCCGGCTCGACCCCGAGGATGGCGGTGCGCGGCGAACGGGCCCGCAGGTAGGTGCCCACTCCGGCGAGGCAGCCGCCACCGCCGACCGGCACGATCACCAGATCGGGTTCGCGCCCGAGCTGTTCGAGGAATTCGGCGGCAATGGTCCCCTGCCCGGCCGCGGTGCGCGGATCGTCGAAGGGCGGGACCATGGTGGCGCCGGTCTGCGCCACATCGTCGGCGGCGGCCTCGGCGGCCGCGTCGTAGGTGTCGCCGATGGCGATGAGCTCCACGAATTCGCCGCCGTGCACGCGGATTCGGTCGCGCTTCTGCTTGGGGGTGGTGCGCGGGACGTAGATGCGGCCCTTGATGCCCATCGCCTTGCAGGCGAAAGCCACGCCCTGGGCGTGGTTTCCGGCGCTGGCGGTGACCACGCCGGCGGCGCGTTCGGCCGCGGTCAGCTGGACGATGAGGTTGTAGGCGCCGCGCAGCTTGTAGGAGCGGACAGCGGTGAGATCCTCGCGCTTGAGGTAGATCTCGGCCCCGGTCAGCGCCGACAGCCGCGGAATCCGTTGCAGCGGCGTCGGCTCGATAATATCGGAAATTCGCTTGGCGGCAGCATCGATCTCGTCCGCCGTCAATTCGGGCAGCGGACCGGACACTTTCTCTGCAACTACAAGCGGATCAGACACCCGGATCATGCTAGCCGGGAGCTCGCGGGCGCTGCGCGGCAGCGCCCGTAACCGGGCGAATCATCCGTTTGGCACCGCGCGGCCGTTGTGGCGGGTCTCACCGTCGCGCCGGGCGCGCGCGGCGAAAATGCCCCGGCCACAAGGTGACCGGGGCATTTCCCGTGCCGCCCGCCGTGACTCCCGGTCGCGCGGCGGGCGACGCCTTACTTCAGGAGCGAGGCGTGAGGACGAAGACCGGGATCTGGCGGGTGGTCTTGGTCTGGTAGTTGGCGTAGTCCGGCCAGACCGCGACCGCGCGCTCCCACCAGACCGCCTTCTCGTCACCGAAGACCTCGCGGGCGTCGTAATCCTCGACGTCCTCACCGTCCCGCAGTTCGACGTGCGGGTTGGCGACGAGGTTGTGGTACCAGACCGGGTGCTGGGGAGCGCCGCCGCGCGAGGCGACGACGGCGTATTCGCCGTCGTGCTCGACGCGCATCAGCGCGGTCTTGCGCAGCTTTCCGGTCTTCGCGCCGACACTGGTCAGCACGATGACGGGCACGCCTTCGTGGGTGCCGCCCTCGGCGCCGTTGGACGCCTCGATCTTCTCGGCCTGACTGCGGGCCCAGTCGGAGGGACTGGGTGCGTACTCTCCGGTTAGTGGCATGAACGGGTCAACAGGCCCATTTCTTGTTATGTTCCCGACAGAAAAGTTCGCTTGCCCGAACTTTCTTCGCCCGGGTACCCTGTGATCATGGCAGTGGTTCACCCTACGCAGGCGCAGCGCACCCGGTCGCGGGTCGCGACCGTGGATATCGCCGGTACCGCGTGGCCGGTGTACAAGCTCGAGGCGCTGGCAGGCGCCCTGGTCACCGCACTGCTGGTGGCATTGATCGTCGGTTCGGTCCAGGCCGCGGTGCTCGCCGCGGCGACGGTCGCGGCACTGCGCTGGATCGTCGCGCTCGCCCGCCACTGACTCGCTCGCCGGGGTTTCCACTCAGTTAAGACCGACCGGTCGGCCCGTGTCTTGCCGGTGATTCATTCGGTTCTTCTATTACTTTGAAGCCCATGCGGCACTCCTACCTCGGCATTCTTCTGTTGTCCGTCGGTGGCGTGCTGTGCCGCGCGCTCCCCGCGCACGCCGACGTCGTCGATCTCGCGCCGCATGAGCGAACCTTCCAATCGGCGTTCGGTTCCTTCACCGTCGGCAACCGGAACGAATCCATCAACCGGATCGCGCCGCTGAACATGGTGGGCACCTCGCGCGAGGCCCTGGTCAGCAATGTCGCCTACGGCACGGTCGACGGCATCGCCGGCGGCAGCCTGAAGACCGGCTATCACGTGGGCTGCTCGGTGAACCTCAACAACGGCACCGCCGGCCTCGCGGGACAGGCCTTCGTCTCACCACCGTGGGGTGTGGGCGTACCACCGAATCCACAGACCTTCGGTGGCGGCAATGCCTGGAGCGCCACCCCGAGCGTGAACCTCACGCTCGCCCCGGGTGAGATCAAGGAAGTTCCGGTCGGTGAGAAGGACCTGTTGCCCGGTGGTCAGGTCGCAATCGTGGTGCGCGACTTCCACATCACGGTCAACAGCTGCGCCGGACCGGTCTCCATTCGCCAATACACCTACGTCTACGCCAAATCCGCGGCCGTCGACGACAGCGGCGCTGTCTTCGGCGATCCCACTTGGCTATAGGCCCGCATCCGGCCTCCGACCGCGTCAGGAGAACCATGATCTTGCGTGTGTTCCGCTCAGCGACCCGGGGGCCTGCCGCTCGAGGCCTGTGCACCGCCGCGTTCGCCGCGGCGATCACGGCCTTGGCGCTGCCGGTGACGCCGGCGCCCGGACTGCCCGCGGCGAACGCGGCGCCCGCGGACAATCCGATCCCGCTGCAGAGCCTCGGATTGGGTAAGGCGCTGCTCTTCCCGGGCCGGGAACACGAGGTGACCCTGACGCTGCCGCTGCTGCCGGGTCTCGCGCCCGCCGCGATCACCGGGACCGTGCAGCTGCCGCCCACGCTGACGCACGGCACGCTGGAGGCCCGGTCCGCGCAGCGATTGCTGGATCGGGTGAACCTGCCGCTGGATCCGCGTGCGCCCGTGCGGATCTCGCTGGCGGGGGCCGAGGTGGTCGGCAATGCGGTGAGTGTGTCGCTGACTTCGTCGCTGCTGCCCGAGTCCGGTATCTGCCCCGACGACTGGCAGGGGCAGCCGCTCACCCTCACCGACGCGTCGGTCGTCTACTTCGGCGAGGAGACGCAGCCGACCACGGTCGCGGAGTTCCTGCCGCCGGTGCTGAACCGGCTCACCATGTACCTGCCCGCGAACCCGTCCGATACCGAGAGTGCCGCGGTGCTGGCCTTGAGCGCGGCGGCGACCGCGCGCTACGCCAATCAGCCGGTAGCGGTGGATATCCGCCGAATCGAGTCCGGCGCAACGCCGCCCGATCATCCGCCGGCCTTCCTGGAGCGGCAGATCGTGATCCAGGAGGGCTCCGATACCGGGTTGCGTGTCACGGGTGGACCGGCGCCGTCGCTGACCGTCTCCGGGGACAAGAATTCGCTGCCCACCCAGATCCGTTTGCTGACCAGCGATCTCTCGCGTGCGGCCATGGCCGGGTCGGCCACCGCGATCGGCCTGCCGGTGGCCCCGCAGCTCGCGCCGGAATCGACCACCCTGCAGGAACTCGGGCAGGGGCGGTTGAGCGCGACCGCCATCGGCTACGTGAAGGTCGACTTCGCCATCGATATGACCCGGCTGGGCCGGCCGTCCAAGAATGTGCGAGTCCACTTGCACGGCAATCACACTCCGCTGCCCGACACCTTGAACGGGCAGCTCGCGGTGACGATCGGTGATCGGCAGATCGCGGCCCGGCCGGTGGTGTCGTCGGGACGCTTCGATCAGTGGGTCACCATCCCCAATGAACTGCTGACCCGCTTCACCACCGTCTCCGTGACGCTGCAGCAGGCGGGCCTGACGCATGGTTGCGGGCTGGAACAGCCGGTCACGCTGACCATCGATCCGGATGGTGAAGTGCAGGGCCAGCTCTCGAAGCCACCGGTTCCGGGCGGGCTGGGCGCGGTGCCGCAGGCGCTGATGCCGCAGTTGCAGGTGGGCCTGCAGACGCCGGGCTTCGCCGATACCGTCCGGGCCGCACAGATTCTGGTCGCCGTGCAGCGGCTGACCGCGGTGCCGTTGCGGCCGCAGCTGGTGTCCTTCGATACGGCGGTGCGCAGTGATCAGCCCGCGGTGCTGGTGGCCGCGAACGGCGGGCTGCCGAGCTCGATCACGCTGCCGCTGGATCGCAGTGGCGACACCCTCATCGTGTACGGCGACGATGCCGATCTGGAGACGAAGATCGATCTGAAGCCGCCGCTCTCGTTCGGTTCGCTGCAGGCCACCTGGACAGGTAAGCGGATGGTGGTGGTCGGCACCTCCACGCAGGCGCCGGAACACCTGGACCGCCTGCTGAATTGGCTGCTCGCCGATCCGGATCGGTCCTTCCGGCTGGCGGGTCCGGTGCTGTTGCAGGCGGGTGACCGGGATCCGGAGTTCTTCGACCCGGCCGCCGATCTCGCGCAGCAGGTGACCGCGTCCGGGACCGAGGACTCCCCCATTCCGCTGGCGCGGCGGCTGGCGCTCGGCGGCGGGGTGGCGCTGGCGGCCGGTCTCGTGGTGGCGGCCGGAATCCTGTTGCAGCGACGACGTAATCGCTGACCCGGGCCGATGACCACCAGCACCCGATCCCGCGCCCCGGGGCGGACCGTGCCGTGGCTGACGCTGACGCGCTTCGTCATCGTCATCGCCAGTCTGGTAGTCGCGTTCTGGCATCTGCGCGGGGAACTGATCGAGGACGTGCAGCAGGGCTCGGATATCGGCTATGTGTTCGCGATTCCGGTGCTGGGCATTCTGGCCGCGGTCGGCATGGCGCTGCGCCGCGGCGCGGAACTGCCGATCTACGACCGGCAGACCGACATCATCGTGGGCCTGCTCGGACTGCTGTCGACGGCCGCGCTGCTGGGCCTGCTGGTGCAGCGCTACCGCTACGAATACGAGGTGCTGCACCTGGATATCGTTGCGGCGCCGCTGTTCCTGCTGAGCATGTCCATCCTGTTGTTCGGGCTGCGGCCGGTGCTGCGGTTCTGGCCGGTGTGGGTGCTGGTGCTGCTCATGTGCTTGCCGGTGCTGTATCGCTACGCGGTCATCACCCTGGGCGGCAGCCGGCCCGCGCACGCGGTGGCCATGCTGGTGCCGGCGGCGGTGGCCGCGGCCATCGCGACCGGCCGCACCCGGCGGCGGGCGCTGGCCGGCGGCATCCTCGCGCTGATCGCGGGCGGGGTGGCGGTGCTCGTCATGCGGACCTGGTTCCGGGACGCGCCGCTGCTCGCCTACGAGCTGATACCGCCGATCGTCGGGACCTATACGGCGACCACCGTCATGTACTTCAATCAGCGCGGCTGGCGGTCGGTGAAACCGCTCGACCGGGCGGTCCTGCCGCATACCGCGAAACGCTCGTGGAGTGCCGCCGCGGCGGTGGTCTTCTCGACCGGGTTGCTGATGCTCATCTCGGTGCCGGACGAGTACCTCATCTCCTCGCCCGATATGCCACAGCTGGCGGTGGCGCAGTCGCCGGCGGTGGTGCCGGGCTGGCAGCAGCTCGCCGCCCGGGAATACCCGTGGGCCAAGCGCTTCTTCGGATCGCGGACCACCTGGGTGCGGGAGCAGTGGCAGGCGCAGCGCGGTAATCCGGCGTGGGACAAGGAATCCCGGCGCCGCCGCATCATGGTGGACATCGTCCGGTCGGAGAGCGCGCACACCATCGAGCGGTATCCGGAGTTCATGCTGTACCGGCTGAACCAGCCGCGGGTCAGCCCGCCCATCCGCATCGATCTCGGGCACGGCATCACCGCCCGGCTCAATACCGTCCTCGACGATCGGCGACTGCTCAGCTGGACGTGGCTGAGCTGGTACTGGCAGGGGCCCGGCGGCGCGCAGCGGATCAGCCTGATCTCGGCCGACAATCACCTGCCGGACGCCGAATTCCCGCAACCCGAACCCTCGGTGCTCGCTACCTTCGAGAACCTGATGAACCAGATTCTGCGCGGCAACGCGGTGGTGCTCGACCCGGAATCCGATGCGGGCGACCCGGAATCCGAGCACAAGGACCGCGACATGCTCACCGGCATAGCGCGCGAGATCGTACGGACGGGAGCGGGCCAGGATGAGTGAACTCCCCGGCCTGGCCACCCCCGACGAACGCGCCGCCGCCCTGCACGCCGCCGTGCACGGGCTGCGCGAGACCGATCCCATGGCCTCCGCCTCGGTGGCCTTCCTGCCGTGGCAGCGCAATTCGGCGCTGGCCATCGTGGCGGTGGCGATCGTGTGCGCGGTGTTCTTTCCCATGCCCACGCTGATCGCGGTGATGGCGGTGTGCACGCTGGGCTACGCCGCCGTCATGGTGGACCGGGTCATGATCTTCGCGCGCGGCATGGCGCGGGACGCCATCCTCACCGTGGACGACGAAACCGCCCGCGCCGTACCGGAATCCGCGCTGCCGCCCTACACCATCCTGGTCCCCGCCTACGGCGAGCCCGAGGTGGTCGGGGATCTGATCGCGGCGCTCAACGGCATCGACTATCCGCGGGACAAGATGCAGGCGCTGCTGCTGCTCGAAGAGGACGACGATCCGACCATCGAGGCGGCGCGCAGGGCGGGCATCGGCACCGCGGGCAGCGAGCACATCACCATCGTGCTGGTGCCGGCCGCCGACCCGCGCACCAAACCCAAGGCCTGCAACTACGGATTGCATGCCGCCACCGGCGATATCGTCACCATCTACGACGCCGAGGACATTCCGGATCCGCTGCAACTGCGCCGCGTGGTGGCGGCCTTCCGGACGCTGCCGCGGTCGGTGGTGTGCATCCAGGCCAAGCTGGCCTTCCACAATCCGCGGCAGAATCTGCTGACCGCCTGGTTCACCATGGATTACGGGCTGTGGTTCAGTTTCCTGCTGCCGGGGCTCATGCGCAGCAGCGCGCCGATTCCCCTGGGCGGCACCTCGAATCACTTCCGGCGCAATGTGCTCACGGCCATCGGGGCGTGGGATCCCTACAACGTCACCGAGGACGCCGACCTCGGGGTGCGGATCGCGGCGCGCGGATACTCCACGGCCGTCATCGATTCCATCACCCTCGAAGAGGCGAATCCGGATGCCATCAACTGGATCCGGCAGCGCTCCCGCTGGTACAAGGGGTATCTGCAGAGCTGGCTGGTGCATGCGCGGCGGCCGCTGGCGCTGTGGCGCAAGATCGGCCCGGCGAGTTTCCTGCGGTTCACGCTGATCCTGGCCGGGACGCCGATCATCGCCTGCCTGAATCTGGTGTTCTGGTTCGTCACGCTGTCGTGGGTGCTGGGGCAGCCGGACGTGATCGAGCGCATGTTCCCAGCGGTGGTGTACTTCCCGGCGCTCATCGCGCTGGTGCTGGGGAACGCGGCGACGGTGTACATGAATCTGGTGGCCTGCCGGGAGAACGGGCGGCCCGATCTGCTGGTGACCTGCCTGACCTCACCGCTGTACTGGCTGCTCATGGCCATTGCCGCCACCAAGGGCTGCTGGCAGTTGATCCGGAACCCCTCCTACTGGGAGAAGACCTTTCACGGGCTGGGCACCGCCACGGAGACGAACGACGAACCACCGCCGGAGGCAGCCCAGTGACCACTGCCGCACACCAGGGGACCACTGCCGCACACCAAGTGCCAGGGTCCGAGTACTCGAGGCCCGCCGATGCCGGCGGCCCGGCGATCCCGGCGAGGGGCGCAGCGGTGTCCTCGGCCGGGGGCGGCCGGGCTCGCACCGTCCGGTTCCCGCGCTGGATCTTCGCCGGGTCCGCGCTGCTGTACCTGGTCACCGGGACCTTCCTGACCGCGGGGCGCGGGTATCTGATGGGCGATGCGCTGAGCCGGGTGTCGGCCACGGAATCGGCGTTGTTCAGCCGGGATCCGCATCTGTCCGCCATCGGTTTCGTGTTCACGCCGCTGACCTCGCTGGCGCAGTTGCCGTTCGTGGCGTTCGCGCCGTGGCTGCCGGGGGTCACCCGGTGGGGGTTGTCCGGGGTGGTGATGACCGCGCTGTTCATGGCGGGCGCAGTGGTCATGATCTGGGGTATCGGCACGGATCGCGGTGCGCCGCTGTGGTTGTGCGGGATCGTCACCGCGGTGTTCGCGCTGAATCCGATGGTGGTGTTCTACGGCGGGAACGGCATGAGCGAGGCGCTGTTCCTGTTCTGCCTGTGCTGGGCGGTGCGGCGGCTCATGCGCTGGGTGCGGACCGACGGGGTGCACGATCTGGTGGCGTGCGGGATCGCGCTCGGGCTCGGGTATCTGACGCGCTACGACGCGCTGGCCCCGGCGGCCGCGGCGGGGTTGTTCGTGTTCGTGCTCAGCTACTACCGGCGGCGTACCGACGAACATCGATTCACCGGGGCGGCAATGGATCTGGTGCTGGTCGGCGCGCCGGTGGGGCTGGCGTTCGTCGTGTGGGCGGCGACCAGCTGGCTCATCACCGGGCAGGCCTTCCAGCAGTTCACCTCGCAGTACGGCAATTCCGCGATCCTGGCGCAGTCGGGCGCGGAGGCGCCGGGCCACGCGATCGGGGCGCTGCAGTATTCGATCGGGGCCATGCTGATCCTGGCCCCGGCGGTGCCGCTGCTGCTGCCCATCACCGGTGCGCTGGCCATCCGGCGCCGCGATCTGCAGGTGATGGTGCCGCTGCTGTTGTGCGGGGCGGTGCTGGCCTTCCAGATGCTCAGTTACGCAAGCGGTTCCACCTTCGCGTTCCTGCGGTTCTACATTGCGGTGATCCCGCTGGTCGCCATGCTGGTGCTGCTGATCCCGCCCGCCCGCGAGATGCCGCCGAGTCTGCGGCTGGGCCGGTACGCGGACGGCGGAGGCGAAGTGAAGACCGCGAATCGGGCGATGGTGCCGATGTTCGGGGCGGCGCTGGCGGCGCTACTGCTGGTCGCGTCGCTGCCGGTGACCGCGCTCGGCATGAACAGTCAGTTGATGGCGGTGCAGGAGTACGCGCTCGGGGCCGTGCTGTTCCCGAATCCGAACGATGTGTCGGCCAAGTACTCCGACGAGGCGCGGATCGCCGCCACCTTCTCCACCGAGCGGCGGCTGGCCGACTACCTGGACGCGCACCATCTGGCGCGTGGGTCCATCGTCATGGACACCGTGTACGGGTTCGCGGTGCTGGTGGCCTCGCAGCATCCGGATCGGTTCGTCATTCCCTCGGACCGCGATTTCGTGCGCACGCTCAATCAGCCGCTGGAGCGCGGGGTGAAATACTTGCTGGCGGTGCCGAATACCGGCCGCGGCACCTCCGATGCGATCAATCGCCGCTACCCCACCATGTACGAGAACGGCGCGCAGATCGCCACCCTGGAGCTGGAGATCCCCAATGACGGTGCGGGCCAGCCGGACTGGCGGCTGTACCGGGTGATCGGCAGCTGAGCGTCAGCCGACGGTGATCTCCCTGGCCACCGTGTCCCAGAGCGGATCATCCGGGCCGACGTCGTAGGTGCATTGATCCAGCCGGGGATCGGGGACGAAGGCCCAGATCACCGCGCCGGCGGTACCTGCCGCACGCTGGCCGGTGATGCGCTTGTCCATGATGTCGCGGCGCTGGTCGAGGCTGTCGCAGGAGCCGGCGTATTCGCCGATCTCGCCGATCAGCAGGGGTTTGCCCATGGCGCGGGCCTGGGTCAGCCGGCGGGCCAGCCCATTGTTGGCATCGCCGGGCAGCGGATTGCCGTCCTCGGTGTAGTCGTGGAATTCGACCACGTCGATATTCGGGGACTGGCTGACGAAGGTGAAAGCGTCTCCGGCGGTGCCGCATTGGCTGCCGCCGACATAGCCCGCGTAGATCAGCCGCTTCGGATCCAGTGCGCGCACGATCTCCCCCGCCTGATCCATGAAGGTGCGCAGCACCTGTGCGGCATCGCTGGGGCAGGTGCGGTTCTTGAGATCGCAGCTGCGGCCGCAGATGCTGGTCTCGGGTTCGCCGACCAGTTCCCAGCCGGCCAGCACGGGCGAACTGCGCCAGCGATCGATGGCGGTGTGCACCCAGTCCTGGAAACTCATGACCGAGCGGCCCGCCACCGGATTCGACTTCTTCCAGCCGTCCACGTACCACTGCCGCTGCTTGAAGATCTCGTCGCTGCACTCGCCGGTCTGCGCGGACAGCACCGGCAGGATGACGCGGCCGTACTTCTCCGCGGCCGCGAATACCGCGTCCACGGCGGTGAAGTCGAGCTCGTTCGTGTTCTTGTCCACCGCGAAGGCCTGGAAGAGCGAGAAGCGGGTGAGCGCATGGTCCGGCAGCCGGCGGAAGAAGGCATCGAGATCCACCTCGGCGCCGCAGCCGTAATTGATGGAGTACCGGGTCGCCAGCTGCGGTCCGTTGAAACCCGCGGGCCACCACGGCTTGCCGCGCAACTGCAGCCCGCCGGGCGCGGCCGAGACCACCGCCTCGGCGGCGGGCGCGCTCACCACCGCGGACGGTGTGACGGTCTTGATGACATGGTGCGGCCCGCTGTCGCAGGCGCCGACCGCCGCCAATAGGCCGATACTCAGCAACACCCCGAGTTTGCGCGCCATGCTCGGCACCCTACCTGCGTAGAGTGCCGAGTCCGGGGAGGCTAGCTGGCGAGACAGCCCGGGCCGAGCAGGGCCTTCAGGTCGCCCATGAGGGCCGAGGAGGGCGAGACGCGTAGGTTGTCGGCGACCTTGAGCATGGTGGTCCGGTCCCGCGAACCGACGTGGCGGATGTGCACATTCGCGGTGCCGGGGTGGCTGCTCAGCACCCGCTTGAGCGCGCCGATCTTGTCCGGTGTGCACAGGCGGGTCGGAATGATCACCGAGAGCGGCTTTTCCACGCCGATGGACGAAAGATCCGGCACCACCAGATCGTTGGCGATGAGCGAGATGCGGTCGTCGCGGGCGGAGACGCGCGCCTTCACCAGCACGATGGCGTCCTCGGTGACATCCATGCCGTACACCGAATAGGACTGCGGGAAGAACAGCACCTCGATGCCACCGGTGAGGTCCTCCAATTGCGCGGAGGCCCAGGGCATGCCGTTCTTGTTCACGCGGCGGGTGACATTGGCGAAGATGCCGCCGATGGTGACCTGCGTGCCGTCCTTGATATCGCCTTCCAGAATGGCCGGGATATGGGTGTCGGACTGCGCCGCGAGCACATGCTCGACGCCGTTGAGCGGGTGGCCGGACACGTACAGGCCCAGCATCTCCCGTTCCAGCGCCAGCTTGTGCTTGGTCTCCCACTCCTCCTCGGGGATCTTCACATTGAAGACACTGGCCACCGAGTCATCCGCGTCGAGCCCGCCGAAGAGGTCGAACTGGCCCATGGCCTCGGCCTTCTTGGTGGACATGACCGCGTCGATGGCGTCGGAGTGCACCAGCAGCAGGCCCTTGCGGGGATGGTCGAGCGAGTCGAAAGCGCCTGCCTTGATGAGGGATTCGGTGACCTTCTTGGTGCAGGCGATGGCGTCGATCTTGTTCAGATAGTCGGAGAAGTCGGTGAACTTCGACTTCTCCTTGCGGGCCGCGATGATCGAGGCCACCACGTTCGCGCCGACATTGCGCACCGCGCCCATGCCGAAGCGAATGTCATGGCCCACGGAGGCGAATTCGAGCTGGGACTCGTTCACATCCGGCGGCAGCACCTGGATGCCCAGGCGGCGGCAGTCGGCCAGATAGACGGCGGCCTTGTCCTTGTCGTCACCGACCGAGGTGAGCAGACCGGCCATGTACTCGGCCGGATAGTTGGCCTTGAGGTAGGCGGTCCAGAAGGACACCAGGCCGTACCCGGCGGCATGCGATTTGTTGAACGCGTACCCGGCGAACGGAAGAATGGTGTCCCACAACGCCTTGACGGCGGGCTTGGAGAAACCGTTCTCCACCATGCCCTGCTCGAAGCCCTCGTATTCGGCTTCCAGGATCGAGGCCTTCTTCTTACCCATCGCGCGGCGCAGAATATCGGCTCGGCCCAGGGAGTACCCGGCGACCTTCTGGGCGATCTGCATGATCTGCTCCTGATACACGATCAGGCCGTAGGTATCACGCAGGATTTCCTTCAGGGGCTCCTCGAGCTCCGGATGGATGGGTTTGACCTCTTGGCGCGCGTTCTTGCGGTCGGCGTAGTCGTTGTGGGCGTTCATGCCCATGGGGCCGGGGCGATACAGCGCGAGCACGGCCACGATGTCCTCGAAGCCGGTGGGGATCATGCGGCGCAGCAGGTCTCGCATGGCGCCACCGTCGAGCTGGAACACGCCGAGAGTGTCACCGCGCGCGAGCAATTCGTAGGTGGCGGCGTCTTCCAGGGGCAGCGTGTCGAGGTCGAGTTCGATGCCGCGGTTGTTCTTGATATTGATCAGCGCGTCACCGATGACGGTGAGGTTGCGCAGGCCCAGGAAGTCCATCTTCAGCAGGCCGATGGCCTCACACGACGGGTAGTCCCAGCCGGTGATGACCGCGCCGTCCTGCGCGCGCTTCCACACCGGGATCGCGTCGGTCAGCGGCTCGCTGGACATGATGACCGCGCAGGCGTGCACGCCGGCATTGCGGATCAGGCCCTCGAGACCGCGCGCGGTCTCGTAGATCTTGTTGACGTCCGGATTGGTATTGATGAGCTCGCGGACCTCGGCGGCCTCTTTGTACCGCTCGTGCTCGGGATCCATGATGCCGGACAGCGGAATGTCCTTGGCCATGATCGGCGGCGGCAGCGCCTTGGAGATCTGGTCGGCGATGGCGAAACCGGGCTGGCCGAACTGGACGCGGGCCGAGTCCTTCAGCGCCGCTTTGGTTTTAATCGTACCGAAGGTGATCACCTGCGCGACGCGGTCGCTGCCCCACTTGTCGGTGGCGTAGCGGACCATTTCACCGCGGCGGCGATCGTCGAAGTCGATATCGATATCGGGCATGGAGACGCGCTCGGGATTGAGGAAGCGCTCGAACAGCAGACCGTGCGGAATCGGGTCGATGTTCGTGATGCCCATCGAGTAGGCGACCAGCGAACCGGCCGCCGAACCACGGCCCGGGCCGACATTGATGCCGACCGAGCGGGCGTAGGTGATGAGGTCGGCGACGATGAGGAAGTAGGCGGGGAAGCCCATTTCGTTGATGACGCCGATCTCGTAATCGGCGCGCGTGATGTAGTCGCCCGGAACGCCCTGCGGGAAGCGCCGATCCAGGCCGCGCATGACCTCCTTGCGCAGCCAGCTGGCCTGTGTCTCGCCCTCGGGAACCGGGAAGATCGGCATCCGGTCGCGGTGCGACCAGACATCGTCGTAGGACTGGACGCGCTCACCGATCAGCACCGTGTTGTCGCAGGCGCCGGGGACTTCCGCGTCCCAGAGGGCGCGCATCTCCTCGGCCGACTTCAGGTAGTAGCCGGAGCCGTCGAACTTGAAGCGGGTCGGGTCCGAGAGCGTCTTGCCGGTCTGAATACACAGCAGCGCTTCGTGATTGGCCGAGTCCGATTCGTGGACATAGTGGCAGTCATTGGTGGCCAGCGGCGGAATGCCCAGCTTCCTGCCGACATCCAGCAGGCCCTCGCGGACGCGGCGCTCGATGGACAGGCCGTGGTCCATGATCTCGAGGAAGAAGTTCTCCGGCCCGAAGATCTCCTGCCATTTCGCGGCAGCCTCCAGGGCCTCGCGCTCATGACCCAGGCGCAGGCGGGTCTGCACCTCACCGGACGGGCAGCCGGTGGTGGCGATGATGCCCTCGGCGTATTCGGCGATGATCTCCGCGTCCATGCGCGACCACTTGCCGAGCTGACCTTCCAGAGAGGCCAGCGAGGACAGCTTGAACAGGTTCCGCAGACCGGTCGCGTTCTCCGCGACCATGGTCATGTGGGTGTACGAACCCGAACCGGAGACGTCGTCGCCCTTCTGCGACGGGTCGCCCCAGAGCACGCGTTTGGTGTTGAACCGGGACTCCGGCGCGATGTAGGCCTCGATGCCGATGATCGGCTTGATGCCCTCTTTCTTGGCCGAGTTGTAGAACTCGGAGGCGCCGAACATATTGCCGTGGTCGGACATGCCGACCGCCGTCATGCCGAGTCGCGTGGCCTCTTTGAACAAGGGCGTGATCTTCGCCGCGCCGTCGAGCATCGAGTACTCGGTGTGGTTGTGGAGATGGACGAATGATCCCGGCGAGGCTGACACGCAGACATACTATGCGGCCCCACGGACAGGTTTCGAAGGCACGCGGGCGCAGTCGCGGCAAACGGCGTGGCGGCCTCCGCGTGTCGTGCTCGAGGTCACGCCGGCAGCACTCGAGGCCACGCGGAGGCCCGGCGGTCTAGGCCGCGACGGACTCGGCGAGGGTGGCGGTGCGGCGCGCTGCACGAGCACCCCGCACCGCCAGCGGCAGCACCCACGCCGACGCCATCTGATCGGAAGTCAGCGCACCCAGCGAGAGCCGGTTGTGCACGAACCCCACGGATAGTCCGGACCGCGGATCGGCCCACCCGAAGGAGCCGCCCAGTCCGATATGACCGAAGCCCGAATACGCGCCGGGCACCGGAAGCGAGTGATAACCCATGTGCCACATCATCGGGATGTAGAACAGCGCGTGGTCGAGCCGGTAACTCTCCACCTGCCGCATCGCCTTGACGGTCTCCGCCGACAGGAATCGCCGGCCGTTGTGCATGCCGCCGCTCGCGAGCGCGCCGTAGAGCGTGGCGAGTCCGGTGGCGGTGCAGACGCCGTTGCCCGCGGGCAGTTCGGTGTCCAGGATCGGCGGCTCATCCCCGTCGAGGAACGCCTCCAGCCCCGGCAGGAACAGCGCGCGCGACGCCGCCCCGAGCGAACCGGGCAGCCCGTAGGCGCGGCCGAGGAACAGCGAGATGTACGTGGAGCCCACGAAGTCCAGCCGATTGCCCTGGAAGCCCGCCGCGGTGATCGGCGAGCCCGCCGCCGGCCGGCCCAGATGAATGCCGTCGGTGCCCAGCGGTTCGGCGATCTCGGTGCGGAACAGCTCGGCCATGCCGCGCCCGGTGACCGCGCGCGCCAGCCCGGCCAGCAGCCAGCCGAAGGTCAGCGCGTGATAGGTCGGAACGCCCAGCAGATGATCGGGTTTCGCCGCCGCCAGCCGCTCTTCCATGAGCCGGTGGTCGAGCACCTCGTCGAGACCGTTCGCGATCTCGGGCAGCCCGTACAGCCCGGCGCGATGGGACAGCACCTGCCGCACCGTGATTCGTTCCTTGCCATTGGCCGCGAACTCGGGCCAGTAGTAGGCGACGGGTGCGTCGTAGTCGAGGAGTCCCCGGTCGGCGAGCCGGTGGATGACGGTCGCCGCAATGCCTTTGGTGGCGGAGAAGATGACGGCCCCGGTATCGGGCCCCCAGGCTCCGGCCCGCCCGGCCTCGCCGGTCCAGATCTCCACCAGCGGTTCCCCGTGCCGGTGCACCGTGAGCGCGCCCCCGGCGCCGGAACGCCCGCCCATCAGCCGTGCGAAAGTGCGTACCAGCGGCCCGAATTCGGGAGCCGCGATACCGCCCACACCGGTGGGTAGTGCCGCGATCTCCGGGGCTGAAGCGACGTTGCTCACGTTATACACGGTACGAGTTGCGGGCCGCCCGCGGCAATGACGTAACTTGGAGAGTTATTCCCGTTGGCCCAGTAGTTATTTCGAGTGTCTGAACGGTGACGGGGGCGTGACCCCCATACGCTGTGCCTATGCGTACGCTGCGGTCTCTGGTACTGGCATCGTTCGCCGTGGTCGTGCTGGCGGCCGCGGCCTGCTCCTCCTCCGCGCAGCAGCCCGCGCCGGCCGTGCGGGTGAGCGGGGATTGGCACGGCAATGTCGAGGTCCCGAACGATCCGATCGCGGTGGGGGTCACCTTCACCGAGGACGGGACCGCGACCATCGACATTCCGCTGCAGGGCATCGCGGACGCGCCGCTGTCCGAAGTGAAGGCGGATCAGGACAATGTCACCTTCGCCCTGCCGAAGGTCGCGGGCAACCCGACCTACCAGGGCAAATACGATAAGGGCTCGGACAGCATCCTGGGGCGGCTCACCCAGAGCGGGAAGACCTTCCCGCTCAACCTGACCCACGGCCGGGTCGAGCTGCCGCCGCGCCCGCAGCAGCCGCGACCGCCGTTCCCGTACAAGTCCGAGGATGTCACCTACCGCAGCGGCGATATCACCATCGCGGGCACGCTGACCGAACCGAACACGCCCGGCACGCATCCCGCGGTCCTGCTGATTCCCGGCAGCGGCGCGGTCGACCGCGACGAGGAGATCCTGGGCCACAAGCCGTTCCTGCTGCTGGCCGACACCCTCACCCGCGCCGGATACGTGGTGCTGCGCAGCGATAAGCGCGGGGTCGGCGGCACCGGCGGGGATCTGCAGGATTCCGACTACAACGACCTCGCGAACGATATCGGCGCGGGCGTCGCGTTCCTGCGCGGCCGGCCCGAAATCGACGGCAAGCGAATCGGTCTGCTCGGGCACAGCGAGGGCGGCTACCTCGCGCCCCTGTACGCCGCGCGACCCGACAGCGGGGTGGCCTTCGCCATTCTCATGGCCGGGCCCGCGGTGCCCGGCTCCGATGTGATCCAGGAGCAGACGCAGCTCATTCTCACCGCGCAGGGCGTGCAGCCCGATGTGATCGGCAAACAGATCGGCTACCAGTCCGCGCTGGCGAGCGTCCTCCGCGTCGGGGATCTGGAGGCCGCCAGAACGCTTGCGCACCAATACAACGACAGCCTCCCGGCCGACGAGCGGCAGTCGAACGAGGCGGTGGACGCGTCGGTGTCGATCTACATGCAGGCGCTGTCGAATTATGATCCAGCGCCGGCGCTTTCGGCCCTGCGGATGCCGGTGCTGGCCTTCTTCGGGAGCAAGGATCTGCAGGTGCCGCCCGCGCAGAGCGAGGGGCCCATGCGGGCGCTGCTGGCCAAGGACCCCGATGCCACCGTGCATGTCTTCGACGGGCTGAACCATTTGATGCAGCCCGCCGACAAGGGCACGCCCGACGAGTACGCGAAGATCCAGATCACCATCGATCCGCAGGTCCTCACGTACATCACCGCCTGGCTGACCCAGCGTTTCCCGCCGAACGGTTAGCGCACCGGGTCGCCGGGGGCGACGTCCACGACGACCTGGTAGGGCATCGGGCGGGCGGTGAAGGTCAGTCCCGGGTCCTCGTTCATCGCGCGGACCGACTCCAGCCACTCGGGACTGCGCCGGGCTTCGTCGAGCGCGAGGCCGGATTCCCATTCGGCCACATTGATATAGGTGAGTTCGGCCTGTTCGCTGACCGCCCGGTGCATGCGGGCGCGCAGGAAGCCCGGTGCGCCGGACATGCAGCGGGCATTGGCCTTCCAGTGTTCGAGGAAGAGTGCCTCTTGACTCATGGGCACGGAGAACGCGTTGATGAGGGTGACCGGCGTTTCGAGGCCGCTCATCGTGTGCTGAATCGGTTTCGCCATGCTTCGACGGTAGCTGCACGCACTAGTGATTGTCACTATCGGAGACAATGTTCTTATATGACAATCTTCGATGATTGCTAACCTCATCCCCATGCAGCTCGACGACCGCAATGTGTTCCTGATGTCCCAGATCGGACAGCACGTGGCCGACCGGCTCGCGCTCGCCCTCACCCCGCTGGGCCTGCATCTCGCCCACTTCGGCGTGCTGTCCCACCTGCGCGCCACCCCCGGCATCAGCCAGCAGGAACTGGCCAACCGGCTCAATGTGCACCGCAATGCCATGGTCGGGCTCATCGACGACCTCGAGGCCCGCGGACTCGTACAGCGCAGCCGGCATCCGGCGGATCGGCGCGCCTACGCGGTGCAGCTCACCGATACCGCGCGCGCCATCCTGCGGCAGGCCGAGGAACAGGCCGACCGGCTCGAGGCCGACACCATGGCGCCGCTCTCCGACGCGGAACGCGCACAGCTCGCGGACCTGCTGCTGCGGATCGCACGGCATGCCGAACTGCCCTCGGGAGTCCATCCCGGACTGTATTCACGCCACACCGGACTGCGCGGATCACCGGGAACGCACACCACTTCCGGCGAGTAGGCCCGCCGAATCCGGCCACCCGGGTACTGGCGCACAACCGATCCGATTGCGAGAGTGGACCCGTGGGAATCTACGAAGACCGGGTACTGCCGCGGCTCGTCGACCTGACCTGCGGGTCGAATCGCATGAACGACACCAGGGAGCGAACCTGCCATCAACTGCACGGGCGCGTGCTCGAGATCGGCTTCGGCTCGGGCCGCAATGTGCCGTTCTACCCCGCGGCCGTGAAATCCGTCAGCGCCGTGGAGCCTGCCGACCTCGGCTGGCGCCTGGCCGGTGAACGCATCGCCGCCAGCACCGTCCCCATCGAACGCGCGGGCCTGGACGGGCAGTCACTTCCGTTCGCGGACAACAGCTTCGATTCGGCGCTGTCCACCTGGACGCTGTGCACCATCCCCGACGCGGGCGCGGCGCTGGCCGAGGTGCGGCGAGTACTGGTGCCCGGCGGCACCTTCCACTTCGTCGAGCACGGCCTGGCCCCCGACGCCGGCATCCGGACCTGGCAGCACCGGCTGAACCCGATCCAGCACGCGCTGGCCGGCGGCTGCAACCTGGACCGCGAGATCCGAGCTCTGGTCGAGGCCGCCGGCTTCGAGTTCCGCGAGGTGGACAGCTTCTATCACCCGGCCACCCCGAAGATCTTCGGCGCGCTGACCTTGGGCGTCGCGGTCGCACCCTGAGCTGAGTCAGTTTCGCTCGAACGGATTGCCGTCCGCGGGGCAGGTCGCCTCGGCGGGTGGAAGCGTTCCGGCGATGAGGTATTCGCGCTTGGCCGCCTCGGCGCAGGTGCTGTGCACGTACATGCTGCTGTGGCCGGCGCCTTCGATGACCAGCAGGTGTGCGTCCGCAAGCTCACGCGCACCCGCCGCGGCGCCTGCCAGGGGCGTCGCGGGATCGTTCCGGCCGTTGATGACGAGAATCGGTGCGGCAGTGCGCCGATCCCACGGACCGGAGTACGGCCGCACCGCGGTCTGCGGCCAGTAGGCGCAGGTCATCGCGCCGAGGACACCGAGTCGGCCGAAGTACGGGACGCGCTGGTCTTCACTGACCGCCAGTGCGCTGTAGACAGATTCGTCACGCGGCACCCGGCTGTCCCCGCACTGGATGGCGTCGAAGGCCTCGGTGTAGTTGTCGTCGTAGGTGTTCGCATTGCCGGCGCTGCCGGTGCCGATCTCGGCGGCGCGGCCGACGAGCGACATCGCCTCGGCGAGTGCGTCTTCCGGACGGTACGGGGTGTCACGCAGGTCGTAGAGGTGCTGCAGGGTGTCGGCGAGTTGTGGCCAGGCGGCCGGATTCGAGAGCGCGCCCGCGGCGGTGATCACGGCGCTGTAGTCGTAGCGGGTGCCGTCCCAGGCGATCGGCTCGCGGCGTACGCGATCGATGATCCGATGCCATTTGTCCACCGGGTTGCCTTCGGAGAACGCACATTTGGGTCCTGCGGCCGTGCAGGAACTCAGCATGGCGTCGAAGGTGCCGGAGATGCCGGTGGCGACGTCCTGCCGGGTGTCGATCGGCTGGTCCACCGTATCGATGCCCGCATTGCCCCGGAAGTCCAGCGAACCGTCCAGCGCCATGGCCCGGACCCGGCCCGGAAACATGTTGGCGTACAGGGCGCCGAGGTAGGTGCCGTAGGAAATGCCGTGATAGGTGAGCTTTTCGTCGCCTACCGCGCGGCGCAGCAGATCCAGATCGCGGGCGGTGTCCACCGTCGAGACATGCGGGAGCAGGTCGCCGGCATTCGCCTGGCATTGCTCGGCCAGGCTCTTGGAGGCGGTGAAGAACGGGCGCTCGCCGTCGGCGGCGCCGGGCAGTGGCGGATAGGCGGTGAGGAACAGCTGCTGTGCCGTGGCATCCGGAAAGCAGCGCACCGGTGCGCTGTCCGCGACGCCGCGGGTGTCCCAGGACACCAGGTCGAAGCGGGCGCGCAGGGCCTCGGAGAACAGCCACGGCCAGCGGGCTCGTTCCCGGAGGCGCTGCACGCCCGAGCGGCCGGGGCCGCCGAAGTTGACGAACAAGGTGCCGATGCGCCGGGCCGGATCGGCGGCGGGAAGTTTGATCAGGGACAAGCCGATGGTGCGGGACCCGGGCTGCGCGTAGTCGAGCGGTACTTGTGCTGTCGCGCAAGAGAATCCGTCACGGCAATCGGCCCACTGCAGGACCGGTGCAGGCGCCGCGTCGGCGAGCGCGTCCAGGTAGGAATCCGTTGGGGTCTCGGCGTGCGAGGGGACTGCCGGAAGGGCCAGTAGCAAGCAGATCACTATGGCCCGAAGGGCGTTTCGTCTTGGAGCTGGTGATGCTTGGGGCAATGGCACCACTGAATTCCTAGCAAATCAGCGTATTTCATGTCGAGCCGTGGATAGTGGGGGCTCGGTGGGCACCATGATCAGCCAGTGCGTCGCCCGGCGGGGCCGCAGGTAGAGCAGCCAGTACAGCGCGCCCACCACGGTGATCGAGGCGGTGATGATCAGATCCCGGCCGACTTGCTGGGTGAGCACGTACGCGAGGGCCGCGAGCAGCAGCACCGGCAGCAAGGGCCACAAGGGCATTCGCCAGGCCGCCGCCTTGCCGTGCGGCGCACGCCGGGCGAACAGCGCACCCACCGCCACGGATCCGTACAGCGTGACCACCGCGACGCCGGTCACGCCGCTGAGCGTGGCCACGGGCACGTAGCACAGGACCGCGCCCGGAATGCCGACCGCCAGCGTGGCCAACCAGGGCGCACCGAACCGCTTACTGGTGCCGGCCAGCAGCCGGTTCACCGGACCGGGCCAGGTGTTGTCCCGCGCCGAGGCGAACAGGACGCGAGAGTTCTGGATCACCATGACGATCGCGGCGTTCACGATGGCCAGCGCGATACAGAGGCTCACGAAGGTGCCGACACCCTTGTCGCTCCACTGCTGCACCATGGCGGCGATATCCCCGCCGGTGAGCGCGTCGAGACTGGGCGCGCCGAGCGTGATGGCGACGACCGGGATCAGGATCACCGCCACCCCGATCCCCAATGTGGCCAGTACCGTGCGCGATACGTTGCGCCGCGGGTTCTCCATGTCCTCGGCCAGATAGACCGCCGTCGAAAAGCCTTGGGTGACAAAAAGTGCCGCGGCCAGGCCCGCGATGAGGGTGCCCGCCGACACCGCGGCCGCCGTACCGGAACCGCCGACGATCGGATGGAGCAGCACCGACGCGGAGCGCTGGGTGTGGCCGAACCCCAGTGCGGCAACGACACCCGCCGCCACCACCTCCAAGGTCAGGAAGAATCCGGTGATCCAGGCATTGGCGCGCAGATCCAGCAGGCCCATCACGGTGGACAGCAGCATCACCGCGGCGCCGAGCAGTTTCGGGTCGACGGTCACGATCGGCGCGAGGTATTGGGCGGTACCGATGGCCATGATCGGCGGCACGATCATCACCACGACGAGCGCCTGCAGGAAGGCGAGCCAGCCGCCGAACCGGCCGACCAGCGTCCCGACCATGGCGTATTCGCCGCCCGCGCTGGGGATCAGCGTGCCCAGCTCGGAATAGCAGAAGGCCACCGCGACGCAGAGCAGGGTGGCGATCACCAGAGCGAGGGCCGTGCCGGTGCCCAGGGTCGCGAAGGATCCGGGCACGATCACGAACAGCGAGGAGGCGGGGGTCAGGCAGCTCAGCGTCAGCAGGGTGCCGCCGACCGGGCCGATCGTGCGTTTCAGGGCCGTCGGGCCGGGCGGGGTGGCGGCAGGTGGAGCGGTGCCCGAGGCGGGATCCCGAAGGTCTGTCATGGAGTGATCCGATCAGCGGCGGGTTTGTGAGGTAGGTAACAAATACACTTCGATAACCGTCGCTGCAATGGCCGATTGCCTTCGGATTCAGTTGTGTAAACAGCCCTTCACAACGCCCCTGGCGCGAAATCCCCAGCAGGCCCGAGGCGGTCGCCACTGCGGATCACGCAGTGGCGCCGCTCAGAAAATTCAGACGTTTTCACGGCCGTAACAGCCGCATCGCCGGTCACATACCGCGCGCCGGCGCGGGCGCCGAGTACTCCTGTTCGGGGCGGCCGGTGCTGCCGTAGCGCAGCTGCATGCGCAGACTGCCGGTGCCGACGAGGGCCGCCAGATAGCGCTGGGCGGTGGCGCGCGAGATACCGATGGCGGCGGCCACCTGAGCCGCCGACATGGGTTCGAGGGCGCCCTGAACCGCTTGCAGCACAAGGTCTTTGGTCGGCGAGAGCGCGGCCGAGCCGACCGTGGCCACGGCGCCGCCGACGGGACTTCCAGTGGGCCGCAATGCCCCCAGGGCGGCGTCCACCATGCTGGAGGACACCTCCTCCTCGGAAAGGATGCGGCGGTAGCGCGCGTAGGCCGCGAGCCGCGCCGCCAGTGTCGAATGATCGAAGGGTTTCACCAGATACACCAGCGCACCCGAGGACAGTGCGGCGCGCACCGTATCGGATTCGATGGCGGCGGTGAGCATCATGGCGTCGAAGCGGAGCTCACGCACCAGTTCGACACCGCAGCCGTCGGGCAGATAGACATCGACCAGTGCCAGGTCGAATTCGTGCTCGTCGATGGCGGCGCGTGCGGCCGCCACGGTCGTCACCGTCGCTCCGACGGTGAATCCAGGTAATGCCGAGACAATCCCGGCATGCAGGTTGGCGACCCGGAAGTCGTCATCGACGACCAGGACGTTCAGATCTCCTCGGCCCACGCCGGTTCTCCCTCACTCAGTACGCCCGGCAACCGGGCGATGAATTCCGCGCCCTGCAACGTCCTTCCATCGTCGTTCAGACCGGCGCTGGGCGCGCGCCGGCCGGGGTCCGTGAGGCGCACGTCTCCCCCGCGCGCCCGTGCCACATGCTGTGACAACGCCAATCCGATGCCGCGCCCGCCCGCGATGCCCTCCCCCGACCGCGTCGACACCCCTTCGACGAACACCGAATCCACCAGGTCGGCGGGTACGCCGTCGCCGCTGTCGGCCACCGTGATGTGCAGGGTTTCACCTTCCTGCACCAGTTCCGCCTCCACGATCTTCTCCGGCGACTGCCCGATCTTGGCGGCCTCGATGGCGTTGTCCAGGAGATTGCCGAGCACCGTGGTGATGTCGACGGGGGCGGAAACGGCGGCCTCCACCCAGGTATTGGGTCCCAGGCGGAGTTGCACGCCCTGTTCCCGGGCATGGGCCGCCTTGGCCGAGAGGAAGGCCTGCAAGTAGGGGTCGCGCAACGTCTCCATACCGGGCAGCAGCGCGCCGAGCGGGCCGGAGCCGAGCAGCTCGTCGAGATAGGTCGCCGCGTCTCGGGGGCGGCCGGTGTGCAGCAAGCCGCTGAGCAGGTGCAGGCGATTCGCGAATTCGTGGCGCTGGGCGCGCAGCACGGTACTCATGGAGCGGACCGCATCCAGTTGCCGGGTAAGGGATTCCACGTCGGTGCGGTCGCGGACGCTGAGGACCGCGCCGAGCGGGCGGCCGTAGCGCGCGACCTTGCGGGCGGTGAGCACCACGATGCGCTCGCCCACCGCCGCCTGTACGGGCCGGCCGTCGGCGGCGCGGAAGGCCTCCAGAACCCTTGGGGTGAGCCCGATCTCGTCGATCTCGGCGCCCGGCGCCGGATCGATGCCGAGCAGGCGGCGGCCCTCGTCGTTGACGACGGTGACGCGCCAATCGGCGTCGGTCGCGACCACGCCTTCACCGATGCCGTGCAATACCGCGTCCTGTTCGCGGACGAGTTCGGCCAGTTCCGCGGGTTCCAGTCCGAGGGTCAGGCCGTGCCAGCGCCGGGACAGCAATACCGAGCCCGCGACGCCGGCCGCCAGTGCGCCGACGATGAGCAGTCCGGCCCGGATCAGATCGCGCAGCAGTTGCGCGTGCACGGCCTCGGTGGAGATGCCGACGCTCACCTCACCGACCACGCGGCTGCCGGAATCGGGTTGCAGCACAGGCACTTTCGCACGGACGGAATCGCCGAGCGTGCCGTGTTCCCGGATGGTGAACTCGGAGCCGGCCAGAGCACGGGAAGGGTCGGTACTCACCTTCTCGCCGAGGCGGTCCGTATCCGGATGCGCGAGACGGACACCCACTTCGTCGGTGATGACCACGAACAGCGCGTCCGTGCGCTGCCGCGCGGCGTTCGCCATGGTTTCCAGTGCGCCGGCCGCGAGTTCCTGCCGCAATTCGGGCCCGGGCTTCAATTGCATATCCGCATAACGGTTCACGTCCGTGCGCACCTGCGGATCGGAGGCGACAGTGCGGGCGATGGACAGTGCGCGTTGCGCGTATTCGTCCGAGAGCCGCTGCCAGCTCACGTAGGCGAAGACCCCGAAAACCAGCCCAACGGTCAGCCCGACCACTGCCACCTGCAGTAGCAGGATCTGAGTCCGTAGCCGGACGGATCGGGGACCGAGCAAGAACACGACCGTAAGTCTAGATAACCCCCCGCAAACCAGACGATCAGAATGCGCAAAACGTCCTTATCGCTACTTGTGCGACTAACTCACACAACCCCCCTCGATGTGACGGGCGCCACGTAGCTTCTGTTCAACGCCGGATGAACGGCGCGGAAACAGGAGTACAAATGAACATCCCACTCATCGAGCTCCGGGGCGCGACGAAGCGATTCCCGGGAACGGGCGGTGGCATCCACACCGCGGTGCGCGACCTGAACTTCACGGTCGCGGCCGGGGAATTCGTCGCGGTGGTCGGTCCCACCGGCTGCGGCAAATCCACGACCCTGTCACTGGTTTCGGGTCTGGAACCCGCCTCCGCCGGACGCACCCTGGTACGCGGCGACGATGTGCACGGCATCCCGGACGGGGTGGGCTACATGTTCCAGCAGGATGCCGTCCTGCCGTGGAAATCGGTGCTCGACAATGTGGCGCTCGGGCCGGAATTCCGGGGCATCCCGCGGCGCCAGGCCCGCGACCGCGCGGCGCAGTGGGTGGCCAAGGTCGGCTTGGCGGGATTCGAGAACTACTACCCGCATCAGCTGTCGGGCGGTATGCGCAAGCGCGTGGCACTCGCGCAGACGCTGGTCAACGATCCGGAGATCATTCTCATGGACGAGCCGTTCAGCGCGCTCGACGTGCAGACCCGCCAGCTCATGCAGGACGAACTGCTGCGGGTCTGGGCGGGCACGAACGCCGCGGTGATCTTCGTGACGCACGATCTGGAAGAGGCCATCGCCCTGGCAGATCGGGTCGTCGTCATGACCGCGAGCCCCGCCACCGTCTGCGGCGACTTCCGGGTCACCCTGGAACGGCCGCGCAATGTGGAGGAGGTCCGGCTCACCGAGGAATTCCGCGAACTGTACCGGGAGATCTGGGAAACGCTGCGCGATGAGGTCGAGGCCGCGCGCGCGAAGGGCGCCGCCCGTGTCGCTTGAGCTCGCGCGGGAGAACGACTCCGCCACAACTGAAATCGTCACCGAAACCGAGCAGCAGATCCTCGACCGGGTGCGCACGCAATCCCGGCGGACCAAGGCCCGCACCTGGGGGCTGCGCGCCCTGATCGTGGTCCTGTGGCTGGGCTCGTGGGAACTCACCGCCACCTATTGGATCGACCCGTTCTTCTATTCCAAGCCGTCGCTGATCTGGGATCGGCTGGTCGAATGGTTCACGCAGGGAACGCAATTCGGCTCCCTCTGGCTGCAGCTGTTCACCACCGTCGAGGAGGCGGTGCTGGGCTTCGCCATCGGCACCGTGGCCGGAGTGGTGCTGGGCGTGCTGCTGGGCCGCTCCCGCTACTGGGCGGATGTGCTGGCGCCGTTCATCAAGGCGCTCAACGCGGTACCGCGCATCGTGCTGGCCTCGCTGTTCATCATCTGGTTCGGCCTGGGACTGCAGTCCAAGGTGGCGACCGTGGTGGTGCTGGTGTTCTTCGCGGTGTTCTTCAATGCCTTCACCGGGGCGCGGGAGGTGGACGGCAATGTCATCAACAATGCCCGCATCCTCGGCGCGAGCCGCATGAAGGTGCTGACCTCCATCGTGCTGCCCAGCGCCACCACCTGGATCCTGTCCTCGCTGCACACCGCCTTCGGGTTCGCGCTCATCGGCGCGGTGGTCGGCGAATACGCCGGGGCGAGCAAGGGTCTGGGGCTGCTGATCAGCAATGCGCAGGGCACCTTCGACGCGGCCGGCATCTACGCGGGCATGATCGTCATCACCGTGGTGGCGCTGGTGGCCGAATGGCTGATCGGGCTCGCCGAGAACCGATTGCTGAAGTGGCGTCCGTCGCAGGCCGCCGCGGGCCACGGGGTGTGAGGCGTGACGTATCGCAAACACATCGCCGTTGTGCTGCTGGCCGTTTCGGCGCTGCTGCTGGTGACCGGGTGCCGGGACTCCCGGCGGATTCCGATGGCGAACGGGCGGCCCCAGGTCACCATCATGGTGGGCGGGCTGGAGAAGGTCATCTATCTACCCGCGATGCTGACCCAGCGGCTGGGGTTCTTCGAGGACAGCGATATCGATGTAACGCTGCTGGGCGAACAGTCCGGCGCGACCGCCGAGACCGCGCTGCTCACCGGCGATGTGCAGGCGGTGGTGGGGTTCTACGACCACACCATCGATCTGCAGGCCAAGGACCAATGCCTGAAGACAGTGGTGCAACTCGCGGATGTGCCGGGTGAGGTGGAGCTGGTGTCCAAGGCGGACGCCGCATCGATCACCTCGCCCCGGGACTTCCGGGGGCGCAATCTCGGTGTGACGTCACTGGGTTCGTCCACCGACTTCCTGACCCAGGCCCTCGCTGGTCAGGCGGGGCTGAAGACGTCGGACTACACGCGGGTGAAGGTCGGTGCCGGCCAGACCTTCATCGCGGGCATGAACCACGACGGGATCGACGCGGGCATGACCACCGATCCGACCGTCGCCAAGATGGTCGGCTCCGGGGATGCGAAGGTCCTGGTGGACATGCGCAATGAGCAGGGCACCCGGGACGCGCTCGGCGGGCTCTACCCGGCGGCCTCGCTCTACATGCGCTGCGATACGGTCGCGAGCCATCCGGGTATCGTGCAGAAACTGGCGAATTCCTTTGTGCGGACACTGCAGTGGATGAAGTCGCACACACCGGAGGAGATCGCCGCGCGGATGCCGGCGCAGTACGCGGGCGGCGACCCGAAGCTGTACGTCAAGTCGATCCGGGACTCCGTCGGCATGTTCAACGGTGACGGCCTGATGAAACGTGAGGGGGCCGAGAACGTGCTCCGCATTCTCGGCGCGTATTCGCGCAATGTGCAGCCCGTTCGCGACCGTATCGACCTGAACGCGACCTATACCGACGAGTTCGCGCAGCGGGCGCAGGTCCCGCGTCAGTGACGATTCTGCCCGGAGCGGCGCGCACGGCGTAGCGCGTCGCCGGTGAACACGGCCAATGCCAGCCAGATGAGGGCGAACCCCGCCCATCGCGAGGCCGGCATCGGTTCGTGTCCCACCGCCACGCCCCACGTCAATTGCAGTGCGGGCGTGAGGTATTGGAGCAGGCCCATGGTGGACAACGGGACCCGGGGCGCCGCCAGCGCGAAGCAGAGCAGCGGCACCAGGGTCACCGGTCCGGTCACCATGAGCAGGGCGGTATGTCCCGCGCTGGAACCGAAGGTCGCATGCCCGGTCAGGCCCATGACGAGCACGGCGATCAGCGCGAACGGCGCGGCGGTCAGTCCCTCGGCGGCCAGGCCGGGCAGCGCGTCCAACCGGATCACCTTCTTGACCAGTCCGTACGTGGCGAACGAGCACGCCAGGATCAGCGCGATCCACGGCGGCCGACCGTAATCGACGGTGAGTACCACCACCGCCAGGGCGCCGAGAGCCAGTGCCACCCACTGGGTCCGGCGCAGCCGCTCCCGAAAGATGATGACGCCGAACGCGACCGTCACCAGGGGGTTGATGAAGTACCCGAGGGCGCACTCGACCACTTGCTTCGAGATCACGCCGTACACATAGGTGCCCCAGTTCAGCGAGAGCGCCGCCGAGGCGACGGCCGCCAAACCCCAAGTGCGCCGGTCGATACTGCGCAGTTCCCGGAACCGGCCCGCGAGCAGCAGCAGGATGAGCGCGACGACCAGCGTCCAGAGGATCCGCTCGGCGAGCACCTCCCCCGCGCTCGCGAAGGACAGCAGTCCGAAGAAGGCCGGGAACAATCCCCACAGGAAATACGCGCCCGTCCCGAACGCGATCCCCGCCTCCCGCCCACTCGCCCGGCGCCGGGTACCGGTGCTCACCTCGGCCGGGATCGTTCGTCCATCACCCACCGGACAACGTTAGCCCGCGAAAGTATCCCGCCGCATACATCTCCGTATCCCAGCGGGCAGCTACTGCCCGGGGAACGGGTGGCTATCTACCGGAAAGCACTGTCACAGCAAATCGGCAGAACCAGACAATGCGGACGCGCGATTCGACAGGGCCCGGGCCGCGCCCGCGGCAGGCCGCTCACCTGCATAGACCGGCAATCCAACGGCTACCCTCTAGGCTGTCTGGCATGTCGATCACCGCGCAGGCAGAGACACACCCACCCGCGCCCGCGACCGGACTGACCTCGGCAGAGGTCGAACAACGGCGACGGGACGGCTTGGCCAACGACGTTCCCGAACGGGCGAGCCGCTCGGTCCGCGATATCGTGCGGGCGAACGTGTTCACGCGGATCAACGGGATCCTGGGCGTGCTGTTCATTCTGGTGCTGGCCACCGGATCGATCATCGACGGGATGTTCGGACTGCTGATCATCGCCAACAGCGCGGTCGGCATCATCCAGGAGATCCGCGCCAAGAACACCCTCGACAAGCTCGCCATCGTCGGCCAGGCCAAGCCGGTGGTGCGGCGCGAGGGCAAGGCGCAGTCGGTCGCACCGCAGGAAGTGGTGCTGGACGACATCATCGAGCTCGGACCCGGCGACCAGATCGTGGTGGACGGCGAGGTGGTGGAATCCGAACTGCTGGAGGTCGACGAATCGCTGCTCACCGGCGAGGCCGACCCCATCGACAAACTCCTCGGCGCGCAGATCATGTCGGGCAGCTTCGTGGTGTCCGGCTCCGGCGCCTACCGGGCCACCAAGGTCGGCAAGGACGCCTACGCGGCCAAACTCGCCGACGAGGCCAGCAAGTTCACCCTGGTGAAGTCGGAACTGCGCAGCGGCATCGACACCATCCTGAAAGTCATTACCTACCTGCTGATTCCGGCGGGTCTGCTGTCCATCTACAACCAGCTGGTGTCCTCCAAGGAATCGTGGCGGCCCGCCGTCAGCGGCATGGTGGCCGCACTGGTGCCGATGGTGCCCGAGGGCCTGGTGCTGATGACCTCCGTCGCCTTCGCGGTGGGCGTGGTCCGGCTGGGCGCGCGCAAATGCCTGGTGCAGGAGCTGCCCGCCATCGAGGGGCTGGCGCGGGTGGATGTGGTGTGCGCGGACAAGACCGGCACCCTCACCGAGAACGGCATGCGGCTCGCCGAGATCCGGGAGGTCGACGGCGACCGGGTCGCGGCCGCCGCCGAAGACGGAAAGGCAAGCGGCAGCGACGAATTGCGTCAGGTATTGGCCGCGCTGGCCGCCGACGATCCGCGGCCCAACGCCAGTGTGCTCGCCATCAAGGAGGCCCTGCCGGACGCGCCGGGCTGGCAGGCCACCGGGCTCGCGCCGTTCTCCTCCGCCAAGAAGTGGAGCGGCATGTCCTACGGCGAGCACGGGAACTGGCTGATGGGCGCGCCCGATGTGCTGCTGGATCCGGACTCCGAGATCGCCGCCACCGCACAGGAGATCGGCGCCAAGGGCCTGCGCGTGCTGCTGCTGGCGAGTAGCGACCGGCCGGTCGACGCGCCCGACGCGCCCGGCCAGGTCACCCCGGCGGCGCTGGTGGTGCTGGAGCAGAAGGTGCGCCCGGACGCCAAGGAGACACTGGATTACTTTGCCTCCCAGAACGTCTCGGCCAAGGTGATCTCCGGCGACAATGCCGTGTCGGTGGGCGCGGTGGCCTCCTCGCTCGGCCTGGCCGGCGGGGACAATCCGGTCGACGCCCGCACGTTGCCCACCGATCAGCAGGAGCTGGCCGATGTGCTGGAGGAGCGCACCGTGTTCGGCCGCGTGCGCCCGGATCAGAAGCGGGCCATGGTCAGCGCCCTGCAGTCCCGGGGCCACACCGTCGCCATGACCGGGGACGGCGTCAACGACGTCCTCGCCCTGAAGGATGCCGATATCGGCGTCGCCATGGGTTCGGGCAGCCCGGCCACCCGGTCGGTGGCGCAGATCGTGCTGCTGGACAACAGGTTCGCGACACTGCCCTACGTGGTGGCCGAGGGCCGGCGGGTCATCGGCAATATCGAGCGCGTCTCCAACCTGTTCCTCACCAAGACCGTGTACTCGGTGGTGCTTGCGTTCCTGGTGGGTATCGCGGGCATCGGGTCGCAGATCTTCCACTACGAGTCGATCGGCTATCCGTTCCTGCCCCGCCACGTGACGATCGCGGCCTGGTTCACCATCGGCATCCCGGCGTTCATCCTGTCGCTGGCGCCGAACAACGAACGCGCGCGCAGCGGATTCGTCGGCCGCGTCATGCGTTTGGCGATTCCCTCCGGCCTGGTGATCGGCGTGATGACGTTCATCTCCTACCTGATCGCCTACAAGGGACCACATGCCGGCGAGACCGCGAAGGTGCAGGCCGGCACCACGGCGCTGATCACGCTGCTGATCATCGCGGTGTGGGTGCTGGCCATCGTGGCGCGGCCGTGGAACTGGTGGAAGATGATCCTGATCGCGGGTTCGATTGCCGGCTACCTGATTCTGTTCGCCGTGCCCTTCACCCGGCACTTCTTCAAACTGGATCCGAGCAACGCGTCGCTGACAACCTCCGCGGTGGTCTGCGGCGCGATCGGCGTGGTGCTGGTCGAGGTGGCGTGGTGGGTCAGCGCCAAACTCACGGGCGAGTCACCGCATCTCCTGCCGCCCGCGGCCGAAAAGATCTGACACCAGCGGTATTCGGATACCCGGAACGGCAGCACATCCCACGGATGTGCTGCCGTTTCCCTTCTGGCACCGCCATTTTCCATTCCAACTGGTCGCATGGTTTGGCTCGCCGGGAACGGATTTGTCCTGGGCAGTCGGTGAAATCGCAGGTACCTTGAGCCACATGGAGGTCCTGTTGCATCAGATCGACGCGTTCGCCGATGCACCGTTCTCGGGTAATCCGGCAGCAGTCATGCCCCTGCTGACCTGGCTGCCGGACGAGCTGCTGCAACAACTCGCCGAGGAGAACAATCTCGCCGAGACGGCCTTCTACACCTCGGTCCTACCGCCGGAAGCGGGTGCGCCGCCGGACAACTCGCCCGCCTTCCACCTGCGCTGGTTCACGCCCGTCGTCGAGGTCGACCTGTGCGGGCACGCTACCCTCGCCACCGCCGCACAGATTCTCGACGATATGCATCCCGGCGCGGACCGCGTGCACTTCTACACCCGCAGCGGCTGGCTACGCGTGGACCGCGACCGCGACGAACTGGTGCTGGACCTGCCGTCGGTGTCCTCGGTGGAAATCGATGTGCACGACGAGGTTCCGCGCGCCCTGGCCACCGCGCTCGGCGTGCGGCCCGTGCGCGCCTTCGACGGCACCGATCTGGTGCTGGTCGTGACCGCCGAACACGAAGTGCGCGAGGCACACCCGAACTTCTCGGCCTTCCCGGCCATGCATCGCGCCGCCATCCTCACCGCCGAGGGCACCGACGTCGACTTCGTCTCCCGCTTCTTCGCACCCGCGCAGGGCATTCCCGAGGACCCCGTAACCGGTTCCGCCCACGCGCAACTCACGCCGCTGTGGGCGAAGGAGCTCGGCCGCACCACCTTCGTCGCCCGCCAGCTGTCTCAGCGCGGTGGCACGCTCCGCTGCACGCTCGCCGGCGACCGCGTGCGGATGTCGGGGCGCTGCCGCCGCTACCTGGACGGCGTGGTCCGGTTGCCGGACTGACCAGCGCCATCCGCACCTGTATACGCCGGGCCGCGGTCCGGCCGGGCTAACGGTCGACGATGCGGTTGGCCAAAGCCACCAGATCGTCGGCGCGGCAGCCGGGGTAGCCGTGCAGGAGTTCGCGCCACTCCGGCGGTACGGCCGCGGCGCCCCAGCGGGCGCCCAGCAGGCCGCCCGCGATGGCCGCGGTGGTGTCGGTGTCACCGCCGGCGCGCACCGCGAGTTCCAGTGCGGCGGGCAGGGTGTCGGTGTGGGTGATGGCCCACCACGCGGTCTGCAGGGCGTGCACCACCCAGCCGTTCTTCGGGAAATCCGCGGGCGAACCGGTTTCGGCCTTGTCCAGCAGGGGTTCCCAGAATCCGGCGTCCACCATCGAAAGCGCTTCGCGCACACCGTCGTAGGTGCCGTGCAGCACGGCGTGCCGGATGCCGAGCGTCCACAGTTTGCACGCCTGCATGGCCTGCATGTCGTAGTGGGTGAGCGAGCTGACCACCTTCGCGGCCTTACCGCAGTTCTCCGGATCGTCCAGATAGGCCAGCGCCACCGGCGCGGTACGCATGAGCGACCCGTTGCCGGCGGTCAGGCCGGTCAGGTCGTGGGCGCGCATCTGCATCTCGCGCCCGGTCGGGCTGCGCCACCGCAGCACCTCGCGGGTCTGATTGCCGATATCCTTCGGGCCGGAATCGAACCAGGCCACGAACTCCGCGGCCACCGCGTTCAGCCCGGACTCCTCGTGCAGATTGCCCGCCGTGGCGGCCGCGCGCGCCACCGCCATGGCCATGGACGTGTCGTCGGTCCACTCGCCGGGTTCCCAGTCGAAGCCACCGCCGCCGATCATGCCGATGGCCGCGTCCGGGCCCGGGTAGGTGAACTCGTAGCCGGCGCCCAGCGCGTCGCCCGCCGCCGTCCCGAGCAGTACACCCGCGGCGCGATCCCGCTGTTCCGCCGTCAACTCCATCGGCTCCAGGCCCTTCTCATCGAGGATCACTCTCGCTTATCGATTCTCCGCGATTCTCCCATTGATGATCGACGCACCCCGGTGAATGCTCGATCGGTGAGTAGTGTTCAGCGTTTGGTGGTGGGGATCAGCGGTGCGACCGGCATCGCCTACGGGGTGCGGGTACTGGAACTGGCACGCAAGGCCGGTGTCGAGACGCATCTGGTGGTCACCCCGGCCGGACAGCAGACGCGGGCCTACGAAACCGAACTGAGCGCACGCGATCTCGCGGCCATGGCCGATGTCGCCTACCGGCCCGCCGATATCGGCGCCGCCATCGCCTCCGGATCCTTCCGCACGGCCGGAATGATCGTGTCCCCCTGCTCGATTCGCACCCTGTCGGCGATCGCGTACGCCAACAACGACAATCTGCTGACCCGGGCCGCGGACGTCACGCTGAAGGAACGCCGGCGGCTGGTGCTGATGGTTCGTGAAACCCCGCTCACCATGGCGCATCTGCGCGCCATGACCGCGGTCACCGAGATGGGCGGGATCATCATGCCGCCGGTGCCCGCCTTCTATCTGAATCCGGGATCGGTCGAGGAGATCGTCGATCACTCCGCCGGGCGGGCCCTCGACCTGCTCGGCGTGGACGTCCCGGACCTGCCGCGCTGGGGTGAATAACCGGAGGTCCGGACCCCGTGCACTACGCTCGGGAACGGTTTGCGCGCATCCCCGTTCTCGTCCGTAGCATGGAAGATCCGGAGGTTTGCCCGATGATGAATCAGCTGGTGGATCCACCCGGATCGGTCACGAACAAACCCGATCCCCTCACCCGGGCACTGGCGCCGGTCCCCGGCAGCGGGCACATCTTCGATGTCACCCGCCGGCTCGGCACCGTCGATATGGACGAGAACCAGAACCTGCGCATCGACGGCATCGCACGGCAGATCCAGGACGCGGGCGTGGACCACCTCGTGCACTGCGAGGCGCTGGAATCGCATCCGCACTGGATCGCGCGGCGCACCGTCATCGATGTGGTGCGGCCCATCGCCTGGCCCGCGCAATTGCGACTACGCCGCTGGTGCTCGGGCATTTCGCCGCGCTGGTGCAATATGCGCGTCCGCATCGACTCGGACGGCGGCGGGCTGGTGGAGACCGAGGGCTTCTGGATCCACATGAACAAGGAGACGATGAGCCCGTCCCGCGTCGAGGACAAGTTCTTCGACCTGCTGTCGACCACCACCGAGGAGCGGCGGCTGCGCTGGCAGCAGTGGCTCACCGCGCCGCTGCCGGAGACGGCGGCGACCCGATTCCCCTTGCGGCGCACCGATGTCGACCATTTCCAGCACGTCACCAATACGTCCTACTGGCATGCAGTGCACGAATTCGCCGCCGAGGCAGGCGATCTCACTCGCGGCCCGCATCGGTTCGTGCTGGAGTACAACAAGCCGATCCGCTACGGCGAATCGCTCGACCTGCACACCAGCCGTAGCGCGGACGCTCTCACGCTGTGGTTCGCGGTGGACGGCGACGTGCGGGCAATCGCACAACTGCGCGGGGCGGCCGGCTAGTCAGCGCGGGCCGTCCGCCCGGTCCACCATTGCCATCAGGTAGCGGCGGCGATAGCGGCGCTGCGCGACCAGCAGCAGCCGGAACATCCAGCGCCACGGCCCTTTCGGCGCCGGGCGAGTCAGTGAGCGCAGGGTCAGGAAGACGGCGCCCTCGGCATCGCGGTGCACGATGAACGCCTCCTCACCCGACACCGGGTGCCCGGGCAGGGTGCCGTAGGCGAATCCGCAGCGGTCGGCGGCCTCGACGACGGCGACCACCCGCGCGGGCTCGTGCACGGCGAACGGGCCCCAGCTCGCGGTGATGCGGTAGTCGGCGCCGGGGCGGACACGCAACTCGGCGCTGCCCGGCGGTGGCACCTGCGCACCGCCGCACAGTGCGACCCGGAATCCGCTGCGGCGCTTCACACCCCAGCGCAGTACTTCCTCGGCCGTGCGCTGCCAGAACTCGTCGCCGTGGCCGATGCGTACCGTCTGCTCGAAGCGGAGGAATCCGGGCAGGACCGGCCAGCTCGGGTCGCCGGGGTAGGTCACGCCGGGCGGGGCGTAGGTGAGATCAGTCGTCATCGAGTGCGCTTTCCGCGGCACGGCGGTGCTGCCGCACCTTCCAGTAGACGAGACCGAGAATCGCGATGATCGGGACGACGATGATCGCATCGGTATCTATGCGTTCGGCTATGGCGGTGAAGGATTGACCCACCAGGTATCCGGCCAGCACCAGCGCCGACCCCCAGATGATCGCACCCGCCGCACTGGCGATCAGGAAGCGGCCGTACGACATCGGCGACATGCCCACCAGTTGCGGCAGCATGGTGCGGAAGAAAGTGCTGAAACGGCCGAAGAGCACCGCCCAGCTACCGCGCCGCCGCAGGAAGTCACCCGCCTGGTCGAACTGTTTGCGGTAGCGCTCGAAGATCTTCCAGCGCAGGATGCGGGAGCCGTACCAGCGGCCCGTCCAATAGCCGACGCTCGCACCGACGATGGCGGACGCCACCACCAGGATCAGGGTGGTGACAATGCCGAGGTGACCGCGGCTCGCGGCCACGCCCGCCAGGATGGCGGCGGTATCGCCGGGGACCAGCAGGCCCAGGACCATGGCCTCCTCGCCGATGACGAGCAGGCCCACCACGACGTACGTCCAGATCGCGGGGAAGCTCAGTATTCGCTGAACCAGCGAGTCCATTTACCGACGCTAACCGCCGCGGCGGCACGACCTCGGCAGACACACCCGAAGGCGATCAGGGGCGATCCGGGCGGAGCAAGGTCATGACGGCCGCGCCGAGCGACGCCCCCAGCAACTGAGCGGCGATGAAGCCGAGCCCGGAGATCGGGGCGATGCCGGCGAACGAATCGGAGAACATGCGGCCGATCGTGGCGGCCGGGTTCGCGAAGGAACCCGAACTGGTGAACCAGCAGGCCGAGCCGATATACGCGGCGACCGTCGCCGCGATCAGCGATCGATTGCGCCCGGCCAGCCCGGCGACCACCGCGATCAGCCCTGCCGTGGCGACCATCTCGCCGATCAGATGCCCGCCGGTGACGCGGTCCTGCGTCGAGATCTGCCAGGGCGCCCGATCGAACATGCTGTTGGCCAGCATGGCCCCCGCGACGCCACCCAGCACCTGACCACCGATGTATCCGGTCAGCTCGGCGGCGCTCGGCCCGCCCCCGTTCCGGCGTCCCTCGAACCAATCGGCCAGCGACACAACCGGATTCACATGCGCGCCCGAGATCGGCCCGAACACCAGAATGATCACCGCCAGCCCGAACACCGTGGCGGTCGTGTTCTCGAAGAACTGCAACCCCACATCGGCGGGCGAAAGCTGTTGCGCCGCAATGCCCGACCCCACCACCACGGTGACCAGTAGCGCCGTCCCGAGAAACTCGGCCAGCACCCGCCGCCCCAGCGGCAGCCCACCCCCGCGTTCCACCGGCGTCTGCACCCCAGCGAACCCGAACATCGCAAGATCCTGATCAGACACCCGCCAACAGTGCCAGATCCCCACCCCCGATCGACCCTCGATCCGAAGATATACGAGATATACAAGCCCAGCTCAGCGCCCGAAAACAAGACCCGGCGGTACTTCCGGCACCCTACCCCGGAACGCCTCTAGTTGGCGGCCGGAAACTCCGACCCATAGGCGGACTGCGCCGCGAACTCGGCTACCACCGACGGCGCGAGATGGGCAGCATCCGACCTCGCTGCCGCAACAAGCCCTTGGACAGCGGCGGGTTGCTCGGCGGCGGCCGACTCCCCGACGGCAGCCGGTTGCTCGGCGGCGGGCAGATCTTCCACCACGATCAGCTCGTCCGCTATGGCCGGATCCTCCACTGCGGCCGAGTCCTCGACCATCGCGAGCTCGTCCACTTCGATCGGCTCCTCGGCCACCACCGACCGCTGGGTGCCGGCAGCCGGATCGTCGGCCGTCAGGGATTCCTCGATGGCGGGCGCGGGTTTGAACTCGGCGAAGGCGTCGGGCGGGGCGGCCGGTTCGCCGGTTGCGGCGTATTCCTGGGTCGCGGTGGGGTTTTCGGGTGCGGGTGCCTCGTCTTCGGTGTGCCAGGCGTCGTGCAGGGCGCCGAGGGCGCCGTCGAAATGGTCGGTGGCGTCCTCGTGGTCGGCCGGCTGACCCGTGGGCCGGGTGGCGTCCACGCCGGTGGTGAGGGCGACGAGTTCGGCTCGGAGGTCGGCTATCTCGCCGGCCAGGTCCTCGCGGAGTTGTTCGCGTTCGCGGAGGCTGGCGCGGAGGCTCTCGATGGTGTCGTCCATGGCGGCGAGGGAACGGTCCGCGCCGACCAGTCGCCACTGGATGACGGCGGGGCGGCCGACGGCCTGGCTGGCGGCGCTGACCCAGTCCAGGACGTAGTCGAGCCAGGCGTTCTGCTTGGGCAGCTTGTGGTTCTCGTCGAAACCGCGGCGCAGGGCCGCCTTCGAGGACAGGATGCGCTCGCCGCCGCGCCGCCGGGGCGCGGTCATGTGCACGTGATTGAGCTTCCCGGCGCTGCTCACCACCGCGGTCAGCCGGTACTGGCCCGCGAGATGCATCCGCAGTTCGGCGGTGCCGCGGCCATCGGCGTCCATGGCGCCCAGCCACGGCCCGTCGGCGACCTCCAAGATCGACTCCAGTATCCCGAGCTGACTGACACCGCAGCGCAGCCGCGTGGTCCGCGTTCGCAGGTCATCGGGCGTGGCGGTCATCTGGTCCCAGTGCATCACACCTCATTCCACAGACCGGCATACCAACAGCAACCCGATGAACATTAGCCGTTCCACACTCGCGCGCGGGTCAGGCGGGCGCCCCGAGGTGACCGGCGTCTCCCCGACGGGCGCCCGCCGCACTGTCCGGACGCATCAGAGGCGGAGCAGGGCAATGCTGTTGGCGATGATCCAGGTGACCCACCCGATCCAGCCGACGCCCCCGACAAAGGCCAGGCGGGAGGTCGCGGTGGCGTTGTAAGGCGCGGCGGAGGCGGAGCAGAAGAGCAGCGCGGCACTGACATAGCCGACGACGGTCAGCCAGGACGAGGTCAGGGCTCCCGTGGCCGTGAAGCCCAGCAGTGCGGTGGCGAGGAAGAGCTGGGTGAAGCCGAACAGGACATTGCTCAGCGCCCACAGACCTGCCATGGACTCGCGGCGTTCGGCGGCGGCGCGAGTCCTGGCCTGCGGGCTCGCTGCGCCCCGGGCTCGATCTCGCCGCCGCGCTCGACATCTACGCCGTGCTCTGCAATATCGACGCCTACCTCGTGCTCACCGACGAGCGCGGCTGGTCCCTCGACCGCGTCGAAACCTGGTGGCCGGGGTGCTTTCCCGCGAGCTGCTCGGGCGCGATTCCGCCGCTACCGGGTAGGCAACAGTCCGCTACTGACGGTAGGTCGCCAGGAAGCGGCCGATGCGTTCGATGATGGCTTCCAGGTCGTCGGCGTGCGGGAGGGTGACGATCCGGAAGTGGTCGGGGCGAGGCCAGTTGAAGCCCGTGCCCTGAACTATGTGGAGCTTCTCCTGCAGGAGCAGGTCCAGCACGAACTGCTCGTCGTTGTGGATCGGGTAGACGGACAGGTCGATTCGCGGGAAGGCGTAGAGCGCGCCCTTGGGCTTCACGCAACTGATGCCGGGGATGGCATTGAGGGCTTCCCAGGCCCGGTCGCGCTGATCGCCGAGGCGACCGCTCGGCAGGGTCAGATCGTGGATGCTCTGGTGGCCGCCGAGCGCGGCCTGGATCGCCTGCTGGGCAGGGACGTTCGCGCAGAGACGCAGGCCGGCCAGCATGGTGAGACCCTCGAGGTAGTTCTCGGCATGCTGCGTGGGACCGGTGACCACGAGCCAGCCGGAGCGGAAACCGGCGCAGCGGTACGCCTTCGACAGGCCCGAGAAGGTGAGGACCAGGAGGTCGGGGGCGAGGGAGGCGGTGGAGGTGTGGACGATGCCGTCGTAGGTGATCTTGTCGTAGATCTCGTCGGAGAAGACGACCAGGTGATGACGGCGGGCTACCTCGAGGATCCGGCGCAGGACCTCCGGCGGGTAGACGGCGCCGGTCGGGTTGTTCGGATTGATGAGGACGATGGCGCGGGTGCGGTCGGTGATCTTGGATTCGATATCGGCGATATCGGGATACCAGTCGGATTCCTCATCGCAGATGTAGTGCACCGGACGACCGCCGTTGAGCGCGGTGGCCGCGGTCCACAGCGGGAAATCCGGTGCGGGAACGAGGACTTCGTCACCGTTCTCCAGCAGGGCGGTCATGGCCATCATGATCAGTTCGGAGACGCCGTTGCCGAGGAAGACGTCCTCGACGTCGACCTCGGTGAGGCCGAGCGTCTGGTAGTACTGCACCACCGCGCGCCGCGCCGACAGCAGGCCCTTCGACGAGGAGTAGCCGCTGGAAGCCGGCAGGTTGCGGACGATGTCCTGCAGGATCTCCGCGGGCGCCTCGAACCCGAAGGGCAGCGGGTTACCGGTATTGAGCTTCACCACGTGGTGGCCCTCGGCCTCCAGGCGCGCGGCGTGATCGGCTACCGGGCCACGGATCTCGTACGAGACTCCCGCCAACTTGCTCGACTGCTTGACCTGCATGGACATCCCCTTCTCGGAACGGTTGCCGACCACTCTACTTGGAACTTCCAAGTTTGCACTTGGATATTCCAAGTTGTTGGTTACAGTGGAGAGCGTGCCACGCCGAAGCTACGACCACTACTGCGCCGTCAGCCGCGCCCTCGATCTCGTCGGCGACCGCTGGAGTTTGCTGGTCGTCCGCGAATTGTGTTCGGGTCCACGCCGATACAGCGACCTGTTCGCCGACCTCCCGGGCATCAGCACCGATATGCTCGCCGCCCGCCTCAAGGATCTGGAACGTGACGGGATTCTCATCCGCCGCAAGACCGGGCCCCGCGCCGGGACCGCCCTCTACGAACTCACCCCCGACGGGCGCGCACTGCGGCCCGTTCTCGACGCGCTCTCCCTCTGGGGCACAGCACAACTCGGTGAACGCCGCGCCACCGACGCGGTGCGCGCGCACTGGTTCGCACTCCCCCTCGGCCGGGCCATCGCTCATCTGATCCCGGCCGGGACCGTCACCGTGCACATCGGCGACACCGTCCTGCACTACGTCATCGACGCCGACGGCATCACCCACCACGACGGGCCCGCCGCGAACGCCGACACCGAACTGCACTTCGACCTCGCCACCGCGACCGAGATCGCCACGGGCGCACGTGAACTCACCGTGGACGATCAGTTGTCGGGTACGGACGCCCCGTCGGTACCGGGACCGACATGATCCGTCTGCTCCGGCAGCAGCGGCGCCACGGCGAACGTCGAGGCGTCGGCCGGTAGCGCCTCGACCGCGCGAATCCCGCTGTGCGCGGCCAGGTTTCGCAGCCGATCCAGCGGGGCGCGCACCACCAGGCCCACCACGCACGCACAGTCGGCGCGCAGCCGGGAAGTGACGACCTTCTTGACGGCGCTGCTGCGATCGTCATAGGCCGTCAGCGAATCCACCTGGTAGGCAGCCGCTTTCTCCGAGGCCACCGCGGCCGCGTCACCGGCGGGCACATCGACCGTCACGATCGGGGTGGCGACGCCGGGAATGTAGGTGTGGAAGACGACCTCCGACACGCGCACGCCGGAGGCGAACCCCGGAATCTGCTCGGCCGTGATGCCCGCGGTGAACGAGACCAGCGCCCAGTGCTCGTCCTTGTCGCTCCCCTGCAGTGTCGTCTGCGCGTGTGCGAGGTAATCCGTCACCGCCACACCGTCTTCCGGACCGAGGCGATCGGTGGCGATGACCCCGTTGTCGGGCTTCACCGCCCACCCGGCAACCAGGACCAGCACCACGATCAGGACGGCACCGACCGCGAAAACGACATTGCGCACCGCCGGAAGCCGAAACACGTCCATGCTCGGCAGCCTATGCCCCGCGCAGAACGTCCAGCGCGTGTTCCAGATCCGCGGGGTATTCGCTGGTGATCTCGATCCAGCGGCCGTCGGCCGGATGGTTGAAACCCAGCTGGCGGGCGTGCAGCCACTGCCGTTCCAGGCCGAGCCGCTCCGCCAGCCGCGGGTCCGCACCGTAGGTGAGGTCACCGCAGCAGGGATGCCGGACGGCCGAGAAGTGCACCCGGATCTGGTGTGTGCGACCGGTTTCCAGATGGATGTCGAGCAGGCTCGCCGCCTGGAAGGCCTCGATGGTGTCGTAGTGCGTGACCGACGGGCGGCCGTCCGCGATCACCGCGAACTTCCAGTCGTTGCCGCGCGCCCGGCCGATCGGCGCGTCGATGGTGCCACTGCTCGGATCCGGATGTCCCTGCACCAGAGCGTGATACCGCTTGTCCACGGTCCGGTACTTGAACGCCCGCTTGAGCTGCGTGTACGCGTGCTCGGACTGCGCCACCACCATGACACCGGAGGTGCCGACATCCAGCCGGTGCACGATGCCCTGGCGTTCGTGCGCGCCCGAGGTGGAGATGCGGTAGCCCATGGCCGCCAGCCCGCCCACCACGGTCGGCCCGGTCCAGCCGACGCCGGTGTGCGCCGCGACGCCGACCGGCTTGTCCACCGCGACGATGTCATCGTCGGCGTAGAGGATCTTCATGCCGTCCACCGGCGTGGCCTCGACGGTGAGTTCCCGCTTGGGCTCGGGGAATTCGACCTCCAGCCAGGCGCCCGCGGTCAGGCGATCGGACTTGCCGGCGGCGACGCCGTCCAGCTGGACCGAGCCCTCCTCCGCCATGGCCGCCACCGCGGTGCGCGAAAGGCCCAGCAGCCGTGACAATCCGGCGTCGACCCGCATGCCGTCCAGCCCGTCCGGCACGGGCATGCTCCGAGTTTCCCTCATGCGGTGCGCTCCTCGGTGCTGTCGTCGGCGGAAGCGCGGTGCATGCGCGAACCGTCCGGCTCGAAACCGAAGACCGTCAAGGCCACCAGCAGAATCGCGCCGCACACGATCGACGAATCCGCGACATTGAACACCGGCCACCAGCCGATCGCCACGAAATCCACCACATGTCCCTGCAGCGGACCCGGCGCCCGGAAGAGCCGATCGATGAGATTGCCCAGCGCGCCACCCAGCACCATGCCCAGACCGAACGCCCACGGCAGCGACCGCAGCGTGCGGCCGATCCGGATCACGCCGACCACCACCGCCACCGCGATCAGGGTCAGCAACCAGGTCATGCCGGTGGCCATGGAGAACGCCGCGCCGGGATTGCGGGTCAGCAGCAGCCGCGCCCAATCGCCGATCAGGTAGATCGGTTTGCCGGGCGTCATGTACGTGACCACCAGGGTCTTGGTCAGCAGATCGAGTCCGAGGATCACGGCCGCCACCAGCAGCAGATTCCGCAGGCGCTTCGGGCGGCGCGCGGCATCCGGCTCGCCGGACTCGCGGGACCGCGTATCAGCCGATTCCGAATCCGTCCCGCCGGTCACACCGGCATCCGCGGCCTGCTCGGCCTCGGCGGCGGGGGTGCCGATGGGTGCGCTGTCGCCGGGCGACTTCTCTGATTCCTCTGCGCCGGGATCGCGCTGCCGGTCGGTACTCACTCCTGACATCATTCCCTATTGCCATGGCACGGCTGTCGCTCGCCCGAGCCGACGGCCGAGACCGCAACGGCGGGCACGGTATCGGCCGCCGATTTTCGTTCCGCGTGACGCGAACGTGATCCCAGCTGATTATCAGGATCGAGCCGTAACCTGTTCGACGTGACGGTGTTGTCTTCATCCCCCAGCTCGGCGAACGCCACCGCACGCTGTACCGGCTCCCCTCGACGCCCACGAGTACGCACCGCCCGATCAGGGGTGCTGCTCCTGGTGCTGGCGGTGACGCTGTCCGCCTTCGGAGTCGGCTGCAGCGACCACTCGGAAACGACCACCGAAGTCGACGGCGCCGAGCCCGCGGGCATCGGCAAAGAGGTGACCATGCCCATCCCGGCGGTCACCACCACCGTCGTGGAAGCCGGCGCCGAACCCAAGTCGGCGCTGCGGCCCGCACTCGAATCGGGCACCACCCAGCAGGTCACGCTGCGCACCGAACACCACTTCGAGCAGCAGATAGATCAGCAGGCGGTGCACGATGTCTCACCGCCGTCGATCACCATTCCGCTCAGCGCGGAAGCCGGCACCGACGGCGTCGAACTGACCCTCGGCAATGTCACCTCCCCCGACCCGAACCTGGCCAAGGCCCTGCTGCCCGCCGACGGCTCGCGCGCCGGATTCGACATCACCGAACTCGGCGCCATCACCGCCCTGCGCATGGCGCCCAAACCCGCCACCTCCGACGCCGCGCGCGCCGCGCTGGAACAGGCCTTCTATCAAGCGGTGTACCAGTCCATCGCGTTCCCCGACGCCGCCATCGGCGAGGGCGCGGTGTGGACGGTGCGCCAGCAGGTCTCGGGCACCGTGCCACTGGAGCAGGTCACCACCGCGACCCTCACCCACCGCGAAGGCAACCAGTGCACCATCCAGCTGGATGTGGTGCAGACCCCGAAAGTCAATGTCTGGCAACTGCCCAACCAGGCCGGGCAACTCGAGATCGTCGACTACCTGATGCACGGCACCGGCACCATCACCGTGGATCTCGGTCTGCCACTGCCGGTCTCCGGCACCGTCACCATCGGCGGCAACCAGACCTATCGCGACCCGCACACCGCGGTCACGGTGCGCCAGACCCAGCGCACGGAGGTGGCGTGGGGGGATTGACCCGGCCCGCGCTGCTGGCCGCCGCACTCGCGCTCACCCTGACCGCCTGCGGCGCCAAGGGTTCCGCGCCGCTGCCGACCTTCCAGCCCACCGTGGCCCCGCCCAGCGGGCAGGCCGCGGCGGCACTCGACGAGATCACCCTGCGCGGTGACCTGATCGACGTGACCGCGCTGCCCAGCGGATTCACCGCACTCCCCGATCCGCCGCCCGGCAGCACGTCCGGCGCGGGCTCAACCACCAATCCGCCGCAGTGCGCGAAAGTCCTTGCCGCCATTGCCGATCAGGTACCCGGCGCGACCGGGCAGGCGGCCGCGCAGTTCGGCGGGAACGATTTCGCCAGCGTCGACGTCGACGCCGCCTCGTATCCGAACGGGATGGCGGCACAGGCGTTCTCGACGGTGCAGTCGCTGGTGCGGGAGTGCGCGAAGTACTCGGGCAAGGACGCCGACGGCACCAATGTGGAATTCCGTGCGGGCGGACTGGATCAGCCGCAGGCGGGCAATGCCTCCACGGCGTTCCAGCTGAACACGACCAGTCAGGGGCTGACGCTGCACACCGTCGTGAACGTGGTGCTGGTCGGGTCTACGGTCGTGCAGATCTCCTGGTCCGACTCCAAACAGCCGGACCTGAAACAACTCACGGCCGTCACCACCGCGCAGGTGCGCAAACTGCAGGGCGCGGCAGGGCCGTAACCGCTCGAATCATCGGAAAAGGGCCGGTGTCCCACCCCCTCGAGGGTGCGACACCGGCCCTTTCTCGTATCAGCTAGCGCCAGCCGTCCACATTGATCGGACCCGGAGTCCACAGGCCCGAACGGGTTTCGGGGGTCACCATCGGCTGCGCCGACACCGCCGACTCGTCGATCGGATCCAGGCGCTGCAGCTCGCCCCAGTCATTGCGCCAGTCGTCCTGCAGGTAGGTGGCCATGGTGTGCGGGCGCAGCAGCATATTGCTCCAGCCCAGCGCGCCGCCACCGTCATGGCTCTGCCACAGCGTGGTCATGCCCGCGCCGCCGCGATCCGGCAGGATGCGGTAGTCGGGGACCTCGGCGATGCCGTCCTTGTGATCGAACGGGCGCTGGCACGGGAACTGCAGGCCCACTTCCCAATCCAGCAGCACCGGACGCTGCGAACCCACGAAATCCTGCAGCGTACGAGTCTGCGGAATACGCGGCGGCGTCAGGGCCACCCACTGCTTCGGATCCCGGTCGTGCGCGCTCGCCACCACCCGGACGGCCGTGGCCTGCGCCGGGATCTCGGTCAGCGGCACCCGCAGATTGCGCCAGGCCGGGGCCGGGCCGATATCGATCGGGGTGATACGGCCCAGCGGCTGCGGGGCGCCGTCGGGACCCGGTACGCCGTACTCGATCTCGACCGACTGACCGGGCGTCACCACGCCGTCGTGGTTCACCGAACGGATCCGGCCCGCGGCCGCCAGCGCGATGATGCCGGCCCGATCCTTCGGCAGGCCGTACCAGCCCGTGGTGAGGGTGGAGACCGCCTCCGTGCTGCCGGAGCTGCCCAGCACCGGCGTGCTGGCCGAATCCAGGCCGAACGGCAGTGGGGCCGTGCTGGTTCCGTCCACACCGGTCTTGCTGCGGTTGCTGATCGCGCTCGCGACACCGCCGCCGGTGTCCAGCTCGTCATCGGTGCGCAGATCACCAACACCGGTCGGCGTGAAGCCGACGGCGCTCGCACCGAACGCGGTGAAGGCATCGCCCGCAAGCGGTTTCAGCAGGCCCGCGTTCGGATCCGGCTCCACCAGGACATCCCGCGCCAGGCCGCACTGCATGCCCAGCACCGCATCCACGTTCGAGCGGGCCAGCGAGTACGCCGGGTACTGGACGACCGCGCCCTTCGCCAGCGAGGCGATCTCGAACAGCACCATGAACGCCGCCGCCACCGTGAGCGGCGGAATCGTCACCAGCCGCCAGCCGCACCGCGAGATACGGTGCGGGGCGGACGGTTCCGGGGCCCGCACATGCCAGAACGCGGCCAGCGCGAGCGCGGCCACCGTGAGCAGCAGGAAGACGTTGCTCACCTCGATTCCCGCCAGCACCACCGGCTTGTCGTTCCACGGGATCGCGTAATTCGAGACGTACCAATAGCCGTTGATGCTGGAGAACGCCAGCGCCAGGGCGAAACACACCACCGACGCGAACAGGGCGCGGTTCCGCGGGGACTTCATCACCCGCGGGCCCACCGACGCCGCGGCGAGCACCGCCACCACACCGGCCAGACCGGCGTAGATGCCATTGTGATGGGTCCACTTGGTGGGGGTCAGCATCATGAGCAGGGTCGCGCCCACCGTGCTGCCCAGCACGCGGCGCACCGGACCGGGCGCGGTGAACGGGATGCGACCGCCCTTGCGCAGCAACACCAATGCGCACGCCGCCAAGCCGATCCACAGCATGAACATGCCGAAGCGACGCGCCAGCGAGCCGTCGATGGTGGGCATGAACAGGTACTGGTAGCGGATGTACTCGTCGTACCACTTCACATCCGGGCCGACCAGGTGATGTACGCGCTGCATCTCGAACATGGAACTGATCGGCTGCACCGCGAACATGATCGACAGCACCACCGCACCCGCCGCGACGATCGGCATGAGCAGGGTCAGGTAGGCCAGGCCCCGGATACGCAGCACCGTAAGGAATCCCGCGCCCTCGGGGGTCGGACGGCTCAGTTCCCGGGCGCGGCGATCCAGCAGCCGCCACATCGGGCGGATACCGGCCAGCAGCGGCGCAACGCAGATCAGACCCGACGGGCCGACCGTGCACGCGAACGCACCGATCAGGCAGGCGATGGCATAGGGCAGCAGGCGGCGGGTGGCGATCGCGCGCTCCACCGAGACCCAGGTCAGCAGCACGCCCGCGGCCACGATCGGCTCCGGGCGCAGGCCGTTGTTGTAGGGCAGCCAGATCGCCAGGAAGCCCAGCGCACCCGTCCACACCGCGACGCGGTCCCGCCGGATGCGCGCGCCCAGGCGCGGAATCACCTCGCGGCTGATCACCAGCCAGCAGACGATGCCGGCCAGCAGTGCGGGCAGCCGCATCCACGGGCTCGCCACACTCAGCTGCGCCATGCGGCCCAGGATGTCGTAATACGGTGTGCCGACCGGGTTTTCGGGGACACCGAAGTAACCGAAGTAGTTGGCCATGTAGCCCGCCTTGATGGACGTGCGGGCCATACCGAACTGATAACCGTCATCGGAGGTGGTCGCGCCGATGAAATGCCACAGCACCAGCGTGCCCAGCACCACGGCGTCCACCGGCTTGAACGTCCACCAACGCTGCGGCAGGAAGCGGCGGGCGCGACGGCCGTCCAGGCGATCCAGCCGGAACAAGGCGAACAACGCGATCAGGGTGCCGATGATCGCGGTCCAGATGGCGAGGCGCTTCACCAGGCTCGGATGCGCGGAGAAGCGGCTGTCCACCTGCGCGGTCACCTTCGCGCCCTGCGCGGCGGTCAGATCGCTGAAGACGCCGACCAGCTGCGGGCGATTGTCACCGGCGAGGGTGACCGGGGCCGAACCGGTGAGCGACGCGGTGGTCGAGGTCAGGTCCGAGTGCACCGTCAGCGTGCAGTCCGCGGGGAGCTGATCGACCGGGACGCTGAACAGCGTCTGGTTGCGCAGTACCGCCTCCAGCTTGCCCGGAGTGGACTCACCCTCGGACACCGTGGGCGCGGTCACACGCGCGGCAAACCCGTATCGATCCAGGTCGGGCGCACCGTTCGGAGCCGTGGCAACCAATGTGCCACCATGCGAAGTGAGCTGCGCCACATCCGAACACGGGACGGTCGCATCGAAAGTCAAAGGCGCATAGGACACCAGCGGCGCCTGAATGCTCTTGCTCGAGTCACCCTGCGGCCAGGCCAGCGTCGTCGTATCCACCTTGACCGGCAACAGCGGCACCGCCAAAGCCGCAAGCGCCGCAAGCAGACCCGCGATCAGGGCGAGCGGCCGTTCCCATCCCCCGGGAGACCGCCTCACGGTCTCGGCACCAGCTCTCCCGGCGGAATACTGCCCCGCCCTCTCCATCACGTCGGTCACGATCGGAGATCCTAAAGGGCAACCCGTTTCCATCGCTCACGGTCACCACACACAAGTGACCCGCACCGCCTTCGCACGCCGCGCGGCGGGGACGCGCGCGGGCCCGGCACCCCCACTGCCGGGTGCCGGGCCCGTCACGAAACGATCAGCCGCGAGCCGGGATCAGCTGCAGGCCGGGGAGGTCTGGTTGGCCACCTGCAGCATGTTGCAGATCCACTCCTTCTGGACCTTCCACTTGCCGTCCTCGACCACCAGCGGCACCACCATCTGGTTCGGGGCGCCGCCGTTGATGGTGGCCGACGCGTCGGCGGTGGCGCTGCCGTTGCCGAGGTCGGTCACATTGTTGACGGTGATGGTGGCGTTGTTCTGCTTGAAGGCGGCGACCAGGCGCGAGGGCAGCGACGGATCGGCCGACACACCCTGCATCAGATCCAGCTTCTGGTCATCCGGGATGTTCGAGTCGAGCGCCTTCTGCAGTTCCGCGTTCAGGTCCGCCGCGGTCGGGACCGGCGGGAAGTTGCCACTCGGGGCCGCCGACGCGGACGTCGCCGCCGCGGCGGCGGAGGTGGTAGCAGCCGGCTTGGTGTCTCCCTTGTCACCGCTACCGCACGCCGTCAATCCAAGTGCGGCCACGAGGGCCAGAGTGGCAACCGCGATGCGTCCAGTGTTCTGAAGCTTCAACTGCTCGTCCTTTACGTTCCAGTAGGTCCGTTCGACACGTGACAGCTGCACCCGACCGGCGACGCTGCACGGGGCCCGACACTACCAACGGGTACTCCGGAAAGCCGACTCCAGAAGCGGGCATACCGCTTTTTCAGACTGAATCCTCATAATTCACGCAAACCGGGTCAGCGCAGGCTGCCCAGCGGGTCCGCCCGCGACAACTCCGGATCATCCGCGGCGAACGTACGCGCCGGACCCGGCCCGGTACTGCGGGTTTCGAACCGCACGGTCACCCGGCCGTGACCCGCGCCCTGCACCCAGCCGTGCCCGTGCTCCGGATGCTCGACATCCAGCCCGGGATACCAGATCCCGGTCGCATAGGAACGAGTCGCGGGCGGCACCAGCGGTTCCGAATCGAGGGCCACACCCAGCGTCGGCTCCTCCGACACCGCCTCGGCATTGTCGACCGTCTGATCGAGCTCCGGGAACAACGACTCCTGCCGGATCTCCGACAGGCCCGCGAAACCCACGCCCACCAAGCGGATCGGACCCAGCTCGGCCGGATCGATGGCGGAACGCTGGGCGGCCGCGGTCAAGGTGGCGAGATCCTCTGTGGCATAAGGCAGCGTCGACGAGCGCGTCACGATGCTCATATCCGACTTCTTCAGCTTCAGCACCACCGTGCGCGCCGCGCGACCATCGGAGGTCAGGCGGCGATGCGCGGAGACCGCCATGGCGTCGATGGCGGGCCGTAGCTGGGCCAGATTGAGAATGTCGCTCTCATAGGTGGTTTCGGCGCTGATCTGCTTGGCCTGCGTGTTCTCCGCGACCGGGCGGTCGTCGATGCCGCGCGCCAGCCGATGCAGGGCCAAGCCCATGGCGCCGCCCAGGATCGAGGTCACCTCGGACTCCGGCAGCGCCGCCAACGCGCCGACGGTCTCGATACCCAGGGAGCGCAGCCGATGCTCGGCCACCGGGCCGACGCCCCACAGTTTGCGAACCGGCAACGCCGACAGGAAGTCCCGCTGCTCGGCGGGCGAGATCACCCGCACTCCATCGGGTTTGGCCAACCCCGACGCGATCTTGGCGAGCTGCTTCCCGCTGCCCGCGCCCACGGACGCCACCAGCCCGGTGCGCTCCCGCACCACCGCGCGCAACTCCTGGCAGAAGTCGAGCACTCGCGCCGCGGTGGCCCCGGCCAGTTCCGCGGGTTCGGCGAAGGCCTCGTCGAAGGACAGCGTCTCCAGCACGGGAATTCGCGACCGCAAGGTCTCGAACACCTGCCCGCTCAACTCCGAATACACCGCCCCGCGCGGCGGCACCACCACCGCCGTCACCCCCACCAGCCGCCGCGCCTGATGCATGGGCATGGCCGAGCGCGCACCGAACACTCGCGCCTCATAGCTGGCTCCCGCCACCACGCCACGCCCGCCCATCCCGCCGACGAGCACCGGCCGGCCCTGCAAGGTGGGCCGCGTGAGCTGCTCGACCGAGGCGAAGAACGCGTCCATATCTATGTGCAGCACCCACCGCCGCCCCACGGTGAGGTCCCGGCCGCCCACAGCCGGAACATCCTCGCGAACCGCGCTCACAGACTGGCCGGTAGCTGGGAACCGGCTGCCGATTTGCTGCGTATCCGCAGCCGCCACGCCCGCGCCGGCAGCGGCCGGAACCGAGCCGTCCGCGGCGCTTCGACCAGGACGGACGTCCCGGTCCGCGGGGTGGGCAGCCGTGTTCACACCGGGAAATCTACAAGCGGCTACCGACAAGTCCGTCCCGGCCTGTGTGTGATGATCGACCCATGACGATTCGCAAGGCCGTGATCCCCGCCGCCGGCATCGGTTCCCGGCTGCTGCCACTGACCAAGGCGATTCCGAAGGAGATGCTCGCGGTCGGCGACAAGCCGGTCATCGAACACACGGTGCGCGAACTGGTGGCCTCCGGCATCACGGACATCACCATCGTGGTGAGTGGCGGAAAGTCGTTGATCCAGGACCACTTCCGGCCCAACCCGGCGCTCGTCGCGCAGCTGCGCGCGGACGGCAAGACCGCCTACGCCGACGCCGTCGAAGAGGTCGGCGAGCTCAGCCGCCGCGGCCACATCACCTACCTCGACCAGCACGGCCCCTACGGCAACGGCACGCCCGTCCTGAACGCCGCCCGCCACCTGGGCGACGAGCCCATGCTGGTGCTGTGGCCCGACGACGTCTTCGTCGCCGAGGTGCCGCGCGCCCAGCAGCTCATCGACGCCTACGAGAAGACCGACGCCCCGGTGCTCGCCCTCATGCCCATGGATCCGTCGGAGTCGCAGCGCTACGGCGTGCCCGTGGTGGAGGAGACCGTCGGTGACGGCCTCATGCGCATCAGCGGGCTGAAGGAGAAGCCGAAGCCGAACGACGCGCCGTCCTCGTTCGCGGCCATCGGCGGCTATGTGGTGACGCCGGGCATCATCGCGGAACTGCGCCGCCAGGTGGACAACTGGTACACGCACCGCACCGGCGAGGTGTATCTGACCGACGCCATCAATCTCTACGCCGCCGAGAATCCGGTGTACGGCCAGGTGATTCGCGGCAACTGGTACGACACCGGCAACCCGGCCGACTACCTGGTGGCCCAATTCGCCTCGGCCCTGGCACATCCCGAGTACGGCCCGCTGCTCCGTCAGCTGGTCACCGACACCACCCGCTGACACCGCGCCGCGGCGAGCGGGCTACTCGTCGGCGGCGTTGTAGCGCACCAGGTATTCGGCCAGTCGCGCGACATCCTCGTCCTCCCAGTCGAGGAAGCGCAGGGTGAATGCCTCGGTGCGGCTGCGGGCGGCTTCCCGGGCGACCCGCCGGCCCTCCGGGGTCGCCCGCAGGACATGATTGCGGCGATTGGTGGGATCGGCCTCGCGGTCGAGATAGCCGAGTTGCTCGAGCGCGGCCACCTGGCGGCTGACGGTGGATTTGTCGAGGTGGAAGTGGCCGGCCAGGTCCGCCGCCAGGCAACCGTCGCGCTCGATGACCAGGTCGAGGATGCTCGACGCCACCAGCGACAGTTCGGGGTGCAGTTCGGCCGCCTTGCCGCGGGCGCGGCGCGCGAACGCGGTGAGCTCACGCTGTATGACCTCGATCGCATCCCGGCGGGCGGGGAATGCAGGATCCTTCTCCATAGTTGTAGACTACAACCTCGCTTGGTTGTATTTACCAACTATTGGAGAAGAAAGCTCATGGCCACCCAACAGCTCCGGCACGTAATCACCCACCTGCTCACCCCGCTACTCATGTGCCTGGGCATGGGCCTGGCCTACCTCGGCGCCTTCCACCAGCCCGAACCCAACCACCTCGCCCTCGCCGTGGTCGGCGACAGCGCACAGGTGAAGGTGCTCGCGCAGACCCTGAAGGACAACGGCGGCGACGCCCTCGACGTCATCACCCTGCCCACCCGCGACGACGCCGTCAGCCAACTACGGCACCGCGACCTGGCCGGCGCCTTCGTACCCGACGCCCAGCACCCCGAACTGCTCGTCGCCAAGGCCGGATCCGACACCACCGCCATGGCCGCCGAAGCGGTCTTCGACCGCGTCACCATGCAGCAGGGCGTGCCGCTGACCGTCGCCGACATCACCACCCCCGCCTCCGGCGACCCGACCGCGCAGGGCATCTTCTTCCTGCTGGTGGCCCTGAGCATCGGCTCCTACGGCAGCGTCGCGGCCATCGGCGCGGCGGGCGCAGGACTGTCGATCTGGGTGCGCGGCTTGATCGGCCTGGTCACCTCGCTGCTGGTGAGCCTCATCGGAGTCGCGTTGTCCGGCCCCATCTTCCACGTGGTCGGCCATGACAATGCCGCCATCTGGGCCATGTCCTGGCTGTACTCGGCGGGCATCCTGGCCATCGGCATCGGGCTGCACACCTTCCTGAAGCGGTGGACCACCCTGGCCATGATGGTGCTGTTCGTCATGCTGAACTTCACCAGCTCGGGCGGCGTCTACACCCCGTGGCTGCAGAACGGATTCTTCGGATCGCTGCATTCCTTCTGGAACGGTGCGGGATTCGTGGAGGGCGCGCGCAGCCTGCTCTACTTCGACGGCAACGGTTTCGGCTCGCGCCTGGCCAGCCTGTTCGTCTGGCTCGCCGCCGGCATCGTGCTCATGATCGCGGCCGGATTCGCCGAAAAGCGCCGGGCGGCAGCGGTTTCGATCCCGGAGCCCGAGGAGATCGCCGAGGAGGAGATGGAAGAGACCGTCGGCGTCTGATCAGTTCCGCAAGCCGGACAAGGCAACCCGGATGCCGACCCGGACCGTCTCGATGTCGCTCAACCCGCCGCTGACCGCGACCCCGTCGCGAGTCAGCAGCAGGGCGCGAGCGGCATCGTCGGTCACTGCGTAACCGGCGGTGCGCAAGCGATCTGCCATGAGGTCGCGGAACCAGCCGCGGTAGTCGTCGACCACCTTGCGGACCGCGTGCTCCGGATCCGGGAACTCGACGGCCGCATTGAGGAACGGGCAGCCACGGAAGCCGGGCCCGCAACTGATTTCGCCGAGCCGCTCGAAGATGCCGGTGATGGATTCGGCGCCGCTGCCGGGGACGGACTCCAGAACCTCGCGCTGGCGGCCGTATTCGCGGACCAGGTAGGCGACGACGAGGTCGTCCTTGGTCTTGAAGTGCCGGTAGAAGGTGGCCTTCGCGACCCCCGCCTCGGCGATGATGCGGTCGATGCCCACGGTGTGGATGCCCTCGGCGTAGAACAGCCGGGTGGCGGTGTCGAGTAGACGTTCACGCGCTTCGCTCATCTCCGACCAGCACTCCTTCCGGGCTCGAAACTCACCCTTGACGATAGCAGACAGACCTGTCTACTCTGAAGCTCGACCGCGAACAGACAAGTCTGTCTAGGAGGAACGACATGACCACGCTCTTCACCTCATCCGCCACCTCGGTCGGCCGCGAAGGCCGCTCGGTCAGCTCGGACGGCTACCTCGACCTGAAGCTGGCCCAGCCCAAGTCGGTCGGCGGCACCGGTGACGGCACCAACCCGGAACAGCTGTTCGCCGTCGGCTACTCGGCCTGCTTCGCCGGCGCCCTGCAGGCCGTCGCCCGCAACCAGAAGGTCGACCTGGGCGACACCACCGTCACCGCCGACGTCAGCCTGCACAAGGACGACGAGACCGGCTTCAGCATCTCCGTCGTGCTGCACGTCGAGCTGCCCGACCACCTGCAGAACGACGAGGGCAAGGCGCTCGTCGAGGCCGCCCACCAGGTCTGCCCGTACTCGAAGGCCACCCGCGGCAACATCCCCGTGGAACTCGTTGTCGAGTAAGCAGTTTCAGTAGAAGCGTCGAATGGAGTAGATGTCGAACTGGCTCAGCGGAGTCAGGCCGACGGGGACACCCCAGTCGTACGCGTTCAACACGTTGCCGCCTCCTGCGTAGATTCCTACGTGGGAGGCGTCGTCGTTGAGGACGACCACATCGCCCGGTTGCAATGCGCCGAACGGGACTTCGAGCCCGGCCTCGGCTTGTTGCCAGGTGGTGCGCGGCATATCGACGCCGACACTGCGGAAAGCCCACTGCACCAGGCCCGAGCAATCCCAGTCGTCGGGGCCGACACCGCCCCAGCGGTAGGGCTTACCGGTCTGCGTAGTAGCCAGATTGAGCGCGATGAGCGCGCGGGGACTGGTGAACGGAAGCTGGGCGGAGCCACTCGCGCTTCCGGAGGCCGAACCCGAGCCGCTACCCGAGGACGATCCCGAGGCGGAGCCGGTGTCGGCGTGCGCGGCCGTGGCGAGGAACGTGGCGGTGAGCAGGAGACTGGCCGCGGTGACGAGTAATTGTGCGAATCGGCGTAGCACTGTTCGGGTCATGCACTTGCCCTCTCGGAACCGCATGCGAACTCGAATTAGCTATCTGATTGCTCATTTATCTCACGGATCACAATCTTCACCTGAAACCCCAGACTGGCGTGTCCGGAGATCCACATCACTCGGGATAGCTGTCAGACCTCCGACAGGTCCCGGTGCCGCGTCTCGGGCAGGGCCAGGATGGACAGCAGCGAGATCACCGCCATGGCCGCCATGAACAGGCCCACCGCCGTGGTCCCGCGGGTCTCCCCCAGCTGCGCCACGATCAGCGGCGCCGCACCGCCACCCAGCACGCCGCCGATGTTGTAGGCGATACCCGCACCGGAATACCGCACATCGGTACCGAACAGTTCGGGCAGGAACGCGCCCAGCGGACCCCACACGATGCCCATGCACAGCAGCGCGCCGGACAGGCCGACCACGATTGCCAACGGGCTCTTCGTGTTCAGCAGCGGGAACAACACCAGACTCCACACCAGCGCGAACGCCGAACCCGCGAGCATGAGCCGGCGCCGGCCCACCAGATCCGACCAGCGCGCCACGGTGAAGGTGGCGACACCCAGCACCACCACGGCGATCAGGGTCAGGCCGAGCACCGTATTACGCGGCACACCAAGGGTTTTCGTGGTGTAGGTCAGGCAGTAGGTGGACGCCGTGTAGAACATCACATACACGACCACGATGCTGCCCGCACCCAGCAGCAGCTGCTTCGGGTAGCGCCGGATCACCTCCAGCGTCGGCACCTTGCGCGCGGACTCCTGCGCCAGGAACGAGGCGAACGCCGGAGTCTCCGCCACCCGCAACCGGATTCGCAGCCCGACGATCACCAGCACGAACGACAACAGGAACGGAATCCGCCAGCCCCACGAGTCGAACGCGCTCTTCGGCAGCCACTCCGACAGCGCCCAGAACACTCCCGTCGCCGCGAAAAAGCCCACCGGCGAACCCATCTGGGGGGCGGAGGCGTAAGCCCATGCTTCCCTTCCGGCGCGTACTCGGTGGACAGCAGCGCGGGGATAGTACGTGCTACCGGTAGACGTCCGAGCGCTTGGCCACAGTGAAGATCGTGACCACACCGGCCTTGTCGTCGATGTTGTAGACGATCCGGTACTGGCCGAACCGGATACGCCAGTCGCTCTCGCTGCCGACGAGCTTCTTCACCCCGTCGGGGCGCGGGTTTTTCGCCAGGCCGATGATCAGGTGGAGGGCGGTGCCGAAGGCGTCGCGCGGCAGTCGCTGGAGCTGCTTCAGCACCTCAGGATGGAACTCGATCCGCATCCGCGCCTCACGAAGCGATCAAGTCGGCCGGATCCACGCCGAGCGAATCGAGCATCTCCGACATCGACATCGTCGAGAAGCCTTCATCGCGCACCCGACGCAGGTTCAGCGCATCCACGAGGTCGGCGTGCTCATGCAGGCGCTCGTAGTCGGCCATCGAGATGATGACCGCGATCTCGCTGCCACTGTCGGTGATGATCGCTTCCTCGCCGGTCGTGGCCACCCCGCGCACGATCGCTCCCAGCTGCATTCGCAACTCACGCAGGCTGTGTGTACTCATGTCAAACATGTTAGCCATTCGGAGCAGTAGCCGCCACGGATGGGTCCGACCGCGCGGCCCCCCAGAACGCGACGGGGCGGGGCCGCTCGGCCCCGCCCCGTCCATAAGCGATAACTCACGCTTTGGTGATCGAGACTTTCACACCGCCCACGACCTCACTGGCGTCCGCGCCGGCCGCACCGAAAGTCAGTGTGGTGGCGAGGATTTCACCGGCGATCAGAGCGCGGTGGGTTTCGGCCCAGGCGAGCCGCTCCGCCGGAACCTCGAGGACCACGGTGATGCGGTCGGAGACGTCCAGCCCCAGGGACTTGCGGGTCTCCTGCAGGTCGCGGATGAGGTCGCGGGCCCAGCCCTCGGCCTCCAGCTCCTCGGTCACCAGCGAGTTCAGCACCACCAGACCGGAATTGCCCGGCAGGGCGGCGGTGGACTCGGGTTCGGCGGCGACCAGGCGCTGCGTGTACTCCTCCGGGAGCAGCGCGATGCCCGCGGCGGTGACGGTGCCGTCGGCGGCCTCGCTCCACTCGCCGGCCTTGACCGCCTTGATGACCGTCTGCACCTCCTTGCCCAGACGCGGGCCCGCGGCACGCGCGTTCACCACGAGTTCGAAGCGGCCGTGCGCGGCCACATCGGTGGTGAGGTCGACGCGCTTGACGTTCACCTCGTCGGCGATCAGATCCACGAAGGGACGCAGGCGATCCGCGTCCGCGGCCGCCACCGTGACCTCCGAGAGCGGCAGCCGCACCCGCAGGTTCTGGGCCTTGCGCAGGCTCAGCACGGTCGAGCACGCGGTGCGCACCTCGTCCATGGCCGCCACCAGTTCCGGATCGGCGGGCAGTTCGGACGCGGCCGGCCAATCGGCCAGATGCACCGAACGGCCACCGGTCAGGCCCCGCCAGATCACCTCGGTGAGCAGCGGCAGCAGCGGCGCGGCGAGACGCGTGGTCACCTCGAGCACCGTGTGCAGGGTGTCGATGGCGTCGCGGTCCTCTTCCCAGAAGCGCGAACGCGACCGGCGCACATACCAATTGGTGAGCGCGTCGGCGAACGAGCGCAACTCGTCGCAGGCCGTGGCGATGTCGTACACCTCGAGCGCCTCGGTCATGACCTCGCGGGTCTGCGCCAGCTTCGCCAGGATGTACCGATCCAGCACGTTCTCGGAGTCCGTCCGCCACTCGCCCGGCTGCGAAGCGTAGAGCTGCAGGAAGGTCCACGCGTTCCACAGCGGGCGCAGCGCATGGCTGACACCCTCGCGGATGCCGCGTTCGGTGACGATCAGGTTGCCGCCGCGCAGTACCGGGGACGCCATCAGGAACCAGCGCATGGCGTCGGAGCCGTCGCGGTCGAAGACCTCGTTGACGTCCGGGTAGTTGCCCTTGGACTTGGACATCTTCAGGCCGTCGTCGCCGAGCACGATGCCGTGCGCGACCACCGACTTGAACGCCGGGCGATCGAAGAGCGCGGTCGACAGGATGTGCAGGTTGTAGAACCAGCCTCGGGTCTGACCGTTGTACTCGACGATGAAGTCGCCGGGACTGTGCGGCGCGACGTCGGCGGTGCCGCCAATGGATTCCGTCGCGGTGCCCTCGAACCACTCCTTGTTCTCGAACGGGTAGTGCACCTGCGCGTACGGCATGGAACCGGACTCGAACCAGCAGTCCAGCACCTCGGGCGTGCGCCGCATCATCGACTTCCCGGTCGGGTCATCGGGATTCGGGCGCACCAGGTCGTCGATGGCCGGCCGGTGCAGATCGGTCGGCCGCACGCCGAAGTCGTGCTCCAGCTGGTCCAGCGAACCGTAGACGTCCACGCGCGGGTACTCGGGATCGTCGGAGATCCACACCGGGATGGGCGCACCCCAGTAGCGGTTGCGGCTGATGTTCCAGTCGTGCGCGTTCTGCAGCCACTTGCCGAACTGGCCGTCGCGGATGTGCTCGGGGACCCAGGTGATCTCCTTGTTGAGCTCCACCATGCGATCCCGGAAGGTGGTGACCGCCACGAACCAGGACGGCACCGCCATGTAGATCAGCGGCTGCCCGGAACGCCAGCTGTGCGGGTACGAGTGCTCGATGGTCTCGTGCCGCAGCAGCTTTCCGGCCGCCTTCAGGTCCTTGATGATGACCGGGTTGGCATCGAAGACCATCAGGCCCTCGTACGGCGGCACCATCGAGGTGAACTTGCCGCCCGCGTCGAGGGGCTGCACCACCTCGATGCCGTAGGAGGTGGCGACATCCATGTCCTCCTCACCGAACGCGGGCGCGAGATGCACCACGCCGGTACCGGAGTCGGTGGTCACGTAGTCGGCGTTCAGTACCCGGTGGGCGTTCGGGTGGCCGAGGAAGAAGTCGAACGGCGGCAGGTAGTGCAGGCCCTCCAGCGCGGCGCCCGAGTGCTCGGACAGCACCGTCGGCTCCTCGCCCAGCTCCCGCGCGTAGTGCGAGACCCGTTCGGCGGACAACACATAGCGCTTGCCGTCCTTGCCCTCGACATGCACGTAGGTGAGGTCGGGGTGCACGGCGATGGCCAGGTTGGACGGCAGGGTCCACGGCGTGGTGGTCCAGATGAGCGCGTTGGCGCCGTGCAGCGCGTGCAGTGGATGGTCCGCGGGGACCTGCAGCAGCATGTCGACGGTGACCGCCGGATCCTGGCGCATCCGGTAGGCGTCGTCGAGGCGCGCCTCCTGATTCGACAGCGGCGTCTGCTCGTACCAGCTGTAGGGCAGGACGCGGAAACCTTGGTAGATCAACCCCTTGTCGTACAGCGACTTGAACGCCCACATGACCGACTCCATAAAGTCGAGGTCGAGGGTTTTGTAGTCGTTGTCGAAGTCGACCCAGCGTGCCTGGCGTGTCACATAGTTACGCCACTCGTTCGTGTAGCGCAGTACCGATGATTTGCACGCGGCATTGAATTCCGCGAGGCCCATGGCATCGATCTGTGATTTGTCCGTGATACCGAGCTGCTTCTCAGCTTCGATTTCCGCGGGCAGGCCGTGAGTATCCCAACCGAATCGTCGCTCGACCTTCTTCCCACGCATGGTTTGAAAGCGCGGGATCAAATCCTTGACATATCCGGTCAGCAGATGCCCGTAGTGCGGCAACCCATTGGCGAAGGGCGGGCCGTCGTAGAAGACGAATTCCGGTGCATCGGAACGGTTCTCGATGCTCGCGCGGAAGGTGTCATCGGCCGCCCAGTAGTCGAGCACCCGCTGCTCCAGCTCGGGGAACGACACCTGGCCGGACGTGCGGCTCAGGTCAACGCGGGGATACGCGGAACGCGCCGTCGAATCGGTGGTTCGGGTGGTGGTGTCCTCCGCCATGGCGGCCTCTCAGTCTCCTCGTGCCATCAATCATGGGCACGGGGACGATCTCGGCGCCCTCTGCGCCGGTACCGCGGTACCACCCCGCTTGCTCGGCCCAGGATCGAGAACCCTTGTGCGACCGAACCTCTCGTGACGAGCTGTGACGGGCTCACCCGTTCGGTTCTACTGAGCGCTCACGCGCCGTTCTTCCGAAGACTCCCCGGTGATGGCCGGATCGACGCCGTCTTGCTAGTGCTGATTCTAGCCGGACGGGTCCAGGGAATATTCCCCGGACCCGTGTCCGTGCAGATCTTGCCCAAGATCTACCTAGTGTTTCGCATGCCGGCCGCCGGGCCTGGCCTGCGCCTCCTCATCGTTGTTCTCCTGGCGTAACGACAACGCACTGACGAGGAGCAGCACCGCGCCGATCACGCACACGATGATGCAGCCCCACGCCCAGATCACCGAACCGGTGGTCAGTGCGGTCACCAACAGGCCGAAGCCTATTGCGGCCAGGACGAGCGTTATCACGAGCAAGAGCACCACCCCCTCGCGCTGAGTCGATAGCGGCGTTCGTGGAGCCCCGCATGGTGCGGAAACCCCTCGGGCCCGTCGCTACCGCCGTGACGGCGGTGGCGGCGTCACCACCAGGATCGGGACCCCGGAAGCGGCGCCTTGGCCTCGGTATCGAGTTTACTTGCTGCCCTTCAGAAGTGCCCCGTTGCCGGCCGCGCCTTCGTTGAACTCGCCGCCGTCGACCGGAACGGCCGATCCACGGTTCTCCAGCTCCTCGAGCTGCGACTCCAGGTAGGACTTCAGCCGCACCCGGTACTCCCGCTCGAAGGTCTTGAGCTGCTCGATACGGCTCTCCAGCACGCTGCGCTGCTGGGTGATGGTGGCCATGATCTCGGTGTGCTTGCGCTCGGCGTCGGCCTGCAGCGAGTCGGCCTTCTCCTTGGCCTGGCGCAGCTGGGAATCCGAGCGGTTCTGCGCGTCGGACAGCATGGCCTCCGCCTTCTGGCGGGCGTCGGCGATCATGGCCTCACTGCGGCTGCGCGCATCGCTGACCAGGCGTTCCGAATTCGCTCTGGCATTGGCCAGCAGCTGCTCGGCCTCGGTCTTCGCGTCCGAGGTGAGGCGGTCGGCCATCTCCTGAGCGAGCGAAAGGACCTTGGCGGCCTGCAGATTCGCGTCCGCGCTGGGGGCCGCGTCCTGCTTGACGGCCGCGACCGGCGCGGGGGCGGGCATGGGCGGCGGGGGCGCGACCGGCGGCGCCGCCTTCACCGGCTCCGGAACCGGAGGCTGCTTGGCAACCTGCACCGGACCCCGGTTCTTCTTGGCATCGGCGAGTTCGGCATCCAGCTCGGCAACACGCTGACGCAGATCCGCGTTTTCTTCGATGAGGCGGGAGAGCTCCTGCTCGACCAGGTCGAGGAAGGCGTCGACTTCATCCTCGTTGTAGCCGCGCTTCCCGATCGGTGGTTTGCTGAACGCGACGTTATGAACATCAGCGGGGGTCAGCGGCATGGAACGATCCCTTCGCGCTTCGTATGGAGATCTAGCGGTAGATCTGGGCAAGCTTTCTTTCGGCCCATTCTGTCACACCTGAGCTATCGACTGCCCTGCCTGGCCCGTGATCGTCATCAAGATGAAGACGATGAAAAGCAGGACCATTATCGACAGATCGAGCCGAATTCCCCCAAGATTCACTGGGGGTATCAAACGCCTCAGAAGTTTCACCGGCGGGTCCGTGATCGTGAAGATCACCTCCAGGATGATCACGACGAAGCCCGTCGGCCGCCAGTCCCGCGCGAAGCTGCGGATGAACTCGACGATGACACGGCTGATCAGCAGCAGCCAGAAGAGGAACAGCAGTAGGTTCAACACCTGGAACAAGGCCACCCTGCCACTCTGCCCGAGATTCACTGCGTTGCAAAATAAGAAACGCCATCGCCCCGGTCACAGCGCGGTTCATGCAACTCGGGCATGTCGGACACGACACACGACAACCCTGGCGGCAACCGGGCTGGACAGCTTGGAACGACTCGAGTCCCCACCGGCGCACCCCCATATCCCGCTGCGCCACCGAATTCCCTTCCTTGTCAGCTCAACTCGCAGGTTCGCGGCCCGGCTCGGTCTGGACCGACGGAGCGGAGGAGCGAAGCGGAGGAGCGAAGGAGGGAAGACCGAGCGGCAGGGCCGCGAACACGCCGGAGCGCAGCGGAGGCAGAAAATACAGCTACTTCTGGTTGTAGAAACCGTTTTCGGCGATGCGGCGGCGCTCCTCGGCGGAGACATCGACATCGGCGGGCGACAGCAGGAACACCTTGGTGGCCACCTTGTCGAACGAACCACGCAGCGCGAACGCCAGACCGGCCGCGAAGTCCACCAGGCGGCGCGCGTCGGAGTTGCTCATCTCCACCAGGTCCATGATCACCGGGGTGCCGTCCCGGAAGCGCTCACCGATGATGGCGGCCTCCGCGTAGGTGCGCGGGCGCAGCGTGGTGATCTTGGACAAGGGCCCTCCGTCCGCGAAGATCTCGGAGCGGTTGCGGGCGGATTCGATCCGGCGCTCCTCGATCCGCATCTCCTCGATTCGGCGCTCGGCCTCGGGATCCACGGCGAGCGCGCCCCGCGTGGTGCCGCGCACCATGGGCGCGCTGCCGCCCACCGAACGCGTGCGGCTGGACGGCGCGGTGTCGATGCGGGTGGGGCGGCGCGGCGGCTCGTACCGGTCGTCCTCGTAGCGGTCCCGCTCGTCGTATTCGTCACGGCGGGACGCGCTGTAGGCAGGCTTGTACGGCGCCTTGTACGCCGGTTCGTAGGCGGGCTCGTCGTCGTAGCGATCGCGCTCGTCGTAGCGGTCGTACTCACGTTCGGCATATGGCCGGGGGCGGCGCTGGGCCCGCTCGTCGGCACTCCGGGCTCCCCCACCCACACCACGGTCATCGACGTAATCGTCTTCGTAGTCCTCGAGCGGAACCATCCCGAAGTACGCCTTGAACTTGTGCAGCGTGCTCATCTGGTCGACCTTCCTTCGGCCCCGGTTGGCCTGAGGTGTTGTCCTGCTCAGTCCTCGTCCGCCACCAAGCATATGTTTCATATGTGACTGATGAGGTTTGTTTGCTACGCCGAGGTTATCGGTCGCGCGCCCATCAGTGCCGTACCGACACGCACGCAGGTCGAGCCGTGGCGGATGGCGGCCTCGAGATCCCCCGACATGCCCGCCGACAGCTCCGTGGCCTCGGGATGTGTGCGCAACAAGGAGGCGTGGATCCGCTCCAGTTCGGCGAACGCGGCATCGGGATCGGCATCCACCGGCGGAATCGCCATCAAGCCCGCTAGCTGCAGTGATGCCGAAGCGGCGACCTGATCGGCGAGCGCGAGCAAGGTTGCTCCGCGTACGCCACCGCGCTCCGGATCGTCGTCGAGACTCACCTGGAGCAGCACTCGCAAGGGGCTGTGCCGCTCCCCGGTTTCGAGGGCCGCCTCGGTGCCGGCGTCAAGGGCTGTTGCCAGCCTGTCGCTATCGACCGAATAGACCGTATCCGCCCAGCGTGCAACGTGTTTCGCCTTGTTGCGCTGGAGGCGGCCGATGAATTCCCAGCGTACTTGCGACAGGTGGCGTAGCTGCGCCACCTTGCCGGAAGCCTCCTGCTCACGGGATTCACCGAACTCGCGGCGGCCGAGCCCATAGAGGATCTCGATATCCGAGGCGGGGAAGAACTTGGTCACCGGCAGCAGCCGGACCTCGGCGGATGTGCGGCCCGCGGCCCGGCACGCTGCGTCGATGCGCGCGGTGAGGGCCGTCAGGCTCGCCGACAACACAGTCGCCCGGGCAGTGACGAGGCTCTCGTCGGCGGGTGCCGCGGTCGGTCCGGAACCGGTTGCGGCAGCGATATTCTCGGTCATTCTGCGATTCCCTCCGATGACATCCAAATCACACCGGCGAGTCGTCCGGTCGGCGCGCCGCGTCGATGTGAGAAGAGCGTCTTGTCCTCGATGGTGCACCGCGGGTCCACCGCGACCGCGGGCACGCCCGCCGCCTCCAGCTGCCGGCGGATGCCCGCGCGCAGATCCAGTCCGGGGGTGCCCTTGGCGGTGGTGGTCGCGCTGCCCGGCAGATGCGCGTCGACATCCGCGCGCATGGCGGCGGGCACCTCGTACTGGCGACCGCTGGCCGCCGGTCCGAGGAACGCGCCGATGCGCTCGGGCTTGGCGCCCACCGAGATCATGATCTCCAGCACCCGCGGCACGATGCCGATGCGCGCCCCGATCCGGCCCGCGTGCACGGCCGCGATCACGCCGGCCTCGTCATCGGACAACAGGATCGGCACACAGTCGGCGCTCAGCACCACCAGCGCCAGATCGCGCCGCGTGGTTACCAGCGCATCGGTGGCGGGCACCGGCTCGGTGCGCGGCCCGTCCACGATCTCCACGTTCCGGCCGTGGATCTGTTCCATCCACACCAGCCGCTCCGGCGGCAGGCCGATGTTCTCCGCGAGCCGAACCCGATTGCGCCGCACGGCCTCCGGATCGTCCCCCACATGATCGCCGAGGTTGAACGAGTCGTAGGGCGCCTGGGAGAACCCGCCCGCGCGCGTGGTCACCACGCGCCTGGTCCGGAAAGCCTGTGCAGCAGAAGTCATGCCTTCGAGCGTAGTGGCCACCGGGCGGCAACCCCGGCTCCGTACACGTGGCGAATATCGCCCGTGACGGCTAGCTCGAGCCGAAGGAACCGGTGGAGCTGCCGGCGGAACCGCTGGCCGAGCCGGTGCCGGCGGTGCGGCCGGTAGGGGTGACGCTGAAGTCGGTGCAGGTCCCGCCGGGACCGGCGGTGGCCTGGCAGGCGATGTAGACCTTGGCGCCCTGGGCGGTGAAGGTCTGCGAAATCGTGGCGGGCGCAGTCGAATTCACGGTCTGGCTGACATAGGCGTTGTTGGAGACCGAGTCCAGGGCCAGCGCCAGTACGCCGCCGCCGTCGGCCGCCGAGACCTGCACCGAGAAGGTGTATTCGGAGCCCTTGGTGACCGGAACGTCCTGGCCCACGTACCCGCTGTCGTGGACCGAGGCGGTGCCGGCGTTCAGATCGGCGTTGTAGAGGTGCACGCCCCAGCCGTTGCTGCCGTCGGCGAAGGCGGGATTCACGACGAGGTTCTGACCGGCGGTGAGCTGCAGGCCTGGGGCGGCGTGGGCCGTGCCCGCCGCGGTCAGGCCGGTGGCCGCGAGCAGCGCGATGCCGCTGCCGATCGTGCGTCGTATCGTCATGATTCCTCCTGATCGAACCCGTTACAGGTGAACAGCTACCCGCTGGCAATCAACGATCGAGCACGCTAGCATCCGGCCGAATGAGCGCTGCGTCACATCAGAAGCGGCAGGTCACAGGCGGAAAGCACGACGCACCGGGTTCCGCCGAGCGGAGGACCGGTGCGCCGGAGGAGATCATGACCGCGTCAGCGGCGCATGAAGGACGGGACGTCGACATCGTCGTCGTCCGCGTCCGGGGGCTGAATGTGACTGCGCGGGTTGGTGGTAACCGTCGGGTCGACCGCGGGCCGCGGCGCGCCGTAGGACGGGACCGGACCGCGCTCGGAGACGGGCGCCGTCGGGGGTGCGGGCGCCGGCTCCTGACGGGGCGCCGGCTCCGGAGCCCGCGCCGTGCTGTATTCGCTGGTGCGGCTGACCGTTCCGGCCGACGCGCTGGCGGTATTGGCGGCGGTGGTGGAGCTGAAATTGCGCGCGACAGCGGGTTCGATGCGGCGCGACGGGCCGCTGCCGTCGAAACCGGCCGCGATCACGGTGACCCGCACCTCGTCGCCGAGCGAATCGTCGATGACCGTTCCGAAGATGATGTTGGCCTCGATGTGCGCGGCCTCCTGCACCAGCGAGGCGGCCTCGTTGATCTCGAAGAGCCCGAGGTCCGAACCGCCCGCGATGGAGAGCAGCACGCCGTGGGCGCCGTCCATGGACGCCTCCAGCAGCGGCGAATTGATCGCGGCCTCCGCGGCTTTCACCGACCGGCCCTCACCACGCGCCGAGCCGATGCCCATGAGGGCCGAGCCCGCACCGGACATGACGGACTTGACGTCCGCGAAGTCGACGTTGATCAGGCCCGGGGTGGTGATCAGGTCGGTGATGCCCTGAACACCGTTGAGCAGCACCTCATCCGCGGAACGGAAGGCGTCCATCAGGCTGACGGCCGCGTCGCCGAGCTGCAGCAGCCGGTCGTTGGGGATGACGATGAGGGTGTCGCAGGATTCGCGCAGCGCCTGGATGCCGGCCTCGGCCTGGCCGCTGCGGCGCTTGCCCTCGAACGAGAAGGGCCGCGTCACAACGCCGATGGTGAGGGCGCCGAGCTTGCGGGCGATCTGCGCGACGACCGGGGCGCCGCCGGTACCGGTGCCACCGCCTTCGCCGGCGGTCACGAAGACCATGTCGGCGCCCTTGAGCACCTCTTCGATCTCGTCCTTGTGGTCCTCGGCGGCCTTGCGGCCCACCTCGGGATCCGCGCCGGCGCCGAGACCACGGGTGAGTTCACGGCCGACATCGAGCTTGACGTCGGCATCGGACATGAGCAGAGCCTGCGCGTCGGTGTTGACCGCGATGAACTCGACTCCCTTGAGTCCCTGTTCGATCATCCGGTTGACGGCGTTCACGCCGCCGCCGCCGATACCGACGACCTTGATCACAGCAAGGTAGTTGTGCGGGGGCGTCATGGGCTCTCGCCTTCCTTCGATCTGAAACAGCTTGTCGTCTTCGGATGCTCGCCGTATGCCGACGCTCATGGTCTCGGTCCGATAAACCCTCAACCATAGCTTCAGCGTTATGTCAAGTACCCGACTGGTGCGGAACGTTATTCGCGGCCACCGCGTTACCAGCGCAGGCGCGCCGACACGAGTGTCAGAATCTTGTGTGATTCAGCCCGTTCGGCCCACCCAGGCATCGTATCGTGGACGGTTGCCCTCCGGTGCCGAGATGGAACCGACGGTGACATTCCGGCAAGCCGCCGAAAAATTCGGCGGCTCAATGGGTATCGCTCACTTTACCGTTACCAGATTCGGACTCGAAATGTCGAAGACCTTGCCGTCCTGGGTGAGCAGCGGCAACACGACCGCCGCCTTGCGCGGGGAATCGTTCGTGCCGCCCCACAACACGGTACGGCCGTCTCGCAACTCGAGGGCTATGTCCGAAACCGAGCGGGCCACAACCTGTCCCACCTGATCACGCAGGCCCTGCGGGGCCGACGAGATCACCGCGACCGCCGCCCTGGTGACCGGATCCGAACCGCCCGGATGGTCCGTGACGAGTTTGGGCACACCCGGTCCCGGCGGTTCGATGGCGAATTCCACGCTGTCGCAATCGAGCAGGTGGGTGCCGTCGGGGCTGTCGAAGTAGAGGACCGCGGTGCGCTCGACGACAGTCACCATCACGCTGGACGGAAACTTGCGCTGTACCCGGACGGTACGGATCTTGGGTAGCTTGGCGACGCGGTCGGCCATGGCCGTGGTGTCCAGGCGCAGCATGGACAGACCATCCGGTACTTGCAGGGCATCGCGCACCTGCTGCTCCGGAACCGCTGACAGACCGTCGATTCGGACACTGCGTACCGCCAGGATCGGCGAAAACCATGCCACCAGGCCGATTACGAGCACCGCCACCAGACCGGCGGCGAGCCCGATCCGCACCTTGCGGGAGCGCCAGGCGCCGGCCACCCGCGATTCCCGGGGCGCGCGGCCGCGGCGCAAGCGGGCCCGCCGGGCCGCCGCCCCTTCCGGCCGTGCGGAATCCGCCGCGGCGGGCACGCCGTCGGCGTCCTCGTAGCCGTCGTCCTCGTGCGCGAATTCGTCGTCGTCGTAGGCGTAACCGTCGTCGTCGTAGCCGTCGTCCGCGCCGTCGGCTTCGGTGTCGTACAGGTCGTCGTCCGGCACCTCACCGGTGTGACCGGTTTCCGGCTCGGCGCGGCCGTGACCGGTATCAGCGTGGCCGTGTTCCGGCCGGTCGTCCGCTCCCCCACCCGAGCCCATGCCCGCTCACCGCCCGTGTGAAGGTCGTGCCCGCAGCCCGTCGAGAATCTGGCTGCCCAGCATGGTGACATCGCCGGCGCCCATGGTGATGACCACATCGCCGGGCCGCGCCAGCGCGCCGACCTGCTTGCCGACCCGCGACATATCCGGTTGGTAGTGCACGGGTTTGGTGACCGCGTTGGCCACCAGCGCACCGTTCACGCCGGGCAGCGGTTCCTCGCGCGCGCCGTAGACATCGAGCACCACGACCTCGTCGGCCAGCGACAGGGCCGCGCCGAACTCGGTCGCGAAAGTGGCGGTGCGACTGTACAAATGCGGCTGGAAGACCACGATGACCCGGCCCGGCCGCGAGCGGGCGCCGTCGCGCGCCTCCTGCGCCACCAGTTCGGCGGCGGCGCTGAGCACCGCGCGCACCTCGGTCGGGTGGTGGGCGTAGTCGTCGAAGACGCGCACGCCGTTCTCGCGCCCGGTGAGCTGGAAGCGGCGGTGCACGCCGCCGAAACCCTCCAGACCCTGGATGATTTCGCCCATATCGGCGCCGGCCGCGCGGGCGGCGAGCAGCGCGCCCAGCGCGTTGAGCGCCATGTGCCGGCCGGGCACCGAGAGCCGCAGGGTGCGCGGCGCGGGCTCGTCCGCGAGCTGGAAAACCGCCACACCACCCACATCCCGGGGCTCCCAGGACAGCAGCCGCGCACCGATCGGCACCGCCGCGGCGGCCGCCTGCCCGGCTCCGGGCACGCCATCCGCCCCGTTCGCGGGCAGGCCCGGATCATCGGGCATCGTCGCGAAATCGGCTGAGCCGTAACCCATCACCTCGATGTCACGCGGATCGCCGGCCAGCCGCGCCACGGAACGACGAGCCAGTCCGAGCGAGCCCGGATCGTCCACGCACACCACCAGCCGGCCGCCGGGCTGCAGCCGGTCGACGAAGTCGTCGAACACCTGCGTGTAGGCCTCGTCGGTGCCGAAGTAGTCCAGGTGGTCGGATTCGATATTGGTGACCACGGCGACGTCCGGCGCGTACTGCAGCAGCGAGCCGTCGCTCTCGTCGGCCTCGGCCACGAAGATGCCGCCGGTGCCGTGGTGGGCATTGGTGCCCGCCTCGTTGAGCTCGCCGCCGACCGCGAAGGACGGATCGAAGCCGCAGTGCTGCAGGGCGACCACCAGCATGGAGGTGGTCGAGGTCTTGCCGTGGGTGCCCGAGACCAGCAGGGTCTTGTGGCCCTGCATGAGTTCGGCGAGCACGGTCGGGCGCAACAGCACCGGGACGCCGCGTTCGCGCGCCTCCACCAGTTCCGGATTGGTCTTGGGGATCGCGGCATAGGTGGTGACCACGGCGGTCGGGCCGCCCGGCAGCAGATCCAGTGCGCTGCCGTCGTGCCCGATGCGGACCTGGGCGCCGCGGGCGCGCAGGGCGAGGACACCGCGGCTCTCCTTGGCGTCCGAACCGGACACCATGCCGCCGCGCGACAACAGGATTCGCGCGATGCCGGACATGCCCGCGCCGCCGATGCCGATCATGTGCACGCGCTGCAGCAGTTCCGGCAGATCGGTGTGCTGCTCGGACGTCACCTGGAATTACCTCGTTCCCTCGAATGTCGCATCGGATAGCTGGGTTCCCAGGCCCGGGTGCTGCGCCACGATTCGGTGGAGCGGCTGGTGGTGCGCCGGGCCGAATCCGAATCTATCGATCTGCGCGGGACCCGGTCGGAGCCGCCCCGGCTCTTGACGCCTTTCCCGCCCTTCGCGCCCTTGCCGGACGGCAGGGCCCGTCGCTGCGGGCCCGGTTTGACGCCGGCTTTCGCTTTCGCCGCGGCCTTCGCCTTGGCCTTGGCCTTCGACTTGGCGCGCGCCGCCTGTGCCCTTGCGGGCGAATACATTTCGGGTTTGGGCAGCCGCAGCATCCTGGAGAAGCGGCCGTCCTGGCCGTCGTGCAGGGCGGCCACCGCCTCGGGTTCGTGCCGGGCGGCACTGGCGATGATGCCGAACATGAGCAGGGTGATGGCGAGCGAGGAACCACCCGCGGACACCAGCGGCAACTGTAGACCGGTCACCGGCAGCAGACCCACCACATAGCCCACATTGATCAGCGCCTGCCCGGTGATCCAGCAGGTGGCCGAGGCGGTCAGCAGCCGCAGGAACGGGTCCACCGAGCGGCTGGCGATGCGCAGACCGGTGTACACGAACAGCGCGAAAAGCCCCAGGACCAGCGCACATCCGAGAAAACCGAGTTCCTCGCCGATGATGGCGAAGATGAAGTCGTTGTGCGCGTTGGGCAGGTAGCTCCACTTGGCGCGGGACTGCCCGAGCCCGCGGCCCCAGATGCCGCCGTCGGCCAGCGAGTACTTGGCCTGCCGCGCCTGATAGCCGATGCCCTGCGGATCCGAGCCCGGACTGAAGAAGGCGCGCATACGGTCCGAGCGGTACCCCGCCGACAGCGCCAGAATGCCCGCGGCCGCCGCGCCCGAGATGGCGATGGTGACGAACATGCGCAGCGGCAGCCCGCCGAACCACAGCAGCGCTGTCAGCACGATGCCGAGCGCGATGGTGGTGGACAGGTTGGGTTCCAGCACCACCAGGAAACACACCAGCAGGCCCGCGGGCACCAGCGGCATGAGAATGTCCTTGTAGCTCGCCTTTTCGGCCTGCCGCGAGGCGAGCAGGTGCGAACCCCACACCACCAGCGTGACTTTCACGATCTCGGACGGCTGCACTGACACGAACCCGAGGTCGAACCAGCGCCGCGAGCCCTGCACCTCGGTGCCGATGCCGGGGATCAGCACCAGGACCAGCAGCACCACCGAGATCGCGAACACCGGGAACGACAACTGCCGCAGCACCCGGATCGGCACGCGCAGGGCGATATAGAACAGCAGCCCGCCGAACAGGGCCATCAGCGCCTGCTGGATGAACAGCGAGTACGGCGACGAGCCGTTCGCGTACGCCTCGACATTCGACGCCGAGAGCACCATGACCAGGCCGAGCACGGTGAGCAGCACCGCGATGGCCACGACCAGGTGGAAGGAGGCGAGCGGGCGGGCCAGCCAGGCCCCGAACCAGTTCATCGGCAGCCGTCGCACCGTTGCCTGCTTTCCGGTCCGGCTCGCGGCCCGCTGTTCCCTGCTCACGGCACGCCGTGATGGCGCCGCCGTCATTCCGATCTCCCGATGTCCTTCTCGTCCAAGGCCTGCACCGCCGCGGCGAAACTGCGGCCGCGATGGGTGTAGTCGGCGAACATGTCCAGGGATGCCGCGGCCGGGGCCAGCAGCACGGTATCGCCGCGATGGGCGTATCCGGCCGCCACGCGCACAGCACGAGCCATCACCGCGTCAGGTTCGATCTCGGTGAAGGCTTCACCCATACCGGCATCGTCCCTCGAATTCAGCTCCACGACCGGGACATCCGGGGCGTGTCGCGCGAGTGCGGCGGCGATCACCGGCGCGTCGACGCCGAAGAGCACGGCGGCGACGAGGTGATCCCGGGTCTCCTCGACGAGATCCTCGACGCCCGCGCCCTTGAGCTGACCGCCCGCCACCCACACCACATTCGGGTGCGCGAGGATCGAGGACCGCGCGGCATGCGGGTTGGTGGCCTTGGAATCGTCGACGAATTCCACACCCGAGAGTTCGCGCACGAACGCGGCGCGATGCGGGCCCACCTTGTGCTCCTGCAGCCCCTCCTTCACGAACTGCGGGGCCACATCGATGGATCGGGTGAGCGCGGCCGCCGCGAGAGCATCGGCCACACCGGCCGGGCCCTGCGGGCTGATATCGCTGACCTCGGCCAGGATCGCGGCCTTGGTGAAGGCACGATCCAGCAGTTTGCCGTCCACCACGCCGAGTTCCCCGTCGGCGGGGACGCCGATGCGGAAGCCGACGGTGCGGCGCGCCTTGGACTTCCGCGCCAGCGCGGCGGCCACCTGATCGTCCAGGCCGACCACGCCGACGCGGCCGGTGAGGGCTCGCGCCTTGGCGGCGGCGTAGGCGTCGAGCCCGCCGTGCCAATCCAGGTGATCCTCGGCCACATTCAGCACCACACCGGCCTCGGGCCGTACCGACGGCGCCCAATGCAGCTGGAACGACGAGAGTTCCACCGCCAGCACCTGCGGTCCCGGGCTGCGCCGCAGCGCGTCCAGGATGGGCAGGCCGATATTGCCGCAGGCCACCGACGGAATGCCGGCGGCGCGCAGGATGGCGTGCGTCATCTGGGTGGTGGTGGTCTTGCCGTTGGTGCCGGTGATGACCAGCCACTTGCGGACCGGGCCGTAGATGCGCGCCTGATCCACCCACCACGCGAACTCGACGTCACCCCACACGGGGATGCCCTCGGTCACGGCGGAGACCAGTACCGGGGAATCCGGCCGCCAGCCCGGGCTGGTGATGACCAGCGCGAACCGTTGCAGCGCATCGGGTTCCAGTAGGTCCGCGCCGGTGGCGGTGGCCAGGCCCAGTTCGGCGGCCTCGGCCAGGGCTTTCTCGCCGCCGTCCGTCACCACCGGGCGGGCGCCGATGTCCTGCAGCGGCTCGATCAGCGAGCGCCCGGACACCCCCCATCCGGCGACGAGAACGTCACGGCCACGCAGGAATTCGAGCATGGGTCCCGGAGAACGCAGGACCCTCGGAGAATGTTCGACCATCGACCTATCACCCGACCGCGGACAGATATTCGCTGTAGAACAAGCCAAGGCCGACGGCCGAAGCCATCCCGGCCAATAGCCAGAACCGTATGATCACCGTGGTTTCCGCCCAGCCACTCAATTCGAAGTGGTGATGGAACGGCGCCATCTTGAACAATCGATTACGCGTGGTGCGGAACACCGCCACCTGCAGCACCACCGACGCGGTCTCGGCCACGAACAGCGCGCCCAGCACGACCATCAGCAGCTCGGTGCGGGTGGTGATGGACAGGCCCGCCAGCAACCCGCCCAATGCCAGCGAACCGGTGTCGCCCATGAAGATCTTCGCCGGAGAGGCGTTCCACCAGAGGAATCCGATACACGCCGCGCCACCCGCCGCGCACACCAGCGCCAGATCGAGGGGGTCGCGCACGTTGTAGCAGCCCGCCTCCGGATGCGTGGAGCAGGCATTGCGCCACTGCCAGAAGGTGATGATCATGTACGCGCCCAGCACCAGGCTCATGGAACCGGCCGCGAGACCGTCCAGTCCGTCGGTCAGGTTCACCGCGTTCGACCACGCCACCACCAGCAGGCAGACCCACGCCAGGAAGATCACCACACCCATGGACACCGTGGTGATGTCACGGGTGTACGAGAGATGCTTGCTCGCCGGGGTGAGGCCGTTGACATTGCGGAACTGCAGTGCCAGCACACCGAACACGATGGCCGCCGACAGCTGGCCGATGTACTTACCGGCCGCGGTCAGGCCCAGATTGCGGCCCTTGCGCAGCTTGATCAGATCGTCCAGGAAGCCGACCATGCCGAGCGCGGTGGCCAGGCCCATCACCAGCAGACCCGACGCGGACGGACCCGGCTCGCCGTAGGTCATCGAAATCAGGTGCGAGCCCAGGTAACCGGCCCACATGCCGATCAGGATGGCGACGCCACCCATGGTCGGGGTGCCGCGCTTGGCCTTGTGGCTCTCCGGGCCGTCGACCCGGATCTCCTGGCCGAAGCCCTGCCGGGCGAAATAGCGGATGACGACGGGCGTCAACAGGATCGAGACGGCCAGCGCGATCGCGGCCGACAACAGAATCTGGGTCATCGCGCGGCCTCCTGCGCTGTGGCGCTCTCCGGGGACTGCACTGCGGCTCCTTCGGCGGGCACGGTGGCGGCGGTCAGATGCTCGGCGACCGCCCACAGCCCCACGGACTTGGACGCTTTCACCAGCACCACGTCGCCCGGCGTCAACTCTTCGTCCAGCAGTTCGACGGCGGCGGCGATATCCGGCACATGGATCGCCTCCTCGCCCCAGGAACCCTCCTGCACGGCGCCCTGGAACAGGGCGCGCACCGGACGGCCCGCGCCGACCACGATGAGCTGATCCACATCCAGGCGCACCACCAGGCGGCCGATCTTGTCGTGTTCGAGCACGGATTCTTCACCCAGCTCGCCCATTTCACCCAGCACCGCCCAGCTGCGGCGCGGCGTGTCGCCCGACTTCGCCATGGTGACCAGCGCCTTCAACGCGGCACGCACGGAATCCGGGTTGGCGTTGTAGGAGTCGTTGACCACGGTGACGCCGTCCGCGCGGGTCCGCACGTCCATGCGGCGCGCGGAGGCCGCGTGCGCACCGGACAACGCCTGCGCGACCGTCGCGAGATCCGCGCCCTGGTGCAGGGCCACCGCGGCGGCCGAGAGGGCATTGCCGACCTGATGCTCACCGTGCACGGCCAGCTGCACCTCGACGCTGCCGCCGTTGGCGTGCAACGTGAATCGCGCACGGGCCTGCTCGTCGAGCGTCACATCGGTGGCGCGCACCTCGGCATTGGCGGCCTGACCGACCGTCACCACGCGGGCATGCGTGCGATGGGCCATACCGGCGACCAGGTGATCGTCGAGATTGAGCACCGCCAGCCCCGTGGCCGGAAGCGCTTCCACCAGTTCACCTTTGGTCTGCGCGATGACCTCGCGGGTGCCGAACTCGCCCAGGTGCGCGGTGCCCACGTTCAGCACCACACCGACGCTCGGCGGGGCGATCTCGGTGAGCGCCTTGATATGTCCCGGCCCGCGCGCGGACAGCTCCAGCACCAGGAAACGGGTCGAGGCGTCGGCGCGCAGCGCGGTCCAGGGATGGCCGAGCTCGTTGTTGAACGAACCCGGCGGGGCCACAACGGATCCCAGCGGCGCCAGCACGGCGGCGAGGAGATCCTTGGTGGAGGTCTTGCCCGAGGAACCGGTCACGCCGACCACGGTGAGCCCGCCGGCCGCCACCAGGCGGTCCACGCTGGCGCGAGCCAGCTTGGCGAGCGCATCGAGGACCGCGGCCCCGGATCCGTCGGCATCGTGTGCCAGTGCGATGGCGCGGGTATTGCCGACGCGCGGCTCGACCACGACGGCGGGCACGCCCACCGGACGGGCGGCCAGCACCGCCGTCGCGCCCTGAGCGACCGCGCGGGCGGCGAAATCATGGCCGTCCACGCGCTCACCCGGCAAGGCCAGGAACAGGTCACCGGAACCGATACGGCGCGAATCGAATTCGGCCGTCCCGGTGACCTTCGCTTCGGGGTCCGGGACATCGTGCAGCGTGCCGCCCACGATGTCCGCGATCTCCCGCAGTGTCATCTCGATCATGAATGCGTCAGGTCCCTCGTCTTTCGGGACAGCGCTGCCGCCAGCACCTCTCGGTCGTCGAACGGATGCTTCACGCCAGCGATCTCCTGCCCTGTCTCATGTCCCTTGCCCGCCACCAGGACCACGTCGCCGGGCTGCGCCCAGTCGACTGCGGCTCCGATCGCGGCCGCCCGGTCCCCGATCTCCCGGACCGTTCCGCGCTCACTCGCCGGCACCGCTTCGGCGCCGGCCCGGACCGCGGCGCGAATGGCCGCCGGATCCTCGCTGCGCGGATTGTCATCGGTGATGATCAGCAGGTCGGCCCCGCGTGCCCCGGCCGCGCCCATCAGGGGACGCTTCCCGGCATCACGGTCACCGCCCGCGCCGACCACTACCGCCAAACGTCCTTCCGGCGCACCGCGCAGGCCCTGATCGGCCAGCAGTGCGCGCAGTGTCACGACCACCGATTCGATGGCCGCGGGCTTGTGCGCGTAGTCCACCACAGCCAGGAACTCCTGCCCCGCGTCGACCCGCTGCATCCGGCCCGGCACATCCACCTCGGCCAGCGCCGCCGCCGCGACGGCGGCATCGGCGCCCGCCGCCGCGCACACCGCGACCGCCAGCAGTCCGTTGGCGATGTTGTACGCACCCGGAAGCCGCAGCCGGACATCCAGATTCACACCGGCCCCCGACGCGGTGAACTCTTGGATCGCGATACCGGCCATGACCGAGGTGGCGGTCCAGTCCGCCTGCGTGCCGGGCGTGGTGGCCACGGTCACCAATTGCGCAGGGGCCGTGCCGGTTCCGGCGATCTCGGCGGCCAGGCGGCGGCCCCACTCGTCATCGACGCAGACGACCGCGCGGTCCGCGGCCACCGCCGGGCGGGCCGAGGCCGCGCTCTGCGGGCCGTCCGGAATGAACAGGCGGCGCTTGGCGGCGTAGTAGTCCTCGAAATCGCGGTGGAAGTCGAGGTGATCCTGGGAGAGGTTCGTGAACGCGCCCACCGTGAAATGCACGCCGTCGACGCGGCCCAGCGCGAGGGCGTGGCTGGATACCTCCATGACCACGGCCTGCACGCCCTGCTCCACCATGAGCGCGAACATGGCATGCAGTTGCGGGGCCTCGGGCGTGGTGAGCGCGGACGGGACGCGGTGGCCGCCGATCCGGGTCTCGATGGTGCCGATCAGCGCGGTGCGGAAACCGCCCGCCGCCAGACCGGTCTCGACCAGGTACGAGGTGGTGGTTTTGCCCGAAGTGCCGGTGATGCCGATGATGCGCAGTTTGCGGGACGGATCACCGTAGAGCGCCGACGACAGTTCGCCCAGCACCGCACGCGGCGCCTCGTGCACCAGCACCGGAACGCCGATCCCGCCGAGCAGCTCGACTCCCGCCGGATCGGTCAGCACCGCCACCGCGCCCCGCGCCACCGCATCGGCGGCGAAACGCGCGCCGTGCGCATGCGCACCGGCCAGGCCCGCGAACAGATCACCCGGCTGCACCGCGTTCGACCGCTGCTCGATACCGGTGACCTGCACCTCGTCGAGCGAGCCGGCCGGCTGGGCGAGGCGCGCGCCCGTGAGCTCTGCCACCGTGCGCAGGGCGGTCGCCGGGGGGTGGGCGGGCCGAAGCACCTGGGGCTCTGTCGTATCTCCGCTTCGCGAAGGCGACTGCGCGGGCACGAAGCTCCTCTCCGGGATGTGGTCGGTATGTGGAATCCGGTCTGGAGGACTCGGATCGACGAGTCAGGTTACCTGTGTTCGATCGCCGCGCTCGCGGCACGGCGGCGTTCGGTCAGTCGCCGGTGCGCGCGCCGGGCGCGGTGTACGTCACGTCCACTCGTTCCTTGCTCTGACTCGCCTGCAGAATCGGTCTAACTCGCCTGCAGAATCAATGGTTTGGCGGGCGGCGACGGCGGCACCCGATCCCGCTGTAAAGCCCAGGAAGCGATGCTGTGGAACAGCGGCGCGGCCGACCCGCCGCCACTCCCGTCGGAGCTGCGCACCGGCGCGTCCAGCATCAGGCCGATCACATAGCGCGGATTGTCGGCGGGGGCCATGCCCGCGAAGGTGATCCAGTAACGGTCACTGGAATAGCAGTGACACGCCTGATCGATCTGCTGCGCGGTACCGGTCTTACCTGCGATCTGATAGCCGTCGATGGCCGCGGGAGTACCGGTACCGGACTGGATACCGCGCGGATCCTTCTGCACGATCGCCTGGAACATCTGCCGCAGCGTCTGCGCGGTCTGCGCGCTCACCACCCGGATACCGTCCGGCTGATCCTCCGTGGTGCGGGTGCCGTCCGGAGCGACCCGCGCCTTCACGATGCGCGGCGGAATCCGCACGCCGTCATTGGCGATGGCCTGATACATGGAGGTCATCTGCAGGGTCGTCATCGAGAGGCCCTGGCCGATGGGCAGGTTCGCGAAGGTGGAACCTGACCACTGGTCGCGGGCGGGCAGCACGCCCGCGCTCTCACCCGGCAGGCCCACCCCGGTGCGCTGGCCGATACCGAACTTCTTGGCCAGATCGAACCAGCGGTCTTCGCCGACCCGCTGCGCCAGCATCAGGGTGCCGACGTTCGAGGACTTACCGAAGATGCCGGTCGTGGTGTAGGGGGCGACGCCGTGCTCCCAGGCGTCGTGCACGGTCACGCCACCCATATAGATACTGCCCGGAACCTGGTGCACCTCATCGGGAGTGGTGAGGCCGTACTCGATGGAGGCGGCCGCGGTCACGATCTTGTTGACCGAACCGGGCTCGAACACCTCCTGCACCGACGGGTTGCCGAGGTCCGAGGAGGACCAATACTGCGGTCCCAGTTGCGGATTGAAGGTCGAATTGTTGGCCATGGCCAGCACCTGACCGGTGTGCGCGTCCAGCACCACCGCCGACGCCGCCTGCGCGCCGGACATATCCTTGGCCTGCTGCACCTGCTGCTGCACGTAGTACTGCAGATCCGAATCCAGCGTCAGCTCCACGCCATTGCCGTTCACCGCGGGCTGGCGGTCACGCCACGAACCCGGGATGACCGCGCCGTCGGAGCCGCGGTCGTAGGTCATGGAACCGTCCGAACCGGCCAGCAGGGCGTCCATCGAGGACTCCAGGCCGATCTGACCGTGCCCGTCCCAGCCGGTCGCGCCGATCACATTGGCGGCCAGCGAACCACCCGGGTATTCGCGCATATCCTTGCGCTCGACACCGACCTCGTTGAACTGCAGGTTGATATCGTCGGCCACGCGCGGATCCACATTGCGCGCCAGATACACGAACGGCTCATCGCTCTTCAGCTTGGTGAGCACGTCTTTCTCGGGCGCATCCTTGCCGAGCTTGTCATGAATGTATTTGGCAATGGCCTGCAGCCGATCATCGACGGTCGGCGCGGTCGGCTTCTTCTCGTGCGCGTCCGACAGATCCTTGCGCACCTTGATCGGCTGAAACGTCAACTCTTCAGCCGCAATCGTGAACGCCAGCGACCGGCCGTACCGATCCGTGATAGGCCCGCGCGTCGCCTGATCCGTCAACTTCACGGTCCGCTGATCCGCCGCCTGCGCCGACAACTTCGGCGCGGCCACACTCTGGATCCACAACAACTGCGCACCGGCGACCAAAAGCGCCACCAACATCACGAACCGCCCGGCCCCGAACCTGAACCGAGTAGACCAATCCATCCCCGAAGCCACCCGAGCCCGAGCCTGCCGCCCCGGCCCCGACCCGGCCCGCCCCGGCCGCCCGGACCCCGACCGAGCAGCACTCGCCCGCCCCCGCCCGGCATTGGCCCGAGCCCGAGCCGAATCGTTCCGAGCCCGCCCCACATCCCGCCCGCGCCCCGCGCGGGAAGGACTCATTGCGGCACTCCATTCGACAGCCGCCGATCCCACACAGCCGCAGCCGGATTCACCCCGGCCGTCGCCGCCCAGCAGGCGCGGCGACTCGTGGTGGCAGACGGCGGCATACGCAGGATCATCGAGGGGTCCCGTTCGCTTGGACCTGCGGATTCTGCGGCTGAGCCGGATTCTGCGGATCTTGGGGCGGATTCGCCGGGGCAGGCGCCGGGCTTACCGGGGCCTGCGCCGGATTCTGCTGCGCTTGCGCCGGATCCGGCTGCGGCGAATTCACGGGCGCCTGGACCGGGTTGACCGGAGCCGGATTCTGCTGCGGCGGAACGGTATTCGCCGGGGCCGGATTCGCGGGCGGCTGGCCGTTGGCGGCCGGCTGCGCCGGGTTGGCCGGGGCCTGCCCGTTCGGGGCGGGCGCGACCGGGTTCGCCTGCGGCTGCGCCGGATTCGCGGCCGGCTGGGCCAGGTTCGCGGCCGGCGGAGCCGGGGGCTGGGCCGGGTTGGCCGGGGCCGGGTTCGCGACGGTGGTCGGCGGGGGGTTGGGGGTGGTGGTCACGGGGACCACGCGTTCGCCCTGGGCCGGGATGTGCGGCTGCGCCGACGGGAGGGGCGGGGTGGTGTTGAGGGGCGGGGCGGGCGCGCCCTGGGCGGGCTGCGGATTGCCGACCACGGTGACCTGACCGTCCGGGCCCACCAACAGGCGGGCCGGATCCTTGGCCGGGATCATGCCGAGTTCGGCTGCGCGCTTGGCCAGTTCGGGAGCGGAGTCGGCCGAGGCCACCTCACGCTGGAGGGCGTCCCGCTCATCGGAGAGCTGCTGGTTGGCGCGGCGCGCATCACCCAGCTGATAGCTGTCCTCGGTGGCGCGGGTGGTGAGCAACAAGGTGAGGGCCAGACCGCAGCCCAGCAACGCGATAATGGTGGCCACGAACGACATCCGCCCGCGCGGCACCGACTGACTGCGCCGGCCGCGCCGCACCCCGGGCAGCTCGCTGCGCCCCTCCCGGTTCCGCCGCTTGGCATAGGCGCGTTGCGCCGCACCGGTTTTCACGCGTTCCGCGGCCTGCACCCGGCGCGCCCCCCGGTTCGCCACCTGTGTCCGAATCGTCATAGGGCGGCCCCGCCCCGGCGGATCCCCGCCCGCCACGAACCCACCCCGGCCCTTCGAGCCTCCAGCACCGCTGCTCCTCCCCTACGATCAACTCTCCCGGCGACCCGCCCCAGGTCACCGCCGCCGACCGGCAGGCCGCCGAAATCTATACCGGCTCGCCCCGGCCAACCGGCCCCGACGACCGTCCCGCCGAAATCCGCTCGTGCCCGCCCCGGGTCGCACCGTCCAGTGATCGTCCGGCCGAAGTACACCGAGTTCCACCTCGAATAGCTGCCTCGCGCAGGCCTTCCGGCGTGGATCCGCAGATCGGCCCCCGGGTGGTCGTGCCGTGCGGGCCGGCCGGGGCCGCGGCTCGCGTCCGGCTTGCAGGCTTCGCCGCCGGCCGGGGTCCCCGCGCGGCGGACCGGGGTCGGCTTCGGGTCATCGCCCCGGGCGAGGGTTCTCGCGCGGGGGGCCGAGGCCGGCCTCATGGCGTGGTCTCCTCGGAGATCCGTTCGGCGGCGCGCATGCGGACGGGGGCGGCGCGCGGGTTGTCTTCGATCTCCTGCTCGGTCGCCTTCTCGGCGCCGCGGGTGAGGATCTTGAATTCCGGGCCCATGCCGGGGAGTTCGACCGGCAGGTCCAGGGGGGTGCGGGAGGCCGTGCGCTTGGCGAGTTCGGCCTTGACCACGCGGTCCTCGAGGGACTGGTAGCTCATGACCACGATGCGGCCGCCGGGGGCGAGCGCGTCCAGGGCCGCGGGCATGGCGGCTTCCAGGGATTCCAGTTCGCGGTTCACTTCGACGCGCAGCGCCTGGAAGGTGCGCTTGGCGGGGTGCCCGCCGGTGCGGCGGGCGGCGGCGGGAATGGTGGCGTAGAGCAGTTCCACCAGCTGGGCGCTGGTGGTGAACGGCGTCTTCTGGCGCCGGCGCAGCACTTCGGAGGCGATCTTGCCCGCGAAGCGCTCCTCGCCGTAGACCTTCAGCACCCGGGCGAGATCGCCGTGGCTGTAGGTATTGAGGACATCGGCGGCGGTAGGACCGGTACTCGGATCCATGCGCATGTCGAGCGGTGCGTCCACGGAGTAGGCGAAGCCGCGATCGGCCTCGTCCAGCTGCATGGAGGACACGCCCAGGTCCATGAGAATGGCGCTGACCGAACCCTTCTCGGGTAATCCGGCCTGCTCGAGCGCGGCGGGAATGCCGTCATACCTGGTGTGCACCAGGGTGATCCGGTCCGCGAAAGGGCTTAGTCGCTCACCCGCCAGTTCCAGCGCGTTGGTGTCGCGGTCCAGCCCGACCAGGCGGATGTTCGGATAGGTCCGCAGGAAGTATTCGGCGTGACCGCCGAGACCGAGCGTGCAGTCGAGATAGACGGCGCCTTCGGAATGCAGTGCGGGACCGAGGATTTCGTCTGCTCGATGGAGGAGGACCGGAACATGGCGGGGACCGTCACTGTTACGGTGCACCTCGACCTCCCGTATCCTGCCTTCACATTCGTTCGCACGGCCACACACGGGTCGCTTGCGATTCGGACTCCAAATCGGTGGCGAATGCCCCGTGGTCTCTGACCGAAGCACCGCACCTGGCGTTGGGGAAGTACGTCAGGGTCGGTGTCGGGCAGAGGCCGCAGGGCACTCGCCTCGCTGCGGGCTAGAAGATCCCGCCCAGCGACTCGTCTCGGGCCTGCGAGTAATCCTCCTCGTGCTCGGCGAGGTAGGAATCCCACGCCGTCTTGTCCCATATTTCGAGGAAGTCGACCGATCCGATCACCACGCAGTCCTTCGTCAGGTCCGCGTAGCGGCGGTGCTCGGCCGACAAGACGATCCGGCCTTGGGCGTCCGGACGCTGTTCATCGGTGGAAGCCGCCAAGGCCCGGACGAATGCGCGGGCCTGCGGGTTGCTCCGGGACGCTGCCGCAGCTCTCCGCGCTAAGGCGGTGAACTCATCCTTCGGATATACGGCAAGGCTATGGTCCTGACCTTTCGTGACCATCAACCCTCCCGCCAGCTCGTCTCGGAACTTCGCAGGCAACGTGAGTCGCCCTTTGTCGTCCAGTCGAGGGGTATAGGTACCGAGAAACAAGCCCCGACACCTCCTACCGGATCACCCTCTCGACTGTTCGGCCTCCTGTAGTGCGCGCTCCACATTACCCCACTTTCCCCCACTTTCAATCGAAAGCAGCGGTGATCTCGGTCCCCGCTTGGCGAACTTCGCAGGTCACACCAGCTATCACCAGGGTGGGGACAATTTCTCGCAGTTCCCCGACACGCGCGGCGCGCGGCGGAGAGCACCCGGAAACCGCCAGCAAACCCGCAGATAGCGCCCATTTCAGGCGTTCATGGGTGGTTGTGGGGCTTCCGGGTGGGGCACGGTGGGGAAAGTGGGGGAACTCCGACACGCCGAACACGCACCAACTAGAAACGCCGTGGCGCCACACCCGAATTCGGTGTGGCGCCACGGCGTGTCGCGTTGGTTCAGTTAGTTCTTCATGATCGGTCGTCGTGCGCCGCCCGGCGAACCGGACTGCACGGCCGCGCCGCTCAGTTCCCGTCTTCGAACCGCTTGCGGAAGCGATCCTCCATTCGGGCGGAGAACCCGCCGGTCTTGCGCTGCTTCCCGCGGTGAGGAGCAGGGCCGCTGGCGGGCGCCGCAGAGCCTTCGGCGCTGCGAGCAGCACCCGAACGCATCTTGGGGCCACCCATCAGCAACAGCAGACCGGCGCCGAACATCACCAAGAATCCGATCAGACTGATGATCGGAAAACCGCCCGGCTTCAAAACCGGCGCGGCAATACCGGCCACCAGCAGGAACAGACCGAGGACGAACATGGCCGCCGCTTGGAATCTGCGTCGGCCGGTAGCAGAACGTAACCGCCCGCCCCGAACCGTCGAGGCGAACTTCGGATCCTCAGCATAGAGCGCGCTCTCGATCTGTTCGAGCATGCGCTGCTCGTGCTCGGAGAGTGGCACGGTACCTCCCCCGGCACTAGGTAGTGGCGGTCGTCTCCGGGTAGACGACGGATAGCCGGCCTTGGCGGCTGTCTGCCACCAATAATACGAGTTCGATCAGAGCGCTACCACCTACTCGCCGATACTCAGGCCAGCATTCCAGCAACCCACCCTGTACTGCGCTTGACTCGTGACGCTGCTGTGAGCAAATCCTCCACGTCGTGCAGGAATGCGCCTACCCGCGAAGCGAACTCGTCGGCGCGTCGATCATCGATGGGCCGCGGCAATCCGGCCTCCAGTGCCGCGCGGGTCTCCGACTGCCCCGTGAAGTAGTCCGCCCACATCACGAATTCCGGTGCCGCACGCTGCATCAGGACCCAGGCATTGCGGGACCGCGCCCGGGGCGCGCGATCCGCGCCGGTCAGCGCCAGCACCGCGCCCGCACCGCGTAGCGCGGCAATATAGGCCGTACGGAAGCGTTCCGACGGGTCCTTCTCCCCCGCGGACTGCATGAGCAGACCGTCGGCGCGGCGCAGTAATTCCCCTGCCCGGCCAGGGTGGCTCGGGCGTTCAGTTGTACCGGACATCGGGTACCTCCCCACTCTCACACCCGATTCGGCTGCAGCGGTGGCGCCGGGACCGTCCCGGAGTGTGAGGCCGGGTTCTCGTGCCGCGGCGCCCCACGAATCGCATCCACCAGGCATTTCGCCCGTCACAGTGATCGAACAGGTATTCGAAGGATTCTCTTGGGTTTGAATATAAGGAGACCCACCGACAAGTTCGGCCCGCCCGCGGGCATTACTGTCGAATTCATCCGTCCGTGCCAAGGAGAGCTGCGCCCAACCGATGACCGCCGTCACTCCGAACACCACGCCCGCGCCCGTCGTGGTCGACTTCTCGGCCGCCACCCTGCGCGCCCGGTTGCACGACGCCCTCGCGGTCTACGTCGCGGCCATGGACTACCCGCGCGGCACCGAGCACCAGCGCGCGCCCATGTGGACCGAACACACCACCCGTCCCGGGTGGCAGTCCGTGGCCGCCGTCCTACCCGATGACGACGGGACGCTCGACCTGCGCACCGCGCCCATCGTCGCCATCGCCTACGGGTATCACGGCGCACCCCACCAGTGGTGGCATCAACAGGTGTACAGCGGCATGCGGCGCACCGGCTGGCCCGAATACGCTGCGCGCGATCTGCTCTCGGACTACTTCGAACTCACCGAGTTACACGTGCACCCCTCCGCGCAGGGCCGCGGCATCGGCGAGATATTACTCACCCGGCTGCTGCAGAACCGGCCCGAGAAAACCGTGCTGCTGTCCACCCCTGAGGTCGACCACGAGGCCAATCGCGCCTGGAAACTGTACCGGCGGCAGGGATTCGGCGACGTGGTCAGGCATTTCATCTTCTCCGGCGACACCCGCCGCTTCGCGGTGCTCGGGCGGCGGCTGCCGCTGTGACCGTCGCGATCCTCGGCTCCGGCCACAATGCGCTGGTCGCCGCCTGCTATCTCGCCCGCGCCGGACACGAAGTCGAAGTACTGGAACGGGATACGGTGCTCGGCGGGGCGGTCTCCACCGTCGAACGGTTCCCCGGGCACAAGGTGGACCGCGGGTCCTCCGCGCACATCATGATCCGGCACACCGGGATCATCGAGGAACTCGCACTCGAACGCTTCGGGCTGCGGTATATCGACTGCGACCCTTGGGGTTTCGCGCCCGCACCGCCCGGCACACACCTGCCGCCGATCGTCTTCCACCGGGACGTGGACCGCACCTGTGCCTCCATCGCCGACGCCTGCGGGGTCCGCGATGCCGACGCCTACCGGCGATTCGTGCAGGTCTGGGGGCCGCGCACGGCCCGGGTCATGCGGTCCTTCTCCGGATCACCCGCACCGGGCCGGCTCGTCCGGTCGTTCTGGGGGATGGACGCGAACGGCGGGCCGAGCGCGCTATCCCGCGAAATGATGCAGAGCGGAGACGCCCTGCTGGACAGTTATTTCGACGACGAACGGCTGAAAGCGGCGCTGGCCTGGTGGGGAGCGCAGTCCGGGCCGCCCATGTCCGAACCCGGGTCCGCGCCCATGGTCGGCTTCGCGGCGCTCATGCACACGCTGCCGCCGGGGCGGGCGGTCGGCGGCAGCGGGGCGCTGACCACCGCATTACTGGCCCGGCTGGCCTCCGACGGCGGGACCGTCAGTGCCGGGGACGCGGTGGTTTCCGTCGGCTCGGCCGGTAAGGGCTGGCAGGTCCGCACCGAGAGCGGGCGAAACCTGTACGCGGACACCGTGATCTCCGGCACCCACATTCTCACCACCCTGAACCTGCTGGAAGCGGGCGGATTCGACGCGGCACGACTGGCGGACTGGCGGCGGCGCATCCGCGTCGGGCCCGGCATCGGCATGGTGGTGCGCGCCGCAACCAGCGCACTGCCGCAGTATCCCGGCGCGCCCGCAACGGAATCCGCGAACGGCCTCCAACTGCTGGTCACCGACCGCAGGCAACTGCGGCAGGCGCACGGCGCGGCACTGGCCGGCGAACTGCCGCCACGCCCGGTGGTGCTGGCCATGAGCTTCAGCGCCCTCGACCCGAGCATCGCGCCCGCCGATGAACACCAGCTCTCCCTGTGGGCGCAATGGCATCCATACAAACTCGCCGACGACAGCTCCTGGGCCGATCACGCGGAACGCGAAGGCGACCGCATCATCGCCGAAGTCGACACCCACGCACCGGGTTTCGCCGACACCATCCTGCACCGCCACGTGCAGACCCCCGCCGACCTGGAACGCGAGATGGGGCTGCTCGGCGGCAATGTCATGCACGTCGAAATGTCCATCGACCAGATGTTCATGTGGCGGCCCCTCCCCGAACTGTCCGGCCAGCGCGTCCCCGGCGCCCCCGGCCTCTACCTCACGGGCGCCTCCACCCATCCGGGCGGCGGCGTGTCCGGCGCCAGCGGCCGCACCGCCGCCCACCTCGTCGACCGCGACCTCCGCCGACGCCGCCTACCCCTGCTCCGACGTGGCTGACACGGGCCGACCGCCGGCCGAAACCGGCAGTGGCGGAATGGTGTTCGAGAGACCCGGGGGCTCCGTCACGGCCAGCGGCACGACAGGCCGCGGCACCTCGGACGGCCCGCACCGGGATTCCGCGAGGCGCGACGGCACGACCGAGCGGGACGCCGCCGAACGCCGCCCCGGATCGCGCGAAGCGCTGCCGGCGACAGCAACGGCCGCAGCAGGTCGCGAGGATCGGCGCGACAGGCGACCCGCCGATTCGTTCGGCAGCCGTGGAAATCGGGGCGGGACATCGCAGGTCACCTCGGCATCAGCCGGGACAAGGGCTGCGATGACTCGGACCTGGATCGCGGCGGTTCCGGCCGTTTTGCTGATCGCCGTGCAGATCACGTATCCGCTGACGCACGGGGTGATGCGGGATCGGGTGACGGTGGCGGTGGTGTTGTTGTCGGCGGGTACCGCGCTGGTGCATGCCGCGGTGACGCGTGGGGCGCGGTGGGCTGCGGGGTTTCTGGTGATCGTGTCGGGGATCGGGTTGGCGGCCGAGGTGATCGGGACTCGGACCGGAGTGCCGTTCGGTAGCTATGACTATGCGGTCGGGCGGTTGGGGGCCGAGATCTCGGGGGTGCCGGTGGTGGTGCCGCTGGCTTGGACCGGTGGGTTGTATCCGGTGTGGATTGTGGCCGGGCTGTTGAGTTCCGGTGTGGGAGGGCGGGTTCTGCTGACCGCCGCCGGGGCGGTCGGGTGGGATCTGTTCCTGGATTCGCAGATGGTGGCGGACGGGCAGTGGACGTGGCGCTCGGGGATTGCGGGGCTGCCGGGGATCTCGGAGATTCCGGTGACGAATTATGTGGGGTGGTTCGGAGTGTCGGCGGTGATGGCGGGGGCGCTGGCGGTGTGGGATCGGACGGCTCCTGACAATCGCGAGGCGTTGGTGGTGCCGGTGGCGGTGTTCCTGTGGACCTGGCTCGGGTCGGCGCTCGCGCATGCCGTGTTCCTCGGGCTGCCGGTGTCGGCGGGGTACGGGTTCGCGGGGCTGGGAGTGCTGGGGATTCCGCTGGTTCTGGGCTTGCGAGCCCGTCGAATCACGCTGCGGCCCGGAGGCCATGGCAACATGTGACCCGTGCAGCCGAGTCCGAGCCTCTCCCCCGCAGCCGAAACGGTCGAATCTCCGCCGGTGCGGCGGTTACCGCGCCGATGGGTACGGGTCGTCGCGGCCCTGCTGTTCGCGGGACTCGCCGTCATGCTGACGGGCTGCCTGCGCGTGCAGGTGTCGATGGGCGTCTCGTCCAACGACCGGGTGTCGGGGCGCATCATCGCCGCGGCCGTACCCGCGAACGACAAGGACAAGGGACCCGAACTCAAGGTGCCCGAACAGCTCTCCAGCAAGGTGCGGGTCGAGCCGTACACGCAGGACGGGTACGTCGGCAGCCAGGTCTACTTCGACGACCTCACCTTCGGCGAGGTACAGCAGCTCGGCGGACTCTCCGACCAGACCGCGGGCCTGTTCAACCTGCAGTTCAACCGATCCGGCGACCTGGTCACCCTGAGCGGGCGCGTCGATTTGAAGAGCCTGCCCGTACAAGGCTCCGACGTGCAGTTCACCGTCGCCTTCCCGGCCCGCGTGGCCACCACCAACGGCACCCGCGACGGCGACTCCGTCGTCACCTGGAAACTGCCCGCCGGTGATGTCAGCACGCTGCACGCGGAATGCGGTTACTCCGACCCGAACACCCGGTCCTTCGCCGGCTGGGCCGGCATCGTCGGCGGCATCACCCTCGCGGTCGCGGCCGTGGTCGCGGTGCTCGCCTACATGACCCGCAACCCCGATCCGCCGGCCTACGTGCGCGCCGCCCGCTGGATCCGCCCCAAACAAGACACCCGCAGGTGACCCGGGCCCGCATCCGCGACACCGCGGTGCGGGCCGGCACCGCCCTCGCCGGCCTCGGAGCCGCTGTGGCACTGGCCAATCGGCTCGGCCTGCGGCAACTGCGGGCCGGGACGCCGACCGTGACCGAACCCGTCACCATCTGCCTCCCCGCCCGCAACGAAGCCGAACGCCTCCCCGGCCTCATCGCCGATCTCCGCGCCCAGCAGGGCATTCCGCGGCTGCGAGTGATCATCCTCGACGACGCCTCCACCGACGGCACACCCGCCGCCGTGAATGCCGCCATCGACGGCGACCCACGATTCACCCTCGCGCGCAACGACATCGACCCGCCGCCCGGGTGGACCGGGAAGACCGCCGCCTGCGCCCGGCTGGCCGACTTGGCCTCAACCGGAGACGATCCCGGGATCATCGTGTTCCTGGACGCGGACATCCGGCTGCATCCGGAAGCCATTGCCGCGGCGGTCCACGAATTGCGCCGGGAGCAGGCGGCACTCGTCTGCCCGTGGCCCGCCCAACTGGCCGAGACCGTGCCGGAGGCGCTGGTCCAGCCATTGCTGGCCTGGTCATGGGCTTCGAGTCTGCCGCTGGCCGTGGGAAATCGGAGCACACGGTCCTCTATGGCGGTGGCGTGCGGGCAGTTCCTGGTCTTCGACGCCGCCGAGTATCGAGCCATCGGCGGCCACGCGGCGGTAGCCGATCAAGTAGCCGAAGACCTGGCGATCGCGCGGGCACTACGCCGCGCGGGCCACCGAACCCTGCTGGTGGGCGGCGGAAACTTGGCCCGCACCCGTATGTACCGAAGCTCCCGCGAACTCGACGAGGGCTACAGCCGCTGGCTCTGGTCGGCATACGGCGGTGTCGCGGGAAGTCTCGCGGTGGGCGCGGTCACCACCCTCGCCTTCTGGGCGCCGCCAGCCGCAATGCTCTTGGGCCGAGGCCGGATTCGACGACTCGGCGCGGCCGGATACGCCACAGCGGTGGCCGCACGACTACTGGCACGGTCGACCGAGACCGGCGGCGGCCTGAGCAGCGCGGATGCGCTTGCGGCGCTCGCACATCCGGTCTCCATCGCTGCCTACCTGCGGCTGTCGGCCCGCTCGCATCGCGCACACCGCACCGGCGACCTCACCTGGAAGGGCCGGGCAATCAGCACAGTTTGCTGACTGCACCCCGGGGAATGCACCTGTGGGTAACTTATCGGCCGGACGCGACCCGGGAAGACGGCACGATCGGCGGAGGCCGCCCGCGCGGCCGCCGGAAGCAGTGTCCGCAGATCAATTTGGGGCCACTGCCGCCGTCGGGAGCACCCTACTCATCGCGGTTGCCGACCGGCTTCAGCCAACAGCTGCGGCAATCGGCGGCAGTTGCCGCGTCAGGGGACGGGGGTGATGCCTACCGTCGGGAAGAAGAAGCAGTTGCTGGCGCCGTTGCGGACTACGCCGAACATGGCGGCCAGGACTGTGCCGGAGCCGGTGTCGACGGGGACGGCGCGGACGCCACCCTTGGGGAGGGCGCCGGCGAAGAATTCGTTGACGGCGGTTTCGACCACCGGGCGGATGGCCGGGGGGACGCCCGGCGGGATCATGTCGCTGAGGACCTGGGAGAGGGAGCCCATGGGGGTGAAACCGCTGCGGCCGTTGGCGAGGTTGATCCAGGCCACCTGCATGCCGCGGGTGTCGGCGCCGTCCGGGTTGAGGCCGTAGGGGACGAAGGCGAACATGACCTGACCTGCCTTGACGGCCGAAAGGTCAAGGCCGGGAATGGAAACGGCGTAGCGCGGCCACGGGCCGGGGACCGTGCCCGCCACCGCCGGAGCCAGGCCGAGGGCAGTGCCGCCGAGGCAGAAGGGGGCCGCGGTCGGGTACAGGAAGGGTTGGACGCCCAAGTTGTGCAAGCCGTCCAGGGTGGCCGTGTAGGCGGCGAACCAGTCGGGGGCGGCGGCATCCGTCGCACCCATGACGGCGGCCCAGGCGGAGGCCGCGTCAGTGCCGAGGGCCGGCGCCGACTGCATGGAGCTGCCCGGCGTCGTGGTCGCGGGGACCGCGCCCGGAGCCGCGGGCACCGCCGCGCCCGGCCCGGGGACCGTGGCACCCGGAATCGCGGGAACCGGAACGGCATTCGCGGGCGCGGCGGCAGCCGGGCCCGCGGTCGCGGTCAGCGCCGCGCAGGCGCCGAGCACGCCTGCGACACGGGCGAGGTGGTGGAACACGGGCATGAGCGTCTCCCCTCGGGGTCACGGTGAGGGGGACGCTACTCGCGATACCAGTGGGTACCGGACATTTGCCCCGGCAAGCCGGAGTGAACATCAGGGATGGGGAGAACCAACTTCCGGGGCTCCCGGCACCGCGCTTTCCTGCTGGTTCAGGCGCGCGAAGGGGCGGGCGACATCGTGTAGCCGAGGTTTGCCAGTACTTCGCCGGTGGCCTTGGCGAAATTCAGGGTGATGAAGTGCAGGCACGGCACACCCTCGTCGATGAGGCGCTGCGCCATCTCCGTCGCGATCTCGATACCGGCCGCGCGGACGGCCGCCCGATTCTCCTCGGGGCCGTCGCCCGCGGCCTTGCGCAGGCGTTCCAGGACTTTCACCGGCAGTTCCCGGCCCGACAGTTCGACCGCGCGCTCCACCGTGCGCAGCGAGGTGATCGGCATGAGCTCGGGGATGATCGGCTTCGCGCCCTCGACCGGATCGCATTCCAGGACCCGATCCCGCAGGCGCAGATAGTGCTCCGGGTCGAAGAACATCTGGGTGATCGAATACTCCGCGCCCGCACGCAGTTTCGCGACCAAGTGCTCGGTGTCCTGATCCAGGTCCGTGGACCGCGGATGCCCCTGCGGGAACGACGCCACGCCCACGTGGAAATCGCCCAGGTCGCGCACCATGCGCACCAGCTCCTCGGCGTACTCCACGCCCTCCGGATGCTTGACCCAGTCGCCCAGCGGATCGCCCGGCGGATCGCCGCGCAGCACCAGCAGATTCCGGATACCCGAATCCGCGTACGCGCCGACGATCGAACGCAGTTCGGCGACACTGTGATCCACGGCTGTCAGGTGCGCGACCGTCAGCAGCGTGGTCTCGCGCGCCAGCTGGCCCGTCACGCGAATGGTGCGATCGCGGGTGGAACCGCCCGCACCGTAGGTCATGGAGACGAATGCCGGGTGCAGTCGCTCGAACTCGCGCGCCGCCCGCCACAACCGCGCCTCACCGGCGGCATCCCGCGGCGGATTGAACTCCACCGAGAACGGCACCGAACCGTCGGGCCGCGGGCCCAGCTGTTGCGCGATGGACCGAGTTCCGGACACCGGCGATGTGCGGGAAACTCGGCCAGGGGTCGAATATCCCCGTACATTCTCGAAACTCACCGGCCCATTTTAAGGGCAGACCAGCACCTTCCAGCCGACACCCTGCGATTCCCCGCCGCGTCCCGGAAAACCACCGGGCGGGCCGGGGCGGGTCGCGGCTGAGTAGAGTCGGCAGCGAACCCCGCCGCGGCCATTGCGGCTCGCGGCCGGCTCGGTTCGGGACCAGCATGCTCGGCACGTTCTGGACCAGCCGCGCCGGCAGCGCGGCACACACCACAGGAGGCTCCTCTGTCCGCCGGACCCGGTACCCCGACCCGCCATGCGGCCGGCGCGGGATCGATTGTCGCCGCCGTGGAGGAACGCCTCACCGGATTCTTCGAGACCCGGCGCACCCTGGTCGAACCGCTCGGACCGGTGTTCGTGGACGCGGCGCGGGCGCTCGAGGACTTCGTCATTCGCGGGGGGAAGCGCACGCGGCCCTCCTTCGCCTGGACCGGCTGGCTCGGCGCGGGACGCAGCCCCGAGGATCCCGAAGCCGACGCCGTGCTGACCGCCTGCTCGGCGCTGGAACTCGTGCAGGCCTGCGCGCTGGTGCACGACGACATCATCGACTCCTCGCGCACGCGGCGCGGGTTCCCGACCGTGCACGTGGATTTCGAAGAGCGGCACCGGAATCTGCGCTGGGCCGGTGATTCCGGCCACTACGGGACCAGCGTCGCTATCCTCATCGGCGACCTCGCACTGGCCTGGGCCGACGATATGACCCGCGACGCCGGGCTACCCGCCGACGCGGCCGCCCGATTCGCGCCCGTGTGGGCGGCCATGCGCACCGAGGTGCTGGGCGGGCAACTGCTCGACATCCACGGCGAATCCGCGGGCGATGAAACCGTCGCGGCCGCACTGCGCATCAACCGGTACAAGACCGCCGCCTACACCATCGAACGCCCCCTGCACATGGGTGCGGCACTGGCCGGCGCGGACCCGCAGCTGATCGCCGCCTACCGCGAATTCGGCACCGATATCGGCATCGCCTTCCAGCTCCGCGACGACCTGCTCGGTGTCTTCGGCGACCCGGCCATCACCGGCAAGCCCTCCGGCGACGACCTGCGCGAAGGCAAACGCACCGTCCTCATCGCCGAGGCCCTGCAGCGCGCCGACATCATCGACCCCGACGCGGCGACTCTCATCCGCACCAGCCTCGGCACCGACATCACCCCCGCCCGGGTCTCCGAATTGCGCGCCGTCCTCACCGAACTCGGCGCCGTGGACGCCGTCGAACAGCGCATCACCCGCCTCACCGAACAGGCCCTGACCGCCCTCGACGCCAGCACCACCACCCCCGACGCCAAACGCCGCCTCCGCTCCATGGCCCTCGCCGCCACCGCCCGCGCCTACTGAGGGCCCGGCGCAGGCGATCCGGCCGCCAAGGAGGTCGGTCCTGTGCAAGCGATGGCAGCCACTGCCGGTAGACAGCGGGATGGGCGGCGAAACACCGGCGACGGGCAGGCGGGTAGAGATCTGATAGGAAAGTGATGGGTGGCATGAAAACGGTTGCGGGGCCGAGTGATCGGGTCGTCGTGGTGGGTGCTGGACTATCGGGGCTGGCGGCGGCGCTGCATCTGCGGGGGGCGGGGCGGGAGGTGACGCTCGTCGAGCGGGGTGATCATGCCGGGGGGCGGGTGGGGTTGTATCGCGGGGAGGATTACGAGATCGACTCCGGGGCAACGATTTTGACGGTGCCGGAGCTTATCGACGAGGCGCTGGCCGCGGTGGGGCAGACGCGGGAGTCGGTCGGGTTGCGGATTCTGGCTATGGCGCCGGCTTATCGGGCGCGGTTCGCGGATGCGTCCGTGGTGGATGTGTATTCGGAGGCCGAGGAGATGGCGGCGGAGGTCGCGCGGGTGCGGGATGCCGGTGCGGCGCAACGGTATCGGCGGCTGCGCGGGTGGCTGCGGGGCGTGTACGAGGCCGAGTTCGGGCAGTTCATGGACACCAACTTCGATTCGCCGCTGGATATGGTGCGGATTCCGGAGAAGCGCGGGGCGCTCGCGAAACTGGTGCGGCTGGGGGCCTTCGGGCGGCTCGGGCCCAAGGTGACGCGGCTCGTACGGGACGAGCAGCTGGCTCGGCTGTTCAGTTTTCAGGCGTTGTTCGCGGGGATGGCCCCGAATCAGGCGCTCGGCGTGTACGGGGCGATCCCCTATATGGACACTTGCCTGGGCGTTTATTACCCCGAGGGCGGGTTGCGGGCCATCGCCGAGGCGCTCGCGCGCGCGTTCACCGCGGCGGGCGGGGAGCTACTGCTGAACACCGAGGTCAGCGGGATCGAGTACGCGGGCCGGCGGGCCACTGCCGTGCATATCGCGGACGGCCGGAGCTTGCCTTGCGATGCGGTCGTGGTGACCGCGGATCTCGGCTCGCTGCCGCGTTTCGGCCTGCGCCGCCGTCGTGGCCTGCGAGCCTCGCCGTCGGCGGTGGTCGCACACGGCACCGTGCCCGCCGATGTGGCCGCGAGCTGGCCGGTCCAGGCACATCACACCATCGATTTCGGGCGGGAGTGGGACGGCACCTTCCGGGAGATCGCCGCCCGGCGCGGCCGCGGCGCGCTCATGACGGATCCGTCACTGCTGCTGACGCGGCCCGCGCTCACCGATCCGGCGCAGTACATCGACCGCCCGGAACAGCACATCGATATCGCCGGGCACCTGCACGAGACACGGCGCTACGAGCCGCTGTCCCTGCTCGCCCCCTGCCCGAATCTGGATGCGGCAGCCTTCGACTGGGACCGTCTGGGCCCCTACTACCTGCGGGAACTGCTGCAGACCTTGGAAGCGCGCGGCTATCAAGGGATTTCGCGGTACTTCCGCGTCGACCACCTGGATACGCCGGGCACCTGGCTCGGCAAGGGCATGCTCGCGGGTACCCCGTTCTCCGCCGCGCACCTGTTCCGGCAGACCGGGCCCTTCCGCACCCGGAACCTGGTGCGCGCCCGCGACAATGTCGTTCTCGCAGGTTCCGGCACCGTCCCCGGCGTCGGCGTGCCGACCGTCCTGATTTCGGGAAAACTGGCGGCCACACGGATCACCGGTGATCTACGACATGCCCGAGCCCGCGGCGCCGATACCGGAGCGGTAGCAGCGGCACGCAAGCACTAGACTGACCGGCGTCCTAATCAGACGCGGCAGCCGCCGCCGACTTTCCGGGGGGAACGACCGCCTATGCCGACCCCCGACACGGACGCAGCCACAGCCACGGACGCCCGAGATACCGCGGACGTCCCATCGAACGACCAGAAGGCCATGCCGAGTCAGAAGGCCATGCCGAGTGACCAGCAGGCGCCGACGGACCGCAAGGCCACGTCGAGCGCCCGCGGACACGCATACGAGCACCCCCGCCACATCGTCGCCGGCGGCACGCCGGATCGCAGCCGGTGGCGCAACTGGACCGATTTCGCGCGCAGCCCCGAGGGGCACGCCGCGCTGCTCGGGTTCTTCGGCGCCCTCCTGATCACCTTCGGCGGCTTCGGCGCGGGCAGCGTGCGGATCAACGATCCGCTGCTGGAGTCGGCGCACCTGTCGTGGCTGCGGTTCGGGCACGGGTACGTGCTGTCCACCGTGTTCGTGTGGATCGGCGTGATCGCCATGATCACGGCGTGGGTGCGGCTCGGGCGCATTGTCATCGGCACCCAGCGGGGCACCTCGGTGACCTTGAACGAATTGCGCGCCATCGTCGGCATCTGGATCTTCCCGCTGTTGTTCGCGGTGCCCATGTTCAGCCGGGACGCCTACTCGTATCTGGCGCAGGGCGCGCTGCTGCGGGACGGGTTCAACCCGTATTCGGTGGGGCCGGTCGTGAATCCCGGTGTGCTGCTGGACAATGTGAGCCCCGTCTGGACCACCACCACCGCGCCCTACGGGCCCATCTTCCTGCTGATGGCGCGCGGTATCACCGCCGTCACCGGCGACAATGTGGTGGCGGGCACCATCGCGCTGCGCTTCGTGATGCTGCCGGGGCTGGCGCTCATGATGTGGGCGGTCCCGCATCTGACCAAGCATCTGGGCGGGAAGCCGACCACCGCGTTGTGGCTGGCCGTGCTGAATCCGCTGGTGCTGATTCATCTCATCGGCGGCGTGCACAACGAGATGCTGATGGTCGGCCTGATGGCGGCGGGTATCGCGCTGGTGCTGGAGCATCATCATGTGGCGGGCATCATGGTCGTCGCCGTCGGTGTCGGGGTGAAGGCGACCGCGGGGGTGGCGCTGCCATTCCTGGTGTGGATCTGGATGATTCACGAACGGGAACGCCGCGCGGCGCGCAACGAGGGCGCGCTGCCGCATCCGGTGTGGACGTTCGCCAAGATCGCCGGGCTGGGCGTGAGCGTGTTCGCGGCCGTGTTCGTGGTGGCCACCGAGGCGACCGGGCTCGGGTTGCGGCACGGGATCGGCTGGCTGACAGCGCTGTCCGGCTCCAACAAGATCATCAACTGGCTGTCGCTGCCGACCATCATGGCGCACATGACCACCTGGGTGACCCCGCTGCGACTGGATCCGGTGCTGTCGGTGACCCGCAAACTGTGCGAGATCACCCTGGTCGCGCTGCTGGTGTGGATGTGGTGGCGGTTCAAGAACAGCGAGAAGGAAGCCGTGTTCGGCATTCTCATCGCGTTCGTGGCCATCGTGATCCTGTCGCCGGCCGCGCTGCCCTGGTACTACTCGTGGCCGCTGGCGCTGGCCGCCGGGTTCGCGCTGTCCATCACCACGCTGCAGTGGCTGGTCGGGTTGTGCACCTGGCTGATGCTGGTGTTCCAGCCGGACGGGTCGATCGGGTTGTACAGCTTCCCGCACGTGGCGCTGGCGACCTTCGCGGCGATCGTGGCGGCGGTGTCGCTGCGCACCATCGATCCACTCAAGTTGCGCGCCACCCACACTCACCCGCTGACCGGCGGGCCCGCGCAGCCGCTCGACGGCACCACCGCATACGGCGACCCCGCCGGACCCACGACGGCATGACGTCCCCGCACCTCGCACACGCCTACCGGGACTGCCGCCGCATCGCCGCCGAGCACGGGCGCACGTATTTCCTGGCGACCCGGCTGCTGGAACCGGAACGAAGACCGGCCGTGCACGCGCTGTACGCGTTCGCGCGCATGGTCGACGACATCGTGGACGGGGCCGGGGCCGCCACACGCACGGAAGCGTCCGCCGCGCAACTGGATCGGATCGAACACGACCTACGCGGCTATCTCGCCGACGCGCCCACCACCTTCTCGACCGCGGCCGAGGCGCGCATCCTGATCGCCCTCGCCGACACCATCCAGCGGTATTCCATTGCGCCCGAACACTTCTGGGTGTTCCTGGACTCCATGCGCATGGACATCCCCGGCAGCCCGAACTACCGCGACCGCTACCCCACCATGACCGCTCTCACCGAGTACATGCGCGGCTCGGCGGCGGCCATCGGCCTGCAACTCCTCCCGGTCCTCGGCACGGTAGTGCCCGTCGAAGAAGCCGAGCCGGCAGCGGCCGCCCTCGGAGAAGCCTTCCAGCTCACCAACTTCCTCCGCGATATCGCCGAGGACCTCGACCGCGGCCGCATCTACCTGCCGCAGGACGAACTCGCCGCCTTCGGCGTGCATGACGAACTCCTCACGCACTGCCGCGAATCCGGCCGCACCGACCAGCGCGTCCGCCGCGCCCTCGCCCACCTGATCGCCGTCAACCGCGGCATATACCGCCTCGCCACACCCGGAATCACCCTGCTCACACCCCGTGTGCGCCCGGCCATCCACACAGCGGCCACCCTCTACAGCGGCATCCTCGACGAAATCGAACGCACCGACTACGCCGTCTTCACCCGCCGCGCGGTAGTCCCCCAGCACCGCCGGCTCCGGGTCGCCGCAAGAGAACTCGCGCTCGCCACCGCCCAACGCGCCGCCGCCAACTGACCGCAGCGCCCGAGAGCACACGCCGCGAGCACCTGTGAGCGCAGGCAATGCCGCGAAAGGGCCGCGGCCACACACTTTGCCGACCGTGGCGAGCTGTCCGTCCTTGGCTGAAGCTGGGCCGGCGCACCGAAATTGCCGCTGAACGTCATTCGTGTGGCCGGTCCCGGCGCTGCCGGCGGCAAGGCCATCCGTTTCGGCGCCCGCCCGGCGTGACAGCCGGACGGGCACCGAAGGCCACGGGCTTTCCTCCCCCGGCTGCTGCTGAGGCCGGGGCGGAGAGGTTGTCGTTTTTCAGAAGGGGTCGGCGGCGGCGCGGCGGATGACCTCGCGGGCCAGGGGGCCGTGGAGGGCGTCGATGGGGCGGCCGGGGAGGGATTCGTCCTCGGTGTAGATCCACTCGAGGATTTCTTCGTCGGTGTATTTGGCGTCGCGCATGACGGTGATCAGTCCGGTGACGTGCTTGGCGACCTCGCCGGTGGAGTCGAAGAACTCCTTGGGGATTCCGGCGACACCGTCGCGGCGGACGGCGAGGATCTGGTGGTCGCGCAGCATCTGATGCACCCGCGTGACCACCATGCCGAGCTGCTCGGCCACGTCGGGCAGCGGGATCAGGGTCACCGAGGCCGGTAGGACGTCTTCGCTGCAAGGAAAGGCACTCACCCGGATAACGGTAGTACCTCGTGGCGCTCCGGTCGCATCACACCCCGGCGCGACTACCATCGGGTGAGCCGCACCGGGCGGCGGGACGAAAATCGGAAGGGCAGCTGTTGATCGGCCAGATGCTGGAAGGGCGCTACCGCATCGACGCGCCGATCGCGCGTGGCGGTATGTCCATGGTGTTCCGGGGAGTTGACACCCGCCTGGACCGACCGGTCGCCATCAAGGTGATGGATCCGAAATTCGCTTCCGATCCACAATTCCTCACCCGCTTCGAACTCGAGGCCCGCGCCGTCGCCAAACTCAAGCACCCGTCCCTGGTCGCGGTGTACGACCAGGGCGTCGACGGCGAGCATCCGTTCCTCATCATGGAACTCGTCGAGGGCGGCACCCTGCGCGAACTGCTGCGCGAACGCGGGCCCATGCCCCCGCACGCCGTCCGCGCCGTCGCCGAACCCGTGCTCTACGCCATCGGCGTGGCGCACGCGAACGGACTCGTGCACCGCGACATCAAGCCGGAGAACGTCCTCATCTCCGACAACGGTGACGTGAAGATCGCCGACTTCGGCCTGGTCCGCGCCGTCGCCGAGGCGAAGATCACCTCCGACAGCGTGATTCTCGGCACCGCCGCCTACCTCTCCCCCGAGCAGGTCACCAGCGGTCACGCCGACGCCCGCAGCGACGTGTACTCCGCCGGCGTGCTCATCTTCGAAATGCTCACCGGCCGCACCCCCTTCACCGGCGACAATTCGCTGTCGATCGCCCTGCAGCGCGTCGAGAAGGACGTGCCCAGCCCGAGCCGGCTGATCAACGGCGTACCACCGGAATTCGACGAACTCGTCGCGCACGCCACCGCCCGCGAACCCGCGCACCGCTACGCCGACGCCACCCAGATGGCGGGCGAATTGCGGCGCATCGCACGGGAACTGCAGCTACCCGAGTACCGCGTGCCCGCCCCGAAGGAATCGGCCGAACACCTCAGCGCCAAATACCGGGTCACCCCCGCGCCGCCCGCCCCGCAACGGCAGGCCGCCCGTCCGGTCCCGGTCGGCGCCACCGACCTCACCACGCGACTACCCGCCGACGCGCCGACCGTGCATGTGCCGCAGCACAACACCAGAGTCATGACCGCGGCCCGCGAACTACCCACCGAGTACGTGCCCGAATACGCGCCGCCCGCCGGGCCACCGGGGTCGCCGCCCTACCGCGACGATCTCATCGAGGACCGTGGGAGATCCCGCCGCAAGGTCGCCATCTGGCTCGGCATCGTGCTGATATTGGCCATCCTGCTCGGCATCGGCGGCTGGTGGATCGGAGTCGGACGGTATTCCTCGGTCCCGTCCATCGCCGGGCTCGACACCCAGAAAGCCATTGCGACACTGCAGGATGCGGGCTTCAAGACGCAGACCAGAAACAAGGCCTCCGACATGATCCCGGTCGGCAATGTGGTCGGCACCGATCCCGCCGCGGGCACCAGAGTCGTGAAGGGTTCCACGGTCGCGGTACTCGTCTCCAGCGGCAAACCCACGGTCCCGAACATCACGCCCGGGCAGGACGTGAAAACCGTCGAACAAGCCATCAGAGACGCCGGGCTGACCCCCAGCGAGGCCGGGGAAATCGGCAGCACCGCCCCGAAAGGCACTGTCGCCAAGGTGGATCCGGCGCCCGGCACCGTCCTCCCCGCCAATGCCATGGTGCAGATCTACAAGAGCAAAGGCTCGCAACCGGTCAAGATCCCCGACGTACGCGGCAAGACCGAGGACGAAGCCCGGGCCGCCCTGCAACGCGCCGGACTCACCGTCGGCTCCACCAGAGCCGAATTCAACGACAGAGTCAAAGGCGGCGCGGTCATCGGCACCGATCCGGCCGCCGGGAGTTCCGCTCAATCCGGTGACTCGGTCGTCCTGATCACCAACAGCGGAGTCGAGATGCCGAACGTGCTCGGCGCGACCGTCGCCAATGCCCGCGCCAAACTCGAGGCTCTCGGATTACAGGTCAACGTCCGCCAGCTGGTCTCCAATGACGGTTCGGTAGTCGTCTCGCAGAGCACCGCGCCCGGCGGGACCGTCGAAACCGGCTCCACCATCACGATCGTCGCCTTGCCCTAGCACACATAGCGCACAGGAACCTCCGAGCCCGGACCGCAGATGCGGTCCGGGCTCTTTGCACGATGCCAAAGGCGACAACTGATTTCGCGCCGCCCGGGGTAACTCCCCGGGTACCCCCGAAATCGGTTCGGCAGCTACCGCCGGCACGGGTGCGCGTCAGCCAACGGCTCCCGGCCGCCCGCCGAAGTCTCGGAGAGGCGGAACAGCTACCGCAGCATCTCCGCGACGAGGAAGGCCAGTTCCAGCGACTGCTGGGTGTTCAGGCGCGGGTCGCAGGCGGTTTCGTACCGCTCCTCGAGGTTCAGGTCCGAGATGTCCTGCGCGCCACCGAGGCATTCGGTGACGTTCTCACCGGTGAGCTCGATGTGCAGGCCGCCCGGGTGGGTGCCCAGTGCGTGATGCACCTCGAAGAAGCCCTGCACCTCGTCGACGATGCGGTCGAAGTGCCGGGTCTTGTAGCCGGTGGACGCCTCGTGCGTGTTGCCGTGCATGGGGTCGCACTGCCAGATCACCTGGTGGCCGGTGGCCTGCACCTTCTCGATGATCGGGGGCAGTACGTCGCGGACCTTCTGATTGCCCATGCGGGCGACCAGGGTCAGGCGGCCGGGCTCGTTGTTCGGGTCGAGGCGCTCGACGTATTCGACCGCCTGGTCCGGGGTGGTGCCGGGGCCGATCTTCAGGCCGATCGGGTTGGCGATCAGCTCGGCCAGCGCGATGTGCGCGCCGTCCAGCTGCCGGGTGCGCTCACCGATCCACAGGAAGTGCGCCGAAAGGTCGTACAGCACCGGATCACCCGTGACCGGGTGCTCGCTCAGCCGCAGCATGGCGCGCTCGTAGTCGAGGACCAGCGCCTCGTGCGAGGCGTACAGGCGGGCACTGGACAGGTTCGGATCGTTGACGCGGCACGCCTTCATGAACGCGAGCGCGCGATCGATCTCGGCGGCCAGTTGCTCGTAGCGGGCGCCGGCCGGGGACTGCGCCACGAACTCGCGGTTCCAGTCGTGCACCTTGTGCAGGTCCGCCATACCGGCGGAGGTGAGCGCGCGCACCAGGTTCATGGCCGCCGACGCGTTCGCGTACGCGCGGACCAGGCGGGACGGATCGTGCTCGCGCAGACCGGCTTCCGCCACCAGCGAGTTCACCATGTCACCGCGGTAGGACTCGAGACCCAGCGAATCGAGGTTCGAGGAACGCGGTTTCGCGTACTGGCCGGCAATGCGCGCGACCTTGACCACCGGCAGGCTCGCACCGTAGGTCAGCACCACGGCCATCTGCAGCAGGGTGCGGATATTGCCGCGGATATGCGGCTCGGTGTTGTCGGCGAACGTCTCCGCGCAGTCGCCGCCCTGCATCAGGAAGGCCTCGCCGCGCGCCACCTCCGCCAGGCGTAGGCGCAGCTCCTCGACTTCGGCGGGGACACAGATAGGGGGCACGGATTCCAGCACCGTGCGCATATTGGCGGCCTGTTCGGGATCCCAGGACGGCTGCTGCAGCGCGGGGCGCGACAGGGCTTCGTCGAGGCGCCGACGCAGTTCGGCGGGCAGCGGAGGAAGTTCCGGCAGGCGATCGATCGGTACGTCGACGGTCCAGTTCACCCGTTCAGAATACGGATCGACCCACGTGACTTGGACCACCCCCAGGGTGTGGATCGGTCACACCGCCGCCCGCCGTCGATCCGCCGACTCACGCCGGATCGGCGGCACCTAGGCTGGAAGACCGGATGATCTGCCCGGATCGTCCCGCGCCCCGGCGCCGGGGGCCAGTGACCGGCGACCGCGAACAAGGAGTGGACCGATCTCGCTCAGGTACTTTTACGACTCGGAATTCATCGAGGACGGGGTCGTCATCGACCTCGTATCCATCGCCGTGGTGTGCGAGGACGGACGCGAATACTACGCCGTCTCAACCGAATTCGATCCCGAGAAGGCCGGGCCGTTCGTGCGCCGCAATGTGCTGCCCAAGCTACCGCCGCCGTCCTCGCCGCTCTGGCGCAGCCGCGAGAAGATCCGCGAGGACCTGTACCGGTTCCTGGTGCCGCGGCCCGGGGTCGAACCCGAATTGTGGGCCTGGGTGGGCGCTTACGATCACGTCGCGCTCTGCCAGCTGTGGGGATCCATGGTCGATCTGCCCAATGCGCTGCCGCGCTACACCAACGAGCTGCGCCAGCACTGGGAGCAGGCCGGACGGCCGCCGCTGCCGCCCATCCCGAAGGACGCGCACGACGCGCTCGCCGACGCCCGCCACAACTTCGCCAAGTTCGAGGCCATCGAGGCATACCGGCGGCGCCACGCCTCCTGACCCGAAAACGGAACGGGCCCTGTGAGACTCGGTCTCACAGGGCCCGTTCTCGTACGGGAAGGTCAGCCCGCCATGGTCTGCGGGATACGGTCCGCGTCGGGGCGGCTGCCCGAGGGCACGCCCTTCTTCAGGCTGGCGGCGTACACGTCGACGTACTCCTGACCCGACATGTTCATGAGCTCGTACATGATCTCGTCGGTGACGGCGCGCTCGACGAAACGGTTCCCGCCCATGCCCTCGTACCGGGAGAAGTCGATGGGCTCGCCGAACTTGACGGTCACCTGACGCGGACGCCAGCGGAACGGTCCGGGCGGGCACACCTCGTCGGTACCGATCAGCGCCACCGGGATCACCGGGACACCGGTCTCCAGGGCGAGGCGTGCCACACCGGTCTTGCCCTTGTACAGGCGGCCGTCGGGAGAGCGGGTGCCCTCCGGGTACAGACCCACCATGCGACCGTCCTCCAGCAGCTTGCGCGCGGTATTGAGGGCGGACTCGGCGGCATCGGCGCCGGAACGGTCGATCGGGTACTGGCCGGTGCCGGAGAAGAAGAACTTCTGCAGCCGGCCCTTCAAGCCGGGGGTGGTGAAGTATTCGGCCTTGGCCAGATACGTGATGCGCCGCGGGCTCAGCAGCGGAGTGAAGAGCCAATCGGTGAACGACAAGTGGTTGCCGGCCAGAATGACTGCACCCTTCGGGGGTATGTTCTCGACGCCTTCAACCTTGGGTCGGTTGATGAGGTGCATGAGCGGCCCCACGAGCACGAACTTCAGCAGCCAGTAGAACATCGTGTCCTTTCCCCTGTTTTCGATACCCGGGACCGGCCTCGTTGCGGGCACCACACTCAGTTGCCTACCCTACCGCCGAGACCAGCCGGTGACCAACCATCGGGTGCCTGTTCCGGCCGTTTCACGAAGCTTTAACCGGGGGAAATCGTGCGGGCCGCCGGGCGGCCGTGCGAGCGGGTGATCGGCGGGCCGGGAAATCTCACATATCGGACCGGAGACCGATAGGCATCCCACATGACAGGATCCGGGACCGGTCCGCCCGGCGACCCTCCACTCAGCGATGTGCGGGCGCCGGCCGGCCGTTCGTGGAACCGACCAGCGCCGCGCGCGCCAGTTCGGCCGCGCCGATCATGCCCGCCGCCTCACCCAGCTGAGCGACCCGGATACGCGACAGCCGGCGATGCCGGGCCCCGGTGATGGAGGCCGCGTAATGGTCGCGGGCATCGTCGAGGAACAACGGCGCCGAGGAGCTGACGCCACCGGCCACCACGATCAGGTCCGGATCGAAGATATCGCTCACGAACGCCAGGCCCAGGCCCAGCCAGCGCGCGAACTCCGCCATCACCTCGATCGCCAGCGGATCGCCGTCCTGCGCGGCGCCGGCGATGCGGCGCCCGGTCAGCGAACCGGGATCGCGGCGGGCCTCCCGCGCCAGCACCGTCGAACGGCCCGGATCGGTCGCCAGCATCTCCAGCGCCGTATCCACCAGAGCCGTTCCGCTGCAATACCTTTCCCAGCAGCCACGCTTACCGCAGGCACAGGCGCGGCCCTGCGGCACCACCTGCAGGTGACCGAGTTCCGGTGCCACACCGTAACTTCCGCGGTACAGCTGACCGCCGATGAGCAACGCGGCTCCGATACCGGTCCCGATCGCCACCAGCACCACATTGTGGCCACCGGCCGCGGCGCCGAACCGGTACTCGGCCCAGAGCGCCGCATTCGCATCGTGTTCCAGGATGACCGGCAGCTCCAGGCGATCCGTGAGCCGCTGCGCGACCGGCGCGTCCTCCCACGGCAGATGCGGCGCGAACCGCACCGTCGCCCGATCCTCGTCCACGAACCCGGCCACCGCCAGCCCGACCGCCCCGATCGGGTGGCGCTGGCACAACTCCCGCACCGCACGCGCCAGACCGTCTTCGAGGGCCCGCGCCGAATGCGGAGTCGGCGCGGTCACGGTATCGAGCACCTCGCCCGCACCGTCGACCACCGACGCACGAATATTCGTGCCGCCCACATCGATTCCCACCGTCAGCGGCACCCCATCACCGCCCGTCATGCCTTGATCGTCACATTGATCGGCACGTACCCGGGCTTCCTCCGCCCACTCTCGGGCCGGCGGGCAGCACCCGGGCCGTTTCCCAGCGAATCATCCACCGGCGCATCTTCCACACCGGCCGAACCGGCGGGCGCAGCGGGCGCCGCATGCCCGGATGCCGCATGCCCCGGCGCACCGGACGAATGCCCCTGCGCGCCTGCGAGAAACCGCGCGAACACACCACTCAGGCCCGCGCCGACGGACCGAGGCGCGGCGTCGGTGGATCCGCGCCCGGCCGAAGAGGATTCGGCATCCCCCGCACGGTGAGCCGCCGGTGCCGAGGCCTCGTGTCCGCCCGCAGTACCGGCACCGCGCCCGCGAGCAGCGGCATCGCCCTGCCCCGCACCGGTGGCGCGCCCTCGGCCCGCGGCGGAATCGCGTCGGCCCGCACCGGAATCACGCACCCCGGCATCGGCTTCCTGCTCGCCGGCAGCGTCGCGTCGTCGGCCCGCGCCAGTGGTGGCACCCTCAGCGGCCGCGGTGTTGTCACCCCAGTCGGCACCGCCCTGACCTGCGGCGCCGGTGCGGCGGCCGGTGGGATCGCCCTGGCTCGCGGCGGAGCTGCCGCGGGCGTTGGCGTAGGCATCGGCGAGGTCTTCGGCGAGGCGGCTGTGGGAATGGTGTTGCCAGGCTTGGTATTCGGCGGAGTCGGGGTCGAGGTCCGGGGGGATGACCGGTTCGACGGGGACGCCCGCGAGGGCTTCGCGGAGGACGGTGACTATGGCCGTGCCGTGGTCGGCGATGGCGGCCACCACATCGTGGTGCTCGCCGCGGACGATGGCCGCGGCGGCGCAGACCGGGCACCAGCTGCAGCTGTCCCAATCGGAGCGGCCGTCGGCGGCGGTGCGGCGCAGCACCGGTTCGACGCGTTCGAGGACGGCCTCCGCGAGCAGCTTGAGTTCCTCGGCGAACTCGCCGAGGTTGTCGTCGGGGTGGCCCAGACGCGGCTCACCGTGGGTGCTGGTCACTGCGGCCAGACCTGCGGGTCGGGCCGGAAACGGATCACCAGCTGATCGCCGTCGAGTTCGGCGGCGTCGACCGTGCACCGCCGCAATACCGGCGCCAGCCGCAGGCGGCGCCGAACCCCGTCCGCTCCCACGATCAAATCGTCCTCCACTCGTCCCAGCTGCAGGGTCGACGGGTCGACCACGGGCAGATGCATGCGCATAGCGAACACCGACTGCACACCCGCCCCCGATTCGAGCCGAACCACCGGCCCCGGGGCGGTGTACAGCACGCCGTCCGCATCTGTGCCAAGCATAGGGACAGGAGCCGATCCGACCCAGTCACCACTCGCGTCCACCGCGTACGACAGCGCCGAAATCGAGCTCAACCCCGCCGGCTCGGCCCCCGCATGCCCCACGACCTGCACCGGAACCCCGCGCAGAGACTTCCGCAACTGCCCGACCACTTCGAGCTGCTCGGCCCGCCGATTCCGATACCACTGCACCGCCGGATGCTCGGCCGTCCCGCCCACCGCCGCGAAGCCGCCGGACCCGGACCCGTGCCACTGCGCGCGATCGTGCAGGGGATCCGCACCGCGCGGCAGATCGCCGCCGTGGGGACCGCCGGGAGTACCGTAGCCGTGGGCACCCGCCGGATTGCCGAAATCGCCTGGCGTGCGCGCGGATTCATTCGGCGCGATGCCGAACTCGCGCGGTGCGGAGGTGGATTCGGCGGGGGCGGTGAGGTCCGGGAGGACCTTGTTGACCAGGACCGCGTCGAGGCGGAGGCCGAGGAGGGCGGCGGCGGAGACCACGCGGGAGGATTCGGCTACGGCCACGTGTTCCGGGGCCGTGACCAGGCGGGCGCCGGTGCGGGTGCGGTCGGCGAGGAGGTCCCGGGCGCCGGAGATGGCGTGGACTATCTGTTCGACGGCTACCGCCAGGACGGCGCGGCGGAGGTCGCCGCCTACGGTGATCATGGTCCGGGAGTGTTCGGGCCAGACGCGTTCCAGGTAGCCGAGCAAGGTGTCCGGTGTGGTGAGGATGCGGAGCATGTCGGCGGTGGGCGGGCAGTCGACGATGATGACGTCCCAGCGCTTTTCGGCGGCGTAGCGGGTGAGCTCGAGCAACGCCAGGAGTTCCTGGACGCCGGGGAGGCCGGTGACTTCGGCGGGATCCAGTGCGCCCAGGTCGATTCCGTGCTCGTGGCCGACGCCGGACAGCATGATCAGTACCTGCCGGAACCGATCCTCCAGCAGCGCAAGGGAATCCACCTCGATCACATCGAGACCGGACGCGACCGAGGCCACGCTGCCGGGCTCGTGCCGGAATCGGAAGCCGAGCGCGTCACCGAGCGAATGCGCCTGGTCCAGGGAAGCGAGCAGGACGCGTTGCCCGCAGCGCGCGTACGCCATGGCGGTCGCGCAGGCCAGCGTCGTCTTGCCCACGCCGCCCTTACCGATGAACAGCTCCACCCGGGTGGCGGAGCGTTCGGTGCCGCTGGTCAGTCTTCGACCCGTTTCTTGAGTTCCTTGAGCGCCGTGTCGGTGATGACCTTCTCGGCCTTGCGTTTGAACATGCCGATCATGGGGATGTTCAGGTCGACGGTGAGCTCGTAGACGACCTGGGTGGTGCCGTCGGGCAGGGCGATGCACTCGTAGGTGCCGTCCTGTGCCTTCTGCAGTTCACCGCTGACCAGCTGCCAGCTCACGGCCTTGCCGTCGGGCCGCCAGGTGTAGGACAGCGTGTAGGTGTCCTTGACGACGCCGGCGTCCAGCACGAAGCGTGCGGTGTGGGCGCGTCCGTCGGGGTATTTGTCCAGGACTTCGACCGAGCGGGCCGCGGAGACCCATTCCGGATACGACTCCAGGTCGGCGATGACGCCCATCACTCGATCCGAGGGGGCGTCGATCACGATCGACCGTTGAGTGCGATCGGCCATGGGTGACAACGCTTCCTTTCCAGGCTCTGAAGCCGGTGCGAGGGTGGAGGATACGAGATCGTGCGGTGCGGAACCTAGGCGTGAACGGGTGCGACGCCGGCCTTGCGACCGGCTTCCAGGCGCGCCTTGATCTCGAAGGACATCTTCTTGCCCGCGACGCGGCGGACCCGGTTGGCGGCCAGCAGGTCGCGTCCGGACATACCGCCGATGCCGCCGCGCGGTTCGGCGTGCAGGAAATAATGCAGGATGACGCCGTCCAGCATGGGTTCCAGCCAGGCTTCCATGGTGCCGTCCAGGGCGCCGGTGATCGTCCAGCGAATTCCCTTGTCGCCGCGGTCTTCTCGGACCTGCAACTGCAGATCGGGCCACCAGCCGCGCCACCTGGACCGATCCGCCAAGACCTCGCCGACAGCCACGCCGGGCGCGGCGATGAAAGTCTGATCGGCAACCTGGATACTGCTCACGGTGCTTATCTTGCCCTACGCGCGGCCTTCACCCTCACCCACACCGCGATCCCGCACCCACGGAGTTCAGCGCGCCGCGATTTCGAGGCACCACCGTCGAGGTTCGCGGCGCAAGCGCAGAGAGGTGGAGCGCTCGGTCTGGACTGAGTGAAGCGGAGGAGCGGAGGGAGGGAGGAGCGAGACTTTCAGCGCCGCGAACCCGCCCGGAGCGCAGCGGAGGGCAAATTAGGCACAGAGTTCGCGTAGTCGGCTGCCCATCAGGTCCCAGCGCCATTGCTGCTGGACCCAGGCGCGGCCGGCGTGGCCCATGCGGGTGGCGGCGTCGCGGTCGGCGAGGATGTCGACGATGGCGTCGGTGACCGCGTCGACCGAGCGGCCGCTGACGACCTTGCCGGTCTCGCCCTCGCGCACGGTTTCCGGGGCGCCGCCGGAATCGCCCGCGACCACGGGGACTCCGGTGGCGGAGGCTTCCAGGAAGACGATGCCCAGGCCCTCCACGTCGAGGCCGAAACCGCGGGTGCGGCAGGGCATGGCGAAGACGTCGGCGATGGTGTGGTGTGCGGCCAGCTCTTTCGAGGGCACGCGGCCGGTGAAGACCACATGGTCCGAGACGCCGAGCGCCTGGGCCATGGCACGCAGCTTCTGCTCGTAGGGCCCGCCGCCCGCGATCACCAGCACCGCGCCGTCGACGCGCTCGCGAATCCCCTTGATGGCGGCGATGAGCACGTCCTGCCCCTTGCGCGGCACCAGCCGCGACAGGCACAGCACGGTCGGCCGGTCCCCCAGCCCGTAGCGGGCGCGGAGTTCCTCGCGCGCGGCCGGATCCGGTTTGAAGGTCTCGGAATCGACGGCGGGCGGCAGGTATTCGAGCGCGGACTCCGCCCCGAAGGCCGCCGCGAACCGCCGCCGCGTGTATTTGCTGACGTAGGTGATGACATCGGTGTTGTCACCGATGGCCCGCAGCGCCTGCCGCGCGCCCGGCAGCATGGACCAGCCCACCTCGTGCCCGTGCGTGGAGGCGATGATCCGTTCGGCCCCGGCCTTGCGCAGGAACGGCGACATCAGCGCGAGCGGCGCCGCCGCCCCGAACCACACGCGATCACACTGCTCGTCGCGCAGCAGTTTCGCGGCGCGGCGCAACACCAGCGGGGTGGGCAGCATCAGCGTGGTGGGGTGGCGGACGACCTGGAACGGCTGGGCCGCATCGAACTTCCAGTGACTGTCCCCGCGCCAGCGTGGCGCGTAGACCACCAGCTCGTCGGGCGGCAGCTGCATGGTCAGCGCATGCAGATAGGACTGGATACCTCCCGGTCGTGGCGGGAAATCATTGGTAACCAGCAGAGTTCGCCCCATGGCACAAACCTACTGCACCCGTGATAGCCGGGAATCCTGGGCGCCGGAGGTCGGTTGGCGGCGCGGCCGAGGATTCCCGGCTATGGGGCCGGAGGCGGTGGTCAGGCGCCTGCGGCGGTGCGGGTCTTGATCCAGGTCTGCCAATGGCCGAGGAAGTCGGCATAGTTCAGGCCCAGGGTCTGCTGGAAGATCGTGTCGGTGGCGGCGCGGTCCTTCTTGCCGGTGGCGATCCGGTGATAGAGGTCCACGAGTTTGGCGTCGCCGAAACGGTCGGCGATGAAAGCGCATGCAGACCAGCCCTGTTCGTAGGCCGGCACGGCCTGGCCACCGGCGGGCCCGAACATGGCGTCGGCGGGCAGGTCCGCGGGAATGTCGCCATTGCGGGCGCGGGTGGTCAGGGTGGGTGCGACTTCGCTGATGGGCTGGTGCTTTCCGCGGTGGGCGGTGTATTCGGCGGCGCCTTCGAGCATCCACAGCGGTGAGCCGTCGACGGTGATCGCCCGGGTGGCGTAGTGGGTGAGTTCGTGCCGCAGCACCGAACGCAGCCCGTCCGCGCCGAGAATGTGCCCGGACGTCGAGCCGAAGACGACGCGTTGCCCACTGGGCTGGGTGCCGGGCCGGAACGGGTCCGCGACGGTGGCGGCCGCGACTTCGGTGGGCAGATCACCGGTTTCGTTGGTGAGGGCCGCGAATTCGGCGGGGCTGGAGGCGACCACCACGACGGGCGCCTGCGACCAGGCGGTCCCCCAGAGCCCGGTGACCGCCTCGGTGGAAGCGGCGAGTTCGCCCGCCAGCACATCGACATCGCTCTGGTGTGCGGGATGACCGAGGACGATGCCGACGTGACCGGATCCGATGTCGACGGTTTCGGCGACGATCTTCCCGTAGGAGGTCATGATCTGCCGGACCGCGGGCAGTTCGGGATCGGTGGCGACCGGCGCGTCCGAGGCGTGCAGGCCGGGCAGGACCGATTTCGGCAGCAGGAGCAGCGCGCCGCAGGCGGCGGTCAGCGCGCCCACCATGACCACCGTGGCGACGAACTGGAAGCGCCGGCGGGCTGCCAGCCAGCCGCGCACCTGCCGCAGAGCGGTCATCGCCACCTCGTGGTCATGGGCGCGGGCCCTCGATCAGAACCGTCGCGCCGAGTGGAAGGGGGTGGATCCCATCGGCGCGACCTGAACCGGGACGCCGAAGGTGGAGGCGTGCAACATCAGTCCGTTGCCAGCGTAGATACCCACGTGCGAAATGTCCGAATAGAAGAAGACGATATCGCCGGGCTGCAGGTCCTTCTCGTCCACCGGCGTGCCGTAGGTGGACTGCTGCTGGCTGGTGCGCGGCACATCCTTGCCGACCTGATGGAACGCCCACTGCACGAGGCCGGAGCAGTCGAACTGGTCGGGTCCGGTGGCGCCCCACACGTACGGGTCGCCGACGCGGGTGAGGCCGGCGGCGAGCGCGCTGGTGCCGCTGCCGGGAACCAGGCCCTTCAGCAGGGAATCGCGGTCGAATCCGGGCGGGAACATGGATCCGGCGAGCGCGGACTTGTCGCCCGCGGAGAGCTGACCCCAGGCGGCGATGACGCCGGCCATGGAACCTTGCAGCGCAGCGCGTTTGCTCTCCAGGTCGGCGCGGACCGCATCGGCCTGATCGCTGGCGGCCTTGGCGGCGTCGGCGGCGGCGCGAGCGGTGGTTTCGGCGGCGGTGGCCGCTTGCGTGGCCTTGAGGTATTGGCTCAGTTGATCGCTCGTGCGCGCCCCGACCAGGTCCACGATGGACATCTGGTCCAGCAGCTGTTGCGGTGAGCTGCTCACGAGCAGTGAGGTGAGCCGGTTGGTGCGGCTGCCGAGCAGGGCCGAGCTGGCGGCGCGGTCGACGACCGGCTGATAGCGCTTGACTTCCTGCTTGGCCGCGTCCAGGACGCCGGCGGCGTCGACCGCCTTCTGTTCGGCGTCCTGCGCGGCGGTGACCTTGGTGTCCAGGTCGGATTGGGCGTTCAGGGCCTGCTGGTTGAGCTGTTCGGATTGCCGTGACAGGTCGATCAGCCGCTGCACTGCTTCCCCGGCGTTGGCCGGTGCAGAGGCCGGATCGGCTGTCGCGGGCACGATTCCGTAGGTGCCGCCGACTATGACGAGGGCGCCTGCCGTTAGTGCACCACCTACGAGTCTTGTCGCGTAGTGACTCCGCGTGCGTTGACTCCGCGCTACCACCGTCTGCACAGTCCCGTTCTCTTACCCCGAGCTGGAAAGGAAGGTCTCGATAAGATTACGAAACGGCGACCGGTTGTGTCCAGCAGGGCACAAGATAATCACGGTCGCCGCTTCAGTCGCAGGTCAGAGGCCCGCGTTGGTGTCTCAGATGCGCCGTGCGCCCGCGAAAGGCATCGAGGAGACGGCGGCGATCGCCACCGGCTGGCCCGCGGTGGAGGCGTGCACGACATTGCCGTCGCCGATGTAGATGCCCGAGTGGCTGCCGCCGTAGAACGACACCACGTCGCCCGGCTGCAGGTCGTCGTAGGACACCGGGGCGCCGGTGTCGAGCTGCTCGTAGCTGGTGCGCGGCAGGCTGATGCCGGCCTGCGCGTAGGACCACTGCACGAGGCCGGAGCAGTCGAAGGCGTCCGGGCCGGCGGCGCCGTACACGTACGGGTCGCCGAGGCGGCTCATGGCGGCGTCGACGGCGGCCTGGTGAATGCTGTTCTGCGGGGCGGGCGCCGGGGCCGCGGGGCCCACCTGGACGCCGGGGATCGGCGGGATCTGCACCGGGATGGACGCGGGCAGGCCGGGGATGCCCTGCGGCAGCTGGATATTGTCCGGCACGTCGAAGGTGGGGATGCCGGGGATGGTCACCGGCTGGGCCGAGGCGGGCGTCGCGGGCAGCAGCAGCGCGCTCAGCGTGGCAGCGCCGACGGCGCCGGCCACGGCGACGCGACGCGCATTGCGCTGCATGCCGCGAACCTGACGCTTGACGGTGGGGGTCGCCATGGTGAGGAACTTCCAATCTGCCCCGCGACGCTGCACCCGGGTTGGTGCGTCGGACTCCGCGAGGTCTCAGGAAGATTACGAGGACATAACGGTGCCTTGTAAAGCCGAGACCAACGCCCGGGGGTCGGAATTTGTTACGGCGTGTCATTTCACTGCGATAAATGTCACACCAATCACGAAACGATAACGGCAGCAATGTCCGGAGGAGCGTCCCGCTGGCTACCCACGGGTAGGAAAACCGCCCGAAAGGCCCTCCCGGCCTGGGCCTATCCGACAAAACAGCAGGTCAGGACATCACGCTCCGACCTGGGCAGACTCGAGGCCCTCGATCGACACGCCCGACCGCGCGGCAGCGCCTGTCCGGGTCCCGGTAACCGTCGCGGACCGATCGGCCTCTCCAGCCGGATTGATGTGATATCCGAATCAATGTGACCCTGACCACAATTGCGCATAATTCGACATTTCGGAGATCTCATCTCGAGAATCTCGATGTTATATACCGACATTTCTCCAGGTCGATATTCCACATCGCCATATCGCCGGAGACTGTCGTACCCCCGGCCTAGGCTTCGAGACCGTGTCCGGACAGTTGGCCTTCGACGAGCTCGAATCACCGCTCTATGACACAACGTTCGTGGTCGTGGACCTGGAGACCACCGGAACCAGCCCCGACGGCGACATGATCACCGAGATCGGCGCCGTGAAGGTGCGCGGCGGCGAAGTACTCGGCGAGTTCGCCACCCTGGTGAACCCGGGCCGCGAGATCCCGCCGCAGATCGTGCAGATCACCGGCATCACCACCGCCATGCTGATCGACGCACCGAACATCGAATCCGTGCTGCCCGGCTTCCTGGAGTTCGCCAAGGGCGCGGTACTGGTCGCCCACAATGCCCGCTTCGACACCGGCTTCCTGCGCGCCGCCGCGGCCCGCACCCGAACCCCGTGGCCCGCCTTCCAAGTCCTGTGCACGGTGCAGCTGGCGCGGCGCGTGCTGGGCCGCGACGAGGCGCCCTCGGTGAAACTGTCCATGCTGGCGCAGATCCTGGGCGCACAGACCCGGCCCACCCACCGTGCGCTGGACGATGCGCGCGCGACGGTGGACGTCCTGCACGCGCTCATCGAGCGGGTCGGCAATCAAGGCGTGCACAGCCTCACCGAACTGATGGACTACCTGCCCGAGGTGACGCGGCGGCAGCGCGCGAAACGCGTGCTGGCATCGGATCTTCCGGCGGCTCCGGGCGTGTACCTCTTCCGGGGTCCTTCGGATGAAGTCCTCTATATAGGGACCGCGGTGAATCTGCGCCGCCGCGTGCGCAACTACTTCACCGGGTCCGACACCCGCGCCCGCATGCGCGAGATGGTGCAGCTGGCCACGCGAGTCGATCACGTCGAATGCGCGCACGGTCTCGAAGCCGGTGTGCGCGAGCTCCGCCTGCTCCTCGCGCACACCCCGCCTTACAACCGCCGCTCGAAGTTCCCGCAGCGCGCCTGGTGGCTGACCCTCACCGACGAGGCCTTCCCCCGGTTCGCCATCTCGCGTAGCCCGGCCCGGGACGCGCTGGGCCCGTTCGGTTCCCGGGCCGACGCCTCGGAGGTGGCCGCCACCGTCGCCGAGCAGGCCGGCCTGCGCACCTGCACCACCCGCATCCCGAAGACCGGCCGCCACGATTGCCTGCCCGCCGCGGTCGGCGGTTGTCCCGCGAGCGCCGAGAACAGCACCCTATATATAAAGGAATACGAACGAGTTTCCGAAGCCGTCCGGGCCCTCTTCTCCGGCCGCGACGACGCCCTGCTGCACGCCATCCGCGAAAAGCTCGAAACCCATTCGTCCGCAGAACATTTCGAGGCCGCAGCCCGCCTGCGGGACCGCACCGTCACGGTGATCCGCGCCCTCCGCCGCACCCAGCGCCTCGCCGCCCTCGCCGCCATCCCCGAACTGATCGCCGCCCACCCCGACGGCGCCGGCGGCTGGGAGTTCGCGATCATCCGCCACGCCCGCCTGGCCGCCGCCGGCTGCGCCCGCCGCGGGATCTCCCCCATGCTCATGGTCGACCGCCTCGCCGCCTCCGCCGAAACCGTCATCCCGGTCCCCCTCGACACCCCCACCCCCACCTATCCGCCACTGCGCGGCGCGCTCGCGGAGGAAGCGGGCCTACTCGTCCGGTGGCTGGAACAGCCCGGCACCCGAATCGTCCGAACCTCCGACGGCTACGGCGAGCCGCGCCTCGGCGCGGGGGCCTGGCTGTCGTGGCTGGAGCGAGCCGAAGCCGCCGCGCGAGCCGACGTCACCTCCACCCTCGACGCGAGCTGAGGCTCCCGGCGTTTGCGGCATCCGCCTGACCTTCACCCGGCTGTCCGAATCCAGCTGCCTGTACACCGACGAGATCGAGATCGATGACGGGATACGGGGTTTCGGTACCCGCCTCTTCGCGCGGCTGATGTTCCGGCATCGTCATCGCCGCTGGCGGGAGTTGGCGCGTGTGCTGGCGGGTACAGACCGGCTGGAACTTCGGGGTCCGATCGCGCGACCATAGGGGTTATGAGGTGCGAAACGGTTCGCGAGGCGCTGTCCGCGCGCATCGACGGGGAGCAGGAACCGATTCCCGGGGAGGCGGTGGATCGGCATGTGGAGAGTTGCCCCACCTGCCGGTCCTGGTTGCGTAGCGCGGAAGACCTGCGGCGCACCATGATTCTGCAGCCCGCGCCCGAGATACCCGATCTCGCCGGGGCGATCATGGAGCGAGTGCCGGAGCCGCGGCGGGCGCCGGAGCTGGTCCGCGTCGCGCTGGCGCTGGTCGCCATCGCGCAGACCGCCATGGCGCTGACGCAGTTCTTCGATATCGATATGGGGATGGGCGGCAGTGGCGCCTTCCCTATGGGGCATATGAATCATGAGAGCGCGGTCTGGAATCTCGCCGTCGGGATCGGGCTGGGCTGGGCCGCTTTGCGGACGCGTACCGCCGCGGGACAGCTGCCCATGCTGACGGTGTTCGCCGGAACCCTCACTGCGGTCTCGCTTCTCGACGCCTTGCACGGGGAGGTCACCGCCGCCAGGCTGGCCACTCATATCCCCGTGCTGCTCGGTGTGGCCCTGCTCTATCTGGTGTATCGCCGGCATCGCGATGACGATCGGCCGCAGCGCGCCGCCGCCCTGCCCTGGACCGAATCCGGGCGACCGATGTTCGAGGAGCATCCGGATATGCCCGGGTCCCAGCGTAATTCGGGGCGGAAGCAGCGGCCGGCGAGCCGGCATCGGGCGGCGTGACGGCGGCGCCGGGCCGTCGCGTGGACGGCCCGGCGCGGCTACGTCAGACGACGCTGAAGTTTCCGCTCGAGTCCAACGCCTTCTGCACTTCGCCGGCGTCCAGCTGATGGTCGGCGTCGACGACGACCTTCGACACTCCCCGGATATTGAGGTCCACCGATACCGAGTGGACGTCGGGGATGTGGGAGATGGCCTTCTCGACGGTGTCGACGCAGCCCTGACAGTGCAAACCATCTACCGAAAACGTGGCCTTGGACATGGTCCGTCCCTTCTTCCGTGGGTTTCGCGCACCCGATCCTACTTCGGTCGATATCAGGTCGCTATTGCCACCCGGCGCTATCGGCGGCCGGGAGGATAGCCGTGCCAGCGGCGGTAGGCGTGGCTGAATGCGGCGGTATCGCAGTAGCCGAGGCGGCGGCCGACCGCTTCGATGGTGAGGCCCTGGCCGAGGAGTTCCTCGGCGAGGAGTTGGCGGACCTGGTCGAGGACGCCGCGGAAGGTGAGGTGTTCGTCGGCGAGCCGCCGGTGCAGGGTGCGTTCGGAGTAGCCCAGTTCGCGGGCGACCACGGGGAGGGAGGGCATGGCGGCGGGATCGCGCAACAGCAGGTGCCGGACCTGGGCGGCGACCCCGGTGAATCGGCAGTGTTCGTCGAGCAGCTCCTCGCACTGCTGAATGCACAGGGCGGCGGTGTGCGGGTCCGGCGCCGGGGTCGGCTGGTCGAGGAACGTGCGCGGAATGGTGAAAGCATTGCGGGGCGCGTCGAATTCGATGGTGATCGAGATGCCGAACGGCTCCACCAGCGCCCGCGCCACCAGGAGGTATTCGGGCAGTTCGGCGGCGGCGAGTTCGAGCCGGACCGGCCGGTCGAGGGTTTCGATCAACGCGCGGATCCCCGGCGACAGCAGTAGCGAGGCCATCCGGAATCCGGCCGTCAGATCGCGGATCAGCAGGAACGGCCGCACATCGGCGGGCACATCGCCGTCGCCGACCACGATCAGCATTCCGGCCGCCGTCTCGGTATAGGTGACCTCGAAGAAGTCGGAGGTGAGCTCGGTGAACCGCTGCAGCAGCCGGATCGCCTCCCGCACGGTGGCGCTGGACAGCATGGCGTAGCCGAGGATCCCGGCGCTGGTCAGCGAGTACCGCATCCCGGTCTCCAGCCCGAGCACCCGTTCGTCCTCGCCGCAGGCCAGCAGATTCCGGATGACCCGTAACTCCTGGTCCGGCAGCACGACCGCGCGCAGATGATCGAGATCCGCTGCGCGCAAACCGGTTCCGGCCAGGCAGTCCGCGGCGGACAGCCCATGCGCCTGCCCGGTGTCGACCAATAACCGGGTCGACACCGCCGGTCTCGCGATCTGCCAGCGAGTCGGGCGCACCCCCATATGGCGGAAGCTAACAAAAGCCGGTCGGATTGTCACCTACCTGGGCGAATTCACAATTCCTACTGTCGAATTCAGGACTTCGACCAGAGGGGAAGCTCATGACCACGGTGACCGTGCCGGCGATTCCGTTCGATGCCGCACGCGCGGGACGCATCGAGAAGGCCCGGCGATACGCACCGGACCATGCCGTGGAGCGCGTGGTGCGGGGCATGTTCCGGACGGATACCGTCATCGACCGGGTGGTGGCGGATTTCGCCGCCCTCGACCGCGGAACCGGCTGGCAGCTGCTGGGTACGGCCTTGCGGACCCTGGATCCCGCCCCGCGCGGCGCCCCGGATTCGCTCACGGAACTCCTGACGCCCCTGCTGAATCCGCCGGAATGGCTGGATGAGGCCAGGATCCGGCACGGCGCGGAAGTCTGGTGGCGTTTCGCGCCCGCGGTCATCGTCGGGCTGGGCGGGACCTTGCTGACCGCCTACGCCTTCGGCGATCTCAACAAGCCGCAGGCCATGAACTCCCGCTCGGAGACCATGGCGGCCCGCCGCTACGAGGAGACTTCCCGCTGGGTCCTGGCCGCCACCGACCCGGGCACTCTGGTTCCCGGCGGCACGGGTTTCGACGCCACCATCCGAATCCGCTTCGTGCACGCCATGGTTCGCCGTCACCTGCGTACTTGCGGCCGCTGGGACACCCGGGCCTGGGGCGAACCCATTCACACGACGGGCATGGCGGTCACCGCGCAGGCCTTCCTGCTGACTCCGCTCACCATGTACGAACTCCTGGACATGCCGATAACCGCGGACGAGGCCGAGTCCATACGCCAACTGTGGTGCTGGATCGCCTTTCTCATGGGCATCCCCGGCGAACTGCTCCCCCATTCGATCGACGACGCGGCCGACCTCAACCGCGCCGCGACCATCATCTTCGCCCCGCCCGACGCGGACACCGCGGTCCTGACCACCGCCCTGTTGAAGGGCGGTCTGCGCGCCGAACGTGTACTGCCGCAACCACTGCGCCCGTACCTGGCGCCGGTCCTGCGTCCCGTGATCTCCACCCTGGTCTGGGGCACGACGGGCCGGATCGTGGCGACCATCGTCGATCCCGAGGCCGAACTCCCGCGCGATCACCCGGTGATCCGCGTTCTGCGGCAGCACGCGAAACTACGAGAGCGCTTGCGCCGCAACGGCCGTCTCGGCACCGATGCGCACATCGCCCTGACCCAGCGCGGCGTCCTCTCCGGCGCGCTCGACCTCATGAAGGCCGCCCCCGCCCCGGTCGATCCGCGCGCCGCGGTCACGCCCCGCCCTTGACCCCGGAAAACGGGGAAGGCCCCGAGTCGAATTCGACTCGGGGCCTTCCCTTTCGAGCAGCTCAGTGCTCGTCGTGCTGCTCGCCGATGGCGGCATCCTGGTGGCTCTCCAGAGCGCGGAGCATATTGTGCTCCTCCTCGTGGGCGAGGGCCACGTTCGCTTCCTGCTCCGACGCGGGGTCGGGGAACATGAAGGAACCGGTGCCGGGCTTGCCGGCGGATCCCAGCTTGACCATCTTCTTGGGCACCGGGGCGCCCTGGTACTCCAGCGGGATCGGGTGGCCGTGCGAGTCGACCGGGCCGAGGGGCTGGTGCACCTCGATGTACTCACCGTGCGGCAGTCGCTTGATGACACCGGTCTCGATGCCGTGCTCGAGCACCGCGCGGTCGGAGCGCTGCAGGCCGATGCAGAACCGGTACGCCGCGAAGTAGGCGAGCGGCGGGAGCAGCAGCAGGGCGATGCGGAAGAACCAGGTCGTCGCGTTCAGCGAGATGCTGAACTTGAGCGAGATGATGTCGTTCACGCAGGCCAGGGTCAGCACCAGGTAGAAGGCGATGGCCATGGCGCCGATCGCCGTGCGAACCGGCACGTCGCGCGGACGCTGCAGCAGGTTGTGGCGGGCGGTGTCGCCGGTGAGGCGCTTCTCGATCCACGGGTAGGCGATCAGCACGGTGAACACCAGGCCCATGATCAGCGCGACCCAGAACGGCGCCGGGATCGTGTAGCGACCCAGGTACAGCTCCCACGGCGGCATGAGTCGGGCCATGCCGTCGGTCCACATCATGTAGAAGTCCGGCTGCGAACCCGCGGAGACCTGGGACGGGTTGTAGGGACCCAGGTTCCAGATCGGGTTGATCTGCAGGACGCCACCCATGATGGCGACGATGCCGAGGGTGAAGGCGAAGAACGCACCCTGGTCGGCGGCGAACACCGGGATGATGCGGGCGCCGACGACGTTCTTCTCGGTGCGGCCCGGTCCGGGGAACTGCGTGTGCTTCTGGTACCAGACCAGCGCGACGTGCGCGCCGATCAGCGCCAGGATGATGCCCGGCAACAGCAGCACGTGCGCGATGTACAGACGCGGGATGATGATCTCGCCGGGGAAGTCGCCGCCGAAAATCAGCCAGTGCATCCAGGTGCCGATGACCGGGATACCGATGGTGATGCCCGAGAAGGCCGCGCGCAGACCGGTACCCGAGAGCAGGTCGTCCGGGAGCGAGTAGCCGAAGAAGCCCTCGAACATGGCCAGGATCAGCAGCAGCGAGCCGATCACCCAGTTCGCCTCACGCGGCTTGCGGAAAGCGCCGGTGAAGAAGATGCGGAACAGGTGGATGATGATCGACGACGCGAACAGCAGGGCCGCCCAGTGGTGGACCTGACGCACGAACAGACCGCCGCGCACCTCGAAGGAGATGTTCAGCGCGGTCTCGTAGGCCCGCGACATGGTGACACCGCGCAGCGGCTGGTAGGCGCCGTTGTAGACGGTCTCCGACATGGACGGGTCGAAGTACAGCGTCAGGTAGATACCCGACAGCAGCAGGATGATGAACGCGTACAGCGCGATCTCACCGAGCAGGAACGACCAGTGGGTCGGAAAGACCTTGTTGATCGATCGCTTGAGGAACGCAGCACCGCGGTAGCGCTCGTCCAGTTCGTTGGCCTGCACGGCCGCTTTGCTAGGACTCATGAACGACGCTCCCAGTAAGCCGGGCCGAGGGGCTCGATGAAGTCGTGCTGGGCGACCATGTAGCCCTCGGCGTTGACGGTGATCGGCAGCTGCGGCAGCGCGCGAGCGGCGGGACCGAAGATCGGCTTACCCCATTCGGTCGCCAGGAACTGCGACTGGTGGCAGGGGCACAGGATCCGGTTGGTCTGCTGCTCGAAAAGCGAAGTGGGGCAGCCGAGGTGGGTGCAGATCTTCGAGTAGGCGAAGTAGTCGCCGTAGTTGAAGCTCTCCTGGCCCTTGCGCTTGATGGCCTTCTCCGCGTCGGCGGTGCGCAGGCGGATCAGCATGACCGCGTTACGGATTCCGCGCAGCGACTGCAGGGTCTCCTCTTCGTTGCCGCGCCATTCTTCCTTCCAGGGGAAGACGGTTTCCATCGCGCCGGCGTCCATGTCCTCCGGGCGCACCAGGACGATGTCCTCGGGGCGGCCGGTGTCGCGGCGCAGGTAGATGGTCTGGCCCGGGTAGTCCGGGGTCCAGCCGGAGACCCACAGCGGGGACTTCATGCCCTTGGACCACGGGTTCTTGATCATGCCGCCGACGAAGACGAACAGTGCGCCCACGCCGAGCAGACCGGCGCCCAGGCCCGCGGTGCGGGTGATGAGCTTGCGGCGGCCCAGGGTGGAGGTGTCGAGCGCGTCGGAGAGCTCGGCGACCAGGGTGCGGCGGTTGACCTCCGAGGACTTGCCGTCGTGGCGGTCCTGGATGGAGATCTCGGCGGGCACGAAGTGCTTGCGGATGAGCACGACCGCGATGCCGACGGCCAGCACGGCGATGCCGAGTGTCAGGCCGACCAGCGGGGTGTACAGCGAGTACGCGGCATTGCCGGACTCGTGGCGGCCCTTGTAGGTCCAAGGCCAGAACAGGTACACGCCGATGAGCGCGGCGCCCATGACGGCGGAGATGGCGAACCACAGCGCCACGCGGCGCTCGGCGCGCTTCTCGGCCCGGGTGCCCGGGACCGGCCAGCGCGGGGCGCGGTAGGCGACGTCGACGCCGTCGAGTTCGGTACCGAGCTTGACCAGCTCGTCCCGCGACATGGCCTCGAGCTGCTCTTCGGTGGGTTCGGTGGGGTTGTCCCCCATGCTGTTTCGCTCCTGTTCACTCATGACCGGGAACCGATCCACATGGCGGAACCGACCAGGACGACGATGCCGACGACCCAGATGGCCAGGCCCTCGGTAGCCGGACCGAGGCCGCCGAGGCCGTAGCCGCCCTCGGACTTGGTCTCCATGCGGTCCTTGATGTAGGCGAGGATGTCGCGCTTCTCTTCCGGCGTCAGCTGCCGGTCGGAGAACTTCGGCATGTTCTGCGGGCCGGTGAGCATCGCGGCGTAGATCTGCGCGTCCGTGGCTTCTTCCAGCGGGGGCGCGAACTTGCCGGAGGACAGCGCGCCGCCCTTACCGGTGAAGTTGTGGCAGGAGGCGCAGTTCATGCGGAACAGCTCGCCGCCGCGGCCGAGGTCGGTGCCCTGCTCGAGGGATTCCTGCGCGATCTCGCCGTTGGCGTCGCGGGGCATGGTCGGGCCGCCGCCGTTGGCCTGCACGAAGGCGCTCAGCGCGTCGGTCTGGTGCGCGTCGAACTTCGGGGGCTTGCGCTCGATCTGCGCCTCGTTGCGGGCGGCCGGCATGCGGCCGGAGGAGACCTGGAAGTAGACGGCGGCCTCGCCGACGCCGATCAGGCTGGGGCCGCGATCCTGGACACCCTGCAGGTTGGCACCGTGGCAGGTGACGCAGGAGGTGTCGTAGATCTGCTTGCCCTCGCGGATCAGCGCGGACTGGTCCTCGTTAGCGGTCGCGACCTGAGCCGTCGGCGTCAGGGCCGACGCCGCGAAGCCGGCTCCGACGAGGCCCATCAGCAGAACCAGACCGCCGACAAGTTTCCGCCGCAGGCGGCGCTGCTTCCGGGTCTTGGTGGCCTCGCCGACCCCCTTGGGGTCTGGCACTGACGGGGGAGATGAACTCATCTGTGTCCCTTTGGAGTAGACGGAACCGACTTGTACAAGTTTGTGGGTGCCGGCGGCGGTAGGGGCAGGCCCGGAGGCGGGGCCGTTGCCGCGCTGGCGGTCCGGCTAGCGGACGAAGTAGATGGTGGCGAAGAGCCCGATCCAGACGATGTCGACGAAGTGCCAGTAGTACGAGACGACGATCGCCGCCGTGGCCTGCGCCGGGGTGAACTTACTGATCTTGGTGCGGATCAGCAGGAAGATGAACGCGATCAGACCACCGATGACGTGCAGACCGTGGAAACCGGTGGTGATGAAGAACACCGAGCCGTACACGCTGCTGGAGATCGAGGTGCCCTCGGAGTACAGGCCGTGGTACTCGGTGGCCTGACCGGCGACGAAGAAGGCGCCCATGATGAACGTGAGCAGGTACCAGCGCCGCAGGCCGAAGACGTCACCGCGCTCCGCCGAGAAGACGCCCATCTGGCAGGTGAAGGAGGATGCGACCAGGACGCAGGTCACCGGCACGGCCAGCTTCATGTTCAGCTCGGTCGGCTCCGGCGGCCAGTTCCCGTGCGCCTGCGCGCGAGCAACGAAGTACATGGCGAACAGGCCGGCGAAGAACATCAGCTCGCTCGACAGCCAGATGATGGTACCGACGCTGACCATGTTGGGCCGGTTCAGCGAATGCACACGCTGGGTAATGGCCGATCCTGGGGTCCCTACTGCGGTCGTCACGCCGGTAAGTATGACTTGTCGTAGTACGACAGGAGTAGGCGGGTACGAAACTTTGTCGTACGTGTCGGAAAGCCCAGGGCGAGCGGCCGTCTCGCGGGGCTCTCGGCGTGTCTCGGCAGAGACTAGATTGTGCAGGTAAGAGGAAGCTGAGGTGCAGATGGACGGGAAAAAGTGGTGGCAGCGGCTATTGGGAAGGAACGGGGTGGCGGAGCTGGATCCGGCGCGCCCGGATCTGGTGGTGGTGGCGTCGAGTTTCGATGACGCCGAGGCATGTTCGGCGGCGCTGGGCAAGGCTTTGGACTGGACAGTTGACGAACCAGTAGTCCTCCGGCACCACCTCAGAGTTCCAGCGGGACAGGTGAATGCGGTGCAGATCATTGCCGCGCAGGATGGCTATAACGCTCCGCCTCCCCGCGCTTCCGGTTCGCTCAACGACGGCGACCCCGCGAAGCTGGTTTTACAGCGAGTTCAGGTGCTGGACGCACTGCACTGCTCCCAGGAGCGTTCCCGGATGGCCGGTCTCGCGCAGCGCCACGATGGCGACGTGCTGGGCTGGGATGCACTGCAACCGGCGTCGAGGAAAAAGAAATAGGCCCCGCCCACTAGGCTTGCCCCCATGAGCGCGCGCAGCTGGCGGGACATTCTCGGCATCCTCACCGACCGGAAGGATCTGTCGGAGGACGAGGCCGCGTGGGCCATGAACGAGATCTTCACCGACAATGCCACCACCGCGCAGATCGCGGCCTTCGGTGTGGCGCTGAAGATGAAGGGCCCCACCCCTGTCGAGCTGGGCGGACTGGCGCAGGGCATGCTCTCGCACGCGCGCCGGGTGCCGATCGACATGCCGGCGGTGGACATCGTGGGCACGGGCGGTGATCGTTCCGGCACCGTGAACATTTCCACCATGTCCTCGATCGTGGTGGCGGCCAGCGGAATTCCGGTGGTGAAGCACGGGAACCGGGCCGCGTCGTCGAAGAGCGGCGGGGCGGACGTGCTGGAGGCGCTGGGGGTGCGGATCGCGCTGGGCCCGGAGTCGGTGGCCGAGTGCGTGCGGGAGCTGGGTATCGGTTTCTGTTTCGCGCCGGTGTTCCATCCGTCGCTGCGGTATTCGAGTCAGGCGCGCGGTGAGATCGGCATTCCGACGGTCTTCAATATTCTCGGTCCGCTGACCAATCCGGCGCAGCCCTCGGCGGGGCTGATCGGGTGCGCGTTCGCGGAGCTGGTGCCGGTGATCGCGGGCGCGTTCGCGGATCGTGGCGCGTCGGCGCTGGTGGTGCGCGGTAATGACGGCCTGGACGAGATCACCACCGCGGATACCACCGATGTGTGGGTGGTGGCGGGCCGGCGCTTGGCCGAAACCACCATCGACCCAACGAGACTCGGGATTCCGCGGGTGTCGCCGGAGGCGTTGAAGGGCGGGGACGCGGCCATGAACGCGGTGATCGCCCGCAATATGCTGGCCGGCGAGCGGGGTCCGGTGCGCGATGCGGTGTTGTTGAATTCGGCGGCCGCGGTGGTGGCCTTCGAGCTCACCGCCGACGAGGTCGAGTCGGATCTGCACGGCAGGCTCGCGGTGGCGTTGGAACGGGTGTCGGCGGCCATCGATTCGGGTGCTGCCGGAGCGTTGCTGGACCGCTGGGCGGAGCTCACCAACAAGCTCGATTCGCACTGATCGATCAGCCGAACCGGCACGAACCGTACAAGGGCGTGTTGTTTGCGGTCGCAGTGCCAGCTGCGGCGTTAGAGTTTCCCCGATGCGAAACGCGGTAATGCCCTTCGGCCGTCCATGGTGGCGCGGCGTACTCGTGACGAGCGGTTTGCTGCTCGGCATGGCGATGCTGGGCGTCGGCCTGCCGCAGAGCGCCGCGCATACGACGACGGCCATGCGTACGGAGGCGGCCGCCGGCACGGTATCGGTGGACGGTCGCGACTACGGCGATCCGGCGGGCTGCGTCACGATCCGGAAGGTGCCGCACCGCATCTCGGTGAGCAACAGCCTCGATCGGTCGGTGCGGATCTACCTTTTCCCCGGCTGCAAGGGCGGCGTCACGCACGTGGTCGATGCCGGCCGCGACGGCAGGGGCCTGGGCGCCTCGATCCTGCCGCGCTGACCGATCTGCCCGCTATTCGCCGATGGAGAATCCGGCTTCCACATCGAACCGCGAATACGACTTGAACGCGATGTGCGTAGCGGTGCGAACCACCCCCGGCGACTTGTTGATCCGCCCGGTGACGACCTCCGCGATCTCCTCGTGGTCGCGCACCCGCACGATCGAGATCAGGTCGACATCCCCCGCGCACGAGTACACCTCGGTCACGCCCTCGATATCGGCCAGTTCCTGCGCCGTCTCAGGAATCCGGTCGGCCTCGGCCCAGACCATCACGATCGCGGTAATCATGCGCCCAAGCCTAGGCGATCCAGCGCTTTCGCCGCCCGAGCCCCGGCGTTCCCGCGCGGGCCCGTCGGCGTGCCGCCCCACCACTCCATAGCAACTGGCTATGTTTTCCGCATACGCAGCACAAGCCCCCGGGCATGCTCGCCCTCCCCTGCCCACTGCCGTAACCCCTTGCTCCGGAAGGGACATCACGTGGTCAAAAGGTTGATTGCCATCGCCGCAGCGATCGCTGTGCTCGCCGCCGCGATGGCGGCCAGCCTGGCGATCTATCAATGGCAACGCGACCGGGGCCGGACGGTGAACGGCTTCGGCGACTACCAGGCGACCGACCGAGTGGAACTCTATGTCTGGATCACCCGTGTCGACCCCGCCGTGCAACAGGTCTCGGTGCAGCTGACGCCGCATCCGCGCGGCCGCTTCGAGGCGTCCAGCGGCGCCTTCGCCGCCGACACCACCATCCGGACCTCGGGCCAGCGGGCCGACCCCGTCATCGTGCGCGCGAACACCGAAATCCCCACCTCCGAACTGACTTTCGCCATGACCGGCGGCGGTATGATCACCGACTATCCGTTCGACAAATACGACTCGAACTTCGCCTTCGTGGCCGAGAACGCCGAAGGCCCCATCCCCCTCGTGGTCGATGTCCAGAACGGCGACACCTTCTTCGGCGCGACCCCTCGCTTCGATCCCGCCGACAACCAGGTCGACCACGTCGGCCTGATCCTGCACATCCATCGCTCCGCCGCCGCCCTGATCTTCGCCGTCTTCGTCATGGTCCTCATGCTCGGCGTGGCGGCAGCCGCCGCCGCGGTAGCCCTCCACCTGATAACCCGCCACCGCAACCTGGTCTTCCCCGGCTGCACCCTCCTGGCCGCAATCCTCTTCGCCCTCATCCCATTACGCAACGCCGTCCCCGGCGCACCCCCCATCGGCTCCATCATCGACTTCGCCTCTTTCTTCCTCGCCGAAGCCGTGGTCGCGATCTCCCTCATCACCGCAATCCTGGTGGGGGCGTGGCGCGAACGAGGGCAATAGCCTCGATTGTCAGCGGTCCGGGGTGGGGGTGTCCCGGCGCCACCAGGAGAGGAATTGGGTGAGGGCGGGGGCTTGGGAATTGCGGAGCCAGGCCAGTTGGATGGCTATTTTCGGGGGGTTTTCGCGGAATGGGATTACGGCGATGTTTTCGTGGGCGATTCGGGTTGCGCGTTTTCGGTCGAGGACGCTGATGCCTACTCCGCTGGAGACCGAGTCGAGGACTTGTTCGGCGTCGGATTCGACGGCTACGAGGTTCGGGGTGCCGGTGCCCCAGATGTGGGAGATGAGTTCGTCGTAGTATTCGGGGCCGGATTCGCGGGCCCAGAGGACTATCGGTTCGTTGATTATGTCGGTGAAGTCGACGGTGGTGCGTTCGGCGAGGGGGTGTTCGCGGGGGACGGTGACTGCGGCTTCCTCGCGGCCTATGAGCTGGGTCTGGATTTTGGGGTATTCGATGTTGCCGCGGATGAGGGCGATATCGATTGCGCCCGATTCGAGTAGTTCGAGGTTCCAGGAGGTCCAGCCGGTAATCGTGGAGACGGCGATGTCGGGGAATTCATTGCGAAATGCGCGCAGTCGCCGGGAAATTGCGCTGTCGGAGCCGGATCTGGTGAGCGCGACCTTCAGTTCACCGGATCGGCCCGCGGCGCGCGCACGGATGACGCGCTCGAGTTCCGCGGCGGCCGTGAGCATCTGCGGCCCGCCTTCGTAGAGCGCGAGGCCGGCGGGTGTCAGGGCGAAACCGCGTCCGTTGCGGGTGATGAGTTCGACCCCGAGTTCTCGTTCCAGGGCCTTGATCTGCTGGGAGAGCGCCGGCTGGGTGATGTGCAGGGCGTCGGCGGCCCGCCCGAAGTGCTTGTGCTCGGCGACCGCCAGGAAATAACGCACACGACGTAGGTCGTCCACGCGCTCAGCCTAGCCGGATAAGCGATCCTTATCAACGCGAAGCAAATACGTATTGGACCTGCGGCTCTTCCGCGCCAGAGACTGAAGCCATCGAACAGTCCGCTACCGCGAGAAGGTATTCCGATGCCGACCACAGTCGCCGCCGCAATTGCCGAAAGCCTCAGGGCCAGGGGAATTTCGGAGTTCTTCGGTCAAAGTCTGCCGTCCCGCCTGGTGCTGGCGGCGGAGGATCTGGGCCTGCGCCAGATCGTTTATCGCACCGAGAATGCGGGCGGCACCATGGCCGACGGCTTCGCCCGGATTTCGCGGCGGTGTTCGGTGGTGGTGGCCCAGAACGGTCCCGCGGCAACGCTGTTGGTGCCGCCGTTGACCGAGGCCGCGAAGGTTTCCATTCCGGTGGTGGCCTTGATCCAGGATGTGCCGCGCCCGTTCCGGAACAAGAATGCGTTCCAGGAAATAGACCATCGCAGCCTGTTTTCCGGCTGCGCGAAATGGTTCGACCGCCTCGACGATCCGGATCGCTGGCACGACTACCTGGATGCCGCGTTCCGGGCGGCGACCAGCGGCCGGCCGGGTCCCGCGGTGCTGATGCTGCCCAAGGATGTCCTGGAACTGACCGCGCCGCCGCAGGACCGGAATCCCGGCGCCGCCGTCTTCCCGCTCGATCGGATCCGCCCGCCCGAGGCCGCCGTCCGCACCGCCGCGGAGCTGCTGGCCGGTGCGCGCCGCCCGATCATCGTGGCGGGCGGCGGCGCCGTCTCCTCCGATGCCGGGGCCGCGCTGGCCCGGCTGAGCGAGCTGGCGTCGATCCCGGTCGCGACCACACCGATGGGAAAGGGGGTCGTCCTCGACACCGCCGAGCTGAGCATCGGGGTCGTCGGCAACTACATGGGTCCGCGCGGTGTCGCGCACGGCATGCGGGACTGGATCGCGGGGGCGGACACGGTCCTGCTGGCCGGCACCCGCACCAACGAGAACGGCACCGACGGCTGGAATCTGTTCGCCCCCGAGGCCAGCTTCATCCACCTCGATATCGACCCGCTCGAGATCGGGCGCAACTACTCCTCGCTGCGGCTGGCCGGCGATGTCCGGACCGGGATCACGGACCTCACGACCGCGCTGGCGCAGCTCGACCTGACCCGCCGCCACACCGGCCGCGTCGGCACCGTCGCGCAGATCGCCCGCTCACGCACCGAATTCGAGACCGCTACCGCCGAGGTCCGGACCGCCACCCGGCAGCCGTTGCGTCCGGAGCGGGTGGCCGACGAGATCAGCGCCTGCCTCCCCGGCGATGCGATCGTCGTCGCGGATGCCTCCTACTCCTCGATCTGGGCGGCCAATTACATCCGTGCGACCAGCGATCGTCAGCGTTTCCTGCTGCCGCGCGGTATGGCGGGTCTCGGCTGGGGATTGCCGCTGGCGCTGGGGGCGAAGGCGGCGCGGCCGTCGTCCCCGGTGATCTGCCTGGTCGGTGACGGCGGTTTCGCCCATTGCTGGGCCGAGATCGAAACCGCGGTCCGGGAGCGCCTCGCCGTTGTCGTCGTGGTGCTCAACAACTCGATTCTCGGATATCAGAAGCATGCCGAGATCGTGCAATTCGGCCGGCCGACGTCGGCGGTCGAACTCGGTTCCGTCGATCATGCGCAGATCGCGATCGCGTGCGGGGCACACGGTCGCACCGTCCACACCGATGTGGAACTGCGTGAAGCGCTGGCGAAGGCGATTGTCGAACCGATGACGACCGTGCTGGACGTCATCACCGACTCCGACGCCTATCCCCCCATCACGGGCTGGGATACCGCCGGTGAGCTGACTTCTCACCTTGCCCACCATTAGCTCGACATCGGAGATTTCCATGGCTTTCGATTTCACGGCCTTTTTCGAGAAGAAGATCAACGATATCCGCGCTTCGGGCCAGTACCGGACCTTCGTGGAGATCGAGCGGCTCGCGGGCCGATTCCCCCAGGCGGTGCACCATCATCGCGACGGCCTGCGCGAGATCACCGTGTGGTGCAGTAACGATCACCTCGGCATGGGACAGTTTCCCGCCGTGGTCGACGCCATGCACCGTTCGGTCAATCGCTCGGGTGCCGCGGCGGGCGGATCCCGCAATATCTCCGGCAACAACCACACCCACATTCTGCTGGAACGTGAAGTGGCACAACTGCATCGGAAGGAAGCGGGCCTGACGTTCATCACCGGCTACGCGGTCAACGATGCCGTCCTCGGGGTGCTCGGTAAGCAACTGCCCGGGGCCGTGTTCTTCTCCGATGAGCAGAACCATGCCTCGATGATCCTGGGTATGCGCGCTTCCCGCGCCGAGCGGCAGATCTTCCGCCACAACGATTTCGCCCATCTCGACGAACTCCTGTCGGCGACCGCGCCGGATCGCCCGAAGATCGTCGCGTTCGAGTCGATCTACTCGATGGACGGCGATATCGCCCCGATGCCCGAACTGTGCGCGGTCGCGAAGAAGCACGGCGCGCTGGTCTATGTCGACGAGGCGCATTCGGTGGGCATGTACGGCCCGGAGGGATCCGGTATGGCCGCCGAACTGGGTTGCGCCGACCAGGTGGATCTGCTGATGGGCACCTTCGCGAAGGGCTACGGCACCCTGGGCGGCTACCTGACCGGGCCCGCGCCGATCCTGGACGCCGTGCGCAGTTTCGCGCCGGCGTTCATCTTCACTTTGGCCATGCCGCCGGCCCTCGCCGCGGCGGCGCTGGCCAGCGTGCGGCATCTGCGCGAATCCGATAATGAGCGAATCCTGTTGCACCACCGTGCGGGACTGCTGCAGGGTCTGCTCGCCGACGCCGAGATTCCCATGGTGTCCACCGAGAGTCATATCGTCCCGGTGCTGGTGGGTGACGCGCACAAGTGCAAGCAGCTGGCGGACATCCTGCTCGAGGAGCATCTGCAGTACGCGCAGCCGATCAACTTCCCGTCCGTCGCGCGCGGCACCGAACGGCTCCGGATCAACCCGTCGCCGGTGCACAGTCCCACGGCCGTGCACAGATTCGCCGAGATCATCGATTCGGTCTGGTCGCGGCTGAATCTGCCACGCCGCCCGGCGGTTTCGCTCGCCGCGCAGGCGGATCTGGAGAAGGTCTCGGTATGAGTGCGATCGAGACGGAGTCCACCCCCGCGGGGACCCTGGCTCCGGCGGGTGCCGCGCCCACAGTGCCGTGGGCTCAGCACATTCTGCTCTACGCCGTGTTCTTCTTCATGGGCGCCGAAATGTATCTCGTCGCACCGATGTTGCCGGATATCGCGCGTGCACTGCATGTGTCGGCGACCGCCGCCGCCACTATCGTGACCGCGTACGTGCTCGTCTATGCGGTTGCCGGGCCGCCGTTCGGGATCATCGCGGACCGCTATCCGCGACGGTGGTCGATCCTGGTGGGCTCCATCGTGTTTCTGCTCGGCAATATGGCGTGCGCGGCCGCGAGCACCTTGACGCTGCTGGTGGCGGCGCGCGGTCTCACCGGTCTCGGTGCGGCGATCGCGGCCCCCGCGATCTGGGCGTATCTGGCCGAGCGCACGCCCCAGCAGCAGCGGGGGCGGGTGATCTCGCTCGGTGCGAGCATCTATTCGCTCGGGCAGGTGCTGGGCGTGCCGCTCGGCGCGGCTCTCGCGTCGGTGACCAGTTGGCGCTGGCCGTTTCTCGCGGTGGGTGTGCTGATGGTGGTGACGTCGGGGGTGCTGTACGCGCGCCTGGATCATCTGCCGGTGACCGGCAGCTCGCGCGGGATCCGGGCGTTGCTGGCGCCGTGGCGGCAGCCGCGAATCAGCCTGGGGCTCATAGCGACTCTGTTCCTGCAAGCGGGCCGGCTCGGCGCCTACACCTTCATCGGTGTGCTCTTCTCGCAGCGTTTCGGGTTCGGTCTGGGCACGCTCGGACTGGTCGGACTGCTGGTGGGCGCGGGATCGCTGATCGGCTCGCTGAGCACGGGGACGATCCTGGATCACCTGAGCCGGCGAAACATCAAGGGCGTGTGGGTTTCCGTCGTCGCCGCGGCGGCGTTCGCGCCCTGTGCCGTGGTCGCGCTGAGCACGCACAATGTGGTCGTCGCGCTGACCGCCTTGGCGTTGTGGTGTGTTTTCGGCGGCGCTTTCTACTCCAGTCAGCAGGCCTATCTGTCCTCGGCCGACCCGACGCAGCGCGCGTCGGTGGTCGCGTGGAACAACTCGATGATGAACGCGGGCATCGCTGCCGGGACGACACTGCTCGGTGCGGCGGTCGTGGGCAGCGCCGCCTTCGCGGGCCTGACCTTCACGCTGGGCATCGTGGCCGCCGTGGCGTCGGCGGCACTGCTCGCTCTGCTCCGAAAGGATTCTCAACCGGCATGACCATAGTTCCGCCCGCCGTGGCCCAGAGCCGAACCGCTCTCCCCCTTGCCGCGCGGGCCACCGGGCCCTACATCTATGACGACGACGGAAACGATTACCTGGACGGCTCTTCCGGCGTCCTCAATGTGAATATCGGGCATTCGCACCCGGCTGTGCTGCGGGCTGTCGAGCAGCAGCTCGGGCAGTTGACCTTCGTGCATCGCAGCCAGTTCCGTAATCAGCAGGCACTGGATCTGACGTCGCGGCTGCTGTCGATCGTGCCGGGCGCCGCCGCTGTCGAGTACACCAATTCCGGCTCCGAGGCGAACGAGTGCGCGCTGCGGCTGGCCTTCGCCTACCAGCATCGGCGCGGGGCTGCCCGGCGTACGGTCATCCTGTCCGAGCAGCCGAGCTATCACGGCATGACGGCGGCGGCGCTGTCGATCACCGGCAGTCCGGGCAAACGTGATCCGTCCGTCGAGCCGCTGTTGGGGCCTCGTGCCGAGCGAGTGCTGGTGCGCCCCAAGCCCGGCCGGCGTCGCGCCACCCATGAGGAATGGGCCACCGCACTGCTCGCGGCGGGCCCGTCGAAGGTGGCGGCGGTCGTGGTCGAACCGCTCGGCGGGGCGTCGTCGGGTGCGTCGCCGATCGATGCCGAGACGATGCAGTGGTTGCGGCGTGAGACGCGGAATCACGGCATCGTGCTGATCGCCGACGAGGTCATGTCCGGTTTCGGGCGGACCGGAAAGTGGTGGGCCTGCGACCATTCCAATATCGCCCCCGACATCCTGACCTCGGGCAAGGGGCTGACCGGCGGCTACACCAGCCTCGCGGTCACCGTGGTCGCCGAGTCGATCGCCACGGCCATCGGCGAGCCATTGGGCCCGATCGCGCTGGGCCACACCATGTCCGCGAACCCGCTGGCCTGTGCGGCCGCCAATGCGGTCCTGGATGTCCTCGAGGGCGAAGAACTGCTGGGCAATGCCGCCACGGCGGGCCGGCACCTCGCGGACGCACTGACGACCTTGTGCGACCGTTTTCCGGGGCTGGTGTCGGATCAATCCGGTATCGGGTTGATGCGCGCCCTGCACATCGATCCGGGACGGCCCGCCGACACCAACAAGCGGATCCTGGCCGCCGCCAGGGCGAACGGCCTGGTCCTCTGCGCCGCCGGGATCGACGGGACCACCCAGTCGGTGCTGGTGGCGCCGCCACTCAACAGCACCCCGGATGTGATCGACGATCTCGCCGCCCGCCTCGGCAGGACGCTGACGGCGATCGCCGAATCCCCCGCCTGACCCGCTTTCAGAGATCACCGGCGTCACCGAGGAGTTCGGTGGCGGCCCGGTGGATCTTCTCGAGAGCGGACATCAAGTGACGGCGTTCGGCGGGAGCCAGTCCGGCGGTGACGTTGTCCGACAGCGCCTTTCGGTCCGCTTCGATGGGTTCGCGAAGTTCGCGCCCGCGGTCGGTGAGCCAGAGGCGCACGAGGCGATTGTCGTGGTCGTCGCGTTTGCGGACGAGGAGGCCCGCGGTGGTCATGCGGGTGGCCATCTTGACGACGGTCGGGGTGGTCACCGACAGTGCGGCGGCCATTTCCCCGGGCGTGCGACCGTCGCGTTCCCACAGTACGGCGAGCACGTGATTCTGCCCGAGGTGCAGGCCGTACTTGCGCATGTCGCGATCGGCCAAGGCACGCAAGGCTTTCGAGGTGCTGCCGTGTAGATCGAGAAAGTCGGGCATGGCGTCTCCAGCGTCGGCGGGCAGGTCTTGACGGGCGATCGTTAGCCGTCTAGCGTTTTTCGATAGACGGCTAACGAACTGGAGTTGCCATGCTACTTCTCACCGGATCCACCGGAAACATCGGCCGGGAACTCACCCGTGCCCTGCTCGCCTCCGAGACCGAATTCCGCATCCTGGTAAGGGATCCCGAACGCGCCACGGAGATACCCGACCACATCGAACGCCGTGTGGGCGACCTGGAGGACCCCGACGCGGTGGCGCGCGCCCTCGACGGCATCACCGCACTGTTCCTGCTGGTCCCCGGCACCGGCGTGGACCACACCCGCCACGCGATCAAGGCCGCGCAAGAGGCCGGCTTGCGCCGCATAGTCCTGATCTCCTCGGCCTACGCCGTCGGCGATCCCGTCGCCGCCATGGGCCGCTGGCACCACGCCCGCGAGGAACTACTCACGGAAAGCGGTATCCCCCACACGATCCTGCGCCCCGGCGCCCTCATGTCCAATGTCCTGGAGTGGGCCCCCGCCGTCAGCGCCGGCCTCCCCCTCATGGACCCCACCGGCCCGGGCCGCACCTTCCCCGTCGACCCCGCCGATATCGCCGCGATAGCCGCCCAGGCCCTCACCACCACCGACTCCGAATCCGCCGACCACATCCTCACCGGCGCCGAGCCCTTCACCTTCGCCGACCAGGTAGCGGCCCTGGCCCGGGAACTGGGCCGCGACATCCCGATCCGCACCGCCGCGACCTCCGAGGAGGCGATCGGCGCCCGCTTCCCGAACGGCGCCCCGCCCGCGTTGGCGGCGGCCATCCTGGAGTCGTTCACCGCCCTGCGCTCGGACACGGAAGGTCTCCATACCGACACTGTCGCAACACTTCTCGGCCGCCCGCCCCGCAGGTTCGCGGAGTGGTGCAATGCCCACCGGGCGGCCTTCGAGTGAAGTGACCGTCACCAGGCGCCGGGGACGTAGTCGCCGCCGAGCTGACCGGTGAGGACGTTGATCCGGTTGTAGGTGTTGATGACGGCGATCAGGCCGATGAGGATGGCGGCCTGGTCGTCGTCGTAGTGCTTGGTGACCTCGGCCCAGGTGGCGTCGCTGATGGGGTGGCCCTGGTCGGCGATGCGGGTGCCTTCCTCGGTGAGGGCGAGGGCGGCGCGTTCGGCGTCGGTGAAGACGTTGGTGTCGCGCCAGGCGGCGATGAGGGCGAGGCGGACGGGGGTCTCACCGGCGGCCGCGGCGTCCTTGACGTGCATGTCGAGGCAGACGCCGCACCCGTTGATCTGGGATGCCCGGATCTTGACGAGTTCCTGCGTGTTCTTGGGCAGGCTGCCGTCCTCCAGGGCGCGGCTGGCGGTGACGAAGCGCTTCATGAACTTGCCGGCGGTCTCGCTCTTGGTGATGTCGATGCGTGCCATCGTCTGCTCTCTTTCCGTGTGTTGTTCGTTGGCTACATCAGGTCGACGAACCGGCGCCCTGGACTGTGACACGGCATGGGATGTGACGCCGCTCACATGATCGACGATTTCGCGAAACCCCCTACCGCAGAGCGGATTAGGGGTGATCATGGATCGCAGAGTCTGAACCGGCCAGTAGTCATCTATCGGCTACTTAGGGGGTTGCGGTGTTCACTATGCGCAGACATCGGAAGATCTCGGTCCCGACGACCTTTCGCACGAAGGTGATTCGTGCCTTGCTTCCCAGCGTGACGGTGGTGGCGATGGCGGCGGCCATTGCTCCGGCGTATGCCGCTCCGCCACCGCCGGTTCCGGGGCTGCCGAGTGATCTGCTGGCTCTGGTAGACGGGCTGACCACTTTCCGGCTACCGGGGTTGAACCTGCCCGCGATCTTCAATCCGAATACCGCGATCGTGGTGCTCGGCTACGGGCTGGAGCCGGATGGGGCGATGCGGCCGGAGCTCATGGCGCGGCTGTATACCGGGTATGTGTCGGCGCTGCTCTCGCCTGCTTCGCCGATCATCGTGACGGGCGGGAATCCGCAGAACGGGGTGACCGAGGCGCAGGCCATGGCGAATTGGCTGATTGCGCGGGGGATCGATCCGGCGCGGATTCACACTGAGACGCAGGCGGATTCGACGGTGCAGAACGCCTTGTTCTCGGCGCAGCTGATGCAGGCGATCGGCGTGAACGCGGTCATCCTGGTGACCTCGGACGACCATATTCAGCGGGCGCTCAGTAACTTTCAGGCCGCGGGGATCGCGGTGGTGGCGACAATGACCCCGGACGCGGCTCCGATGGGTGCGGAGCCGTTCGGTCCGGGGCGGTAGTTCAGGCGAGGTAGCGCGCGATGCTCTGCGCGACGCAGGCCGGTTTGGCGACGCCGTCGATCTCGACGGTGACGGTGCGCTCGGCCTGCACGCCGCCGGGGATGTCGGTGACGGTGTCGAGGGTGATGCGCCCGCGGATCCGGCTGTCCACCGGGACCGGGTTGATGAAGCGAACCTTGTTGAGCCCGTAGTTGATTGCCATGCCGGCCGCGCTGACCGTCATGATCTGCGCGGTCATCGGCACCACCAGCGACAGGGTGAGAAACCCGTGCGCGATGGTGTGCCCGTAGGGTCCGGCGGCCGCGCGTTCGGCGTCCACGTGGATCCACTGGTAGTCCTCGGTGGCCTCCGCGAACTTGTCGATGCGCGCCTGGTCGATGGTGATCCAGTCGCTCACCCCGATCTCCGTGCCCGCCGCCGACCGCAACTTCTCGAAGTCATCGAAATCGATCACGCGAAACGCTCCTTCAATTCTCGCTTGAGGATCTTGTGCGTGGGCCCGAGCGGCAGTTCGGTGAGGAACTCGACGCGGCGCGGGTACTTGTACCGTGCCACATGTTCTCTCGCGTAGTCGATGACTTCGTCCGCGGTGAGCGGCCCGTCGGGCACGACGACGGCGAGGATCTCCTCCCCGTAGTTCGCATCGGGCACGCCGATGATCGCCACCTGCGCGATCTTCGGATGCCGCAGCAGCGCGGCCTCGACCTCGGTCGGGTACACATTGAACCCGCCGCGAATGATCATCTCCTTGATGCGGTCGACGATGCGCAGGTAGCCGTCGGCGTCCTTGGTGCCGAGGTCGCCGGTGCGGAACCAGCCGTCGCACATGACTTCCGCGGTGGCGTCGGGCCGCCCGGTGTAGCCGCCGAACACATTGTGCCCGCGCACCACGACCTCGCCGACGGTGCCGGCGGGCAGCAGCCGGATGCTGTCGCGCGTGTCCGGGTCGGCGATCTCCACGTCGACGCCCCACACCGGATGCCCGACCGTCCCGGCCCTGGGACCGAGTTCCGGCTGATTGACCGTTGCGGTGGGCGAGGTTTCGGACAATCCGTAGCCTTCGAGAATGTAGCTCCCGTACACCCGCTCGAAGTCCTCGATGACGACCGGCGGCAGCGCCGCGCCGCCGCTGATGCACAGCCGCAGTCGCGGCAGCTCGGCCGCGTCACCGGCCGCGGCGAGCAGCCCGTGATACATGGTCGGCACCCCGTGGAAGGTATTGACGCCCTCGCGCACCATGAGCTCGATGGCCGCGGCCGCATCGAATCTGGGCAGCAGCACCAGCGTCGCCCCGACTCGCCAGTGCGAGTTCATCGACACCGTCTGCCCGAACACATGGAACAGCGGCAACGCCCCGAGCGCGATGTCGTCGCGGCTGACCTCATTGGCGTCGAACGCATTCACCGTCGCGCACATGACCATATTGAGGTGGCTGAGCTCCGCCCCCTTGGGCCGCCCGGTGGTCCCGCTGGTGTAGAACACGACCGCGATATCGAGCGGACTCCGCGTCACGAAGGTGGCAATCGCTTCCCCCGTGAGCTCCTGCGGTGCGACACAGTCGATTCCGGCCCGCGCCGCGGCTTCCTTACCGACGGCCTGCACCATGTCATGACAGACCAGCAGCGTGGCCCCGCTGTCCCGCAGCACGTACTCGGCCTCGTCGGCGGTGAGCAGCAGATGCACCGGCACCACGGTCGCCCCCGCCGCCAGGATCGCGAAGTAGGCCCGCGGGAAGTCGGTGGTATTGGGCCCCATGAGCGCGACCCGGTCCCCCGACCGCACCCCGAGTTCGATGAGCGCGGCGGCCTGTTCGCGTGCCTGCCGCCACAAGTCGGCGAAGCTGATGCGCTTTTCGCCTTCGATGAGAGCGATGTGGTCGGGCCGCCGGCGCGCCGGTTCGGCGAGAATGCTGGCGAGGGAGAGAGTCGCGTTCATTGGGACCTCTTGGTGTCGAGCGGGGAGGTGGCTACAGGCCCATGTCCTTGGCGATGATCATCTTCATTACCTCGGACGTGCCGCCGTAGATGCGGTTCACGCGGTTGTCCGCGTAGAGCCGGGCTATGGGGTATTCGTTGATGAATCCGTATCCGCCGTGTAGTTGCAGGCAGCGGTCGATGACGCGGGCCGCGACCTCGGTGCAGAAGAGTTTGGCGGAGGCGGCGTCGGCGGGGGTGAGGGTGCCGGCGTCGAGGGCTTCCAGGCCGCGGTCTACGACGGCTTCGGCGGCGTCGACTTCGGCCTTGCAGGCGGCGAGTTCGAACTTGGTGTTCTGGAAGCCGGCGACCGGCTGGCCGAAGACGTTGCGCTGCTGTGTGTATTCCTTGGCGAAGCGGATGGCGGCGGTGGCCTGGGCGTAGGCGCCGATGGCGATGGAGAGGCGCTCCTGCGGCAGGTTCTGGCCGAGGTAGGAGAAGCCCTTGTTCTCCTCGCCGAGCAGGTCCTCGACCGGCACCCGCACGTCGGTGAAGTTGAGTTCGGCTGTGTCGGAGACTTTCAGGCCCAGCTTGTCCAGCTTGCGGCCGACCGCGTAACCGGGGGATTTGGTGTCGACCACGAACAGCGAGATGCCGAATCGGCGGTCGTCGGCCTTCGGCGCGGCGGTGCGGGCGCAGACGATGACGCGGTCGGCGTGCACGCCGCCGGTGATGAAGGTCTTGGACCCGTTCAGCACGTAATGCGTGCCGTCCCCGGAAAGCTTTGCGGTGGTGCGCATTCCAGCCAGGTCGGAGCCGGTGCCGGGTTCGGTCATGGCGATGGCGAACATGATCTCGGCGGTGACGAAGCCGGGCAGCCAGCGCCGCTTCTGCTCGTCGGTGGCCAGCTTCTTCAGGTACGGCAGGCACAGCCCGACATGCACACTGGACCCGCCGAACGAGACCGCGGCGCGGGCGGTTTCCTCGATGAGGATGGTCTGGAACTTGAAGGATTCGATGCCCGCGCCGCCGAACTCCTCGGGCACTTCGATGCCGAAGACACCGAGATCGGCCAGCTTGTAATAGAACTCACGCGGGACGATGCCGGCCTGGTACCACTCGTCGTAGACGGGTGCGACCTCGGATTCGATGAACGCGCGCACGGTCTTGCGGAAGGCGTCGTGGTCGGCGTCGAAGACTGTTCTCTGCATGGTGATTCTGCTTCTCTCGGCTAGAGCTTGCGGCCGCCGTCGACATAGATGGTCTGACCGGTGACGAAGGAGGCGTTCTCGGAGACCAGGAACGACACCACATTGGCGATATCGGCGGGCTCGCCCACCCGGCGCAGCGGGGTGATATCGGCGGCGGCCTTGCGGAAGTCCTCGGGGCTGACGCCGACGCGGGCGGCGGTGGCATCGGTCATCTCGGTGACGATGAAGCCCGGCGCGACGGCGTTGACATTGATGCCGTACGGCCCGAGTTCGATGGCGAGCGTGCGGGTGAAGCCCTGGATCCCCATCTTGGCGGCGGAGTAGTTGGCCTGCCCGCGCGCGCCCAGCGCGGACACGCTGGAGGTGTTCACGATCTTCCCGGACTTCTGCTTCACCATGTACCGCTGCGCGGCCCGGCTGCACAGGAACGCGCCGCGCAGGTGCACCGACACGACAGTGTCCCAGTCCTCCACCGACATCTTGAACAGCAGGTTGTCGCGCAGCACGCCGGCATTGTTGACCAGTACGTCGACCGAACCCAGTTCCGCCGCAACGCGTTCGAAGGCGGCGTCCACCGAGGCCTCGTCGGCCACATTGCAGGCCACGGCGACGGCTTGACCGCCCGCGGCCACGATGGCGTCGACGGTGTCCTTGCCCGCCGCCTCGTCGAGGTCGGCGACGACCACCGTGAAGCCGTCGGTGGCCAGCCGGCGGGCGGTGGCCGCGCCGATGCCCCGGGCCGCACCGGTGACGACAGCTACTTTCGGCATTCGAATCTCCTTGTGGTTCAGGTGCGTCAGAGGAAGGCGTTCACGCCGGTGAGGGCGCGCCCGATGAGCAGTTTCTGGATCTGGCTGGTGCCCTCGTAGAGGGTGAGCACGCGCGCGTCGCGCAGGTATTTGGACACCGGGAACTCGTCGATGTAGCCGTAGCCGCCGAAGACCTGGATGGCATTGTTGGCGGCCTTCACCGCGGCTTCGCTGGCGAAGAGTTTGGCGACGGAAGCCTCGGTGCCGAACGGCTTTCCGTGTTCGACCAGGTGCGCGACCCGCCAGGTGAGCAGCCGTGCCGCTTCGACGTCGACGGCGATATCGGCGAGCAGTTCCTGAACCAGCTGGTAGGAGGCGATCGGCTTACCGAACTGCTCGCGTTCCCCGGCGTATTTCACGGCGGCTTCCAGGCAGCCGCGCGCGACGCCGACGCACCCGGCGGCCACGCCCATGCGGCCCTTGTCGAGCGCGCCCATGGCGATCTTGAAGCCTTGCCCGAGGTCGCCGAGCCGGTTGGCGTCGGGCACCCGGACCTGGTCGAGCACGAATTCCGCGGTGGCCTGCCCGCGCAGCCCGAGCTTGCCCTTGATCTCGGTGCGGGTGAAGCCGGGCGTATCGGTGGATACCAGGAAGGCGGTGACGCCCTTGGGTCCGGGCCCGCCGGTGCGCGCGAAGATGATGGCGACTTCGGCCCAGGTGCCGTTGGTGATGAACATCTTGGTGCCGGACAGCAGCCAATCCGTGCCGTCCGCAACGGCTTTGGTGGTGAGGTTGCCCGCGTCGGAGCCGATGCCGGGTTCGGTGAGCCCGAAGCAGCCGAGCGCCTGTCCGGCGCACAGGCGTGGCAGCCATTCCCGTTTCTGCGCCTCGGTGCCGTAGGTCTTGATGGATTTGCCCACCAATCCCAGTGATACCGAGACGATCCCGCGCACCGAGCTGTCGCCGCGCCCGAGTTCCTCGAGGAGCAGGCAGTAGTCGAGTGCGGTGCCGCCGGAGCCGCCGTATTCCTCGGGGATCTCGATGCCGAGGAAGCCCATATCGCCGAGTTTGCCGACGATGGCGGTGTCGACCGCTTCGGCGCGGTCCCAGGCGGCGGCGTGCGGGATGACCTCCTTGTCGACCCAGGCGCGGGCGAGGTCGCGCAGTTCGCGTTGCGCCTCGTCGAGTTCGAAGTCCATGGTGGGGATCACTCCTAACCAAACGCTGTTAGGTTTACTGTCGCCACGGTATCCTAACGGCGTTCGGTTTTTCAAGGGAGGTGGAGAAATGCCCAGGCCACGAGTGCCGCTATTGAGCCGGGAACGCATCCGCGAGGCCGCGCTGACCATCGTCGACCGCGATGGCCTGTCGGACCTGTCCATGCGGAAACTGGCCGCTGAACTGGGCGTTCAGGCCCCCTCGCTGTACGGGCACTACCCCACCAAGGACGACCTGCTGGACGATATCGCCAGCGGCATCATGGCCCGGGTCGATGCGTCGGCCTTCGAACGGCTGGGCTGGCGCGACGGCCTGACCTCCTGGGCGCGCTCGTATCGCGCGGCCCTGGTCGCGCACCCCAATTTCGTCCCGTACCTGGCCTCGGGCCCGGGTAAGCGGGACGAGAATCTGCGGGCCGCCGACGCGGTGCACGGCGGCCTGGTCGGGGCCGGCTGGCCGCCACGGGATGCGACCATGATCGGCGCGGCGACCCGCTATCTGGTGATGGGCGCGACCCTCGGCTCGTTCTCCCGCGGTTTCGCCGATGACGTCCAGGTCTACCGCGACCGCTACCCGCATCTGGAGCAGGCGCACCTACTGCGCGCCAAGGCCGATGAAATCGATTCGGAGAGTTTCGAATTGGCGTTGAGCGCGTTCACCGACGGACTGCAGCTCCGTTACGAACTGCTCGGCGAACGCGCTCAGCGCGGTCAGTGAGGCCCGCTCACTGCCCGTCTTGCGCCAGATGCGCGCGGGCCTCGTCGTACCCGGCCGGAGCGGGCGGCTCGGACGGTCCGTAGACCAGGTGCAGGACGCCGGTCTCGAAGGGTGTGGCGGACAACAGCTTCAACGGAATCGGCTCCCCCTCGCCGAACAGGCGCAGGCCGCTGTTGAGGGCGATCGGGTGCACGAACAGATGCAGTTCGTCGATGAGCCCGGCGGCCGTCAGCTGCCGCACGATGGACGGCGACCCGCTCATTCCGATGTCCGCCGCTCCCGGCTCCTCTTTCAGCGCCTTGACCGCCTCGACCAGATCCCCCTTCAACTGCTCGGAGTTCCGCCAGGTGAAGTCCAGATCCTGATGCGAGACAACGATTTTCCGTGCGTCCCCGAGCGCCTTGGCCATCGCCTCGTCCCCGCCGCCGGCATGCTCGCGCTCCGGCCACGCACCGGCGAACGAGTCATAGGTGGCCCGCCCGATGAGCAGGGTGTCGGCGGTGGCGAGCTGCGCGCTGACCGCGGCGCCCATCTCCTCGTTGAAGTAGGGAAAGTGCCAGTCCTGCGGTTCCGCGACGACGCCGTCGAGCGAGATGAACAGTCCTGCGGTGATCTTGCGCATCGGATTCTCTCCTGGTGGGTACTGAGCTGGTGGAACCGCGGTTGCTCGTATGGACGGCGCGTGGCCCCGAAACTAATCGGGCTGCCCGGCGAGGCATAGCCTGAAACGAGATCGGGTTCGGTTGTCGATTCGGCGGCGGGTCGCGCGTCGGATAGTCAGCCGGTCCATCAGGGGGCCGTCCCGACCCGAGAAGGGATACGAGTCATGACGCAGTATCTGTTGCTGATCTTCCAGGACGAACAGCGAGTCGCCGACATTCCGGCGGACGAGATGAACGCGGAGCACCAGAAGTTCATCGCCGCCAACGGCACTGCGCTGCGGGGCGGTAATGCGCTCGAACCCGTGGCCACCGCGACCAGTGTCCGCCCCGACGGCGCGGGCGGATTCCTCGTCACCGACGGGCCGTTCGCCGAGACCAAGGAGCAGCTGGGCGGCTACTACCTGGTCGAGGCGGCCGACTTGGACGCCGCGATCGCGCTGGCCCGGCAGGTGCCGATGAGCGCGGGTGGCGTGGAGGTCCGGCCCATCTGGGCGCTGCCCGACAATGTCGGCTGATTTCCCGGCGCCTGCGACGGCCGCCGCCGCGGTAGCCGACGCGCATCGTCGCGAGTGGGCCTTCGTGCTCGCCGCGACGGTGCGCGTCACCCGCGATATCGACCTGGCCGAGGAATGCGTGCAGGAGGCCTACGCGCAGGCGCTGACCGTGTGGGCGAAGCAGGGCGTCCCGGCCAGGCCGGGCGGCTGGCTCACCACGGTGGCCCGCAATCGCGCGCTGGATCTGTTGCGGCACAGCGCCGTTCAGCGCCGGGCCCTGCCGCTGCTGATCGAGGACGACCGCGCCGACGATATCGCCGAGCAGGCGGTGGCCGCGGGCGAGCCGCGCATCACCGATGACCGGTTGCGGCTGATCTGCACCTGCTGTCACCCGGCATTGGCGCCGGAGGCGCAGGTCGCGCTGACCCTGCGCCTGGTGTGCGGCTTGTCGACGGCCGAGGTCGCGCGTGCGTTCCTGATCTCCGAATCCACCATGGCGGCGCGGATCACGCGGGCCAAGAAGAAGATCGCCACCGCCCGGATCCCCTACCGGGTGCCGACACCCGCGGAACTGCCGGAACGTATCGGTGCGGTGCTGGCGGTGGTGCATCTGCTGTTCACCACCGGCCACACCGCCCCGTACGGCGCGGAGCTGGCCCGCCGCGAACTCACCGAACGGGCCATCGATCTCGCCCGCATGCTGTACGGGCTGGTCCCCGGTCTGGCCGAGGTGCCGGGCCTGCTGGCGCTGCTGCTGCTCACCGAATCCCGCAGGGCCGCAAGGCTCGACGCCGGCCACGCGATGGTGGCGCTGGCGGATCAGGACCGGAGCGCGTGGAACCGCGAGCTGATCGCCGAGGGCCTCGCCCTCGTCCCGCACTCCCTGCGCCGGCCCGGCAAGTACGCGCTGCAGGCCGCGATCGCCGCGCTGCACGCCGAGGCGCCCAGCTACGACGCCACCGACTGGCGCCAGATCGTCGGCCTCTACGACGAATTGGCGCGCGTCTGGCCGTCACCCGTGGTCGCGCTCAATCGCGCCGTCGCCCTCGGTTACGCCGAGGGCCCCGAGCCGGCGCTCGCGGCCCTCGACGAGCTCATGGCGCATCCGCTGCTGGCGACCTACGAGTACCTCCCGGCTGCCCGCGCCCACTTCCTCGCCGAACTCGGCCGCACGGACGAGGCCCGGGCCGCCTACGACGAGGCGATCCTGCTCACCGGCAACGACATCGAACGCGAATTCGTCGCCCGGAAGCGCGAGGCGCTGTAGTCATCGGTTGGTCTGCGGGATCTCGATGCTGAGCGGCATGCGGAGTTCGGCGAGGTACCACAGGGCGAATTGGCGCAGGAATTCGTCGAACATCCAGTAGGCGTTGTCGATCGGCGGCACCACGGCCTCGACGCCCTCGCGGACGGCGACGAAGGGCCGCCAGGCCACGTCGAGCAGGGGGTTCCAGATGGGCTCGCGCGGAATGGCCAGCCAGTCGGCGATCTTGTCGCCGAGGATGTATCGGGTGAAGGCGCCGAGGATGCCGCGGCTGAGCAGCGTGAGGTCGAGATCCTCACCGAGATTCAGCAGCTGGTCGGCGAGGTTGTTACCTTCGGGGGTGGGGGCGATGATGGGGTCGAGCATCTGGACGGCCTGCGATTCGGCCTCGTCCCAGGAGTTGGGGATGTATTCGTCACGGACACCGAGGAAATGCGCGGCCAGCTGCCAACTGTGCAGGTAGCCATCGGATTCCGCGACGGGGATCTGCAGGTTCCAGGAGCGCAGGGTGCGCATGATGGTGGTGGCCAGGCTGTGCCAGGTGACCATGATGTCGTCCTGGCTGATGGGGATGACGCCGGCGGGCCACTGCGGTGAGGTCGGTAGCAGGTGGCGCACGGCCGCGTGGATGATGCGAGTCTTGACGCAGGTGACGATCATTTCGCCGCTGTCGCCGTAGGCGTCGACGGTGCCGATGTCGTAGCCGAATTTCGCTGTCTTGGAGATGCGTTCCTTCAGATGCGAGCCGCCGCGCGAGTAGTAGACCGCGCGCGCCTCGTGCGGGATGACCGTGGACATCATGCCGCTGTCGAAGGCGTACAGCACGCCGAGGTACAGGCCGCGTTTCTTGTTGAATTCGAAGGCCTGGGCCAGTTTTCCCTGATCGGTCCAGGCGGGTAGCTGCCGAGCGGATTCGATGAAGTCGCTCAACCCTTTCGGCAGTCCGGCGGGCAGCGGCTGGGTGTTCTTGACCCAGGTGGCCAGCAGCCGGTTCACCGCGGGTACGTCCTCGTGGTCCATGACGTCGGCGACGACCGGGTCGGCTTCGGCGTCGTAGACCGTCAATGGGTCTGCGCCGCTGCCGGTTCCGGCGATCGAACCGTCGGCCTGCCAGCTCCACGGTTCGGCCCTGGCGGTGCGCGCGCTGAGCGCGAGCGTGCCGACCGCCCCGAGCACGCCGCCCGCCGCGCGCAATGCGTCCCGCCGGGTGAGTCGATGTGCGTCCATGCTTCGATTCCTCTCCATCGAGGCCCTGATACAGAGATACAGATCGCGTATCCATGTATCCTGAATCACAGCACGCGCCGACCGCCCCCACAGCCGAATGGAAAAAGTGAAGCCACCGCCGCCCGAACGGACACCGGACACCGCCTCGCTGCTGGAACGCGTCTACGGCGCGGCGAGCGAAAACGACAGTGCCGGTGACGAACTCCGCTCCCGCATCCTGGACGCGGCCTGCGAGCAGTTCGCCGCCTTGGGCGTGCGCCGCTCGACCATCGACGATGTGGCCCGCCGCGCGGGCGTCTCACGCATCACGGTCTACCGCCGCTTCGCGACCAAGGACGATCTGGTCGAGCAGGTGATCCTGCGCGAATTCCGGCGCTACTTCGATCGATTCCGCGCCGATGTGCAGCCGGCCGATACGCCCGGGGCGCGGGTGGTGGCCGGTTTCGTGGGCTCGCTGCGCGCGATCCGCGGCAACCCGATCATCGGCGGGCTGCTGTCGGCCGAGCCGGATATGTTCGTCGGCTCGATCATGGGCGATCAGGGCCGGACCGTCGCCGTCGTCAGGGAATTCACCGCGAGCCAGTTGCGCCGCGAACAGCGCGCGGGCCTGATCGCGGCGGAGGTGGACGCCGACATGGTGGCGGAACTCATGGTCCGGCTCTGCGCGTCGTTCCTCGCGATCCCCAGTCAGATAGTCGATCTCGACGACGAGAAGCAACTGGCGGCTCTGGCCGAGCGGTACCTGGTGCCGATGCTCGGACCGGCACCGGAGAAGAAACAGCAGAAGGAGCGGTAGATGAATCCGTACGTCCTCATCCAGAACTTCCTGAACCAATTGGACCTGGGTTCTTCGGGTTCCGGATCGGCCGCGCCGGCCCACCTACCGCTCACTGCACCATGGATCGCCTAGCTCAGCCGATCTCGAATTCCGCTCGCACCCGATCCTCGGTGAGCCCGTAATCGGCCAGCGAGTACTTGTGCTGCGGTTTGCGGTCGCCGGACTTGCTGTCCTCGTCGAGCGCCCGCATGGCCGTGCGACCGGCCTCGGTGGATTCCAGCCCGAAGGTCGAGTAGATCTTCTCGACCGTCCCGAACGGGTCCGCGCGCAGTTCGTCGAATTCGATGTCCAGGAACTGATCCGGGTTGTATCGCTCACGCGCGGCGGTGAATTCGCGCAGGCCGCGGGACCACAGCTCCAGCTGCGTCGCGCCGATCTTCTCGCCGACGAAGGTGGTCGACCAGCCCTTGGTGGCTTGCTCGGACAGACTGCACGAGGACCCGACGATGGTCACCGGATCGCGATGCGTCTGAATGATCAGCGCATCCGGGTACACCTCCATGAGCGCGTCCAGCGCGAACAGGTGACTCGGGTTCTTGAGCACCCAGCGCCGGGTATCACCCAAGCCGATGAGCTGCAGGTTCGCCTTGTGCCGCGCGTAGGCGTCGGTCCACTCCTGCTGTTGCAGCCACTGCGAATAGGTCGGCAGGTAGGCCAGCGACTCGTAGGCAATGGATTTGACCGTCTGCCGCAGCAGCTGCCAGCACTCCTCCACCTCGGCCGCGGTCATGTAGTGCACGCCCATGAATTCCGGATTCTCGATGCGATGCTGCGCGAATCCGGCGTCGAGCTGCTGATAGATCGGATTGTCCGCCCAGGTCTCGCGCGGCGGCCGCGGCTGCGGGAAGTCCGCCAGCCACATTTCGAGGGCCTGATGCTGCGGGTCGGCGGCCAGCAGGCGGTGCAGGGCGGTGGTGCCCGTGCGCGGCAGGCCGGTCACGAAAATCGGCCTGCTGACCGGGGTTTCGGTGTACTCCGGATTGGCCTTCCACGACGCCTCGCTGAGCGCGCGGGCCACCAGCGCATTGCGCAGGAAGTACCGGCTCATCTTGCTGCCGAGCTCGGTCAGCCCGGCATCACGCTGGTAGGACTCCAGCAGGACGCCGAGCGCCTCCCGGTAGTCGTCGGACCCGAAATCGTCGAGCCCCACGACCTTCGTCGCCGAGGCGTGCAGATCCTCGAGGGTGCCGACGTTGGTACGTCCGGTCATTGCTTGGTCACTCCTGAACACTCAGACATGGAATTCGCCGCAGTTGACGTCGAGGGTCTGCCCGGTAATGGCATTGGCCCACGGCGAGGCGAGAAAGACGACGGCGCGGGCGATCTCATCGGGCTCCGGTAGCCGCTTCAGATCGGAATCGGCGGCGGTCTGCTGGTACACCTGCTCCGGCGTGATGTGGTACTTCTCGGCGATCCCGGCGAAGTACTGCTTCAGCTGATCGGACCAGATGTAGCCCGGGGCAACCGAATTGACCCGGATCCCCTTCTCCCCCAGCTCGGTCGCCAGGGTCTGCGACATGGCCAGCAGCGCCGCCTTGGCCAGCTTGTAGCTGCCGTAGCGCGGCTGCGAGTGCCGCAGCACCATGGAGTTGATCATCACGACCGCACCCTTGGACTCGGCCAGCGCCTCGGTGAACGCCTGCGTCATGCGCAACCCGCCCAGCACCGTGAGGTCGACACTGTCACGGATCTGCTGGAAGTCGGTGCGCGCCAAAGGCTTCATGGACGGCATCGCGAAGGCATTGTTCACCAGGGCATCGACCTGGCCGAACGTCTCCAGCGTGCGCGCCACCAGATTCTGCACGGCCGCGTCATCGGTGATATCCGTCGGCACCGAAAGCGTTTCGCCGCCAGCGGCTTCCACCTCGGCCGCGACTTCCTTCAGCCGTGATTCGGTGCGTGCCGCCAGCACGACCTTGGCACCGGCCGCGGCCGCCTCCAAGCAGATGGATCGGCCGAGGCCGGGTCCCACACCGCTGACGACGACCACTTTGTCGGCGAGCAGCCCTGTCATCCGAGCATCCTTTCCGAGAAGGCCCGCTGCCGAGCTGCGATCCGCTCGCGCCAGCCGGCCTCATCGATGCGATTGTGTTCGTAGTGCGGAAGCTGTTCCGCCACTTTGTCGAAAGGCACCAGTTCATATGTGGGCCCGTCGGCGGGCGTGATCACTCGGCCGACCCGCTGCCAGCGGAACTGAAGAATCCCCTGCGTACGGCCCGTGGTCTCGATCCAGTTGGCGACGCCCGGATTCCGCTTGGAGACGACCATGCGGATGAAGCCGTCCGGATCAACCTGCGCCTGCGCATGATTCAGGCTGGTCTGGTGGTTCACGTAATCCAGGGAGATGTACCAGCGGCTACCCAGCTGGAATCCCTGGTACGGGGCATCGGATTTCGGCACGGTGATGATCAGCGCCTGATCCTCGGTCAGATCGAAATGCCCCACCGACGAGTACTGCGTGCTCAACCCACCCGGCGTGAGCCGCGGTTCGGTCAGCGTGTTCACCGGCAGATCCAGGTAGAACCACTTGGGGAAGTTGAACCAGGTGTGCACGCGGGTCAGCAGCATGCGCCCCGCGGCCCGGTACCGCTTCCGCAGTTGCGCCACATCGGGTTCGGCCGGCGTGGTGCCGATGGTGTCCACGCGTTCGATGCGAATACTGCCCTTGCGTTCGGTGCTCCAGTCGCTGTAGACCTCGCGCACCGCCAGCATGGACGCGCCCTCGCCGAGCTGGAAGTAGTTCGGCTCCGGGTTCTCCTTGGGCGGCCCGAAGCGGAGCTGGAAGCTGCCGTCGGCGGCGATGTCGAGCCGCCGGTCATCGAACGCGTCTTCGCCGCCGGGTACGTCGGTGGCGGTGTAATCGCCCTTGAGCACCTGGAAGCTGAGGTCGGTGGTGCTGCCGCGCACGCCGGTCACCAGGTACTCCGCGCCGGGTTCGATATTGGCGTGGTAGTAGAGGGTGTCCGGATTATCCAGGCCCATCTTGGTGTACGGGCCGGTCGAGCTGACGAAGTACGGGTGCGAGGTGCCGTGCGCCCGCGACAGCTGCAACACGGCGGCAATGCTGCCCTGCAGGTAGTCGTAGCCTTCGGCGAGATCGTGCTCGTCCCGAATGAAATCCGCCGCGGCAATGAGCTTCTCGGCCTCCGCGACGGCCGCGAGGAACGGCTCCGTCAGCGGCAGTTCGGCCTTGTCGATATCGGGCTGGGTCATCGAATGTCTGCCATTCTCCTAGGAATTCCTGCCTATTTCGCGCCGGATGCGCTGGGCGATCTCGGACGGCGTCCCGTCCGAGGGGGTGAAGGTCAGATCGGCGAACTCCGGCCGCTCGTAGGGCGAGCTGATGCCGGTGAACTCGCGCAGTTCGCCCGCGCGGGCGCGCTTGTACAGGCCCTTGGCATCGCGAAGTTCGCATTCTTCGAGCGGGGTGTCGACGAAGATCTCGCGGAACGGCAGATGCTTGTCCTCGTGCAGTTTCCGGGCCGCGCGGCGTTCGGCGCGGAACGGGCTGATGAGCGAGACGATCGCCACCACGCCCGCGTCGGCGAACAGTGTGGCCACCTCGGAGACGCGGCGGATGTTCTCGCGCCGGTCCTCGTCGGTGAAGCCGAGATTGCGGTTCAGGCCGTGCCGCAGATTATCGCCGTCGAGCAGGTAGGCGGGCTGCCCGGAGGCGATCAGCTGCCGCTCCAATTCGACTGCGATGGTGGACTTTCCGGAGCCCGAGAGCCCGGTCAGCCACACCGTGGCGCCGCCGCTGAGCCGCTGTTCGCGTTCCACGGCGGAGCTGTGCCACACCACGTTCGACGCCTTGTGCTCGACCCGCGGTGCGCCGGTGGAGCGTCCGGTGATCATGCCCGCGGCGACGGTCTGATCGGTGGCCTCGTCGATGAGGATGAAGCTGCCGGTGGCGCGGTTCTCTCGGTACGGGTCGAACAGCAGTGGCTGCCGGCTCTTCAGCGTGAGGCGCCCGATGTCGTTGAGCGCCAGGGCATCCGCGTCGGTCTGCCGGTGCAGGGTGTTGACGTCGAGGCGGTAGTCCAGTTCGGTCACCTCGACCTTGGCGGTCTGGGCGGCGGTGCGGATGGCGTACTCGCTGCCGGGCCGCAATTGGGTGTCGTCGGAGAACCAGCACACCATGGCGTCGAGTTCGCGATCCTGATGCGGCTGATTGCCGGGGCGGGCGAGCATATCGCCGCGGCCGACATCGATATCGTCGTCGAGGGTGAGGGAGACGGCCATGCCGGTGAAGGCCTCCTCCACCTTGCCGCCGCCGGGCGCCCAGATCTGCGCGACCTTGCTGGCGCGGCCGGACGGCAGCACCACCACCTCGTCGCCGGGCTTGAAGATGCCGCCCGCCACCGTGCCCGCGTAACTGCGCACGTTCTCGCCGTGCGGGCGGATGACGTACTGCACGGGCAGCCGGGTGTCGATGAGGTTGCGGTCGGAGGCGACGTGCACCTCCTCGAGGTGACGCAGCAGCGGCGGGCCCGGATACCAGCCCGCGGTGTGCTCGGACAGGTCCACCACATTGTCGCCGTGCAGGGCGGAGACCGGGATGAAACTCAGATCGCCGACATCGAGTTTCGTTGCGAAGTCCGCGAATTCGGCGCGGATCTCCTCGAACCGCTGCTCGGACCAGCCGACCAGATCCATCTTGTTCACGCACAGCACCAGGTGCCCGACACCCAGCAGTGAGGACAGGAAGGCGTGCCGGCGGGTCTGCTCGGAGACGCCCTTGCGGGCATCGACCAGCAGGAGTGCGAGGTCGGCGGTGGAGGCGCCGGTGACCATGTTCCGGGTGTACTGCACATGCCCCGGGGTGTCGGCGATGATGAATTTCCTTCGCGGCGTGGCGAAGTAGCGGTAGGCGACATCGATGGTGATGCCCTGCTCGCGTTCGGCGCGCAGGCCGTCGGTGACCAGCGACAGGTCGGGTCCGTCATTGCCGCGGGCGACGCTGGCGCGTTCGATGGCGTCGAGCTGATCGGTGAACAGGCTCTTGGAGTCGAAGAGCAGCCGCCCGATCAGGGTGGACTTGCCGTCGTCGACGCTGCCGGCGGTGGCCAGGCGCAACAGGTTTCGGCGCATCAGAAGTAGCCCTCTCGCTTGCGATCTTCCATGCCGGACTCGGAGATGCGGTCGTCGGCGCGGGTGGCGCCGCGCTCGGTGAGGCGGGTGACCGCGGTTTCGGCGATCACCTCGGCCGGATCGGTGGCGTCGGATGCCACGCAGCCGGTGCAGTCGGCGTCGCCGAGGGTGCGGAAGCGCACGGTCGCCTCGAACCGCCGCTCGTCGGGGCCGAAGGTCAGGAATCGGTTGTCCGCCAGTAGCATTCCGTCGCGTTCGACGACGGTGCGCCGGTGTGCGTAGTACAGCGACGGCAGTTCCACCTCGGCCTGGCCGATGTACTCCCAGATGTCGAGCTCGGTCCAGTTAGACAGCGGGAACACGCGGATGTGCTCGCCCTTGCGATGCCGGCCGTTGTAGAGGTTCCACACCTCGGGCCGCTGGGCGCGCGGCTCCCACGCGCCGTATTCGTCGCGGAAGCTGAAGACGCGTTCCTTGGCGCGCGCCTTCTCCTCGTCGCGGCGCGCGCCGCCGAAGACCGCGTCGAAGCGCTGCTCGCGAATGGTGCGCAGCAGCGTGGTGGTCTGCAGCCGATTGCGGGTCTCGCCGGGTCGTTCGGTGACCCGGCCCGCGTCGATATCGTCCTGCACGCTGCCGACCAGCAGCTGTGCGCCCAGCCGGGCGACGGTGCGATCCCGGAATTCGATGACCTCGTCGAAGTTGCGCCCGGTGTCGATGTGCAGCAGCGGGAACGGCAGCGGCGCGGGCCAGAACGCCCGCCGCGCCAGTTCCAGCATGACCGCCGAATCCTTGCCGCCGGAGAACAGCAGCACGGGCCGCTCGAAGGTGGCGGCCACCTCCCTGATGATGTGCACCGATTCCGCCTCGAGGGCAGACAGATGGGACAACTCGTATCCCGCTCGCATGCTCGTACTCACTGCCCGCTTCACCCACTTGCCACGTCGCCCGCAACTTGCGTTGTCGAATATTCGACGCTATTGTTCGATTATGTGACACCGACGATAGGTCGGGAGCGGCGTGACGGTCAATACCTCACGCCGATTTCGTTGGCACGCCGCTAACATGCATTCGCCGCACGATCCGACAGACGGGGAACGCCTTGGCCGAAACTCGCACCGCCCCAGCCGCATCCGACGCCGACACCGCCGTCTCCCCACCGACCCGCCGCGTGGTCCAGGCCATCGACCTCTTGTCCCGCCACTCCGGCGAACAGCTCTCCCTCGCGCGCATCGTGCGCGCCACCGGCATGTCCCGGGCCACCGCCCACGCCGTCCTCACCCAGCTGACCGCCGACGGCTGGACCCTGCGCGATCAGGACGGCAACTACTGCCTCGGACTCGGCCTGATGACCGTGGCCCGCCGCGCCGAAGCGGCCTTCCCCCTACGCCGCCTGGCCACCGACCACATGCGCGAACTGGCCACGGCACACCGGGTTCCGGTCTTCCTCGCCGAACGCGAAGCCGACGCCATCGTCATCACCGAGGTCATCGGCACCCCCTCGGTCCCCTGGATCCGCACCGCCCGCCGCATGCCCTTCGCACCCCCGGTCTGCCGCGAATTCATCGCCTGGGCACCGGATTTCGAACGCACCGCCTGGCTCGAAGCCGCCGACCCTGCTCACCGCCCTCGCCTCACCGCGGTGCTGGATGCGATCCGCGACCGCGGCTACTCCGTCGAACGCCTGGCCGACGACTCCGCCCCCATGCTGGAAGCCCTCACTGCCCTCCGCCACTCCCCCGTGACGGACCCTCTCCGGCACCGCCTGAGCAGCATGATCACCGAACTCATCACCATCGACTACCTCCCCCACGAGCTCGGCGACCACAACGCGGTCGTCTCCATCGCCGCCCCCGTCTTCACCCGCGAGGGCGCGGTTACCGCCTCGATAGTCGCCTGCCCCGACACCAACCTCTCGACCGCGTCCCTGCTCGAACTCGCCTCCGCCACAACGCAAGCCGCCGAGGCCACGGCCTCGGCGCTGCATACGTACTAGGAGCTGGGGTAGTTGATGACCCAGTGGAAGCCGCTGTCGCGGAGCGGGAAGTTGTTCTCGTCGAAGCGGTGGAGGGTCACGGTTACCGGGTGGCCGTTGAATTCGCCTTCCAGACGGAGCTGATCCGGGGCGGATTGCTGGAAGGTGAAGTCGCCCATCGAAGGTGGCTGTTGCTGGGGTTGGGCTTCGTGGAAGCTCAAGGGGGCGTCGGCGGTCTGCAGTTGCAGGTGATGGGACTGGGTGTCGATCTGGAGTTTCGCCGGGACCAGCGTTCCATCCATCTGCTGGTACTGCATGAAGCCGGGGTAGTCGAAGACTATGCGCTGCCAGCGGTTTTCGTCGGTCAGGAGGGGTGGGACGGACTGGCCGTCACGGGTGAATTCTTCGACCGTCCAGATGCCGTAGAGGGGCGGCTTGGGGCGGCCGGAACCCACCTGCTGGTAGATGCCCCAGGAGGCGTGGGCCAGACCGACGGCTATCCAGATCGCCAGGGCGAGTTGGACCAGGGTCGCGATGCGGCGGGCGCGAGGTGTCCGGAAGGGGTACGGAGCGGTCGACGGGCCGGGGCGGCGGTCCAGGATCAGCATTTCGGCCAGGCGCTTGGCCTCGGGGGTCAGCAGTACCAAGGCCATGAGCATGAAGAAGCCGGAGCCGATCTTCACCGGCACATCGAAGTTCATGTCCATGACGAACACCATCGCCATGTCGACCAGGGCCAGCATGGCCCCGACCATCGCGGTCCGCGGGATGAAGAGCAGTAAGCCCGCCGTGACTTCCGCTGCGCCCAAAAGGATTTCGTAGCTCGGTGAGGAACCGACCTGGTTCCACAGCACCCCCATACTGTTCATATTGCCGTAGGGCTCGAGCAGCGTGGACAGTGCGGGTTCGGGCATCTGCGACGGGATCAGTTTCGCGAACCCGTAGAGCAGCATCTGGCCGCCCAGGCACACACGAATGACAAGCAGAAACCACCCCGCCAGCCGTCGATAGTCGGGCCGCCGGCGATCCAGCGCCGTCCACACCACCGTCGCGACCACCGCGACCATCAGCACACACCAGAGCTGCACCCAGTTGTAGGTCTGGTCCCCACTGCCGCTGTCGTGGTTCACGGCCTCGACGCCGAAGACGTGGTCGCCCACCCACTTCACGGTGGGGTCGAGCAACCGCGCCGGCCAGGCGACCGTATCGTGCGCCAGCCGCTCCGCCGGCCAGCCCAGGAACACCGCCGTGATCTGCGCCTCGAGCAGGCACATCAGCCCGAACGAGACGAAGACGAACCGGAAGACGAGACGAGTGAACGGATTCCAGCCCACCGGCCCAGAACGATCGATGTCCTGCGAAGTTTCCGAATCGACCCCGATGACTGCCATGGACAGGACGCTACGAGCAGCACCGGGGTCACCGCTTCCAGGAACATCCCTGATTTATCCCGCCGTTCCCCTACCCCGCAGGGCTGACCTGCTACCACCAGACGGCGTACTGGTGCTGGCAGGATCGAGGGCATGGACACCGTGCGCTCTCAGGAGATCTACTCCAATCCGTGGATCACGGTCCGCGAGGACATCGTCCGCCGGGCCGACGGCTCCGAGGCCGTCTACGCCGTCGTGGACAAATCGCATTACGCGGTGGTGGTTCCGCAGGACGGGGAGCGCTTCCAACTCGTCGAACAGTATCGGTATCCGCTGCGGCGGCGGTGCTGGGAGTTTCCCGGCGGGTCGGTGCCGGGCGGCGCGGATATGGATCCGCTGGAGGTGGCGCGGCAGGAACTGCGCGAGGAGACCGGATTGCGGGCGGGCCGGCTCACCTACCTGGGGCGACTGGCGCCCGCGCCCGCCACCACCAGTCATCTCGGCCATATCGTGCTGGCCACCGACCTGACCGAGGGCGAGCCGGAACGCGAACTGTCCGAGCAGGATATGGAGGCGGCCTGGTTCACCCGCGCCGAGCTGGAGACCATGATCTCGGACGGCACCATTATCGATGCGGACACGATCGCCGCCTACACGCTGCTCGTGCTGCACGAACGCGACCGGTCGCAATAGAATCGAACTCGCGGTCCATGCATCAGGACCGGGGGCTGCACATGGATCGTATTGGGCACAAACGCAATACGAAGAGTGATCGACATGCTGCGGAAACTCTCACGAGTCCTGATGATCGCCGCCCTCACCACGGCCCCGGTGGCCACCGCGGGCCTGGGCACGGCGCAACCCCCCACTCCCGTTCCGGCGCGCGCCGTTTCGCTGGTGCAACCCGTGGATTGGAACGACTGGTACCACCATCGATGCCTGATCGAGCACCAATGGTGGATCCCACGCTGTCATCCCTGGAACTACAACCACCCGCATCATCACTGGTAGCGGGCGATCACCAGGCCAGCTGCCCGTACTCCTCGCCGGCGCCCCAGCGGTAGCCCCACAGCACGCCCGACGGACCGTCCGCCGGCAGTGTCGCGAGGTGCACCGACGGCTCGGCGCCCTGTGCCGCGGTACGGAATCCGGAGTTGTGGTTCAGATCGGTGGCGGTGTAACCGGGGTTGGCGGCGTTCACCTTGATCGGGGTGTCCCAGAGTTCCTTGGCGTACTGGGCCGTCACCATGTTCAGCGCGGTCTTGGAGGTGGCGTACGGGATCGCCGCCATCCGGAACATCGGCCCGTCCGGGTCCATGGTGGCGGTGAGCGAACCGACCTCGCTGGACACGTTCACGATCCGCGCCGCCTCCGCCCGCCGCAGCAGCGGGAGCAGGGCATTGGTCACCGCGACCACGCCGAACACATTGGTCTCGAAGAGGTTCCGCAGGCTGTCCAGTTCGGTCGACGAGGGCTTGCCGTCCCCGTCGCGGACCCCGGCGATGGCCGCGTTGTTGACCAGGATGTCGAGCTTGCCGAACTCCTTGCCGATGAATTCCGCTGCGGCGGCGATGGATTCCGGATCCGTCACGTCGAGTGGCACGAACCGTGCGTCCGCGCCTTCCGCCCGCAGTTTCTCGGTGGCCGCGCGCCCGAGTTCGGCGTCGCGCGCCCCTACCAGAACGGTGATGCCGCGGGCGGCGAGCTGCCGTGCGGTCTCGTAGCCGATGCCCTTGTTGGCGCCTGTGATAAGTGCTGTTGTCGTCATGTGAACAAGACTCGCACCACACGAAGTTCGCCGGGAGGACCAAGTTGTACCACCCGCGCGAAACCCGTCCCGGGCTCACACTTGATCCATGGCGGACAGAAGTGAACTCGCGGCCTTCCTACGCAGCCGGCGCGAGCGGCTGACCCCGAGCGATGTCGGCCTGCCCGACGGAATCAACCGCCGCGCACCGGGTCTGCGCCGCCAGGAGGTCGCGCAGCTGGCGGGCATCTCGGTCGACTATCTGGTCCGGCTGGAGCAGGCGCGCGGTTCGCATCCGTCGCGGCAGGTGCTGGCGGCGCTGGCGCGGGCGCTCATGCTCGGCGTCGACGAACGCGAATACCTCTATCGCATGGCCGGGGAGCATCCGCCCACCGTCACCGGACCCAATCGGATTGTGCCGCAATCGGTCCGGATCATTCTCGATACCATCGCCACTCCGGCCTATGTCGCGGACGCCACCTTCGAGGTGCTGGCCTGGAATCGCGCCGCGGTCCCGTTCCTGGGTGATTTCGACGAATCGCCCGGCGCGGATCGCAATATGGTGCGCTGGATGTTCGCCCAGGCGGTCGACCATCCCAGCTGGTCGGAGGAGTCGACGCGGGAGTTCGCGCGGTCCGTCGTGGCGGATCTGCGCGCCGCCTACGCGCGTTATCCCGGCAATCCGGCGCTGGCCGCGCTGCTCACCGAATTGCTGGGTGTCTCACCGCGTTTCGCGGATATGTGGGCCACACACGAGGTGGAGGTGCGGCGCACGCATCAGAAGCATGTGGATCATCCCGAGCTCGGCCCGCTCGATTTCGAATGCCAGATCCTGCACGTCTCCGATACCGATCAGCGGATCATCGTCTACTGCGCCGCGCCGGGCACCCGGACGGCCGCGATCTTCCACGCGCTGGCGACGGCCGGATCGAAGTAGCCGTGCACTTCAGGTTTGCCAACGAATGTTGGCCAACAAGTGTTGACATGCCCGCGACCGGGGCTTACCTTTAAGTCAACAGCCGTTGGCCAACAAAGGTTGGCCGAACTGGAGGAGTCGTCATGAACGCCGTTCCCGCCACCGCCTCGGTCGTCATCGTGGGCGCCGGCCCCGCCGGCATGACCGCCGGCATCACCCTCGCCGACGCGGGCGTCGACGTGGTGCTGCTGGACAAGGTCGCCGAGGGCGCCAACACTTCTCGCGCCGTCGTCATCCACGCCCGCACCATGGAAGTACTCGAAACCCTCGGCCTCGCCGACACCATTCACGATCAGGGGCTGATCGTCCCCACCTTCGTCCTCTACGACGGCGACCGCGCCCTGACCCACATCTCCTTCGCCGGCCTGCCGACCAAGTACCCCTACACCGTCATGATCGGCCAGCAGCACACCGAGGCCATCCTGCTGGCCCGCCTGGAGAAGGCGGGCGGAAAGGTGTTGCGGCCCTACGAGGTCAGCGGCTTCACCCAGGACGAGAGCGGCGTCACCGTCGGCTACACCGCCGCGGACGGCACCGCCGGCAGCATCCGCGCGGACTACGTCATCGGCGCCGACGGCATGCACAGCAATGTCCGTGAGGCCACCGGCATCGGCTTCACCGGATCCACCTACCCCGAATCCTTCGTGCTCGCCGATATCCGGATGAACTGGCCCGACCCGCGCGACCTGGTCTCGCTGCACCTGTCCCCGGAAGGCGCCACCATCGTCGCGCCGCTGCCCGACGAGCAGAACACCCGCTACCGCGTGGTCGCCACGGTCGCCGAGGCCGACGAGAAGCCTTCCCTGGAGGACGTGCAGGCCATCCTCGACGCCCGCCGCCCGCACTCCGGCGCCAAGGTCCAGGAAGTGCTGTGGTCCAGCCGCTTCCGCGTGCACCACCGCCTCGCCGACCACTACCGCGCGGGCCGGGTCTTCCTCGCCGGCGACGCCGCCCACGTGCACAGCCCCGCCGGCGGCCAGGGCATGAACACCGGCATCCAGGATGCCGCCTTCCTGGGCGCGCTCCTCGCCCGCGTGCACGCCGGCGAACCGGACAGCATCCTGGACACCTACGAATCGGTCCGCCGCCCGGTGGCCCAGGGCGTCGTGTCCTTCACCGACCGTATGACCCGCATGGCCACCCTCTCCAACCCGGTGGCCCGCGAGGCCCGGAATCTGCTGATCAGCACCATCACCCACATCGGCGCCGTCAACCACAAGCTCGCCTACGAACTCTCCGAACTCGCCAACCGCTGACCCTCACCGGGCCGAGAAGATCTGAAACAAGCACGAGCAGTACGCCAGCGCGGGGAACCGGACAAAATCCCGCGCTGGTGTACTGCTCGTTCGCTTTTCACTCTGCTGCCGCCAGCGAGCGCTAGGCGTGCCGGGCCGGGGCCAGCGCGGAGCGGGCGTCCATCAAGGCGAAGCCGAGTAGGTTCTCGCCGCGCCAGCGGGCGGGATCGGTGGCCGCCGGGTTCTCCGCGCCGAGGCCGATACCCCAGATGGTGTCGCGCGGCGCGGCTTCCACCAGCACCTGGTCGGCCGTGCCCAGCAGGAAGTCCCGAAGCTCCTCGTGCTGGCCGAATTTCGCAATACTGCCCCGCATGACGATGTCGAACCGGTGCGCGACCCACGTCTCCTGATCGAACCCCCGCACCTCGCGCCCGAGCCGCTTGGCATCGGCCGGGGTCGCGCTGGCGAGCACCCGGGCGCGGATCTCCTCATCCCCGAACAGCCGCGCCTTCTCCCCCATCATGAAATGCTCTGCGCTGCCGTAGGTCTGGCCGTCGACGGTGAACTCCACCGGCCACCACTGGCTGAACACCCACTTCCCCACCGCCACCCCCGGGGTCGGGGTGTGCCCCCAGAAGAAGAGGAACTCCGGTCTGTCCCCCGCCGCCATATCCGCTGTCAATTGCGCCCTGTCCACGCGCCCGACCCTAACCCACCGATACGACACAATCCCGTCCAATATCCGCCGCGCCGCCCGACCCGCCGACACCCACCCCAACCAGCCCCGATCCGCCAAACCTCGCACCCCCAGGACAGGGCGTGGATCAGTCGTCGGTCAGGGCGGCCAGGGTGCGGAGGCGGGCCATGACGGGTTCGGCGGGGTGGGCGGGGACCAGATATCGGGGTGGGTCGAAGCCCGGGGCCACGGGGAGATCGACGTATTCGCTCACGTCTTCCCAAGCGAGCCGGAGGGTTTCGCCGTCATCGTTGACGAAGACGATGTAATCGGCCTTGGGCAGCAGCGTCGGACCGCCCGCCGACCACGGGGTCATGGTGTGCTCGATGCCGTTCGGCCCGCGGACGTGCAGCAGCGCGCTGGCCACCGCCTCGACCTCTTCGTCCGCGCGCAGCATCTCGGTCTGCGGGCCGTACACGGCCACCGCGAGTTTCGCCTCGGCATGCCGCAGCGCTGGCCATACCGGATGGTTTCTCGGCACCCGGTACGGCACCAGCACACCGTCCTCGTCCACCGTGTACGGCAGCGGCGACAAAGGCCGCAGCGCATCGTCGTAGCGCTGGTCCGCCACGGCCAGTAGCGAATTCACCAGCTCGTCGGTGGCCCCGATGGTGATGAACATCCCCAGGTGACCACTCAGGAACACCAGCGCCTGCGCACCCGTGCGGGCGCCCGCACCCGCCAGCCAGCCCGGGATCAGCGGCAGCGAACCCACATAGGTATCGCCGTCATCGTCCGGATACTCCAGCACCTGCGTCCGCTCGGACGGTGCGAACACCGCCATGGTGTTTATGGCCAGTTCGGTGAGATTGCCGTGCGCCGTGGCGAATACCTGATCGGCGTCCACCTCCCAGCGCCGCAGATCGAAGACGGTCACGAACCGGATGGTCGTCGGCATGTCCACCACGACCATCTCGTTCAGATACGGCACCGCCGGCCGCCCGAGCACCACGTCCTGCCCGTGGAATTCGCCGAGGCCGATCCGGGCCAGCCCCGCCTGCCGCAGTACCGGCCGCAGCCGGGGCTCCGCGTACTCCCAGCTGTCCGGGCTCAACCCCGCCGCGATCGGTTCCAGCAACTCGGCCACCGCCTGTTCCAGTTCCGGTCCGATCTCCCCGTCGAACCGCCGGAACAGGATGTCCAAGCTGAGTTTGGCCTGCGCACTGCCGCAGCGATAAGTGATCTCATACGAATCCGGGTCGTACTCCGCGACATCGACGCCCTCGAATGCCAGCACCTGCGCAAGAATGTGCTTGCCGAATCGATCTCGCGGCGAACCGAAGATCCTCCCCATGAAGCTCACTTTGCGGACTATACGGCCGAAAGAGTGGTAGTGGGACGGTCGTCCGAGTACGAGCACAACGGCCCCGACTGTGGAAAGCTGTAGCGCCATGAGCACGCCCGTCTCCACCCTGCCCGAAGAGTTCCTCCCCCGCGATACCGCGGATGTGGTTCGGACCGTTCGGGATTCGCGAAGTTCGACGAAACCCCTGATCATCCGGGGTGGCGAGCGACCGGAGGACGATCTCGGACTGCCGGATCAGGGCGCGGTCCTGAGCATGCGGAAGATGAACCGCGTGCAGGTGGTCGACGCGGACGCGCGCACGGTGCGCGTGCAGGCGGGCGCGCGACTGTCCGATATCGATCGCACTCTCGGCGCGCACGGGCTCGGGCTGCCCATCGTCGGCGACCATCGGGAGATCACGGCGGGGGGATTCGCGGCAGTGGGCGGGCTGTCGGCGGCCTCGCACCGTTTCGGCATGTTCAGCGACAATGTGGTGGAGCTCGAATACGTCGATCAGGACGGACGTTTCGGGACCTGCGGGCGGCATCATCACACCGAGCGGTTCCGGCGGATCCTGGGCGGCGGCGGCCGCACCGGCATCATCACCGCGCTCACCCTCGAGGTCACGGATGTGGACAAGGACCGCACCTGGCTCACCACGGACGCGCATCGGTTCCTGGATTTCGATACCTGGGTGGAGCACTCCTACAAGGAGATTCAGTCGCCGGGTGACGCCATGCTGCAGGTGGGCCGCTGGGTGGATACCGCGCCCCTGAAAGTCGCCCGACCGGTCGGTACGGGCACCGTGCAGCTCGGCACCGTCCGCTTCGGCCAATGGTCCAGCCTGCACCCCACCACCCCCAACCTCTCGCTGCGCGCCCGCCGCGAGGTCGGCGCCCGCGCCCGGAAGTCACTGGGCGCCATCGCCGCATCCGCGGGCGGCCGCGCCGGCATGCCCGTCCGCAATGCCGCCGCGGGCGCGCTCATGTTCGCTCCGAAGGTGCTGACACTGCGCGATGCGGAGTATCTGGCCGATACGGTCATCAGCTCCTCGGAGCGCGGACCGGCCTACCGCGTCTCGGTTTTCGCACCCCTCTCCAACTACGCGCGGGTCTTCCACGGCCTGCACGACCTCTTCTCCGGGCACCGCGAACGCACCGGTTGCTTCACCGTCATGTCGGCCATGACCTACGGTGTGCGGTCGCGCTACCTGCGGGAACTCGATAACGAGGACCACGGCTTCATCACCTTCACCTGCCGGCTGCGCCCCGCCGCACTGCCCTCGGAACTGTTGCGCGACATCGTCTCCGGAATCGACGAGATCTGCGTCTCGGAACGCGCCCGGCGTTATGACCCGACCGATTAGAATGTGTTCCGCCGCACTTCCAGCAACCGGTTAGCAGCCGGGAAAGCGCGGCGGCTTCGGCACTGTCGGCGGGGTGCCGGTGCATGGTTCATGCTCAATCCTCAGATGAAGGTTGCTGTTCCATGATCGAATTCCGTGCTGCCCGCCGTCCCCGCACCGCCGTGACCAGCGGCTCCACCCGAGCCGAGGCGCCCGAATCCATTGCGGCCAAACGCGTCGTCGTCACCGACGCCTGCTCCGACATCGGCCGCGCCACCGTGCGGCTGCTCGCCCTGCACGGCGCCGAAGTGATTCTGGTGTCGCGCAACGGGAGTGAACTCGTCGAAGAATGCGCCCAGATCATCGAGGCCGGGGGCCGCGCGCACTGGTTCCGGTGCGATCTGTCCGCGCTCGGCGATGTGGATCAACTCGTCGAGTATCTGCTCACCGATTTCGACAGCATCCACGTGCTGGTCAACAATGCCGGACGGCCCTCCCGGCGGCCCGTGCTGCAATCCCTGGATCGCTTCCGCGACTACCAGCGCATGATGGCCACCAACTACTTCGGGCCACTGCGATTAACCTTGGGCCTGCTACCCGCGATGCTGGCCGGCGGTTCCGGCCACGTCGTGAATGTGGGCCCCTGGAGCCTGACCACCGGTGCGGCCCCGAACTTCGCCTCCTACGCCAGTTCCCAAGCCGCCTGGACCACCTTCGGCCAATGCGCCGACGCCGAACTCTCGCCCCGCGGCATCCACGTCACCACCGTCCACTACCCGGCCTTCCGGATGGACGACACGGTCTCGGACAACTACTCCGAGAACCCGATCCTGGACCCGGCCGAAGCGGCCCGCTGGATAGAGACCGCCATCCGCACCCGCCCCACCCACCTGCACCCCCGCTTCCCCCGCGCCCTCCTCGGCCTCACCGGCGTGAACCCCCGCATCCGCCTGAAACACGCCCTCGGCATCTGACCCGGTAACCCGCACCCCGACCCGACCGATGAGGGGAGAGCGGGGCCGCCCACCGGAGATGGGCGGCCCCGCTTTCTGGTTCCGGGTCTTCTCGCAAAAGCACTTCTCGCAAAAGCAAAGCGCCCCACCCGAATTCGGGTGGGGCGCTGCACAGCTGTCAGCTCAGTGCTTTTCCGGGCCGAGGTGGTACTCGAACACCAGTCCGCCCGCGGCGAACAGGATGCAGACCACGCCGAGGCCGATCAGCCAGAACTGGAAGAACGCCAGGCCCAGAGCGGTGATGGACCCCGCGCCGGCCAGCAGGATGGGCCAGAACGACCCGGGCGAGAAGAAGCCCAGATCGCCCGCGCCGTCCACGATCTCCGCCTCTTCGAAGTCCTCGGGACGCAGGTCCAGACGACGGGCGACGAAGCGGAAGTAGGTGGCCACGATCAGCGCCAGACCCGCCGAGAGCACGATGGCGGTGGTTCCCGCCCACTCGACGCCGGTCCGCGACTGGCCGGTGAAGTAGCCGTACACGACGGCCACGATCACGAAGAAGACCGTGATCAGTTCGAAGATGCGAGCTTCGACCTTCATGTCAGTTCATCCCTCACTTGACTTCGGAGGCGAGTTCGTTGCCGCGCGCATCACGCTTGGTGTTGAACGGGTGAGTGGTGGTGGCTACCGGCGACTGTCCGATGCTGGCCAGCGCGTCGGCGTTGGTCATGCCGCCCTGCCGCGCCTTCAGGTACTTCTCGAAGTCGGCCGGCGAAACCGCCCGGACCTCGAAGTTCATCATCGAGTGGAAAGTACCGCACATCTCCGCGCAGCGGCCGACGAAGGCGCCGGTCTTCTCGATCTTGGTGATCTGGAAGACGTTGTCCGAGTGGTTCTGCTTCGGGTTCGGCATGACGTCGCGCTTGAACAGGAACTCCGGCACCCAGAAGGAGTGGATGACGTCCGCGGCGGCCAGCTGGAACTCGATGTTCTTACCGGTCGGCAGCACCAGCACCGGGATCTCGGTGGAGGTGCCGACGGTCTCGACCTTGTCGTAGTTCAGGTACGAGATGTCATTGGCCGGCAGACCGTTGTTCGGGCCCGGCTGCGGGTGCCCGTCCTTGGTGCGCTCCTTGTACTCGTCCTGGATCTGCGTGTTCATGTCCTGGCGGGCATGGTCCACGCCGTCGTAGACGGTGCCGTCGCTCAGCACGACCTTCTGGTACCCGAACTTCCAGTTCCACTGGAAGGCGGTCACGTCGACCGTGACATCCGGGTTGCTGACCTTCTCCATCACGAAGTTCTGGACGACCACGGTGAAGTAGAACAGCACCGCGATGATCACGAACGGGATGGCCGTGTAGCTCAGCTCCAGCGGCACGTTGTAACCGGTCTGCCGCGGGAACTCCGGGGAGTTCGGCTTCTTGCGGTGGAACGCGATGGTCCAGAAGGTCAGACCCCACACCAGCACGCCCATCGCGAGCGCGGCCAGGACGGACCACGTCCACAGCTCGCGCATCCGGGTGGCCTGCGGGGTGACGCCCGAGGGCCAACCGAACCGAAGCCACGGGTTGTCGATCGAGCAGCCGGAGACGAGCATCGCGGTCATCCCGAGGGACACCGCCAGCCCGGCCCGACGAAGGATGCGGCCCCGCCGACCCCGGGCGGGTCGTGCCCCTATCGCTTCGCTCGCCTTGTGCGCCACACTCAACGCCTTCCTGGTCGTCATTCCGACTCCGCGCCACCCGGACCCGCTTCCGCCGGATGACACATGTTCAGCACGTATCAGGGACCTCAGGGTGCGACGCGCGAACGCGCCACAGCACCTGAGAGTTTCCCAAGTACTACGGAGCGTAGACCAAACCACGCCCCACGTTGTGATCGGGTCGGGCTGTGTCTAAATTTGCCTCCGCTTCGCTCCGGCGGTTCGCGGCCCTCGTGACCCCGGTTCTTCCCTCCCTCCGCTCCTCCGCTGCGCTCCCCCGCTCCACTCGGTCCAGAACCGGGGCGGGCCGCGAACATGGGTGCGTGCCAGCGCAATAGTGATCCGGCGGAGCGGGAGCAAGCCGACTGCGGCATACTCGGACAGTACGTTTCGTGCCCATCCCCGATTCCGGAAAGAGGATCTCGGCTCAGTGTGTGGACTGCTCGGTTTTCTGACAGCTGACACGGCTTCAACCGCGGATGGGCGGACGGTCGAAACGACCGCGGCACAGGTGTACGAGGCGCTGCACTGCCAGCGGCATCGCGGCCCCGATGAAAAGGGCACCTGGAACGACGAGCGGATGATCTTCGGATTCAACCGGCTCTCGATCATCGATATCGAGCACTCGCATCAGCCGCTGCGCTGGGGACCGCCGGAGAACCCCGAGCGCTACGCCATGACCTTCAACGGCGAGATCTACAACTACCTCGAGTTGCGCGAGGAGCTGAAGACCGCGCACGAGGCCGAGTTCGGCGATCAGCCCATGTTCCGCACCGAGGGCGATACCGAGACCATCGCCGCCGCATTCCACTACTGGGGCGCCAAGGCCGCGAGCCGGCTGCGCGGCATGTTCGCCATCGCCATCTGGGATACCGAGCTGAACAAGCTGTTCATCGCGCGCGACCCGTTCGGCATCAAGCCGCTCTACCTGGCCACCGGCCAGGGCGGCACCGCCTTCTCCAGTGAGAAGAAGAGCCTGCTGGAACTGCTTCCGGCGCTGCAGCTCTCGGACGACCTGGACCCGCGCGCGCTGGAGCACTACACGGTGCTGCAGTACGTGCCGGAGGCCGAGACCCTGCACCAGGACATCCGCCGCCTCGAATCCGGTTGCTACGCCTGGATCGAGCCCGGCGAGGCGCCGCGCGTCACCCGCTACTTCAACCCGCAGTTCCGGGTGCGGCCGTTCGCGGCGGGCTCGGAGCGGGCGCGGTACCGGGAGATCGCGGCGGCGCTGGAGGATTCGGTCGCCAAGCACATGCGCGCGGATGTGACCGTCGGCGCGTTCCTGTCCGGCGGCATCGACTCCACCGCGACCGCGGCCCTGGCCATCCGGCACAACCCGAACCTGCTGACCTTCACCTCCGCCTTCGAACGGCACGGCTACTCGGAGGCCGATGTGGCCGCCGAGACGGCCGCGGCCATCGGCGCCAAGCACATCGTGCGGATGGTGAGCCCGGAGGAGTACGCGGCCGCCATCCCCGAGATCGTCTGGTACCTGGACGAACCCGTGGCCGATCCGGCGCTGGTGCCGCTGTACTTCGTGGCCAAGGAGGCCCGCAAGCACGTCAAGGTGGTGCTCTCCGGCGAGGGCGCGGACGAGCTGTTCGGCGGATACACCATCTACCGGGAGCCGTTGTCGCTCGAGCCGTTCGAATACCTGCCGCGCGGGCTGCGCAAGCTGGCCGGCAAGCTGTCGGACCGGATTCCCGAGGGCACCCGGGGCAAGAGCCTGCTGCACCGCGGCTCGCTCACCCTGGAGGAGCGCTACTACGGCAATGCGCGCAGCTTCAACGACGCCCAATTGCGTTCCGTGCTGCGCGATTTCCGTCCCGAGTGGACGCATCAGGACGTGACCGGCCCCATCTACGCCATGCAGGGCCGTGATTGGGATCCGGTGGCGCGCATGCAGCATCTGGACCTGTTCACCTGGTTGCGCGGCGACATCCTGGTCAAGGCCGACAAGGTGACCATGGCCAACTCGCTGGAACTCCGTGTCCCGTTCCTGGACGCCGAGGTCTTCAAGGTGGCCGAGCAGATCCCGGTCGAGCAGAAGATCACCAAGGAGACCACCAAGTACGCGCTGCGCCAGGCGTTGGAGGACATCGTCCCCCCGCATGTCCTGCACCGCGCCAAGCTCGGTTTCCCGGTCCCGCTGCGGCATTGGCTGCGCGGCCCCGAACTCTACGACTGGGCCCGCACCCAGATCACCGAGTCCGGCACCGACCACCTCCTCAACAAGCCCGCCATCCTGGCCATGCTCGAGGAACACCGCACCGGCCCGCTCGACCACAGCCGCCGCCTCTGGACCCTCCTGATCTTCATGATCTGGCACGGCATCTTCGTCGAGAACCGCATCAAGCCCGAAATCCAGGAACCGGTCTACCCGGTCAACCTGTAGCGAGCAGCATTCGGCGGCCGCACCCTCGGACGAGGGTGCGGCCGTTCGCATTCGTGGGGGTTGATCGAACTGAAACGGCCGTCAGGTGCTCGCGTCCGTGCGGGCGATCGAACGGGAGGGGCCGCCAGGTGCGCTGCGGCCGTTCCGCGTTCAGTTCGCCGGCCGAATCCCGTACGCCTGAATCTTCCGATACAACGAGGACCGCGCGATCCCGAGATGCCGCGCCGCCTCCCGCCGATTCCCACCCGTCTGCACCAGCGCCCGCACGATGGCCGTCCGCTCGGCAGCCTCGATCGGCGTCAAACTCCGATTGGCCGACCCGAAACACGTCTCCGGCAGATCACTCTCCCTGAGATCCCCCGCAGGCCGCCGCCCCAACGCCACCCGCAACGCCTCCCGCAACTCCGCCACATTCCCCGGCCACTCATACCCCAGCAACACCCGCAACACCGCAGGCGAACACTCCACCGTCCGCCGCGGCGCCAGCACCCGCAGCAAATGCGGCACCACCTGCCGCAAATCATCGATCCGATACCGCAACGCCGGCACACTCACCCCCGCCCCGAAATGCCGCAACACCGCGTCCAGATCGCCCTGCCGAACGCCTTCCCCAGCCGAGATCTCCCCTGCGTCGGCGACTCGATCGTCCTCGCCGACACCGGTCTCCGCCGCACCCACCGCCCCGTCTCGAAGGCCATCGGCCGCGGTAGCGGCATTCGCGACAGCCGCCATCGGCGCGAGCCGATCTCCGACGGCAGCGCCGGTCGCGATCGTGGCGCGCTGATCGTCCACGCCGGCGCCATTTTTCGAGGCCGGCGCCTTTGCATCATGTCGATCGTCCTGGGTGGTGCCGATATTCGCGCCGCCGGCGACTCGCGTGCGCAGGTCATCCACCACAGCAGCAACATTCGCGGCAGCATCCGCTCCAGCACGCAGGTCGCCCACGGCAGCAGCGATATTCGCGGCGGCAGCGGCGCCGGCGCGGAGGTCGCCGACGGCGGTGACGGTGGCGGCGACGGCGACGGTGGCGGCGACGGCGACGGTGGCGGTGAGCCAGCCGCCGGGTGGGCGGGATTCCAGCCATTCGTCGAGGTCGGCGAGGAGGTCTGCCGGGAGTTCGTCGAGGTGGGCCAGGACGATGGTGGGGCGGCGGTCGGGGTCGGGGAGGTGGTGGAGGCGGGTCACGGCGTCCGGGGTGCGGCAGTCTATGGCGACCAGGGGGCGGGCGGGGTGGGCGCGGCGGTGGGCGGCGGCGATGACGGACAGCTTGCCCACGCCGGGTTCGCCGGTGACGACGACCGCGGTGTCGGTGCGGGCGGCGGCCAGGACCTCGCCGCAGACGGCGCGCCAGACCGAGGACGCGCCCGGCACTTCCGGCATACCGGTGGGGGCCGTCCGGGCGGCGGGCTCGCGGGCGGTGAGATCGACGCGCAGGACCACGCCGACCACGTCGCCGCCCGCCTCGACCGGATCGGGGCGGACGCGGGCCCGGCGGCCGGTCGGGAGTTCGACATCGAGCATCATGCTCTCGCGGACACCGGCCAGTCCGTGGGCGATCTCGCGGAGGAAAGCCTTCTCCTGGGGGCTGAGCTCCTCGTTGGCGCGGGTATCGCTCATGAAGACGTCACCGGCCAGCGACACCACCGGTCCGCGAGCATTGCGGCTGACGCGCAGGAATCGGTCCAGCACCGCGCGTTGCCGCACCGAACCGCTGGCTTGCAGGGCGGCCTCGATATTGCGGGCCGCCTGCTGCGCCAGCGAGTGCATGAAGGTGCTCGCGTCCTTGGCCAGGCAGCTGAGATCCAGTACGCCCTGCACGGACCCGGTCAGCGGATCCCGGACGGGCGCGCCCGCACACGCGAAAATCGTGATGTTCTCGGCGAAATGCTCCGGCCCGCGGATGAAGATTGCCCGCCCGGACGCCAGCGCGGTGCCGATTCCATTGGTGCCCACGGCTTCCTCGGCGTACGAGAAGCCCGGCGCCAGGAACACGTTGTCGAACCGCCCGCCCAGTCCGCGCTGATTGTCGCGCCGGATCAGCACCCGCGAATTCTGGTCGGTGAGCAGGATACTCACCGGAATATCACTCAATTCCTGTGCCAGCCGGTCGATCACGGGCTGCGCGCAGTGCACGAACCTGGTCTGCAGGTCGACATCCCCCACATACCCGCGATCCAGCACATTGGCGACGTCATTGACCCCCGCGTCGCGGGACCGCCGCCAGGACGCCGACACCACGCCGGACACCGCGTCCACGGGCACCTGCCCCGCTGTCAGGAAATTCTCGCGTGCCAGTTCGACCCGGTCGATGTCATGGGTCCGGTTCACGAGCGCTCCTCTCCGTCGGCTCCGATATCCGTCGAATATCGAGTGTCCCAAAGTGGGACATCGAGATCGAGCCGTTCTGGCCAGACTGAATGCACCAACGACCGCGACCATGGCCGCTGATGGATACGTGCCCCACGCCGTGGCGCTTGTTGGAAACGCCCACCCGCCCCGGCCTTCGGGAGACACCGTGGTCGCCCGAAAGCCACCGCCCAAGGCTGCTTCGGGCCGGGGCCGGTGGTGCATGGCACTCCCCCACCCGCACAGTGTGGGCTTGGCGGACTCACAGCTTCGGATTAGTCTCAGGTCTGATCTGGGGTGGAGTATCTGCGCCGGTCCCCCAGGGGAGTGGAGGTCGCAGTGCACGGCAGTAGGAGTTCGGGGTGAAGTGGCGCCGTTCGCGGGGCGAGGACGGGCGTGGTGAAACGCCGGGCGCCGAGGGTGCTGCCGGATCGGATTCGAGCGGGCCGGCGGCAACGGTTCCGCCGCAGCCGCGCATCGCACCGATCGGTGAAGTGACCTCACCGGTGTGGCGGAAGTTCCAGGACCGGCTCACCGCGGCCGACAATGCGGCGGATCCGGCCGAACGCACACGACTGATCGTCAAGGCGATCCACGAGTTCCTCGCACTCGGCGAGGATCACGAATTCCGGGCCGGTCGCACCGTCTTGCAGGACCGCACCGCCCAGGTCGCCACCGTCGACCCCGATGCGGCAGTCCGCCTGGTAGCCCGCCTGAACAGCTGGATCGGCATCGACGAACCCACCACCCGATCCGTCTACACCGCCTGGCTGCAGCACCCGAACGCCGAATCGTTCGCCGAAACCTGGTCCGCCACAAGCGACCTGCTCGAATCGGACGCGGAACTCGCGACCTGGCTCTGCAATACGGTCCGCGCCGGCACCGAACCCTCCCCCGAGTTCGCCCGCCTCGCCCGCACCCACCTCGTAGACCTGGTCGACAGCGACTTCACCCGCTACGAATTCTCCGGCGCGACCTCCCCCGTCTGGATGCTCCTCTACGCCCTGGGCCCCGCCACCCGCCCCGACTGGTTCCTCCACTTCGGCGACCGAGCCGCCGCACGCGGCGACGAGACCGAGGCCGCCCGCCGCTACGAATTCGCCGACCGCTTCGGCGGCGGCACCAAGGCCCGCACCCGCCTCCGCCACCTCCACGACATCGGCGCCTACCACCGCCTCCGCCGCGGCATCACGGCCTCGGACCAGCTCAAGGGCCCCGGCACCCCGACCCCGTACCGCAATCTGGTCCTGGCCACGGCGGCCGTAATGGAAGGCCGCCCGGCCGCCGCTGCCCTGACCGAGGTAACCCGCGAGGGCGACAAGCCGATCCAGCACTTTGCCAAGTTCCTGGCCGCCCTCGACCACCTCCGCAACGGCGACCGCGCCACCGCCCGGCGACAACTCCGCGAGCTACTGGACGCGACCGCAGGTACGCAGCCGCCGGCAAGCGGCCCCGGATCGATACCCAGCGACTCCGCGGCCGCCGGCATCGACTCGATGGTCGGCCACACCGGCACCGGGGCCGATGCAAACCTCAGCGCTGCGGGCACTGACGGCGCCGGCGACCCGTCGGATATCGGCCTTCGGGCCAATATCCGGCTCGTGCTGGGTGCGCTGGAGGACGACGATGCGCTCGTGGCCGAGGGCGCGAGCATGCTGCTCACCGAGTTCCGGGAACACTGGCCCAGCCGCGCGATGGTGGACGCCGCGACCGTCCTGACCGCGGTATCGCGCGTCGATGCCACGCTGCTGCCCGAGTTGATCGGCGCGGCCGACTCCGAATTGCACGGCGCCGGCGGCGAATTGGATGCGTTGCGCCTGAATACGGCGCGGACCTTCCTGTCGCGCGCGGCACGGGCGACCTTGTTCGCCCGCTTCGACCGGACCCGCACCCTGCTGGATCAGGCCACCCAGCTGCTCACCGGCGCGGACGGGGAGGCAGCGGATGAATTGCGGCAGCATGCGATCCTGATCTCCGAGACCATGGTCCGCTTGCAGACCACGGCGGCCCTGGAACGCCCCTTGGATCGGCTGGCGTTCGCCGCCCTCACCGAGGACGGCGCCGCCCGGCCCTGGACGCAGACCGCGCTGCGCCTCTGGCAGGACAACGACACCGAGAGCGAACCGAACCCGGACAGCCTGCACCATCTGGCCATTGCCGAGCACGCCCGCGCGTACCAGCTCGAAATCGAGGGCGACGCAGCTGCTTTCGAGCATTGGCGCAATGCGCTCGCCGCCTGGGCACGGCTGCACGCCGATGAAACCTTCTGGGATCGGCTGCGCACCCATCTCACCGCGGTCAGCGCCGCGACCACTCCGGACGAGGTGACCCGCGCGGTCGACGAGGCCCGCGGCGAGCTACCCGCCCAGGTGCTGGAACCACACGTCACCCGCGTCCAGGACCTGCGCAAGGACGAATTGCCCAGGGCGCGTGCCCATCTGGACCTCATCCGCACCGCCCCGTTCGAGCCCGCCGATATCAAGCGCGCCCGCGCCCGCCTGGCCCGTGAGGCGGGTGGCCAGATCCGTCGCATGACCCGGGAGGCCCGCTTCGACCGTGCCCTCGACGAGGTGCAGGCCTGGCTCGAGATCGATGCCGACAATATCCCGCTGGCCGAGCTGGCCCTCGACGTCGGCATCGAGACGGTCGAGGACGAGAACCGCCGCGGCGAGGGCTGGGGCGATCGCGCCCGGCCGGTGCTGGAGCGTGTCGACACGATGGTGGAGCCGCTGCGGGCCGAACTCGGCCTGACCGTGCGCCAGATGACGATCGGCACCCGCCCGGTCACCGAGGACAGCGATCGGGCGGCCTTCAGCGGCAAACTGGCCCGGCACGAGTTCTGGCTCGGCGTCTGCTCACTGGTGACGACCATCGATCGCGTCCGCGCCAACCCGTACGCCGATCGGACCGGATTCCGTTCCGCCGTCACACATTTGAACATCGCCCTGCGCCTGGGCCTGCCCGGCATCAGCCCCTACGACAACGCTCGTGACCTGCTCGTGGCCGCCGGTAAATGGGAGCGCGCCGCGCAGGGCGGCAGCGTGGTGGGTTTCTTCTAGCGATGACCTCCCCTATTCGTATCGGAGCAGCAATGAACCTCTGGTCGTGGCGTGACCGTAATCCCTACTACGAGACGGCCTTCCAGGTCCTGGACGTGGACCCGACCGCCGATCGCGCCGCCACCCGCGCCCGCATCGCCGCGCGCCGCAAGCGGATCTCGTACGATGCCAAGCGTTTTCCGCTGTTCGGCGCGATCCTCACGGTCGCGCAGGTCAACGAGGCCGAAGAGCAGCTCGCCACCCCGCGCGCCCGCATCGCGGCCGAGCTGCTCACCCACCGCCCCGAACCGTCCGGCGACGATCTCGCCGACCTGAACGACCTGCTCGAACTGAGCCGAACCCTGTCCACCGCAACCGAAGCCCCGGCCCAGGACCACGAGGCCGGCTTCGACTACCGGGTGCTGCTCGCCTTGCTGCCCGCCCCGGCCGACCAGGAGCCCTCCGCATGAGCATCGTCGCCGGTATCGATCTGGGGACCACCAACTGCTGCATCGCCATTCCGGCCGATGCCGATATCCCGGACAAGCAGCAGCTCATCGACAGCCGCCGCCTGCGCCCGCTGGGCGGCGCGCTGCTGGTCGCCAATCCGGATCTCTCGCTGACCACGCCGTCGGCGGTGTGGATCGGCCCCGACGGCACCCCGCTGGTGGGTGCGCTCGCGAAACGTAAAGCGCGCCAGCCGGGTACGCCGCCGGCCATGTTCTTCAAACGCAATATGGGCACCGATCAGCCGGTCACCGCGGGTCATGCGACACTGACCCCGTTGCAGGCGTCGGTGCATCTGCTGCGGCATCTCAAGTCGGTGGCCGAGCAGGCGCTGGGCGTGCCGATCGACCGCGCCGTCATCACCGTCCCGGCCTACTTCGAGACCAGCGCCAAGACGCAGACCACGCAGGCGGGCGCGGAGGCCGGGCTGGAGGTGGCCGAAACCCTCATGGAACCGGTCGCGGCCGCGCTGGCGCACATGCACGAGAACGGCGGCTCCGACGCGGAATCCCGCCGCTTCCTGGTCTACGACCTGGGCGGCGGCACCTTCGACACCTCGGTGGTGTCGTGGGATCCGGAGGACGGCTTCAGCAGCCGATCCTTCGACGGCGACCGCTATCTCGGCGGCTACGACTTCGACCAGGCCATCGTCGACTGGATGATCGCCCAGCTCCCCGCCTACGACCTGCGCGTGGAACCGGGCGACGCGGCCGACGCCGAACGCCTGGCCCGCCTGCTCGCGCTGGCCGAAACCGCCAAGCACGAACTGACCCGCGAGACCGAAACCGAGATCATCAACCAGGATCTGGAGGATCGCGCGGGCCTGCCCATGTCCATCAATCTGCCGTTGAGCCGGCACGAGTTCAACCGGCTCATCGACGGTCACGTCCGCGGCACCCTGGATCGTTGCGCCGAGGCGCTGGACAAGGCGCGGCTCACTCTCGCGGATCTGGACGAGATCGTGCTGGTCGGCGGCTCGTCGCGGGTACCGCTGGTGGCCGAGTTGCTGGCCGGGCGCTTCGGGCTTACCCCGCGGCTGTTCCATCCGGAGCTGGTGGTCGCGGTCGGCGCGGCGCTGAAGGCGGGGAGTCTGGCCACTCGCCGCAGCATTCTGGAGCTGGAAAACCTGGTGCCGGAGGGTGATTCGGTCGATATCGCGGGCCGAGTGCTGTGCGGGGAGCTCGAGGCCGGGGAGCTGGTGGTCGAGGTCGAGCCCACTGGCGGCGAGGTATTGCGCGAAAGTCTCGACGAGACCGGCACCTTCCTGTTCATCGAAGTGCCGCTGGACGAGACCGGCGAATGCACCGTCCGAGTGCTCGCCGACGGTGTGGAGATCGCCGCCGAACAGGTGGGCGTGCGCATCGAATCCGGCCCGGCCGTACCGGATCTGGCCGGCGATATCCTCGCCCACGACTTCTCGGTGGAGCTCCTCGACCGGCAACTGTGCCGAGTCGTGAAGGCGGGCACCAAGATTCCGCATCGCGTCTTCCAGCGCCTGGAGACCGCGACCCGCGGCACCACCCTTGCCGTGCGCCTCTACGAGGGCTGGATCCCCATCGGCACCGTCCGCATCCGCGACCTGCCGGATGATCTGGAACCCGGCACCCCGGTCGAGCTCACCCTCGAATTCGCGGTGGGCTGGACCATTCACGCCTCGGTCCGCATCCCGCACCTGGACCGCAGCGCCACCGCCGCCATCGAGATTCCGGTACGCGAGGTCGCGCCGTGGGCCGAATTGCGTTCCCGCACAGCCACGGCCCGCACCGACTGGCGCCAAGCCGGCCGCGAGGTGCACCGCGCCGAGGCCGCCAAGGCCGAACCGGAGATCGAATCCCGCCTGACCGCCCTCGAACCCCTGGTGGCCCGCACCCAGGACCAGGCCAAGGCCCACCACCTGCTGCTCGAGGTGGAAACCATCCTGCAGGGCCTCCTCCACAGCCGCGGCCCCGAAGACTATCTGGAACCCCCGCTCGCCGACTTCGAACGCAAACTCGAATCCCTCGACGACCTCGTCCTCTACCTGCAACGAGTCGAGCCGGACCGCGCCCCCGCCTTCCGCCTACGCCGCGAGGCCCTCGAATCGGAAGGCCGCGAAGCCTTCCAAGCAGGCGATTTCGTAGCCTGGCCCCGAGTCCACGAAAAACTCGAAGACCTCATCCAAGAGGCGATGGCCATCCCCGCGATCCGGGAAATCGTCATCATGCAACAAACCCCCAGTGCCCTCCGCGGCTGGCTCCGCGAGCGCATAGACGAGGTCGACACCGCCATCCGCACCAAATACGCCGACCTCCAATCCGATTCCCGCCTGGAACCCCAGGACCGCATCGAACTCCCCGCCCAACGCGACGACTTCTTCGCCGACCTGGCAGCCATCTCCCTCGCGGTAGACGACGTAGACCCCCAACGCCCCTCCGCCCCCGAACAACTCCGCAACATCTACTACGACAAACTCCGTCCCCTCCAACTCCGCATAGCCGGCTGGGGCCGCGAAGCCGGAATGCGCCAGTCCCCCTGACAGATTCAGCCTCGCCCCGGCCGCCGGTTCACCGCAGTCGGCGCGCATTCGCCCGAGCGCGGAGCAAGGTCCAGTCGGGCCGACGCACGTTCAGCGTGAGATCGGCCCCAGCACACGGGACATGGCCCCGTTGGGGTGATCCGTAGCCCGGGAGCACGTTCGCGGCCATATTCGGGCGGACGCGAGGTACGTTCCCCGACTCCGACAGAGCATTACCTGGCGGCGACGGTTCAGTTGGAGCGGATCTGGAGGCCCGGGACGGCCGCGATGACGGCGTCGATCGGCTGGGCGGTGATGGAGCCGGTGGGTGAGCAAGCGTCGGCGGAGGTGCTGGCGCTGACGATGCCGAGGGCCTTGGTGCCGGTCATGACCGAGCCGCCGCTGTCACCGTGCAGGCCGCAGGTGTTCACGCGGAAGAAGCCCTGCATGGTGACCTTGTCGGTGCGGCCGGGCAGACCGCCCTGCGAATAGCTGCGGCCGACCTCGAGGACTGTGCCGCAGGTGAATCCGGAGATGGCGCCGGATTTGCACGCGGGGGCACCCACCACCGGCGAGGCGGTGCCGTCGATGCGCAGTGGTTCGGACGCGGCGCTCAGCGGGGTCGAGGGCGTGGCGGCCTCGGGTGTGCCGGGTTCACCGCCGCTGCCGCTGGGCAGGGCCGTCTGGTCGTTGGAGCCTACGCTGCCGCTGTTCCCCGGCGCGTCCGCGGCAAGTTTGTCGGGTGTGTCCGCGGCGGGCTTGCCGGGTGCATCGCGAGTCTCGGTGGATACCAGGTTGTTCCGGAATCGCGCCGCCTGCTCGTCGCGTACGTGCACGATCGAGAAGTCGTGCGGCCCGAAACTGGAGGTCTCGATGACGCCGAGCTCCTCGCCCTTGCTGCCGTCGGAGTAGTCGTAGACCGGCTGCGGGCCCGAGCCTTTCACGCTCGGATCGAGATTGGCAGGATCGCAGTGGCCGGCCGTCAGGAACAGCGTGTTCCCCTTGGCATCGGTGGCATTGAACGCCACCGAGCAGCGCGCGGTCCCGCCGTGGAAGTCGAACGCAAAAGCCCGGCCGCCCATGTACTCGCCACCGGGCGCGCTGATCACCAGCGGCTGCACCCCGGTCGATTCCGGCGAGGGCCCGACCGAGGGCTCCCCCGCGCTGAGCACCCGCACCGGCCCCAGTTCCGGCGGCACCGGCGGCAGTTGCGGCGCCCCGGTGGTGTGCAGGACGACATCATTGTGCGCGACATCGATCCCGTCGCCGTACACCGTCCCGGTGATATTCGCAGGCTGGCCACTGATCCAGCGCAGCACCGCATCCCGCCGCTGATGCAGCGCGGCTTCACTGTAGGTGACGTCCTCGACAGTGAATCCGGCCCGCTCAGCGGCCTTTCCGGCATCGGCGCGGCTACTCCCCTTGGCCAGCGCGACAATCGCGCGATCCCCGTCCATGCGGACCCCCGCGAACGAGTCGTGGTACCCGACCCGCGCCACGGTCTCGAAATCGGCCAGATGCTTGGCCTGCTCCGCGCGCGCCAGATAATGGGTCGCGTCGAGCCCGAGATCGCGAGAGATCGCCGCGGCAAGCGTCGCGGGCAGATCGCCTTGATGCGGTGCGGGATCCGCCGCCGCGACACCGCTCCCGGCGGCCAGCAACAGGCAGCACCCGTATGCGGTGTGACGAGCAGCCTTCGGGAATGCCATCCGCCGTCCTCCCAGGACACCGCACCAATGAGACCGATCGTTTTCCCGAAACGGACTTTAACCGCCCCGAGCCACTCCGACGCCGCCCCACCGATTCCTGGGCGTGTCGGAAATGCGCTGGTCAACCGACCATTCATTGCACGCGGTGGCGATTTTCCCGATCTCGGGAGAGACTTCGGTGCGTGAATGCTTCCATCCGGAACCACATACAGCTGGAACGAGGAGCCGGTGACAACGCTCGCGCGCGGTGAAAACCGCCCCGCCCCGGGCGATCGAATGCTCGTCACCGTGACTTCCACTGCCCCACTCGACGTCTCGGCCCTCCTGCTGAGCGCCGACGGCAAGGTCCGCACCGACGGCGACTTCATCTTCTTCAACCAGCCCGTAGGCCCCGGCGTCACCTACCGCAACGGCGCCGGCGCCCCCGACCTGGTCGACATCCGAACCACCGCCCTCCCACCCGATATCGACACGGTCGTGGTCACCGCCAGCCTCGACGGCACCGGCCCCACCACCTTCGCCGCCGCGGCCCAGGTCACGGCCACCATCGAATCCGACACCGCCACACTGACTTTCCCCCTGACCGGCCTCACCACCGAAACAGCCGTGGTCGCCGTCGAAATCTACCGCCGCGCCGCCACCTGGAAAGTCCGCGCCGTAGGCCAGGGCTACGACGACGGCCTGGCCGGCATAGCCACCGCCTTCGGCGTCAACATCGACGACGAACCCGAAACCCCGCCGCCCCCGATCCCTCCGGCCAATACCACTGCCGGGCAGGGGCGCTCGCCGATGCCGGTGAATCCCTCGCCCGGGCCGAGTCTCCCGCCGGCGATGGCGCCCTCGTCCCCGGCACACCCGCCGATGCCACCTTCCAGCCCGATCCACCCGCCGATCCCACCGGCGGCGTTCGCCCCGCAGCAAGGAGCCCAGCCGATGCAGAGCGACCTCTTCAGCCCCGCACATGCCGAGGTCCAGGGCGCCGGAATCCAGAAGCAGAACGGCAAGATGATCCGGGTCGCGGTGAACGGGGAGGTCATGGCGCGCGCCGGATCTATGGTTGCGTACCAGGGCGACTTGAAGTTCCAGGCGCTGGGCGCGGGCGGGATCGGCCGGGCCATCCAGCAGCGGCTCACGGGTGAGGGCGTCCCACTCATGAAGGTGTCCGGCCGCGGCGACCTGTTCCTGGCCAACGGCGCCTCCGACGTCCACACCATCGACCTCGACGGCACCGACGGCCTCACCATCAACGGCGCGAACGTCCTGGCCTTCGACCCGACCCTCCGCTACGACATCCGCCTCATGCAGGGCGCCGCCGGATACGCCTCCAACGCAGGCTTCTTCAACTGCGTCTTCACCGGCCGAGGCCGCATCGCCATCATCACCCACGGCCACCCCGTGGTCCTCAACGTGGACCAGCCCACCTACGCCGACCCCCAAGCCGCCGTAGCCTGGTCCGCCGGCCTCCAAACCGGCATCAAACGCAACGACTCCTTCGGCTTCGGCCGCCTCATCGGCCGCAGCACCGGCGAAGGCCTCACCCTCGCCTTCTCCGGCCAAGGCTTCATAGTCGTCCAGCCCTCCGAACAACCCCCGGGCGGCCTCATCGGCGGCGAGGGCCGCGGCCAGCAAGCCGGCCAGAACGGCGGCATGCTCGGCGGCATCTTCGGCTGAGACCGGGCGATTTCGGGTCGACCCGAGGCGGCTGAGAACAGGAGATTTCGGGCCGGCCCGAGGCGGCTGGGAGCACGCGAATTCGGGTCGGCCCGAGGTGCCGGTTTCGTATACGGCACGGGCCCGGAACCATCGGTTCCGGGCCCGTCCCCTCAACGCCGCAATACCCTGCGGGCCAACCAGTTTCCGAGGAACTGGATGCCTTGTACCCCTGCGATGATGACCAGCGTCGCCACCAGGGTGACCTGCCAGTCGAATCGTTGATAGCCGTAGACCAGCGCGAAGTCGCCGAGGCCGCCGCCGCCCACCGTGCCCGCCATGGCCGACATGTCGACGATGGCGATCACCACGAAGGTGTAGCCGAGGACCAAGGGGCCCAACGCTTCCGGGATCAGGAGGGTGAGGATGATGCGCAGCGGGCCCGCCCCCATCGAGTGGGCCGCTTCGATCACACCCGGATCCACCGTCACCAGGTTCTGCTCGACGATGCGGGCGATACCGAAGGACGCGGCGACGATCATGACGAATGCCGCCGCATCGGTGCCGATCGTGGTGCCGACGACTTTCAAGGTCACCGGCCCCAGAGCGGCCAGCAGGATGATGAACGGGATGGGGCGCACCACATTCACCACCACGTTGAGCACCAGGTTGATCGGGGTGTTGGCGAGTAGACCGCCCTTGCGGGTGGTGTACAGCGCGGTGCCCAAGGCCAGGCCGATGATGCCGCCGACCACGAAGGTCAGCCCCACCAGGTAGATGGTGGTGCCGACGGCATCACCGAGCACCGGCCGCAGCCGATCCCAATCCGTGTGGACCGCTGCGTAATTCACCTCGTCGGCGTGCCAGCTCGTTCGCGCGGCCGCATAATTCGCCGCGGAATGCACGAGGCTCATACGGCCGCCCTCCGCTCCAGCTCGTCGACGACCTTGTTGACCGCGTCGTCCGGCCCTTCGAGCGTCAGCGTCACGCTGCCGAACGTCTTGTCCTGCAACGCGCTCACGCCGCCGTAGACCACCTCGAACCGCACACCGGCATGCGCGGCGGTGGCGAGCGCGTCCCCGATACCGCGCTCATCGTCGATATCCACGGTGACGAGCCGCCCGGAGTGCCGCTCGCCCAGCCGTTTCAGCTCGTCGACACTGGGCCGGTTGTGCAGCACCGTCTCGACGAACGACCGCGTCGGCACGGCCTGCGGTGCCGCGAACACCTCGAAAGTGCTCGCCAATTCGACGATCCGGCCCTCGGCCAGCACCGCGACCCGGTCGGCCACGGCACGGATCACATCCATCTCGTGGGTGATGACCACGATGGTGACGCCGAGCTCGCGATTGATCTTCTGCAGCAGCCGCAACACCTCCTGAGTGGTCTCCGGATCCAGCGCCGACGTGGCCTCGTCGGCCAGCAGCAGCGACGGCGAGGTGGCCAGCGCCCGCGCGATGCCGACCCGCTGCTTCTGCCCGCCGGACAGCTGATCCGGGTAGCTACGTGCCTTCTCCGTGAGCCCCACGAACTCGAGCAGTTCCGCCACGCGCGCCTTGCGCCGCGCACGTGGCCAGCCCGCGACCTTCAGCGGGTATTCGATATTCCCGGCCGCGGTACGCGAACGAAACAGGTTGAACTGCTGGAACACCATGCCGATATCGCGCCGCAACTGCCGCACCCGCGACTCCGGAACCCCGGTGATGGGGTCGCCGGAGATGAGCACACTGCCGCTGGTCGGCTTCTCCAGCGCGTTGATCAAGCGCACCAGCGTGCTCTTGCCCGCGCCGGAATAGCCGATCACACCGAAGATCTCGCCCCGTTCGATCCGCAGATCGATTTCCGACAGCGCGGTGTGACTCTGTTTACCGGCCTCGAAAACCTTGGTGACCGACCGGAATTCGACCGCGGCGGGCTTGTCACTCACTTGGTGTCGCGGATGGTCTGCTGCACCCGCTGCAGGATCTGTTCCAGCTCCGGCCCGCTCTTGGTCACCTCGACCGCGGTGCCCTTCGAGTTCTCGGCGACCGCCTTCTCCACATCCGGGTCGTGCCAGATGTCGACGAGCTTCAGGTAGGTGGGGTTGTTCTTGTCCGCAGCGCGGGTGACGAAGGCGTTGATGTACGGTGCCGCGCCCGGGCTGTTCGGATCATCCTTATACAGCGCGGAATTCGGGTCGATACCGGAACGCTCCAGGTAGGTGTTGTTGACCACGGACCCGTCCACGGAGGCCAGCGACAGCGCCGTCTGCGCGGCGTCCACCGGGGTGACCTTCACCTTGGAAGTACCCTTGTCGATATCGGCCGGCGTCGGCTGCGGGTTGCTGTCGGCGAGCTTCAGTAGCCCGGCTGCCTGCAGCACGAACAGGGCGCGCGCCTGATTAGTGGGATCGTTCGGCACCGCGATCTCGCCGCCCTGCGGGATGTCGGCGAGCGTCTTGTGCTTCTTGGAGTACAGCCCCAGCGGCGTGATCTGAGTGGCTCCGATAGGCGTCAGATCCTGATTGTTGGCGACATTGAACTGGCCCAGGAACTGCAGGTGCTGAAACAGATTCACGTCGATCTGCTTCTGTGCCAGCGCCTGATTGGGCTGCGAGTAGTCCGAGTAGTGGACGATGTCGATATTGATGCCCTGCGCTTTGGCCTTGTCCTTGAACACGTCCCACTGCGGATCGGTCTCGGTGGTGCCGATGCGCACGGTATTCGCGTCGGAGCTATTGCTGCTGCACGCCGTTGCCGTGAGGGTGAGGCCCGCGACTGCCGCTACCAGGACCGGGATCGCCAGTACCCGATGGAATTTCACTCGTACTCCCACATGATCGGTCGAAATCGAACCCGGCCATGCAACCGTGCGGGCAATCGACCGGCAATGATTGAGATCCGGCCGAGTCCAAACCTCGCGCTGGTACGTACCAGTCGCCTAGCTTGCGTGAAATGCGAAAATTGCGCCGCTACCTGGTGTTTCCTCTACTGCTAAGCCTGGCCTTGACCGCCGCGTGTGGCGGGGAACACCACGACAATGTGGTCCGCATCGGTGTGAACGATCTCGCACAACCGCACTGGGACGTCTTCAAGAAGAAGGCCGCCGCGGCGGGCATCACGGTGAGCTTCACCAACTTCACCGACTACAACCAGCCCAATCCCGCACTCTCCCAGGGCCAGATCGACCTCAACAAGTTCCAGCACGTCCGCTACCTGGCCAACTACAACGCCCGGAACAACGACACCCTGGTCCCCCTCGGCGCGACCGAGATCTACCCGCTGACCTTGCACTCGAAGAAGCACAAGTCGGTCACCGACATCCCCGAGGGCGGCGAAATCACCCTGAGCAACAACCCGGCGGTCGCGTCGGCGCCGGCAGGGCAGTGGCGAGCCTCCGGCGCGCCGTGCGCCCAGCCCAGAAGTCGCGGTGCATCGAGGCGCCGGACACCGGCGCCTCGGCACGCAGCTTGAAAGCGACGACGCGTCTTCGCGCGAGATACCGCCGCTTCGGGCGGGCCGGCTACAGGCGGCGGCGCATCTTTGCGCGGGCGGCGGCGATGATCGCGATGATTATGACCGTCATCATCTGCAGGGTGGTCCAGGCCGGGTGTGCGGGGACCGGAGTGGAGGCCACATACGCGGGCCTTGGACGAGGTGGAGGTACTGCCACGGGTGGCGGGAGAACCGGTGGTGTGACCTGCGGAGGCGGCGGAGGCGGCGGAGGCGGCGGGATGATCGGGGCGGCGGCCGGGACCACGGCCGGCGGTGACGGAATCTGCAGGGGGATAGCGGGTTCCTGCAGAGGGACGGGGAGCAGGAGCAGGCAGGTCAGCAGAGCGCTGCCGCTGGCGGCGCTGCCGACCGCCGCACTGCCCGCGGCGGAGCCGGGACCCACCAGGCTGGAGCCGCCGGGCCAGAGTCCGGGCCACCAGCCGGGACCGACCAGTCCCGAGCCCAGCGAACTACCGAGGGCACTGCCGACACCGGAGCCGAGTGAACTGCCGGTGAGAATGCCCAATCCGAGTGCGGCACTGCCGAGTACAGCACTACCCGCGCAGGCCGTCGCCACACTGCCGGAATCCAGTCCGGCCAGGCCTCCCAAGGTGTTCGGCGCCGCCACCTGACCGCCCAATGCGCTCGCAGCCTTCGGTGCGGCCAGCGCATGCCCATCCGACAGAGCGAGATTCGTGGGATCCGCACCGACGGCGCTACCGCTACTACTCCCCGAGCCTGAACTGCCATTCCCGAGGTAAGCACCGCCACCCGCCACTCGGCCCGCGCTCAGACCGAGTCCGCTCCCGGTCGCTGAGCTGCCCGCTCCGGAACCGGTTGCACCGCTGCCGCTCCCGAGCGACAGCGCGCTGCCCGAAGGAGCGTCCACGGCGCCGGGACCGGCGCTGCCCGAGGGCCCGCCCGCGCTGCCGCTGGCAATCTGATCGATCACAGTGGGTAGACCCGGGTCCGCCGAAGCAGGCCCGGCGAGTAGGAGCGCCGCGACGGGCACCGCCGAGGCCACCGCCAATCCTCGTGCGGCTCTGTGTGTTCTGGTCATTGGGTCCGCCTTGTCCAGGCGGGCGGTCGATTCCCGTTCATCGGTTCGGCACCCCGCTCGAGACCGGTGCATTGCCTGCGGGCGCGCCGGGAGCCGAACTGTCCGGCACCAGCGTCTTGCCGAGTTGGTCGTACCGTTGCTGCGCCAGCGTGTAGGCGTCCCGCGGCACCACATTGCCACCGGAGAACGGGCGGTCGAGCTGGTAGATCGACAGCATCACGGTCCCGACCACGATCCCGAACAGGGCCGTCATCAGCAGATTTCGCTTGGTCACCACCACACCGGCGAGCACCGTGCCGAGCAGCAGCATGACCGTGCCGAACCACAGCGCGACGTACAGAATCGTCGGCATGCGGTATTGCGCGTCCAGCCCGCGGTCATAGCGTGCGTCGGAGGCCGCATCCAAAGCGGTGGACGCTTTGTCCTGTGTGTCCTTCACATCCGGGTCGGTCGTCGGCACCGAATCGACCGCAGCCCGCAGTTCGTCGAAGGTGCCCTGCACCTTGTCGTCGAGCCGCTGATGATGGTCCATGGTCGACCATTCCTGCGTCACAACCTCTTTCGTGTACTCCCGGGTGAGCCCCTCGATATTGCTGCGATACGGCTCGGGCAGATCGTGCGCCGCCTCGTACACCGTCACCAGCCCCTTGGCCTCGGCCACAGTGTGCGAATGCGCGTCGTCATAGCTCTGCCAGCAGATCACCACGACGAAAGCGACAATCGCGGCAAAGAACATGTTCACCAGGTCCAGAACCATGGTGTGCGCACCCTCTTCGCCGTCCTCCTTCCGCCACGCTTTGGGCCGTACGCGATCCCCGACCACGAACACGATCACGGCGATCACCGCGAACAAAACGGGCAGCAGGAATATCCACTGCATGGTCACTCCATCCTCGGCGAACACGGTGACGGGACAGCCGAACACGCTGTATTCGCAACCACCGCCCAGTCGGATTGCGAGCCGCAACAAACGCCGTCACCACCCCCGGCGCGTCCCCCGGAGTGTCGCCCCACACTCCCAGCCGAGCCTCCCTCCACCCGGACCCCCACACCCCAAACCCCATCGCCCCCTTGGCGGCGCGCGACTCACTGCCCTCGGTGGTGCATGTCGTGCTCCCCCGGTGGTGCGCGACTCGCTCCCCCGGCGGTGCGCGACATATGCCGCTCGGCGTATGCGACTCAGCGGAAGGAGAGGACGCAGGCCGCTACGGTGACGCTGATTTCCAGTGCGGCGCCTAGCACATCACCGTTCAGGCCACCGAACCGCCGCACGCAATGGCGGACCAGCACCGCGGCCACCGCCAGCGCGAGCGCGACCGCGATCGGGCCCTGCCACCGATTCCCGCCCGCGAATACTGCCGCAACCAGAGCGATCCCGCCCCACACGGCCGCTACGACCGGCCCTTGAGTCCCTGCCACCAGCGCACCGAATCCGGCGCCGGGCGCCGCATCGATCCCTCGTCGACAGGCCAGCACCACCGCCACCCGCCCCACCGCGACAGCGAACACCACGGCGAGCCATCGCCCGTTCGCCGCCAGCCCCGCGAGCGAAACCGCTTGAATCCCAATAACGAACACCAGCGCAGCCACCCCGAACGGACCGGCCCCGCCGCTCTTCATGATCTCGCGAGCCCGCTCCGGCGGCCCGTAGCTCCCGAGCCCGTCCATGGTGTCGGCCAGCCCGTCGACATGCATTCCCCGCGTGATCAACGCCAGCCCGGCCACCGCCACCAGCCCACCCAGCAGCCAGCTACCCCCCAAAGCCCCTATCCCCCAAAGCACCCCGGCCGCACCCACCCCGGCCAATATCCCCACAACGGGCGCCCACCCGATAGCCCGTCCAGCTGCCTCCCGATCCACCTGCTCCGGCCCCCTGACCGGCAGCACGGTCAACCAGGAAACCGCCAACCGCAAACCATTCACCACCACACCTCGCGCGCAACAACGATTCTCCGCATCCCCGCCATACCGCCCCCGACACACGTCGCTCCGGGAACGCACGCGCAGGCCGACCTCACCTGGCCCGGCCGCATCGTCCTGCCCGACCGCATCGTCCTGCCCGACCGCATAATCGTTCGCGGCCGCATAGTCGTTCGCGGCGATGGCCGACCGGCGGACGGCCCCTGCCCCCGGCTTGCCACCGAACATAGTTCGGCGGCAAGCGTTTGGGAGCTGTCAGGCACCGGCGGGTTCGGGGGCGTCGGCGGTACTGACTCCCGCGTCGGCGAAGGTCGCCATGTCGGACAAGGTGGCGACGGACGCGCGAAGCAGCGGCAGCGCGGTAAGGGCGCCCGAGCCTTCGCCCAGGCGCATGCTCATTTCGAGCAGGGGCTCCAATTCCAGGCGGTCCAGGGCGATCTTGTGGGCCGGCTCACTGGAGCGGTGTCCGGCGATCCACCAGGCGCGGGCGCCGGGCGCCAGCTGATCGGCCACCAGGGCGGCGGCCGTGACCACGACGCCGTCCAGGATCACCGGGGTCCGCCGTGCGGCCGCACGGGCCAGGAAGCCGGCCATGGCGGTCAGATCCGCGCCGGATGCGGTGCGCAGCAAGGCAACCGGATCCTTGACGACAGGCCGCGCCCGCCACATGGCGTCGCGAATGGCCGCGGTCTTGCGAATCCAGCCCGCATCGTCGACACCGGTGCCCCGCCCCACCGCGACGACCGGTTCGGTGTCGGTGACGGCGGCGATCAGCACGGTCGCCGGCGTGGTGTTGCCGATCCCCATCTCACCGGCGATGAGAAGGTCTGCGCCGGAATCGATCTCCTCGTCGGCGATGGTGGCGCCGGCGGCCAGTGCGGCCTGCACCTCGGCCTCGGTCAGCGCGTCCTCGCGGTCGATGGACCCGCTGGACCGCCGCACCTTGTGCCGCGAAATCTCCGGCGTCGTATCCCCTTCGACGGCAATGTCTTCCACCCGCACGGTCGCATCGGCCAAGCGCGCCAGCACATTCACCGCCGCACCCCCGTGCAGGAAGTTGGCCACCATCTGCCCGGTCACCTCACTCGGGTAAGCCGACACCCCGTGCCGAGCCACCCCGTGGTCCCCCGCGAAGATCACCACCCGAGCCCGCTCGAACTGCCGAGGCGGACACACCCCCTGGCAAGCCGCCACCCAATTCCCGAGCTTCTCCAGCCGCCCCAACGCCCCCGCCGGCTTGGTCAACTGCAACTGCCGCTCCTCCGCAGCAGCCCGCACCCCCAAATCCGGCCCCATCACCGGCCCGAACGCAATCCGCACCCGCGGCTTGTTCAGATTCGGGCTCTCAGCACCGTCGACGCCGGTCCCCGCCACAACACCCTGAACTGCGGCCCCGGCAGCGCGGGCGTCGACCACGGCAGCGCCGGACACCGCCGCCGCGTCGTCTCCCGCCACGACACTTCCGGCCGACTCGAGCGGCGTTTCGACGTCGAACACCTCGGCGTCCGCCGGCGCGATAGTCCCCGCAGCGCGCGCGTCGACTGAAGCTCCCTGCGTAACAGCGGGGTTCATTGCATCGTCTGGAGTGACGCCAGGCAGATCGCCGAGCCCGGACACCGCACCGGCCGCGGCCACGGTTCCCCCGGTCGCCGCAACGGCTTGCGCCGCAGGCGAGTTCGCGGCATCGCGCAGAGCGGCCGCCGACACATCGCTGAGCTCGGTCACGGCATCGGTGACCACGGTGGCGCGATCGGGCTTGATCTGCAGCGCCTGGCCGGCGACAACGAGGTACACCTCGTCGCAGACCTGGGCCAGCCGCTGATTCAGCGTCCCGAGTTCATCGCGGAAGAGCCGCCCCGAAGCGGTCCCCGGGATGACCCCGAGCCCCACCTCGGGACTGACAATGACCAGCCGATGCCGATACCCGGTGACCGCCGCAACCAGCTCTTCGATATCAGGCCCCACCCTCCCCCGCGGCAACTCCCAAGCTCCGCGCGCATCGATCCGCGCGGTGAGCCAAGTCCCGAGGTCGTCGATCAGCGTCGCCCCGCCGCCCGCGCTCAAGGCCCCGATCGGGTCGCCTTCGACGGTCGTCCACTCCGCGGGCCGCCGCGCCCGATGCGCCGCAATGCGTTCGGCGAAGTCCTGATCATCGGCATCGGCTATGGCGGTGGCGACGTATCGCACCGCTTCCGACGCGACCAGCTGTTCCGCGAAGGCCGATTTCCCGGACCGGGCGCCACCGAGCACCAGCGTCCGCAGCGGCCGATCGGTTGTTTGAGCAGTGTGCGACACGACAGCACGGTATCAACAGCGGCTACCCACCGCTCGCACCGGATTCACGGCGTCGTCTGGTTGTGCACGCACTGGAACTTTCTGCTGACGGCGCTCTGGAACGAAGAGTCGGTACCGGCCGGGCATTCGGATGCCAGATCCACGGTCGCGATGATCTTCCCGTAGTGGTCCTTGTGGCAGTCGACCACCTTGATATCGAGCTTCCCCTGCGCGACGCAGTCGCCGGCCGCATCGGCGGCCTTACCGCATCCGGTAGCCGCACCACCCAGCACCACAGCCGCCGACAAGCCGATCACGAACGCTCCCCACCTCATGGCTGCGGATCGTAGCCGACTCGAATTCCCCGCTCCGAGCGGAAGTTCAGGAGGCGCGAACCCCGAACCGCCGGCGATATTCGACCGGTGCGATGCCGACCGAACGCTGGAAGTGGTGCCGGAGCAGGGCGCCGGACCCGAACCCGCAGCGGTTCGCGAGGGATTCCAGGTCGAGGTCGGTCTCTTCGAGAAGTTGCTTGGCGAGCAGAATGCGCTGGCCGGTAAGCCATTTCACCGGGGTGGTGCCGGTTTCGGCGGCGAAGCGGCGGGCGAAGGTGCGGGTGGACATGGAGGTCCGGTCCGCGAGCGCCTCCACGGTGTGCGGCAGGTCCAGATTCTCGCCCATCCAGTGCAGGGTTTCGCTCAGGCTGTCCGAGCTGCAGTCCACGACGGGCCGTTCGATGAACTGCCGCTGCCCGCCGTCCCGCTGCGGCGGCACCACCATGCGCCGGGCGATGGCATTGGCGACGCTGCTGCCGAGTTCGCGTCGCACCAGATGCAGGCAGGCGTCGATGCCGGCGGCGGTGCCGGCGCTGGTGATGAGATTGCCCTCGTCCACGAACAGCACGTCGGGATCGACTGTGGCGTGCGGAAACTCCCGCGCGAGCCGATCGACGTAGCGCCAGTGCGTGGTGCATTTGCGCCCGTCCAGCAGTCCGGCCTTACCGGCCAGGAACGCCCCCGAGCACACGGTGAGAATGGTCGCTCCGCGCTCCGCAGCGGCCCGTACCGCGTCCACGACCCGCTCGTCGTAGCCGTGGTCGATGGGGAAGGCCGGAACGGCCACGAGATCCGCGTCGAGTAGCTCGTCGAGGCTGTATTCGGGCGCTACGGTGATGCCGGGTGAGCTGGTGGTGAGGGGTTTCCCGGGTTCGGCCCCGCAGACGCGGAAGTCGAAGAGCGGCAGTCCGTCGGCGCTGCGGTCGAGGCCGAAAACCTCGCAGACGACTCCGAATTCGAACATGGCCAGGCGGTCGTTCAGGACGACGGCGACCTTCTGCAGCATGACCCGACCTTTCTGGCCGAATATTTGCGAACAATGACGTTACTGCCACTGTTGGCTGTAAGTTCTCTATAGAAAACTTACAGCCATGCAGCCCCTCACCGCAATCGTCACCGCCGGAACCGCCATCTGCGCGCTCGGCTACTTCACCTACATCGGAATGGCCTGGGGCTCCACCGATTCCACAGAGGAAGGCGAAAACCTGTCATGACTGCCATCACCCCCGCACCCGGAACCTTCCTGCACGTCACCGCCACCGACCGCGGACACGTCTTCACCCGCGTCGTCGCCCTGCTGTCGGCAGCCGGCCGTGCCGTCCCGTTCCACCGCGACTCGCTCCGGAACCTGGCCGGTTCCATCAATTTCGACGACCGCGACGCCCCCCGCGTCGCCCACGACCTCCGGGCCATCGCGACCTACCGCGAGCACGGATAACCGCTCGGAGTCATATGGACTCGGTGATCGCGAAGCACTCCGAGAGCCAGGTCTCCACCCACCGCACTCGAGTGCGCCGGCCATGGATGCCGACTGCGTCGGCCGCCGATAAGGCGGCCTCGCAGCGCACCAGAACTCAGATGCTGTCGCCCGCGCTGACCCGCGGCTTCGGGGCGCGCATGCGGCGCACCTGCGAGGCGCGCACGAAGGCGTACCAGCCGAGGGACATCGAACGCTCGGTCGTATCCGGGAAGCGCTCGCGCACGCGGCGGTTCACGATGCGGCCGAGGATGAAGCCCTCGGTAATCATGAACAGCATCATGATCAGCATGGCCAGCGTCACGATGGCCTGCAGACCGGGCGACAGGATCATGCTGAAGATCAACACCACCGCCAGCGGCATGAACAGGCCCAGCAGGTTGCGGCGCGCGTCGACGATGTCGCGCACGTACCCGCGAACCGGCCCCTTGTCGCGCGGCAGCAGGAACTGCTCCTCACCGGCGAGCATGCGGGCGCGCCGATCCTGGGCCTCCTTGCGGCGGTCGGACGAGCTCGCCTTGCGTTCCTCCTTGGTCCCGCGCAGCGACTTGCGCCGGGCACGGGCCTCCTTGGAGGTCATGGGCGCTGGGGCGACCGGGCCGCGACGGCGGCCTTCGGCCTCCCGTCGCTTGGGGGTCGGCCGGCCTTTGCTCAGGGTGACCGACTTGTCCTCGACCGTCGCCGTACCACCGGCTTCGACGCTGGAGGTATCGGTTGTGGGGTTGGACTCGCCACGGCGCAGGAACTTCACGCCGACCAGGCTATTCGATGACGCGTCCGCCGGAAAATCCTGGTCTGCCTGTTTGTTGTGTCGCCCACGCCCACAGCTACCTCCTGGCGACCAGGATCGCCGGGTCACGCCGGGGGAAAGCCCGCGAACAGGACAAGTGACAGACGACCCGCCATCCGCGCAACACCCTCCGCGTAGGATTGGGAATAGTCGCCCGCGAAGCGGCGTTGACAGGCGTCGAGCCGTACGCCTCTGACGGGTTGAAAACAGGTCCTTTAGGAGAGTTCATGACTGTGCAGAACGAGACCACCACTCACGGTGTGACTCTGACCGATGCTGCCGCCTCCAAGGCAAAGGCGCTGCTGGATCAGGAAGGCCGCGACGATCTGGCCCTGCGCATCGCCGTGCAGCCGGGTGGCTGCGCCGGCCTGCGCTACCAGCTCTTCTTCGACGACCGCACCCTCGACGGTGACCTGATCGTCGAATTCGCGGGCGTCAAGCTGGCCGTCGACCGCATGAGCGCCCCCTACGTGCAGGGCGCCTCGATCGACTTCGTCGACACCATCGAGAAGCAGGGTTTCACCATCGACAACCCGAACGCCACCGGCTCCTGCGCCTGCGGCGACAGCTTCAACTGAGGCACTAACCCACAGCGCGGAACATCCCACGGGAGGTTCCGCGCTGTTGCGTTGCCCGGACCAAATCCGCTCCGGAGACTCGGGCGAAGCCCAGACAGCCGCCGGGGTCCGGCCGAAGCCCACACAGCCGCTTCCGGGGCTCGGCCGAAGCCCAGACAGCCGCCTCCGAGGTTCGGCCGAAGCCCTGAGAGCCACCTCTGGGGGTTCGGGGGCGAAGCCCCTGAGAGCCTCCGAGAGTTGGGCCTCCCCGTCTCGGACAGAGTAGTTTTGTTACTGCGGCGATTCCCGCCGTTCACCCCCACCGAAGGATTCCCCGTGACCATCGCCGTGTCCGCGTCCATCGCGACCGATCACCTCATGCGCTTTCCGGGAAAGTTCTCCGATGTGCTGCTGGCAGACCAACTTCAGCACGTATCGCTCAGCTTCCTCGTCGATGACCTGACCATCCGCAAGGGCGGGGTCGCGGGCAATATCTCGTACGCCATGGGCGTGCTCGGCCAGCGCCCGCTGCTGGTCGGCGCGGTCGGCAAGGACTGGGGCGAGTACCGGAAGTGGCTGGAGGACAACGGAGTCGACTGCTCCGCCGTCCGCGTCTCGACCGAGGCCCACACCGCCCGCTTCGTCTGCACCACCGACGAAACCATGGCCCAGATCGCCTCCTTCTACCCCGGCGCCATGAGCGAGGCCCGCGACATCGACATCACCAAGCTCGGCCGCGACCTCCAGCTGGTCCTGATCGGCGCCGACGACCCCGAAGCCATGCTGCGCCACACCGAACAGTGCCGCACCGCCGGAATCCCCTTCGCCGCCGACCCTTCTCAGCAGCTGGCGTACGTGGACGGCGACACCATCCTGAAGCTCATCGACGGCGCCACCTACCTCTTCACCAACGAGTACGAGTGGGGCATCCTCCTCCAGAAGACCGGCCTGTCCGAGGCGGAAGTCGGTGAGCGCGTAGGCATTCGCGTCACCACCCTCGGCTCCAAGGGCGCCAAGATCGTCGACCGCGACGGCACCGAACTCCACGTGGACGTAGTCCCCGACACCGCGAAGGTCGACCCCACCGGCGTAGGCGACGCCTTCCGCGCCGGCTTCCTCACCGGCCGGTCCGCCGGCTTCTCCCTGGAACGCTCCGCCCAACTCGGCTCCCTGGTAGCCGTCCTCGTCCTGGAAACCGTTGGCCCCCAGGACTGGACCCTCGACCACGACGCCGCCATGAAGCGCCTCCGCGACGCCTACGGCCCCGAAGCCGCCGACGAAATCGAAGCCATCCTCGTCCGCGTGTAGCGCGCACCCACACCCCGAAGCCGCCCGCCGGACACATCCGGCGGGCGGCTTCACATTTCGAGGCCGGGCCCTGGGCTGCGCCAGCGCGATCAACCACCACAAGGCAGCCTCCACGAGCGGGCACTCACCAAAGTCCCCAACGGCGTGTCGCCACAATGAGTGCCCTCTCGCCACAGCCGAATCCGGGCCGCCTCGGAGGAGTTCCAGACTAGCGAGGTGCGGCCGTCGTCGCTGGGCCCGTGAGAGGGCACTCACCAAAGTCTCCGACGGCGTGTCACTTTGGTGAGTGCCCTCTCGCTGTGCCCCGGTTCCCGCGGGCGCGAGAAGTGGCAGCCTCGAGCGACTGCCGTCTCGCTGAGGATCGGGCCCGGGCCGGAGTTCGGGTGGGAGGGCGGGTCCGGGTGGGGCGGATACATCGCGCGCAATAGGCTTATGGGTATGGCCTCCGACCGTTTGTATTTCCGCCAGCTGCTGTCCGGCCGCGACTGGGCTGCCGGCGATCCGATCGCCACCCAGATGCGGAACTTCGCGTACCTGATCGGCGATCGTGAGAGCGGCGAATGTGTGGTCGTGGACCCGGCTTACGAGGCGGGGCAGCTGGTCGAGATCGCCGAGGGCGACGGGATGCGGCTCACCGGTGTGCTGGCCACGCACCATCACCCCGACCATGTCGGCGGCACCATGCTCGGGTTCACGCTGCGCGGGGTGAAGGAGCTGCTGGAGAAGACCGACGTGGCGGTGCACGTCAATGCCGAGGAACTGCCGTGGGTCGCGAATGTCACCGGCATCGCGCCGAGCGAGCTGACCGGCCATGCGCACGGCGACAAGGTCGCGGTCGGCGGGTTCGAGATCGAGCTCCTGCACACCCCCGGCCACACGCCCGGCAGTCAGTGCTTCCTGTTCGAGAACCGCCTGATCGCGGGCGACACCCTCTTCGTCGACGGCTGCGGCCGCACCGACTTCCCCGGCGGCGATTCCGACGCCATGTTCCGCAGCCTGCGGTATCTGGCTGGGCTGCAGGGCGATCCGGTCGTCTACCCCGGCCACTGGTACTCGGACGAGCCCAGCGCCTCGCTGTCCCACATCCGCGACCACAACTACGTGATGCGGCCGCAGACCTTGGAGCAGTGGCAGATGTTCATGCCGGGCTGATCGACTGCGCGGCGGCCCGGTACGCGTCAGGGCGTCCAGAGCGTCCCGTTCTCGGCGTCGTAGAGCTGATACCCCAGCCCGTCGACGAGCAGTTCGAGCACCGACCGAATAGCACCCGCCACCCCGACGAGCCCTGACCCCCGAGGTCTCCACCGTTCGGCGACATCTGCGGGCGTGACCCGCAGCGCCATGCCCGCGGCTTCGACGTGCAGCACCGCCCGCCGCGCCGAAACCGGCAATTCCTCGTTCCACATCCGCAGCCCGGCCGCGAGCAGCCGCAACTGGTCGTCGACCGGAATTCCTTGCTGCGCGCGCAGATACCCCGCGACCTCCCCCGGTGATGCGACGGCCCCCACCGGCAGCACCACGAATTCGTACCTCACCCCATCAACCGTAGCCCGGAATGCGGCTTTCATGAGTGCCTACGGGGTTGCTGATCCAGCTGGTATAACCCGGCGGCGGACCCGAATACGACGCCGCCCGCCCCGATTCGGTTCGGGGCGGGCGGTTTTCGTCGACGCTGTCAGGCGAGCTTGCGCATCCACCCGTGCTGGTCAGCGAAGGTGCCGCGCTGAATTCCGGTGAGCGTGTCGCGCAACGCCATGGTGACCTCACCCGGCGTCCCGTCCCCGATGGTGAAATCGCCGTCGTCCGAACGCACCGACCCGACCGGAATCACCACAGCAGCGGTCCCGCATCCGAAAACCTCGGTGATCTCACCGGATTGGACGCCCTTCCGCCACTCGTCCACGGAGATCTTCCGCTCCTCCACCTGGTAGCCGGAGTCGGCCGCCAGCGTGATCAACGAGTCGCGCGTGATACCCGGCAGCAGCGAGCCGGACAGCTCCGGCGTCACCAGCCGAGCCTGCGACCCGCTCCCGAACACGAAGAACAGATTGTTGGTGCCCATCTCCTCGACGTAGCGATGCTCGCAAGCATCCAGCCACACCACCTGATCGCACCCCTGTTCGGCCGCCTGTCGCTGCGCCAGCAGCGACGCCGCATAGTTGCCTGCCACCTTGGCCTCACCGGTGCCACCGGGCGCGGCCCGCGTGTACTCGGTCGACAGCCACACCTTGACCGGCTTCAACCCACCGGAGAAGTACGCGCCGGCCGGCGACCCCAGCAGCAGGTACTTGTACCCCGAAGCAGGTTTCACACCCAGCCCGACCTCGGTGGAGAACATGAACGGCCGCAGATAGAGGGACTCTTCCCCACCCGCCGCCGGCACCCAATCGGCATCGACTTCGAGCAGCTGCCGCACGGATTCGATGAACAGCTCCTCCGGTAGCTCCGCCATAGCCATCCGAGCCGCGGACCGCCCGAATCGCGCCGCATTGGCATCCACCCGGAAGGTGGCGATGCTGCCATCGGCCTGCCGGTACGCCTTCAACCCCTCGAAGATCGCCTGCCCGTAGTGGAACACCATGGTCGCCGGATCCATGGCCATCGGCCCGTAGGGCTCGACCTTGCCGTTGGTCCACTGCCCGTCGATGTAGTCCAGCGACACCATGTGGTCGGTGAAGAACCGCCCGAACCCGGGCTCCGCGAGAATCTCCTGCCGCCGCTGCGCCCCCAATGGCGCGGGATGCGGGACGCGAGCGAATTGTGCGGCAAGAGTCATGACCGGGAGTCTAATTCGCCCTCTCCGACGCGCCGGTGCCACCCTCCGCTGCCGTCAGCAAACCCCGGGGTAGGGGCCCGGTTCGACGGCAACGGCACAGCGGGGGCGGGCAGCGCGACTAGGAGGTCTTGACCTCGACGAAAGGCGGCTTGACTACCTCACAGCGGAGGCGGCGGCCACGGACATCGACCTCGACGATGTCGCCGGGCTGGATGCCGGAGGCGGTGTCGATGAGGGCCAGGGCGATGCCGAGCTTGAGGGTGGGCGAGAAAGTGCCGGAGGTGGTTTCGCCGACCTGATCGTCACCGCGCAGGACGGTCTGGCCCTGGCGGAGGACGCCGCGGTCGAGTCCCTTGAGGCCCAACAGGAGTCGGCGCGGGCCGGCCGCCTTCTCCTGTTCCAGTGCGGATTTGCCCCAGAATTCCGGCTTCTTCCAGCCGACGGCCCAGCCGCAGCGGGCTTGCAGCGGCGAAATCTCCAGGGAGAGTTCGTGTCCGTGCAGGGGGTAGCCCATTTCGGTGCGCAGTGTGTCGCGGGCGCCGAGGCCGGCGGCCTGGCCGTCGGCGGCTTCGACCTCGGCCAGTAGGGCGCGGAAGAGGGGCTCGGCGTCGTCCCATTTGGGGAGGAGTTCGTAGCCGTGCTCGCCGGTGTAGCCGGTGCGGCAGACGCGGATCTGGCGGCCGTCCCATTCGGCGTCCGCGTAGGCCATGTATTCCATGTCGGTGGGGAAACCGAGCTTGGCGAGCACTTCCGCCGATCGCGGGCCCTGCACGGCGAACACCGCGTAACCGCGATGTTCGTCGGTGACGGTGATGCCTTCCGGCGCGACCTTCTGCAATTCCGCCACCACGGCAGCGGTATTGGCCGCATTGGGCACGAGGAACATCTCGTCATCGCTGACGTAGTAGGCGATCAGGTCATCGATGACCCCGCCCTCCGGCGTGCAGCACAGGGTGTACTGCGCCTTCCCCGGCCGGATCCGCTCGAGATCGTTGGTCAACGCCGAGTTCACGAATGCCGCCGCGCCGGTCCCCTTGACGGTGGCCTTCCCCAGGTGGCTGACATCGAAGATCCCGACCGCGTTCCGCACGGCGGTGTGCTCACCGACGGTCCCCGCATACGAGACCGGCATCTCCCACCCCCCGAACGGAGCAAAAGTGGCGCCCAACTCGACATGGACGGCATGGATAGGGCCCTGCAGCAGCTGTTCGTCGGTCACCCGTGCGAGCTTATCGGTCAATGAGGTTGCGCGTAATTCGCCCGTTCCCGGCAATCACTCGGCGGCGGATCGGCCCTCAGATGCCCAGGCTGCGGGCCATTCCCGGCCAGGCCGCGTGGAAGTCGATCTGCCAGGAGGGCCAGTTGTGGCCGCCGTTGGGGAGGTAGGAGTAGGTCGCCGGAATTCCTAGTCGTTCAGTGGCGGACTGGAGGGTCTGGGTGCATGCGGCGACTGTGGATTCCAGCAGGTTGCTGGATACGGCAGGCTGGCTGAGGCCCATGTTGCCGTTCGCGCCGGAGGCGCCGTCAGGGCCCGCACCGGCGGCGATGTAGAGGTTGGTGCCGCGGAGTTTGACCAGATTGGCGTCAGTGGAGGGGTCGTGGGCGGTCCAGGAGGGCGAGCCATCGGGACCCCAGATGTTCCACGGGTTGGCGCCACCGGAAGCAACCGTTATCTGGAAGTACCGGCGGCCGGGATCGGTACTGGTCTGCGCGCAACCACTGAACGATCCGACACTCTGATACAGGCCGGGGGCGTCTTCAGCGAGCGCCAGCACCGAGGTTGCCGACATCGACACGCCCGCAATGGCATTGCGGCCCGAGGAATGGAGCGCGGAGTCGATTACCGGCGGCAGTTCCTGGGTCAGGAAGGTGGTCCACTTGTTGCGGCCGATCACCGGATCGTCGGCCTGCCAGTCCGTGTAGTAGCTGTATCGCCCGTCGAGGATATTGACGACATTGACGTTCTGATCGCCCATGTAGCTGACCAGATCCGTCTTGGTCTCCCAGGAGGTCTCCTGACCGTTCCCGTCGACCCCGTCCTCGGCGCCGTTCAGCAGATACAGGGTGGGCCGCGGCGCACTGCTGTCCGCGGGCAGGATGACCTGCATAGCGATCACCCGGTTCATGGCCGCCGAGTAGACGTAGAAGGTGGCGCGCCGATCATCGTGCTGCACCACATGATCGAGATGCGACCCATCCGCATCAACCTGTGCACTGGAGAATGCCGGAGGCTCGGCCTGCGCGACACCCGCGCAGAAAACCCCCAGCACAGTCGCGGCCAGGATCGCCCCCGCTCCCTGACACAACCGACCCCGTGCACTCTTCATATTGGCCTCGACATCATCGTCCGAAAGATCGTCTCCATCCTCTTTACCGACATCACCGGACCCCGGCAATGAAGTAATTCCCACACTTCAACATTCCGGCCGGTCGGGATTAGCTATTCCCCGGCAACAGGGAGTCGGAGGTTGACTGGGCGGTCGCCTCACAGTGTGTGGCCGACTCAGTGGCCGGCCCGAGCCGCGCAAGCAGTCCCTGCTCGTCGAGCACCTCGATCCGGTGACCGCCCGCCCGCAATTGCACGACCCGCGCCGCCTTGGTCGTGGTGAACGCCGCCGGATCACCACCGGTGAACCCGTCCCCGATGACGAGGCACGTAGTCCGCCTGGTCACATTCCGCGCCGGCGTCGCCCCGCAAGCCGCGATCGCATCCCACGCCTCCTGCCGCGTGAGTTTCGCGAGATCCCCTGTGAACACCACGATCTGGCCGTACAACGGATGTTTCGGATCCGTCCCCGTGATCTCGGGCATGACGAGTTCGGCACGCGGAAACCAAGATCCACGCTCCCGCCGCTCCCCCGCCTGCCGCTGCCCCGCCGGCCGCCGCATCCTCTCATCCGGCTGCTGGATCGCCGCGCTGGGATTCCGGATCGTCTCGCCCGGCAGGCGAACCACCTCGTCCTGCCGCCGGATCGTGTCGGCTGACGAACGTCCGGCCGCGCCCCACCTCGAATGCCGATTGCCCGACCGCTCCCGCCGATCCGCTTGCCCGCTCCGCCCATTGCCCGAACCTCGCGACGGCCGGTCCGCCCCCGACCGCTCCAACTCGGCCAGTGACCCAGCCCCGGTCCGCTCCGCCAGCGCGAGCACGATATCGGCCGCCGCGGCGGCATCCGCAGCCGCGTCATGATGGCTGAACCGCGCAATCCCCAGCGCCTCCGCCACACTCGGCAACCGATAGCTCTCCAAATCCAAATGCCTCCGCGAAATGGCCAAGCTGCAAGCGAACTCCCACTCCGGAGCCCGAATCCCACTGTGCCCACACGCTTCCCGAATAGCAGACTTGTCGAACGGTGCATTGTGCGCAATCACCGGCAGCCCCTCCACCATCCGCAACACCTCCGGCCACCGCTCCCCAAAGGTAGGCTCCCCCGCCACTCGCCCAGCCGAAATCCCATGCACCCGAACGTTATGCCAAGAAAAGAAGTCCACCCCCACCGGCGGCCGGCAAAGCCAAGACTCCGTCACCACCCGCCGCCCCTCCCTCACAACGGCCACCCCCACCGCACAAACACTCCCCCGAGCAGAATTAGCCGTCTCCACATCAATAGCAACAAACGACATTCCCCCCATACTCACCCCACCATCAACGGCAGTGCCCGCACCCCCACACCCCCGAACTCCACTAAAAACGGCCGCACCACCCGCAACGACTCGAACGCCGCCCACCCATCCGCCATCTCCGCCAACCCCCGAGCCACCCCCAACGCCGGCCGCACCACCTCCTCAACCTCATTCCGCGGCAACCCGGCCTCAGCAGGGTGAGCGATCACCGGCCACTCCGGCCGAATGAGCTTGTTCCCCGCCACCTCCTGATGCGCCGAGAACGCCTCATCAGCCGCAGCAATCTCCCCCTGCACGGCATCCACGGTGGCCTCCAAATCCACAACCCCCGCAACCCCCTCCGGCGCCTCCACATCCGAACCGCACCTGACAACCCACCGCCCCACAGTCAACGAAGCCAGTTCAACTGCGTCCGCATCCAGCACCCAAGCCCCCGACAGCCGCGAAAGCCCCAAAGCCGCCCCCACATTCACATGCCAGACCACCACCCGACCACCCCGCCGATCGAGCACCGCCACCGGATGAAGCCCAGCCGAAGAAGTCATGACCCTCCGAAGTCGCACGGACAAATACACGGGCTACCGTAAAGCATCGGTCCGACAAGTCCTGCACTCGCCCGAAGTCGAAATCCACAGCAGGACAAACAATTCCAACCAGTATGTCTACCCCACCCTGTCACACCCGCCGATTACCGTGACCACGTGGCCCAAAATCAGTCGCTCCCCCACCCCTCTCGTCATAGAAGAGGTCAACTCGGCCCTGGCCCGCCAGTTCGGCTACGGCAGCAACCCGAAGTAGGCCAGCTGCCGGGCATAAAGGGCGGTCTGCGAAGGCTATTCCGACGTCGCTCTCAACAGGCTCTCATGGAATCCGATCCACTGGAGATGCTCGTCGGGCTGGAGCGAAACCTCGCCCCATTCGACCGAGTGCAGGCCCTGCACAGAACTGCAGATCGCGACAACAACCAACCGGCCAATCGCGGGATCACTCAAGACACTCTGCGCGATCTCGACGAACTGCTGTTCCTCCTCGCTCAGCTCCGGATCCGGCAAGCCGAAGTCGAGCATCCCCTGCACAGGCCGGGGCCGCAGATTCGCCACCGCGAGCCGTGCGTCGGAGGTCCCGAACCGGCTGGATCCGAGGTCGCCCTCCGGATTTCTCGAGTGCCGCCATGGGTACAACGCCACTCCGTTCACGACAACTACGTGGTACGGAGCCCGGCCGGGCCGAACGAGCACGGCCCCCGGAAGCTCCCCGAAGGCGGCGAACCGCTCGCTGATCCCGGCGTAGAACTGCCCGTATACCGATTGAGAATGATGGCCACAGGCTTCCTGCGCACTGACCGATGCCGCATGCTCGGCCTCCACCATCTCCGCGATATCGTCACGAATCCGCGGGCCGTAGGTTCCGAACACTCCTATCGACCAGCGCCGCCCCTCGTCCATCGCTGCTCCTCCCGAACCTCCCCCCTTCCGACGGTAACGCGACCCGCGAAACCACGAAAAGTGTCTACAGCCAATCGAACTCATTGCGATATCGACGCCGATCCCGATTTGAGGCTCTCGAATCGACGCCGGACATCCGAGCCACGCACGGCACGGCCGATGCGAAGCCGACCTGAGAGTGCCGGTAGGAAACGGGCAGACTCGGCAAACTTCGTTGTGTTGTCGCCGCGCAAGATCGATTACAGACCACGCATACTGAGGGTCACCAGTGTGCGACGCCGAATCTGGCGATCGACGAGGGGATGATATGGGGTCCCACCCACCACCGAAGCCGGCCGTCGGCCACAGCCGCTCCCCCTCCAGCTCACCTCACTCCGGGGGGTAACGCGAGCAGGGCAATCGCGAAGTGTTCTCGCGCCCAATCGGATTCATTGCGATGCCCACACCGACTCCGGTTTGAGATACCCGGATCGACGTCTCGATATCCGAGTCCTGCATGGCAAGGTAGATCTGCGGACACTTATAAACTATTAAAAGGAAAACTAGTTGGTTTGCATTAGGCGAGTAACTCGAACGACCAAGAGCACAATCCGGTAAACCCTTGCAGCGCAACGCAATATCGACTGTATGCTGACCCGTTGTCAAATGGGAGGCGGAGGCATGACATCAGCAGAGGAACTCGAGGCACATGCGCTACGAACTACCATTGGTCTCGTCGATTACCTCTCGGACCTGACCGATTCTTCGACCCGAAAGCCATTACGGGACATCACAAGCGATCAATCGGGCGCAATTGAGAATATTCTGTGGATCGACGATTTTCCGCCCGACATAAGGCTCGAGTCCGATACTGAAGACACGCTGCTGATAATTCGCCCGGTACCGAAATCTTCACCACCGAAGCCGCCTCGCGAGCTAGCAGGGCGGATAGATTCACTATCGATCGCGAAGGCAGACGGTCCGGAACCAAGACTACACAGCGACTCCGAGAAGCCACTCGAATCTGACTATTCGGACCAATTGATTCAGCGCACCTTCGATGATTGGTTGCGAAAGTGGCGGTCATGGGCTGAAGCAGAGCAGCAATGTGCCCCTCGCCGCGTTCTGTACGAACATCTCGAAACCGCCGCGAAGATCATGGAGCAACAAGACGACGAGTACGAGCTCGTGCTCGGCATCGGCCTGGTGGCCATACCCGCGGAGGACGAGTCCGAACGCCGCTGTCGGCACTTGCTCACGGAGCAAGTAGTTCCATCGCTTGACCGGACCGGCACGATACAGCTCAACCGACCGGGCAAACGTCGCTTGGAAGACCGGGAGATCTTCGAAGGCCTGGCCGTCTACCGCCCCGATCGAGGCAGGGTCACCAAAGACGATTTACTCGGCGCCGACGAGCCGGTGCTGACCACCAAGACGATCGATGGCCTGCGTCAATGGCTGGGACTCGCGGTCGACGAGGTATTCGAATTCGAGGTAAAGCGCAGCAAATCAACGCAATTCGGTATAGGCCCACGCTTCACGCCCGCACCGGCGCTGATCCTTCGCAGGCGGAGTCAAGAGCGGATCTCGGAGGCGTACCGCAGGATCGGCGAAGCCCTCCGGCAACCGGGGGCCGAGATCCCGGTGGCGCTTGCCCAGATCGTCGTCGATAGCGAGCGCGTGGACCGCGAACGCTGGCTTGACCGTCAGGGCGCCGTGCGGGGCGATGTCCTCGGACGCGATCCTCTTTTCCCGTTGGATACGAACGATGAGCAGTTGCGTGTGCTGGAACTCCTCCGTACCGAAATCGGCGTCGTCGTCCAAGGGCCGCCCGGGACCGGAAAGACCCACACCATCGCCAACCTGATCTCAGCCCTACTCGCACAGGGACAGCGGGTGCTGGTCACCAGCCAGAAGGATCAGGCGCTGCGGGTCCTTCGTGACAAGATCCCAGACGAGCTCCGGCATCTGTGTGTGCTGCTCACCGGTGGCAGCAAGGACGCGTCGATAGAGTTGCAGCAAGGTCTCGATGCGCTGTCCACTGCCATCGCTTCCACCGACGCCACGTCGCTGGCCGCGGAAGCACGCCGGTTGTCCGACAAGCGGATTGAGCTCAAATCTCGAAACGTCGTACTCAATTCCGAAATCAGCGATCTCCGCGGGGATGAGTCCCGGCTGTACGAGCCGGTCGTCGCCGGATGTGGAGACCGGCTCTATCGCGGGACCTTGTCCGAGATCGTGCGTGACGTGAAACTCCAGGCGGCATTGCATGATTGGATGCCACCCGTTCCCGATACCGCAGACGATCTCCCGTGCCTGTCACCCGCCGAATGGACAGAACTGCGCTGCCTGCTGCTCGATGGCCTGCTTCCTGATCGCAGGGTTCACGCCGGGCAAAGTCTGCCACCGGACGGCCGGCTGCCCAATGTCGCGGAGATTGCGAACCTCGTCGCAGCCGAACGCGAATCGGTGACCGATGTCGAGAATGAGCCGGATCAGTCCGCCGCGCTACTCGGTCGCCTCACCGATGACGATCTGTCGCAGCTGGGCATAGCAGCCAACAATATGTGGGAGCGGTTGTACCACTATGGATTAGCAGGACCCGTATCACCGGAACGCCAGTGGGTAGCGCGGGCGGTCGATGACCGCCTGGGCGGCCGGAATATCGGACTCTGGGCCGGGCCGCTGCAGAGCATCGGCGAACCGGCTCGAATACTCATGGCTCTCAACGCTATTGCCGCCTCCGGCCACGTGATCGAGTTCCGTGCGCCGATTACCTACCAATCCCTCGGTGCCGCTCGTGCATGCCAGCGGACCGGTACCGCACTCGTCAGCTACCTGAAGGGCGGCGGGCAGCTCAAGGCACGCTTCCCATCCAAGCCGCAGAAGGAGGCACAGCCTTTTCTCAATTGGGTAGTGGTCGACGGAACCGCCCCCGACTCGGTGGAAGCGCTGGAAGCCGCGCTGGGCAGAGTTGACGCCGAGATCTCCGCGATACAGTTGAGCCACAACTGGTTCGAGTCCGGAATCCCGGTGGCGGCCGGCGTTCAGTTCGCCGCCCAGGCCAACCACATCCTGTACGAGCTGGCCGAGCATGCACGAATGCTCGGAGCAATCGGGGAGATCCACTGGGCGCGAGATCAGATCGCGGGAATCCTTGGTAGGTACTCAATTCCGCTGCCGCTCTACGACGTCAACTCGATTCGTGCCATGTTGCAGGCAGTTCCCGCTGCCGAGAAGCATGCGCAGTTGACGCGTGCGAAACGTCGAATCGACCAAGTCCGAGCCGACATCATCGCGCTGGCCTCGGTGCCCAACTCGTGCATCGAACTCGCGCAGGCAGTTGAGGCTGTTTCTCAACGGGATGTACAGCAATACGCCCAAGTGATCGATTCACTCGATTCGTTACGGACCCAGCAGACCCGGGAGCAACGCGCGAACCAGCTCGAACACGCGCTCATCGCGGCGCATCCCAGACTGCTGACGCTGCTGCACTCGACATATGCGGACTCGGTGTGGGAGGACCGGGATATCAAGGCAGCGTGGGCATGGTCGAAGGCGCAGCAATTCGTGAGCGTCCGACGGACCGCTGACCACGAACACGAGCTCCTCGACGAGTTCGAGGCAAATGAATCCGATATCAGGACGCTGTCGGCCCGGCTCGTCGCGATCGAAGCGCAGGCCGCGTGCCTGCGCCGCTTGACCGACGATCAGCAGCGTGCCCTGAATGCCTATCGGACCCATATGTCGAAGATCGGCGCTGGTACCGGCCGCAAGACCAAGGAGTTCCGGAAGGCAGCGCGCGCCGCGATGATCAAAGCGCAGGATGCCGTGCCGGCCTGGGTTGTTCCATTACCCAATCTGCTGGACAACATCGAGGCGGACCGCAATCGATTCGATGTCGTCATCGTGGACGAGGCCAGCCAGGTGGGTATCGAGCACCTCTATCTGCTGTGGATGGCTCCTCGCGTGATCGTCGTCGGCGACGACAAGCAATGCACTCCGGGCATGAGCACTCTCGGCCTGCTTGATCAGGTGTTCGCGCGCAACGATGAACACCTCGCCGACGTCAAGCTGGATATCAGCCGGCTGCTTACCTCACGGTCGAATCTGTACGAGGTGTTGTCGGCTCGTTCGGGCAAGGATGCCCTCGTGCGGTTGCGCGAGCATTTCCGCTGTGTTCCCGAAATCATCAACTGGTCGTCACGCCAGTTCTATGGCGACGGGTCCGGGCAGGGCGGCCTGATTCCATTGCGGGAGCGACGAAGCGACGCGCTGCCACCGCTGCGGGTCACGAAGGTCGAGGGCGGCTTCACCGAGGGGCGTGATATCCGACGTCGCAATCCGATCGAAGCCAAAATGCTCGTCGAGACGCTCGTCCGATGCCTCGACGATCCGGCGTACGAGCGCAAGACCTTCGGCATCGTCGTGTTGCAGAGCACGAAGTTCCACATCCAACTACTCGAGAACCTCGTCAACGAATCGATCTCACCAGAGGTTCGCGAGACACGCGGAATACGAGTAGGCACCGCACCGAACTTCCAGGGCGATGAACGCGACGTTATCTTCCTGTCGATGGTTGTCGCGGAGTCGCCTCGGCTGATCTCGTCCGAAATCTACCGGCAGGCATACAACGTCGCCGCGACCCGCGCCAAAGACCAGCTCTGGTTGTTCACCTCGGTCGGGCTGGATCAACTCCGGCCCGGGTGTCTGCGGGCGTCCCTACTCGGCTATATGCTCGATCCGCCGTCAGTGTTCGGAGACTCCCCCGCACTCAACGAGGTCTCCGAACACAAGCGAACACCGCCCTTCGAATCACTCTTCGAACAGCGGGTTTTCCGCATTCTTCGAGACCGCGGCTACCACGTTGTCCCTCAGTACCCTGTCGGTTCGCGAACGCTGGATCTCGTGGTCGTCGGCGATGACGGGAGGATCGCGGTCGAATGCGACGGCCACTACTGGCACACCGACATCACCGCGCAGGCGAACGACGCCCGCCGAGACCGCGAATTGTTCAGAATGGGCTGGACCACGGTCCGAATCCGGGAAAGCGAATTCGAATTCGACCCGGAACAAGCCATGATTCCAGTCTGGAAAGCCCTACAGGACAAGGGAATCCTGCCCGGAACCGGCAGCGGCAATGGCCGGCACGCCTGGCAACCCTCAACTCTCGCCGAAGAGGACGAGGCCGAACAGGAAGTGCAGCCATGACCGACGCCACCAGTCCGACTGTTCAACTCGACGAACGTGTGCTCGAGCACCTCGCCCTCTTGATCTGTGGCGAAGACGGCACCCCGTACTACCGGAGCGCGAAGGAATTAGAGAGGTTCTTCCGGGCAGCCGGGCTGCCCAGAGTTCCAGAATATGAAGGCTACCGCAAAGACTGGACCATGGATCGCCTGAACGAGATCCGGCAAGATTCGGAGAGTCTCCGAAAAGTGTTGCTGCGGTTGGCCGATCGACGCGAGTACATCGACAATGAGGATGGATACGCCGCAGTATGCGAGGAACTCGACGCCCTGCTGGCCATCGAGGCCTTGCAAATCATAGAAGAGCACGGACGCCCCCAACTCATCGAACGCTCAACCGAGACTTCGCGTCTCGCATCGAAAGCCCCTGCCGAACTGACCGCGAACATCTCGGACATCGTCACCGACACCGTCTTCGCACGACAGCTTCGCGAGCGCCTCGATGAGGCATACACCTGCTGGCAGTCCGGCGCCCCAACTGCCGCAATCATCCTCCTCGGCAGCGTACTCGAGGGCGTGCTCTACGACGTCGCCGTGAATCACAGCGCCGGCGGCAAACAGCCCACCGACCATCTGCAAACTCTGATCGCACGAGCCCGCGACGAAGAATGGATCGGCCGCGACGTCGCGGACTATGCCGACGTACTACGCAATCACCGAAACCTCGTCCACCCCAAGAAACAATGGAAGGAGCTGTACCGGCCCGAAGACGACCTCGTCCGAATCGCATGGAACGTCGTAGTCGCCGCGCTCAACGACCTGGCAGCGCTGCCGTAAAGGACCTCAACCGGATCCCAGGTTGGCTAGCTGTTAACCACCGGTTCGAGCGGAAGGCAGAGTGGCGTGGAGGTCCACATCTATACCGATGGTGCATGCAGTCCGAATCCGGGACCGGGCGGCTGGGGAGCCGTGTTGCGGTACGGCACCCGCGAACTGGACTTGTATGGCAGCGATTCCGGTCCGACGACCAACAATCGGATGGAGCTGACAGCACCCATTCAAGCGCTGGAACGACTCGAGCGACCATCACGGGTACGGATCTTCACCGACAGCACCTATGTCCGTGACGGAATCACCTCGTGGGTGAAGAAGTGGCAGGCCAACGGCTGGCTCACGCAGAAGAAGGAGCCGGTCAAGAACGCCGACCTCTGGCAGCAGCTGTATGCCGCATGCTCGGTGCACCAGGTCGAATGGGAGTGGGTGAAGGGCCACGCGGGGCATCCGGATAACGAACGAGCCGACCGGTTGGCAGTGCGGGGTGCCGTCGAAGCGGGCGGGTCGGCACAGCAGCCGACCGCGTCTCCACCGCGAGAACGTTCCCCACGCAACCCCGCGAACTCATCGACGAAACCCTGTCGCGCCCTGACGAAATCGGGCGCACCATGCCCGAACTCCGCCCGCGATTCCGGGCTTTGCCACATCCACGACCCAGCGCTGCAATGCGGTGCGATCAACCGAAAGGGGAAGCCGTGCAGCATTGCCACCGGCGGCGGCCGCTGCAAAACCCATCATGATGTCCCGGATTCGACGACGGATACCACACCATCGCTGCTCGACACATCCGGTTCGTGAACATTCTGCCGTCCCCAAACCTCCAGCACTGCCCGCCCCTCCCTCTCACCGACGTCGGACCGAAATCCTACCGACGCATCGGGCGCCGACACCGGTCCACCGCTGCTTCGAGCATCACTGCCTCTGCCGTTCGAATCAGGACTCCGAGCGGTGACCCTTACCACTCAGCTGAGCGATGCTGAATAGTTGCCGATAGGGTGTCCGATCGTGAGTGCTGAGTTCAGGGCCGATGCGGTCGAGTTGCGGTCGACCGCCGACGGCCTGGACCAGCTCACGACCGAGCTCACAGAGCGGCTCGACAAACACATGCGAGCCGTACGCGGGTTCGTAGGCGTCGAGTGGACCGGCACCGCGGCGAACTCTCATGAGGATCCCTGGGCGAAATGGGAGAACGGCGCCCGGCAAATCCTGGATTCCTTCCGCACCGACGCCGGTCTACTGCGCCGTGTGGCCGACGAGATCGGCGCGGTCGATCAATCGCGCGCGGCGGCGACGCAGCAAGCGGGCTCGAGTCTCGATCTGCCGGACGTGGTGTGAGTGGCCGGGTATCGAGTGGATCTGGTCGGATTGGGTCGATTGGTCGATGCATCCGCCGCATTGGAGTCGGCGATCGAAGAGACCGTGACCAAGATCGAACAAGACGTCGACAACCTGCACGTCTCCTGGGCCGGAGCCGCCGCCACAGCGCACCGCGAAGCACATGAGGCCCGCGTCCGCGCCGTCGGCGAGATGCGCGCCGCGCTGACCGAACTCCAGACCAAGCTGGACAACGCACAGCAGGCATACGGCAAGGTCGGCCCCACCAACGTGGAGATGTGGCCGTGAGCCCCACGCCGACCGTTCCGCTGATCCTGTGCCAGATCGACGATTATCACAGTGCCGCTGAGGTTTTCGCGTCCATCGGCACGGACGCCGCCAATACCCACATCGCTCTCCTGGGCGTACTCAACGCGAACGCCGGCATGGCCGGCAGCGACAGCATCGGCCAGGCATGGGCCAAGCCATACGACGAGGCCGCCGGCCTCGCACTCCAAACTTCCGACCGACTGATGACCGCGTGCGTCAGCACCGCGGACCTGGTAACCAGCGGAGCCCACAACCACGAACGCACGGAGGTCGGAGCCGACTACCGCGACGTCCCGGAACCCCCGCGCCCGCCGGCACGACCGATCCCATGCGTAGTGACTCAGGCGCTCTCGGCAGCAGGCGACGGACTACCGGAACCATTCGGCTGGTCGATCGTCAAGGATGCCGTCGGAGCCGCCTGGCCCAACGGACACCAGGACAAACTGCGCGCCGCCCAAACCGCCTGGACCACCGCCGCAACCGATTTCCGCGTCCTCGCATCCCGAGTGGGCGAGGCGAGCGCCCTCCTCACCAACCAGGAATCACAGGAAATCCCCGCCGCACTAGCCACATTCACCGACCGCAAGAACGACCTCTCCGCCCTCGCCGACATCTGCCAAACCCTCGGCGAAGCCTGCGGCGAATACGCCGGCCACCTCGACGAAGCCCACTCCAAGATCCTCCACGAGCTCGCCGAATTCGGCCTCGAAACCGCGTTGTGGGAAGCAGCTTTCGCGCTGCTCGCACCAGTAACCGCCGGCCTTTCGGAGGTGATCGGCAACTCCGGCTTGGTCGCCCGCGCCGCCGCGAAGGCCCAACGCATCGCGAACATCATCAGCCGCCTCGCCGCTCGCGCCGCAAAGATCGCCAGCGAGACCGTGCGCCCACTGGTCGAACGCATCAAGCCGTTGCTGGAGAAGATCAAGGCATGGGTCGCAGCCGCTCGGACGAAGATCGCGACTCTGGTCGAGACCCCGAAGCTGTACCCCTCCGGAGAAAGGCTCACCGAGGCGGAATATACGGCCAAGTACGGCGCACCCGGCAACTGGAGGTACCCGAGTGAACTTACAGGCGAATACGCAGTCGCGGGTACTCGCAAGGTCGTCGACCTTCCAGCAGGAACCCGAATGGACCGGTATGGCTACCCCGGCGGCGGATGGCTGGCGCCCGAAGGCGCCCCATACGCGGAACGTGCGCTACCGCCAGACACAATCCCCAATGGGAAACCTCTGCTCGGATACGTGACCACCGGCAGACCCCTCCCCCCGGGTTGGCGAATCGAACAATCCGAAGTGGCACCATGGTTCGGCGAACCAGGTGGCGGACTCCAATACCGCATCCTCAACGAGCACGGCGAAACCGGATCCGTCAACGAGCTGATCCGCGCGAAGTACCTGCAGGCACTGCCATGAGCGACAGCCGAGGAGAATCAATGCACACGCAGATCACTGTCGACCTCCGGCAGTTCCCTTCCGAACTACACCGCCTCGTCCTCGACTGGTACCGCTGGCAGGAAGCAACCCTGCGTGGCATCGGGCGGCAACTGGGCGGGAACCCGATCCCCAATGCCACTCCCGAATACAGCTTCTGGCATGCCAATCCGCCGCAGATGGCTGACGGCGAACTGATCCTCGACATCGGCGACATCAAGTACTACCTGTCGATCGAACCCACCGGAGTGTCGATCACCAAGCGGGAGCGCAACACCCGCACCCCGGTCGCACACCTTCAGCGCATGGATGACGCCAAGAAGTACCTTCTGTGCGTTATGGGCGATGCGGCCTGGACAACTGACTTCGCCAACTCTCCGAGCAGTCGCTGGTACGACCAAGGCGTCGCCGCCGGCGTGCATCTGGAACCGGTCAACCCTGACGCCGAATTCTCGGACCAGTTCCTCTTCGTCGCCGACGAGGGAGACCCCCGGGCAACAATGCGCACAATGGACGCGACTTGGTTTTCGCATCCCCTACTGCAGGCCTACGAACAGGTCGACGCAAAGTATCGGGAAAGTCTGCCGTCCAACCGGTTCACGATCGACGTCGTTCCGGCCTGATGCCAGGGCACGATGGAATGAGATTCGACGATAGCTTCTTCTCGCGTGAATACTGGTTTTCGCTCGGCAGAGAAGGGGGAACGGGCAAGTACTACTTGTCGATCCCGGTCAGCAACGGCCTTGTGGACTACGAGGAGTATTACGAGATCCCCGAGCTCACCTTCGAGCGCTTCATGCAGGATCCCAGTAGCGCAGTCGAATTCGCCGAGAGTTGTCGGCATCAGCAGATGGATGCCCTCCTCATCGTCCCCGCGCCTGCGACCGGTCGCGGCACAGCCGTGTAGCGGGTGTTCACTCAGCCGTGACAGCGTCCTCGACAATGCGGCGGGCCACCTCGGCTTTCATCCTTCAATGAGCCCGTCAGCTCGCAATGCTTCCTCCAGGTCGAGATAGCTGTAATAGCTGTCTTCACCTTCGAAACCGCGGACATCGATCAGGAACTTCTTGAAGGCCGATACCCGGGCACGTCCGAGATGCTTGGTGGCGCGGTAGAAGTCGACCGCGATTCTGGGCATATCGCTCGCTTGGCGGCACTGCTTGTTCGCACACCAGTGGTCGAGCGCCGAGATGACATCAGATGTGTCGAGGAAGGCAGCGTGCTGAACGAGGAGATCTCCCGCCGCCTCTCCGTATCGAAATGTGCTGACATCCTGCAAGGTCGTGAGGACTGCCGTAGCGAAGTAGGGGTCGGGCGGAGCGGCCGTCAAGACCATGATCCGCTGAATCCACGGCAGGCCACCGAAGCGCTCTTCCAACGTAGGCAAGTGCTCCCGCGCGAATCGGCTGCGCACCAAGGCTATTCCCATAGCGATTTCTCCCGGCAGGGGTTCCAGCTCCCCCTTCGGTATTCGGCCGCACAGTAGTGCTTCCAGCCGAGGCACCACCGATTGCTCGAGCGAATCCCAAAAGTAATCGTGCACGCCGAGTCGCACCATTGCCCTCAGTTGAGCCGCGCTCACGAGCCGCTGGAACCGGTCCGTGAGCTGGGCCAGCGCGGTGCGCACAAGCTCACGGTCCCGCTGCGCGAAGGCATCGAGCGCCGCCGCCATCCGGTCGGCGTGTTCGATTGCCGGCATGCGCCCTGCCGGATCCAGCTCGAGCAGCGCGTGTTTGGCGGCAACCTTTATGATATTCCCGCGCGCCGCTGATCTGACGCGATCGAAGAATACGGCTTGAATATGCGGAGCGCTGGCGATGAAATAGGGGTCACAGATATAGGTGTGGAACTCCTCCAATATCTTTCGCCCTTGCACGGGAGGATGGGTAAGCAGAGTCGTCAGCGCGACGGCGAGGTGCCCACGTGCGACCTCCGGCCGAGGTTCGTAGACGTCGTCGAGTGTCCGGAGCGACGGATGCACGCAAAGGTTTCGATCCTCGCGGACCCGCTGCAGTTCGCGAAGGCCGATTGAGTCGATCAGTTCGAACTGCTCGGCTTCACCGAGCAATCCGTTCTCGATCTGCTGCATCGCCCGGACACCCTCCTGCGTCAGACCCTGCTGCTGGGCGTTGACGAGCCGATCGCAGAAGGCGACGGCCTTGGTATCGCCGCCGTCAGCCAATCGCACGAGTTTGGTGATGATATCCGCCGTTACGGCGGTCCAAGTTGTAGCGATGCAGGCACGAACGGCGCCGGCGTTGTAGCATCGCCAAGCCTCTTCGGCCAGCGAACGTACGTCCGGGCTCCATACCTGGCCGATCAGAATCTCGAGATCCGCCATGGCATCAGCCCTTCACTATCCCAAGCCAGACATATTCCCGGGCTCTCGTGATGGCGACGAATCGCTGATTGACCACCAGCTCGGTGCGATCGCGAGCGGCGTCGCTGAGTGGTTCCGTGGGAAGGGATTTCGAGAAGAAAGGATGGAGTATCGCACGAAAATCGAGCCCTTTCGCACGGTACACGGTACCAACCTTGATCATGTCCTCATCGATACCGACGTAGTCCTCCAGGTTCCGGAACGGCACCTGCCATCGGCGTAGCGCCGCCCGAAAACGGTCTGCCTCATAGTTCGTCAGTGTGAGAAGGGCTGTCGCTGAGAGCGGGATACCCTTCGCCGCGATCTTTTCCAGCTGGATTCTTACCTGCCCCTCGACGTCTTCGTCACTGCCGCTCCATGTTTCAGCGGTCCCGCCGGGCAGTACGGCCTCGGAGCGACTCAGTGCAACGGCGACCTCGAGATCATCGACTGAGCCCCTTCCCTCGAGCGAAGCGGCCAACGCGAGCACAGCAGCGCAGTTGCGGTAGTTGACTCGAAGCACCTCGCCGCGACCGACGATCGGGATACCGGCATCGGACAATCTCCAGCCGCCCGCGTAGATCTTCTGCTGCCCGTCGCCGACCAGCAACAGCGCGTTGGGCGCATTTCCGGTCAGAGCGTGCACGAGTCGCAGTCCGAGCAGCGACATGTCCTGCACCTCGTCGACAACGACCATGTCATAGCGCTCGTCAGGCGGATTCTCTTCCAGCTCGGCAAGGGCAGCGGCTATGAGGTCATTGGCGTCGAGAAAGCCTTGCCTCTGACGGATTGTCTCGTACTCGTAGAACAATTCCCACACGGCTTTTCGAGCCGTCGCGTCCAGCGATCCGTGCCGACCGCGGCGATCGAGGTCCGCGTACACATCAAAGTCATGTATCCCGCGCCCCTTGATCAGGCGATCGATTTCCTCACGCCAATACCGATTGTCGGGCTCGATCTTCGCGAGCGGGCCACGGCTACCGACATGAGACCAGGCGCGATTGAAGGCATTGTCGGCGAGCCTGAGCTCCATCTCGGATCTCTCTCCACGCAGGTTGAGGAACTCGCGAGCCCAGGAGTGCAGATTCTTGAACTCCGTGCGCTCCAACGCCTCTGGAGCCATCTGGACGAACGCCTGCTCCTGACACTTGGGAAGGTTTCGGACGAAGGTTGTGAACAGCAGTTTCCCGGTGGTCTTCCGAGCACGCCGGGCCATGCGATGCAGGGCGACGACCGTCTTGCCTGTCCCCGCCGGCCCGGCAATGCGCGCCGGACCGTTGTAGTTCTTCGCCACCAAAGCCCGTTGATCCGGGTCGAGAAACGTCATCCAGGTCGGGAACGGCTTCTCGATCGCTTGCGCTCGTTCGTCCTCGAGCAGACGTTCGGTATCGATCAATCCAACGTCGTCCGACGGCTGCCGAGCGGGCGGATCGTCCAGCGACAGCAGTGTGTATCCACGCCCACGCGCCGAAACCATCCTCGCGATCCGACCGGCGACACCTCGATCCAGCCGGTCCTCGCTTTTCAACAGCGACTGGTAATCCAGCTCGCTGACCACTCGAAAAGCCCCCGGTAGTCGTACCCGAGCATGCGGAGCGACGACCAACACGAGTTCGATAGTCTCCGGCACGAACACATTGCGGTGGTTTCCTACCGGAAGATTCGCGAACAGTTCTTCGGCATGAGCCTCGATCTCCTCGGCGATCGACGCCTCAGGCACCTCGTCGTCGAACGCGAGTGCGAAGACACCTCCGGTCCCGATAAGAAGCGCATCGGCGTATCCCGACCCGGGCGTTTGTTCATCCCGAACGAGCAGACACCACCCCCGACGCCCCTCGGCGAGCAACCCGCCCAGCACATTCTTGCCCCGCGCCGACACGGGCCCGAACGCGGCCAAAGCTTTCTCCGCTCGCAGGCGCCGTACTTCTCGATCATTACTGCTTCGACGTGGCATCGCGATACCCCCATCCGCTTGCGACGACCGCCGCCCAAATGAACGGCATTCCACCCAGACTGACGCAATTCCCCTGCGAGCCGCAAGTTCCGGTCAGTTGGTTTGTTAGCCACAAATTGACGCTTGTGAAATGCCGGATCCCCACTCTTTTCGAACTGATCTCAGGGGACAATCACACTGCGCAAAGAGCAACGGAGGAATGCCTTCCGGCGCTCATGCACGCTTCCGACCGGGCGCAATCGATCGTTCGAGGCGCCATGCCGAATTGCATTCTCCCACCGGGCAATTCGATTGCCGTCGTGATGCCGAAACCGGCACCGACGGCAGTTCGGGACGCAACTCACCAAGGCCCCCGAACAGTACAGCTAGGGGTGGCCGAAACCACCGGTCGCCACTGCATGAGTGAAGCAGTCCCACGCTGGTCCGTCGAAAACGAGAACAGGGCCGGACTCCCCCAGCTTCGAATCCCGCACGGCGACCCTGCCGCCACGCAGATGCGCCGCCTCCACGCATTCCCCACCCGAGCTACTGCGGCTCGACTTGAACCATTCGGCTGCAGACAGGTCGCTGTTCACTACCGATACTCCTTGGCTATCGACAGCACCAGCTGCCGGGTTATGTCCTCATCCAACGCTACCCGGCTGATCTCGGCGAAGGCGCTCCGATACCGCGCCACTTCGGCTTCTCTCTCGAGATACAGGTCCCCGGCAAACTCTTCGACGTAGACCATCGGCGGCTCCATCAATCCGGTCGCCGCGAGCTTCGGAAACTCGAGCAGCACAAACGATCCCACTCGCGAACCCAGGTGGCCCGCAGCGTCGAAGGGGACGACGCGCACCGACACGTTCGACAGCTCCCCGATATCCGCGAGCCGCTGGAGCTGATCAGCCATCACTCCCGGGCCGCCTATTTGATCCCGAAGAACCATCTCCGACAGGACGACATCCACCGCGAAGTCCGGTTCCTCGAGTCGCGTCTGCCTCCGCATGGCCATTTCAACACGCTTCTCGACCTGTTCGGTTGGCATGCCTGGGTATTCGGCCCACGCGATCGCCCGCCGATACTCGGCCGTCTGAAGCAGTCCTGGCACGATGGTCACCTTCCAGACCGCCATCCTGCAGGCCGATTCCTCGAGCCCCATGTAGTGATCGAATCCGGCGTTCATCTCATCGGCGAATGCCCGCCACCAGCCTCCACCGGACTTCTGAGTGGTACGCACTTCGAACGCCAATTCCAAGAGCATCGAACGCTCCTCGCTAGAGGCTACGTACGCGTCGCAGAGCGCGTTGATATAGAGATCCGACACCTTGGTCGGCAACCCGTCTTCCATGCGTCCGATGGTCTGAGGTGACACCCCGATCACCCGACCCGCAGCGGACTGATTCAGCTTCTTACCTTCTCGCAGACGCTTCAACTCCCGCCCCAAGGCCCTGCGCGCGAGCGTGGATCCGGTCGCCATCTCGTTAGCCTCACTATCCGACGCGGTGGATTCTGGAAAGCCCTGCCGTAGAGATGGCCGTGGAAGAAGCGCGGCATCACTACCGTCGAATCGCGCGTTTGGAGATTCCATACGCTCCTGATCAGGAGTGTACTTATCGCATTCCCTCGGTGACCGGGAATCCGAACAGCCCGTACAGGTTTCATCGAACCTAAGGGAGGTGGCCGAAGATGCTCGGCCTTCCACCGATCAACCACGACGCCGTGCCCGAATCGACCCTCACCGCATCGCGCGCCCATCGAATCATGCAGGACCACAAGCGCTGCCCGATCTCGGTGTGCGCCGCCAAGGCGCAGGCCAAGCGGACACTGATCGTGACGGGCAGGCTGGTCCCCGCCGACGCTCCGCATGTAGGGAGCTGACCATATGGGCGACAACCCTGTCTTCCACCAGATGCCAGATCACCCGATCCTCAATTTCGAAGTGGCACAACGCGCCTTGGAACGGCACAAGGATTGCGGAGCAGGCTGCGAAGCGAAGGGATACTTCAATGCCCTCGTCCCCTACCTCGAGCGCGGCCGCGGCACCTGGAACATTTGGGCCTCACCCTGGCTGAAAGGTGCAGGAGAACCCGAACCTCCAAGGCAGGAGCGATGATAGGCGAACTCGTCTACCTCACGGTTGGCACCGGAGCCGGCATACTTCTCGGCTGGCTCGCCAACCCGTCCCGCCCTGCACACAGCCCGCGAGCCGGAGCCGGACGCACCGTCGCCGAGATCCGGTCCCGCCTCGAATCGGAGAGCCACGATCGACGGCACCGGATGGGCGGCAAGGTGCTTTGACGACGCGACATCCCTGTACGCGAGCCGCCCTTGTACCTAAGCCTTTTCAGGATCTAGGTCGGAGTACTTAACTGCCCGTCCACGCGCCAGCTCGACCGGATAGCGCTCTTCGTTCAGCCGGACCTTCGCCTCCGCAGCCGCCACAAGGTCAACTCGCAGGGTATCGGCAAGACTCAGCAGATATATGAAGACGTCGGCAAGTTCGGACTCCACCTTGGCGCGGGCCGTAACATCCGCACCTAGGGCGATACTTTCCTCTGGCGTCAGCCACTGGAAGATCTCCGAGAGCTCACCGACCTCCCCGGTCAGCGCCATCACCAAGTTCTTGGGTGTGTGGAATTGGCCCCAATCACGTTGCTCCGCAAAGTCGGCGACCAGGGTCTGTAACCGTTCCAGCGACATGAGGACTGTCTATCAGTCGAGCTCGACGATTGACTCTTCGGGTGAGCCGAATGCCATCTCCGGTCTCGGGCATTTGGGGACGCCGAGATCGGCGAACAACCTCCGAGTGGCCGGATCGGTGGAGTAGAGCACGGTGCCATACATGGAGCGAGTCACCTTGAATCCCCCCGGGTTTCGTGCACCCCCGGTTATCTGTCTCCGGCAGTCAGCTGAAGCAGGCTTGCATAGTAGTCGGTCTCGTACTCGACCGGTGGTTTGCGCCCGAGCCGGTGCATCAGCCGGGACTCGTTGAACCAGGCGACCCATAAGCTGGTGAGCTGTTCGACATCACCGATCCGGTGCAGCGGACCGGTCCGAAACGGCGAATCGTCTCGGACCGCTTCGGTCTTGTAGAGCCCAATGATGGTCTCCGCCAACGCATTATCGTAGGCGTCGCCCACCGAGCCGATCGACGGATTCCCGATCCCGGAAAGCATCAGTGTCTCACCGAACTTCACCGACGTGTACTGCTCAGGTTCAACCGGTGGACGCAACACCCGAGGTCATGGAGGGTGTTATGGGACGACCATCGGACTGGATGCGGGAGGTCACCGGACGAGCTCCGATGCGGTCGCCAGGGGCTCCCGGGCACCCGCGTTCGGTGGAGCGGCTGTTCTGGGACAAGATCGCGGAGGGCCTGCTTCCCACGGAAGCCGGTGTCGCGGTGGGGGTATCGCCAGTCGCGGGCTCTCGCTGGTTCCGGGAAGCTGGCGGGATGTCACCGTACTCCTGGAGCCCGCCCGGCGGCCGCTACCTGTCGTTCGCCGAGCGCGAAGAGATCGCGCTACTCAAGGCGCAGGACAAGGGAGTACGGCAGATCGCGCAGGCGCTGGGACGCAGCCCGTCGACCATCTCGCGGGAGTTACGGCGAAACGCCGCGACCCGCGGAGGCAAGCTCGTTTACCGCGCCTCGGTTGCCCAGTGGAAGGCCGAGCTGTTCGCCAGACGCCCGAAGAAGCCGAAACTCCTTGAAAATCAACAGCTTCGGAAGTATGTCCAACATCGGCTGTCGGGACGGATCGCGGACGCGGACGGCAGGATCGCCGCCGGCCCGGCGACACGAACATGGACCGGCCGCAACAAGCCGCACCGCTCGGACCGGCAATGGGTGCAGGCGTGGAGCCCGGAGCAGATCTCGCAGCGTCTGCGGATCGACTTCCCCGACGACAAGTCCATGCGGATCAGCCACGAATCGATCTACCAGGCACTATTTATCGACGGCCGCGGTGTCCTCGATCGTGAACTGATCTTGAATCTGCGGACCGGCCGGGCACTGCGCATGCCGCGGGCCCGCGCCAAGCGTGTGGCCTGGGCCCACGTCACACCGGACGTGCTGATCGACAAGCGGCCAGCCGAAGCCGAGGACCGCACGAATCCGGGCCACTGGGAAGGCGACCTCATTATCGGCACAGACCGCTCCGCGATAGGAACCCTGGTCGATCGGTCCACCCGGTTCACCGCCCTTGTCCATCTGCCACGCGAGGACGGATGGGGAAGATCAGCGCCGGTCAAGAACGGCACTGCGCTCAGTGGCTACGGGGCCGAATCGATGAACAAGGCTCTGACTGCGGTGTTGAACAAGCTCCCGACCCAGATGCTGAAGTCTGTGACCTGGGACCGGGGAAAGGAGATGTCGGCCCACCCGGCACTGACGTCGAAGACCGGCGTCCCGGTCTTCTTCGCCGACCCGCACAGTCCTTGGCAGCGCGGAACCAACGAAAATACAAACGGGCTTCTGCGGCAGTACTTTCCGAAGGGAACCGACCTATCGCGCTGGACTGCAAAGGATCTCGCGGCCGTCGCACACACTCTCAACACGCGGCCACGGAAGACTCTTGGATGGAGCACTCCAGCCGAAGCGATGGAACATCACCTACAATCGCTCCAACAACGAAGTGTTGCGAGGACCAGTTGAATCCGCCCTGGCTACCGGCATCGGAATGGTGAACAGTGCTGGCACCCAACGGATTGCCCTCACGCAACCGCATAGAGGCCGCTTGACGGATCGCCGACTCGA
>NZ_JBIRVQ010000015.1:0-266033 GCF_044386975.1 Nocardia sp. NPDC020380 | reverse complement strand
ACCCTCACACGGGGGGTGAGGAATCGGAACCAAATAAAATATTTGGCACTGACATTCATCGACACACTATTGAGTTCTCAAAGAACACACGCACACGTCAGATCCACCGGATTATTTGATCGGAGGTCCAACGAGGCAACTTTTCCAGCCTAACCGCAAGCCTCGACAGAGTCAAGGACCAGTTTCGATCTGGAGTGTTCGCGCCAGGCGCTCCTCGTCCAACCTCGTTTCCCTGGTCCGAAATCCAGCCGCTGAGCTGGGGGTTTCGGTCCCGGTCGGTGTCCGTGTCGCTCTGACCTGGAATAAGTTACGTGGCGGAAAACGCTGAGTCAAATCCGCTGGTCACCGGCGCGTCTGCGCTGGTCAGGAGGTTGCGGATCGGGGCGATCGACGACCTGGACCACCGGGGTGTGGCCCAGGTCATGACGATCTTGTTCCGCTATCGACCCGGCGCTGCTAGCGATCGCCGGCCCGGCGGACACCCGCGAAGTTCTTCTTGCCGCGACGCAGGACCAGCCAGCGGCCGTGCAGGAAGTCCGCATCGGACGGCGTCCACTCGAGATCGGAGATGCGCTCGTTGTTCACGGCCGCGCCACCCTCATTGACAGCACGCCGGGCGGCACCGCGGCTCTCCGACAGACCGGACGAAACCAGCAGGTCGACAATGGTCGCGTTCGGGTCGGCCGCGGCGACCTTGCCGTCCACCGCGGACTCGGCCAGCGCCGCGGCAAGGGTGGATTCGTCGAGATCGCGGAGTTCACCGCGGCCGAACAGTGCCTGACTGGCCAGCTGCACCGCGGCGGTGTTCGCCTCGCCGTGCACGAGGGTCGTCATCTCTGCGGCCAGGCGACGCTGCGCCTCGCGGGCGTGCGGGCGTTCGGTCGTGGCCTGCTCGAGCTCTTCCAGTTCCTCCCGGGAGAGGAAGGTGAACCAGCGCAGGTAGCGGACCACATCCGCGTCGGCGGTGTTCACGAAGTACTGGTACCAGGCGTACGGGCTGGTCATCTCCGGATCCAGCCAGAGGCTGCCGCCGCCGGTGGACTTACCGAACTTCTTGCCGTCGGCCGAGGTCACCAGGGGGACGGTCAGGGCGTGCACGTGCTCGCCGTCGATGCGGCGGTTGAGTTCCACGCCGGAGATGATGTTGCCCCACTGATCCGAGCCGCCGACCTGCAGGCGGCAGTCGTGCTTGCGGCGCAGCTGCAGGTAGTCGTTGGACTGCAACAGCATGTAGGAGAACTCGGTGTAGGACATGCCGTCGGCCTCGAGGCGTCGCTTCACCGTGTCGCGGGCCAGCATGACATTGATCGAGAAGTGCTTGCCGATGTCCCGCAGGAAGTCGATCGTGCTGAGCGGGCCGGTCCAGTCCATGTTGTTGGCGATGATCGCCGCGTTCGGGGCGTCGTCGAGGTCGACGAAACGCTCCAGCTGGGAGCGGATGCGGCCGGCCCATTCGGCCACGGTGTCGGTGGAGTTCATGGTGCGTTCGCCGACGTCGCGGGGGTCGCCGATGAGTCCGGTTGCGCCACCGGCCAGCACGATCGGGCGGTGGCCGGCGCGCTGGAAGCGCTTCAGCGCCAGCAGGGGAACCAGGTGTCCGGCATGCAGCGACGCGGCGGTCGGGTCGAACCCGGCATAGAGGGTGATCGGGCCCTTCGCGATCTCGGCCCGCAAGGCGTCGAGGTCGGTGGACTGCGCGATCAACCCGCGCCAGGTCAGTTCGTCGATGATGTCGCTGCTCACGCCATCCCATCTTGCCATTCCGCCTCCCCGCGACTTCGGCGCCCGGCTCGGGTGCCGTCACGTGTCCCACATGCGGCCGACGGCGGGGCCGGAAAACCATTTCCCGGTCCCCGGCGAGTTACCCCGAACCTTACGAAATCAGTTGTCGCGGTGGGGTCGAACTCGAGCGCGTTCGGAACACCCCTGCGGACACGACTTTGTCCGCCGCCGATTGTCATCGGCGGCGGACGTGGGGTCGAGCGATTTTCAGCGGTGCACCAGGTCGGTGAAGGTCGAGAAGGAGGCGCGGCGCTCGTAGGCGATCCAGGTGAAGACGCCGACCAGGATCAGGGGGAAGAGGGCCAGGGCCGGGGAGCCGAGGACGAAGGCCTGGGTGGCGGCGGCGAAGATCATGGTGATGGACATGCCGGCCGCGGCGGGGGCGTTGAGGCGGGGTACCAGCAGGCCGATGCCGCCGGAGATCTCGACCAGTCCGGTGAAGTAGCGGAACCATTCGCCCCAGCCGATGGCGTGGAAGGTGCGCAGGGCGTCGGCCTGACCGAAGAGCTTGGGGCCGCCCGAGGCGATGATGAAGAAGAGGGCCAGCACGATCTGCACGGTCCACAGGACGCGGTTGCGGATCTTGGCGGGGTGGGCTGCGGCGAGGGTCTGCGGGGCGGCGGCGATGGCGGTCATGTCGAAAGTCCTTCCGGGGCATGCTGATTCGGTGTCTTGTGTTCGTTCTCGAACGCGCTCAACCATTCAGACGGAGGTCGTCGCGAGAACTCATCGCTCGCCCGGAAAGTTTTTCGATCAACCGTCGAAGGCCGCCTTCAGTGAGTTCAGGTGGACGCGGCTGGCGGTGGCGGCGGCCTCGGGATTGCGGGCGCGGACGGCGTCGTAGAGGACTTCGTGCGCATCGTGGTCGGCGTGCTTGTCGAGCGTGGGGCGGATGCGCAGCATGTCGATCATGGCGTGCCGCGAGCGCGGGACGAAGGCGTTGAACATCTCGATGAGGATGTCGTTGTGCGCGGCCGCGACCACCGTGCGATGGAAGGCGGTGTCGGCGTCGACCAGTGCTTCCACCGCATCGCCGGCCTCGGCGCGGGCGGCCAGGGCGCGCAGCATGTTTCGCAGGTCGGCGGGGGTGCGGCGGCGGGCGGCGAGGGCGGCGCCCTCGGCTTCGATGGCGATGCGGGCCTCGATGACGGTGAGGATGTCGGCGCGGCGCAGCACGGTGTCCCAGTCCTCGGTGACGTCGAGGGCGGTGAGGAAAACGCCTGCGCCCTGCCTGCTTTCGAGGACGCCGCGGCCGGCGAGTTCGCGGATGGCCTCGCGCAGGGTGGAGCGGCCGACGCCGAGCTGGGCGGCGAGAGTGGTTTCGCCGGGCAGTTTGTGGCCCAGTTCCCACTCCCCCGAGCGAATGCGGGTGAGTAGCACCTCGGCCGCCTGGGCGGCGAGCGGATGCCTCTGGACCTGCGCCATGTTTGCTCGACCTCTCTACTTGTCTGAGGAGTTGTTTCCCTCTAGTCTAGGCCACATGGGACAAGGCGTGCTGCTTCTCCTTCGCTGCCGCAGCGGGGCCTGATCGACCGGCTCCCCGCTCGCGGGTAGCTGTGCTGCGCCGGTCAACACTTCCGAAGCGAAAGAGCACAGCAGCCGATGTCTTCTCCTGTTTCCCCCTTCGACTGGAATCCCCAGCAGCCCTCGCGCATGCCGTCGCAGCGGTATCGCGATGTGTACCAGCGTGTTTCGGTGCCGTTGACCGAACGGCAGTGGCCGGCGAACCGGATCACCACCGCGCCCCTGTGGGTGCCGGTGGATCTGCGGGACGGCAATCAGGCCCTGGCCGAGCCCATGGACCCGGACCGCAAGCGGCGGTTCTTCGACATGCTGGTGGCCATGGGCTACAAGGAAATCGAGGTCGGGTATCCCAGCGCTTCGCAGACCGACTTCGATTTCGTGCGGCTGATCGGCACGGAACGGCTGGCGCCGCAGGATGTCACGATCGTGGTGTTCACGCCGGCGCGGCGGGATCTGATCGAGCGGACCGTCGAATCCATTCGCGGCATCCCCAATAACGTGGTCATCCACATGTACACGGCCACCGCGCCGATCTGGCGGGAGCTGGTGCTGGGTTCCTCGGCCGAGCAGGTCGCCGAGCTGATCACCGCCGGTGGGCGCGACATCCTGGAACTGGCGGGCGAGATGCCGAATGTGCGGTTCCAGTTCTCGCCCGAGGTGTTCATGCTGACCGAGCCCGATTTCGTCCTGGACGTGTGCGATCGCATGACCACGCTGTGGGATGCCACGCCGGAGCGGCCGGTCACGCTGAACCTGCCCGCCACCGTCGAGGTCGCGACCCCGAATGTGTACGCGGATCAGATCGAATACATGCACCGGAACCTGGCGCGGCGGGACAGCGTGGTGCTGTCGGTGCATCCGCACAATGACCGCGGCACCGGCGTCGCGTGTGCGGAGCTGGCGGTATTGGCCGGCGCGCAGCGGGTGGAGGGGTGCGTGTTCGGCAACGGTGAGCGCACCGGGAACGTGGATCTGGCGACGCTGGCCTTGAATCTGCATGCGCAGGGCGTGGATCCGATGGTCGACTTCTCCGATATCGACGAGATCCGCCGGACCGTGGAGTACTGCACGCGACTGCCGCTGCCCGAACGGCATCCGTACGCGGGAGACCTGGTGTATACGGCGTTTTCGGGTACGCATCAGGACGCGATCAAGAAGGGGTTCGCGGCGCATCGGGCCCGGGCCGCGCAACTGGGCGTTCCGGAGCGCGAAATCACCTGGGAGGTACCGTATCTGCCGATCGATCCGGCCGATGTCGGGCGTTCCTACGATGCGGTGATCCGCGTGAATTCACAGTCCGGCAAGGGCGGGATCGCCTATCTGCTGCAGGAGGAGTACGGGCTGGAATTGCCGCGGCGACTGCAGATCGATTTCGCGCGGCATGTGCAGCGGCACACCGATCGGACCGGGACCGAGGTGACGGCTGCGATGCTCTGGTCGCTGTTCACAGAGGTGTACGCGCCGGATTCCGGGCCGATCACGGTGCGGGACTTGGGTATCCGCGACGAGGCAGCCGTCGAGGATGTGGTGCGGGCGCTGGCCGAACGCGGGTACGCCATCGAGATTCTGAGCATCACCCGCCAGACCGCCGACACTCACCGGACAGCCGACCGCGCAAGAGCAGCAGCCGCGTACTTGGAATACCGCACTGGACAAGGCGTGGCCTGGGCATTCGGCAGCCACGAATCCGCCTCCGGCGCAGCGGCTGCGGCCGTCGTCGCAGCGGGCAACCGGCTGTGGAAGGCCGCGCCGGTACGGGTGTGAGCCCGACCCGCCGCAGTACCGCAGGTCAGGCGGAGGTTTCTCCGGGGTCTTTGGCGGCGGCGTCGAGGCGGCGTTCGATGTCGGCGATCCGCTCTTCCAGGCCGGTGAGGTCACGGAGAGTGTCGGCCGGATCGGAGCCGGGGACGGCAGCGAGGCGGCGTTCGATTCGCCAGACGCGCTGTTCCAACGCGGCGAGGCGGCGGCGCAGCGGGGGTTCAGGTGAGGGCGGCGGGGGTGCGTAGGCGCCGGCGGGGAGGACGAGGGCCAGGGTCCGGGCTCTCGTCTCCTCTTCGTCGACGCCGATGGCGATCAGGATCTGCGAGCCGAGTCCATCGTGTTCGGACATGAGGGCCAGCAGGAGGTGTTCGGTGCCGATGTAGCTGTGCCCCAATTGCAGTGCCTCGCGCAGGGACATTTCGAGCACGTGTTTGGCGCGCGGGGTGAACGGGATATGCCCGCCGGGCGCCTCTTCCGCGATCTCGCCCACCGCCAGCCGTACTCGTTCGCGGGCGTCGGCCAGATCGACCTGGCCGGCCAGTCCCTTCGCGCCCACCGGATCGTCGCCGTGTACCAGGCCGAGCAGGAGGTGTTCGGTCCCGATCCAGTTGTGCCCGAGCAGGCGGGCTTCCTCCTGGGACAGGACGATGACCCGGCGAGCGGTGTCGGTGAAGCGTTCGAACATGGCAACCCCCATGGCAGGCAATCCGCTTCCTACCCACGGTAGCCCTTTCCCGGTGACGCGCAGGGGTGTTACGCGGGGCGTTCCAGGCGTGGGGCGCGCGGGCTGCGGCGATACGCCGATACCGCAGGCGATTCCGTGAGCCACAAGCGCCACGGGCGGTCCGCGGCGAGGCTGACGCCGACGCGCGGCCCGGCGGAGATCGCCGATTCCGGAGTGAGCGGTCCGAGTTCCAGCCGGATCTTCGATTCGGGTTCGAAGAGCCGAATTCCATAGTCGTCCAAGGTGATTCCGAGTGCGCTGCCCACATTGCCGGGCCCGCGGGCGAGGTCGGCGTCGGTGCGCGCGGCGGGTCGGCGGGTGCGCGCGAGGTCGAGGCCCGCGGTGATCTCGCCGGCGCGGATCAGCACCGCGCTGGCGATGCCGTCCGGGCCGGTGGTGACGTTCACGCAGGTGTGCATGCCGTAGCTGAAGTAGACGTACAACACTCCGGGTGGCCCGTACATGACCGCGTTCCGCGGTGTCCGCCCACGACCGGAGTGCGCGGCCGGGTCATGCCAGGGCCCGGCCGGGTCTCCCCCGTACGCTTCGACCTCGACGATCCGCATGGCGACCGTCCCGGACCACAGCGTCGCGCCGAGCAGTCGGCGGGCGGCGGCCAGGGGTTCCACGGCCAGCTCTTCGGCACTCACGAGATCCCATTGTCCCGGAACGCGGTCGCGCTAGAGCCATTGGGCGACGCCACCGTGGCCGGAGCAGGTGCCGGTGTGGTGGCGGCTGAAGCTGTAGGCGCCGTCGCGGCACTGGGCGGTCGCGCCGTCGGGCGGGGTGGGGGCCTGTTCGGGGCGGGGTACGCAGTCGCCGTCGACGTTCTGGTATTCGCTTGCCGCGCAGGAGGCGGCGTGCAGGATCGGGGCCGCGGTGGCCGGGGCGGCGGCGAATCCGGTGGCGCCGAGCACCAAGGCGAACAACGCCGGGAGCAGTCTGCGCAGTAGTGCGTTCCTGGTAGCGCCGGGTAGCGAATTTCCGGTGTGCCGACCGTGTCCACTATTCAATGTCGAATCCCATACAGCAGAGCGATTTCCGGTGGTGCGAACTCGATTCCCCCGGATTGAACCGGGAAAAGCTAACACTGCCATCGGTGTTCGCCCGGGCCGTCGCGGCGAGTTGTCACGGGGCGTCGGTCGGGTGGCGCGGGGCGTCATTCCGCTAGGGGGTGCGGGGTGGCTGGTGGGGATTGTGGGGTGGGTTGCAGGGCGGTGACTTTGTCCGGGTTGACCTGGAAGCGGATGTTTTCGATGTGGTTGTTGCGGATGTCGTAGGTGAGGGCGCCTACGCGGTAGTCGCCGAGGATGGCTAGGAGGCTGAGTTCGCCGTTGACCATGGCGGATTCGAGGCGGATGCCGGCGGAGACCGGTTTGGTCATGACGCCGAGGAGCCAGCGGGCGACGTGGTCGGGGCCGTAGAGGGGGCGGCGGGCGGCGGTGACCTTGCCGCCGCCGTCGTTCCAGAGGGTGACGTCGGGGGCGAGGATTTCCATGAGCGCGTTGAGATCTCCGCCCTGGGCGGCGGCCATGAACTTGGCGGTGATCTCGGTGCGGGCGGCGGTGTCGGTGTCGAAGCGGGGGCGGCGGGATTGGACGTGGTTGCGGGCGCGGTGCGAGATCTGGCGGATGGTGGTCTCGGGTTTGTCCAGGAATCCGGCGATCTCGGCGTGCGAGTAGCCGAAGACCTCACGCAGTACGAAGACCGCGCGTTCGGCCGGGTTCAAGGTTTCGAGAACCACGAGCATTGCGGTCGACACGGTGTCCGCCATTTCTGTTTCCTCGGCGGCGTCGGCCGCGGTCAGCAAGGGTTCGGGCAGCCACGGGCCCACATAGCTCTCGCGGGTGACGCGAGCGGAGGTGAGCCGGTTGAGGGCGAGATTGGTGACGGTGCGCACCAGGTACGCCTTCGGGTGCTGGACCGAATCATGGTCCACCTCATGCCATTTGATCCAGGCGTCCTGCAGGATGTCCTCGGCGTCGGTGACCGTCCCGAGCATCTGGTATGCGGTGGCGAACAGCAGCCTGCGGTGCTCGGCGAAGGGGTCGATCGGCGATTCGGTCTTACGGTCCTGCATGGAGCTCATACCTACAGAGTGTTGCGGGTGCGGGCGAGCGGCGCGCCGGAACCCGGCGCGCCGTGTTCGCATCATGCGGTCGCCCGGGTGGCGCGGCCACCGTTCGAGAACTTGACCGGCGGTGCCATATGGCGGTGCATCTTGAAGCTCGGCCACGGGCTGGCGCTGACGCTCTCCTTGTAGAAGACGGCGGCGCGACCCTTCAGGTACCAGCGGCGCGGGGTGTCGTCGGCATTGGTGAACTGGATGACGGCGTCCTTGCGGCCCAGGCTGACCGGCTGGTGGATGTATCCGAAGCGGAAGGGCCCGAAGGTCTTTCCGCGCAACTGCCGGGCCAGGGTGTCGGCGGCGTATCCGGCCGAGGCCATCCCGCTCTGGCAGGTGCCGTGCAGTTCACCCCAGGGCTGCCGGATGACGGCCGCGTCGCCGACGGCGAGGATCTCGGGGTGCGAGACCGAGCGCAGGGTGGGGTCGGTGACGATCATGCCGCGGGCGTCGACCTCGATGCCCGACTCGGCGGCCAGCTGCGGCACCTTCACACCCGTGGTCCACAGCGTCAGGTCGGCGGGCACGAGCTCACCGGTGCCCAGGCGCACGGCGTCGGGCAGCACCTTGGCGACCTTCACGCCGATCTTGCGGGTGATGCCGAGGCGGTCGAACGCCTTGTTCAGGTGCGCGCGGGCCTTGTCGCCCATCATCCAGCCGGGCTCCTGGGCGCTGATCAGGGTGACGTTCAGGCCGGGGTGCGACTCGGCGACCTCAGTGGCGGCTTCGATGCCGGTCAGTCCGCCGCCGACGACGGTCACGGTGCCACCGGCCGTCGCGATCTCGGTGAGGCGCTGCGAGAACCGATGTGCCGCACGCGGATCGTTGAGAGTCCAGGCGTGTTGGGTGGCGCCCGCGACACGGCCGGTGTCGGTGGCGCTGCCGAGGGCGTAGACAAGGGTGTCGTAGGTCAGGATGTCGCCGTCGCCGAGGGTGACGGTGCGATTCTCCGGATCGATGGCAGTGGCTGCGGCGCAATGGAATTCGACGCCCGCGCCGGCCATTGTCGCGGGAATGTCGAAGTGGCCCAGTTCCTGTCCGGCGGCGACCTGGTGCATGCGCAGCCGTTCGGTGAAGCGGTTCGACGGGTTCACCAGAGTGATGTGAACATCCTGATTGCGGGTGCGGCGGGCGAGGCGGACAGCGGTGAGCATTCCGGTGTAGCCGGCGCCGAGGATGACGATCCGATGGGCGGTGGTGGCGTTCATGACGGTCTCCGTGGGTGTGGGTTCCTTGTCGGTCGGCTATGGGACAGGGCAGCCCCCGCAAACGTGACAACTCCGCGGCTATGACCTGGATCACTGCGGAACATTCGGTCGCTTCTCGCGGTTGGGATTGGGGTGGCCGGGTCTCCGGCCTGCGGAAACAGCGTCGTGGAGTGTGAGGTGTGATGGCCGTACAGGTCGAAATTTGGACAGACATCAACTGCCCGTTCTGCTATTTGGGCAAGCGGCGGTTCGAGGAGGCCCTCGCGGCGTTCCCGCACCGCGACGGCGTGCAGGTGGTGCATCGGTCCTTCGAACTGGATCCGACGCTGCCGCGGGACCACAGCGATGCCGTGGTGCCGCACATCGCGGAGAAGTACGGCATCAGCGAGGCGCAGGCCGCCGCCAACGAGCGCGGTATCGGCGCACAGGCCGAGGCGATGGGGCTCACCTATCGGATCGAGGGCCGTGACTTCGGAAGCAGCTTCGATATGCACCGGCTGCTGCACTACGCCTTGGCGCAGGGCCGGCAGGAAGCGCTGCTGGATGCGCTGTACGCGGCCAACTTCGCCGAGGACGCGCCGCTGTTCGGGGATACCGACCGGCTGGTGCAGGTCGCGGGCGGTGCGGGCTTCGACGAGACGGAAGTCCGTGCGGTGCTGAACGATCCGGAGGCCTATGCCGACGCGGTCCGCGCCGACGAGGCCGAGGCGGCACGACTCGGGGCGCGTGGCGTGCCGTTCTTCGTACTGGATCGCAAGTACGGGGTGTCGGGCGCGCAGCCGGCGGAGGTGTTCGCGCAGGCGCTGCAGCAGGCGTGGAGCGATCAGGAACCGGAACTGCAGATCGTGGCGGAAGCCGACACCTGCGGACCGGACGGATGCGCTCTGCCCGAACGGAATTGAGCTTCGACGCATAAGCAGGCCCGCCGGCTACTACCGGCGGGCCTGTTTTGTGCGGGGACTACTGATTCCCGGGGACGTGCGAGCCCAGTACCCGGCGGCCGAACGGGGTGACGCGCGGGATGTACGTGCTGCGATCCCCGGAGCTGATGCCCATCAGATCGTCGGCGATCACGAAGGCATAGGCCACCACGACCAGCACGATCAGCTGTCCCCATGCGACCCAGGCGGTACCGATCAGCGTGGTCGGCAAGACGCATACCGCGGCGAGCAACCGGTTCCAGGCACGCGGCAGGCCGAGAGCGAGCCGAAATGCGGACTGGCCCAGGAAGAACACGGCCACGCCGCCCGAAAGAGCCAGGGCCGCGGCCTTACTGGCGGGCTGAGTACCGTGCGCGATCGTCATGGAGATACCCGCGGCGGTCAGGATGATGCCCACGAGCACGACGTAGAGCGAATAACCGTAGGCGTTGACCGCTCCCCGCAGCCGGGCGCGCGCGGACAAGGCGGCCAGGGCATGTTCGCCGCGCTCGTCGTCGAATCCGAAGTAGGCCCACCACAGCACATATCCGAGCGTGAGGCCCACCGCGACCGTCGCGACCAATCCGACGGTCAGATCCATATCGGTCAGCCCCGCACCGATGGCGACCACGGATTCGCCGATCGCGATGATGACGACCAGCCCGTGGCGTTCACAGAAGTGGCTGGTGCGGATGACGAATCCGTCCGGGTTACTCAGATACGGCGACAGGATCTGCACCAGAATGGCCAGCCCCCACAGCAGTCCGCGCAGCCAGCCGTCGGCGATGCCGCCGCTCAGCACGAGTACCGCGGACAGGACATTGAGCGGTCCGATGCGCAGCATGGCGGCCGCCGCCGACTTCCCGCCCGCCGTCACGAACATTGCCGTGTGCACGGCGGTGACCAGCACATAGCCGAGGCCGAAGGCGAGCCCGCTACCGGTGAAGGCGTGCGGGATGGCGATCGAGATGACGAAGAAACCGAACATGCCGATCAGCAGGAAGGTGCGCCGCGAACTGCTGTTCGGCGCGACCTCGTTGGTCAGGTACACGTACCCGCTGTACATCCACCAGATGATGGCGAACATCAATGCCACCTGGCCGAGCTCCTGCCAGCCGGGGTGATGGATGAACGCGTGGGTCAACTGCGTGATGGTGAAGACGAACACCAGGTCGAAAAACAGTTCCAGAGTGGACGCGCGAACCTGGCCGCCTTCGGCTTGATCCTCGTTCACGCCGGGAATATCACTGGTCACGCCCAGAGCGTAGGGCCGTGACCGGTCATTCGCGCTGCTGCCCGGACGGTTCGGCGGGTTGCGGCGGGGCCGGGGGCACCTCGGGCGGGACCGGAGGCACCTTGGGCGGAGCCGTCGCGACCGGGCGAGCTGCGACCCGGTGCGGGCGAGTCATGAACAGGTAGACGGCGACGGCCACCCAGACGGTGAGCAGCGAAAGGGCCAGGCCGGCTGGGTAATTGCGGTCGAGGATGGTGTGGTTGCCGGGAACCGCGTTCGCGCGGCCCAGCACCGGGACCGCGAGGAGCAGCAGGCTGAGGGTGCAGATCGCGCCGATGGCGGAAGCTTTCCACCAGCGGGCCGGGAGCAGGTGGTGTCCCAGTAGACCGACCACCGCGGCGGCGGGGCCGTAGATCAGGTTCTCGGCGAGGATGCCGCCGATGAACCAGGTCGCAATGGATTTCAGGTCGGTGGTGTTCATCTGCAGCAGCAGGTCGATGCCGTACGCGGCGAAGCCGATGCCGCTGAGGGCCAGGAGGATTCGGAAGACCGTCATCACAGCTCCTCGATGGATTTCAGCCATTTGGTCTGCAGGACGCCGGGCCGGTTGGGGGCGATGAGGCGGCAGGGGTAGCCGTGGTCGAGGGTCAGGTCCTCGCCGTTGAGGCGCAGGGCGATCAGGGTGGAGGCATCCGTGGCGCAGGAGTGCGGGAGCACCGAGGACCCGTAGATGCCGGTGGTTTCGAGCGAGACGAAACGCACGTCGCCGCCACGGTATTCACCGACGGCCGACAGCAGATCACGCAGGCGGACTCCGGACCAGTGGCCTTGGGCGCTCCAGCCCTCGACGCAGGCGATGGGCAGCGCGCTGTCGGATTGCGGCAGGGCTTCGAGTTCGGCGCGGGAGAAGCCGCGTCGCTGTCCGCCGACTCGCACCATCAGGGCGTACTGCGGTGACCGCGCGGTCTCGGTGACCGCAGCCGCGGCAGCGGTCCGGTTGATCGGAACTCCTTGCGGCCCATGGCCGCTGCGTGGCGCGAGGACCGAGACCCAGCGCAGGAACGGCACCGACTGACCGGCGACGGCGAGTCCGGCGACCACGGTGCCGGCGCCGGCGGCCGCGAGCATCGCACGCCGGGAGAGGCCCGGCGGCCGGGTAGCACTGGGCGGCAAGGCATCTCGTGGCTCGGCAGCATCGGCAGCGGCTTCGGCAGGCTTCGGGTCACGTGACAATACGTTGCGAACCACCGGGATCTTCACCGCGACATGCACGATGACCGCGCCGACCGCGACATACGCCATGGCGTGATGGGTGGTGGTGAAGAAGAACTTCCACGGGTAGAACTGCGCGGTATTGAACAGGCCCGTGACGATCTGGAACAGGATCGCGCCGATCAGCACCGCCACCGACAGTCGTTCCAGGACGCGCGGCAGCGCCTCACGCGGCCGGATCGGTTCCTTCAGGAAGAACCGCGGGTACACCGACCAGAACTTCACCAGCAGCAGCGGAATCATCATGACGCCGACGGTCACGTGCACGCCCTGCGTGACCCGGTACAGCCACACCGGATGCGCGGGCCACCAGAACCATCCGGGCGGATGCTGGATCAGGTGGCTGATCATGCCCGTCACGAACAGGATCAGCACGCCGACCCCGAGCGCCATCCCCGACCAGGCGGCGACGGTGGTCGAGCGCGCCGGACTGATCCGCTCGGTCAGCACACCGGGGAGCAGCGATTCCTGTTCCTGTTCCGGTTCCCGTCGTTTCATGAGCGAGCCGACCCGGTTCATGACCGCGCCAGCCAGGCGATGGGGCGTTCCGAAACGGTCGCCGTGGTGAGTACGCGCAGACCTGCCGGGGCGGCAACGGATTCGGCGCGTTCGACGCCCACCCGGGCCCAGGGGAACCACTCCCCCACGCGGGTCGAGCATTCCAGCCGGATCCGATCCACCGTGACACCCGTTCCCGCGCGCGCGAATTCGACGATCGCGACACCGTCCGGTGCGAGCAGTTCCCGGGTCCGCCGCAGCAGCCGCACCGGATCGCCGCCGATGCCGAGATTCCCGTCCGCGAGAATGGCGTAGGCCCAGCGCCCGGCTCCCGGCATCCGCCCGAACAGGTCCCGGTGCAGCGCGGGCGCGCCCCGGAACCTGGTCATGGCGACCGCCATGGGCGACACATCCACGCCGAGCGCGGCCACGCCGTGCCGCAGCAGGCGTGTGGTCAATCGTCCCGGCCCGCATCCGAGGTCGACGGTCGGGCCGTCACAGCAGCAGGTCAGCACATGATCGACATGCTCGTCCTCGGGTGTGTCCGCGCCGAGCCATCGCGAGACGCGCATGGGCCGCCGCGATCCGTCCCCTCCCCGGATCCAGCAGTCACCGCCGACGAGCGCCCGCGCGTACAGATCGGGGGCGCCGGTCGGCCCCCGGCCGTGCGGCCGCAGCCCGGCGGGCACCCAGCGCCGCTCGGCGGAAAGGGTCGGGGGTCGGCGATTCATAGCAGCACTTCCGCGGGGGTGAAGAGGTGAGGACGGGCGGCGGCGGTGAAGCGGCCGTCGGATTGCGCGGCGACGGTGAGGACGTCGGCATAGGTGTCGACGTCGGTGAGGGTGGGGAGGGTGTGGACGCGAAGACCGGTCTGGCGCAAGGCCTTCCGGGTCAGGCGGCCGGTGTCCGGGGTGGACATGGGGACGCTACAGAGGACGCGGGCGGGTTCCGGTCCGGGGAGGCCGAGCGCCCACCAGCCGCCGTCGGCGGCCGGGCCGAGGACGGCCTCGCCGGTGTCGAGGAGTTGCGCGGCGGAGGCCGCCAGCAGGGCCGGGCCGGCTTGGGGTGTGTCCATGCCGATCTGGAGGACGGGTAGCCCGAAGCGGGCGGCGTCGGCGTGAGCATTGGCGAGCCGCTCGGCGAAATCCTCACCGCGCTGCGGAAATACCTCGAAATGCTTTAGCGCCGAGGCTATTTCAGCGGAGTTCTCGGCCCGATCGAGGTCGCCGACCCAGGCGACGGCGCAGTGCTGAGCACCGGCCTCACGCATGGCGTCCAGGGTGTCCAGCAAGGCCGCGGCAGCCAGGCGGGCGGCGTCGGTGGGACTGAAGGGTGGGGTGAGGCGGGTCTTGGCGAAGCCCGCGATGGGGGCCTTGGCGATGACGAGGAGGGTGACGGGCAGGTTCATCGGACGCTCCAGAAGTCGCGTGCGGCGCGGACGGTGCCGCGGACGGAGCCCGAAACCTTGGATACGCCATGGGTCCTCGGGCGGTAGGTGATGTCGCGTTCGACCAGCCGCCAGCCGGAGCGGGCGGCGGCGATGAGCAGTTCGAGGGGGTAGCCGGACCGCGGGTGCAGCGGGCCGAGGGCGAGCAGGCGCTGGCGGCGCACCACCCGCATGGCGGCCACGTCGTGCACGGGCAGCCCGTAGCGGCGGCGCAGGCGCGCGGCCACCAGGTGATTGCCCAGGCGCGCATGCCAGGGCCAGGCGGCGACGTGTTCGGGGCGGCGGCGGCCCACCACCATGTCCACGCCGGGGCCGAGTTCGGCGACCAGGGCGGGCAATTCGCCGGGATCCATGGATCCGTCGCCGTCCAGGACGGCCACGATGGAGGTGCTCGCGGCGTGAATGCCCGTTTGCACCGCGCTGCCGTAGCCGGGGACCGGTTCGGCGACCACGGCGGCGCCGGCGGAGCGGGCCACATCGGCGGTGCCGTCGGCGGAGCCGTTGTCCACCACGATGACTCGATATCCGTCGGGGATTGCCGCGAGTACGCCGGGTAGGGCGCCGGCTTCGTCGCGGCAGGGGATCACGACGGTCACACCCGATTGCTCGTTGCTTGGGGTCACGCAGATGACCGTAGGCCCGCGAGGCCCGATCGGACCCGAAGACACCGATGACGAAAGTATGACGAGACCTGTACGGATGCCCGATATCCAGGGATCCGGGGGTGACGGCGGCCTAGGGTGAGGGCGTGCCGAAAGCTCCCGTGACCCTTGATCTGCCCGGTCGGCCACGCCGGGCAGATGTGTTGTGTGCGGCAGGCGCAGCCCTGCTGGTGGCCGCAGCGTTCCTGATACCGCTATTCATGGGCAAACGATGGCGGGACCACCTGTACGCGGGCGCCGCGCCGATCTTCGGCGATTGGCTGCCGCATATCGGGTGGGGCACAGGCCCGGCCATCGCGATCGCCCTAGGCGTCGTGGCCTACGGGCCGACCGCCGCGGCACGCCTGCCCTGGCGACGGCTGCTGCTCGTCACCTGGCTGACCGCGCTGGCGTGGGCCTTCGCACTGGCCATGGTGGACGGGTGGCAGCGCGGCTTCGCCGGACGGCTAACCACCCGCGACGAATACCTGCACGAGGTGGGCGGCGTGCAGGATATCGGCGCCATGCTGCGCGGATTCTCCGGCCGCATTCTGGATTTCCAGCCGGATTCGTGGACCACGCACGTGTCGGGGCATCCGCCGGGCGCGTTGCTGGTGTTCGTGCTGATGGACCGGATCGGGCTCGGCGGCGGCGCGTGGGCAGCGGTGCTGTGCACGGTGGTGGGTACCAGCGCAGCGGCCGCGGTCATGGTCGCGCTGCGGGCCCTCGGCTCCGAGCGGAATGCCCGCGCCGCAGCGCCTTTCCTGGCCCTGGCTCCCGCGGTGATCTGGATAGCGGTCTCCGCCGACGCGCTCTTCGCGGGCGTGAGTGCCTGGGCGATAGCTCTGCTCGCCCTCGCGACCCGGCAACACACCGGGTGGATCGCGGTTTCCGCATTGTCCGGCTCGGCCTTCGGCTTCGCCCTGTACCTCAACTACGGCCTGGTCCTGATTGCCGTTCCCGCGCTGGCGGTCCTGATCGCCCGCTCCCTGCGCCCCGCGCTGCCCGTGGCCCTCGGCATGCTGATCGTGGTCGGCGCTTTCACCGCATCGGGATTCTGGTGGCTCGACGGCTATCACCTTGTGGTGCAACGCTATTACCAAGGCATCGCCAGCGAACGCCCCTACTCCTACTGGGTGTGGGGAAATCTCGCCGCCACGATCTGCGCCCTCGGCCTGGCTCCGCTCGCCGCCGCGCACCGCGTAGCCGGCGGCCTGCACCTACCCGCCTTGTGGCGGGCATCGCGCCAGGTCGCCGACCTTCCCGAGCCGACGCGACCAGAGGGCGGTGCGAGAGCCCTTGTCTCACAGGGGATATCCGCGAGCCCCGCGGCGCACGGCGGCGCGACCGCCGGATCGGGCCACACCGATTCCGGCACGACCGCCCGAACTTCGAGCGGCGCCGGCGGTTCCGGTGCGGTGGCGCCGGAGTTCGGCTCCCGTACCGCGGCCATGGCTGCCCCCGGGCTCAAGGCTCGGCTGGAAGCGGGCTTCGCCGGGTGGCGGACGGCGGTAACGCCCGCGGCCCTGGTGGCCGGAGCGGCCGCGACCGCTGTCCTGCTGGCGGATCTGAGCGGGTTGAGCAAGGCTGAGACGGAGCGGATCTGGTTGCCGTTCGATGTGTGGATGCTGGCGGGGGCGGCCTTGCTGCCGCGGCGGGATGTTCGGGTGTGGCTGGCGGTGCAGGCGGTGGGGGCGCTGCTCGTCAATCACTTCATACTGACGAATTGGTGATGGTGATGCGGATTCTGGTGGCGGACGACGACCCCGTGGTGCGGGAAGTGGTGCGGCGGTACCTCGAACGCGACGGGCTGACGGTGATCGAGACCTCGGACGGGCCGTCGACGGCGGCGGTGCTGGCACGCAACGAGATCGACCTGGCCGTGCTGGATGTGATGATGCCGCCACCGGACGGGATCGATCTGACCCGCGCGGTGCGGTCCGGGCCGCATCCGGATATGCCGATCATCCTGCTCACCGCCCTCGGTGAGGAGGACGACCGGGTGATCGGATTGCAGGCCGGGGCCGACGATTACGTGACCAAGCCGTTCAGTCCGCGCGAGCTGGCCTTGCGCGTCGCGTCGGTGCTGCGGCGCGCGCATCCCGCGCCCGCGGTGGACGAAGTGCTGCGCGGCGATCAAGTGGAGCTGCGCCGCGGGTCCCGGACGGTGCTCGCCGCCGGGAAACCGGTGGAGCTCACCGCCCGCGAATTCGATCTGCTCGCTTTCCTGCTCGCCAATCAGCAACGCGTGTACAGCCGCAGCGAACTGCTGTCGGAGGTGTGGGGCTGGTCCTTCGGAGACCTGTCCACGGTCACCGTGCACATCAAACGCCTGCGCGCGAAACTGGGCGCCGCACATCGCATCGAGACGGTGTGGGGTCGCGGATACGCTTGGGGCCGGGCCGATTCCACCGAGGAGGCCAACGGTGCCGACTGATACCCCGTCCCTCATCGGCTATGCGCTGGCGGGTTCGCTGCCGGTGGTGGTGATCGGCGCGCTCCTGTTGCGCTACACCAGGAATCGCACCATGACCACGAGTATGGCTGTGCTGGTGCTGATTCCGACGCTGGCCACCCTGGCGGGCGTGGTGGCGGTGAGCGGGCTCATGTTCACGCACGACTTCATGCGCACCGCAGTGGTTCTCGCGGTGGTGACCGCGGTGACGGTGCCGGCGGCCATCCTGCTCGGGCGGGAACAGGCGCGGGCCATGGTGTGGGAGCGGGAGATGCTCGAACAGGAAAGGGCGGCCGAACGGTCGCGGCGGGAACTGGTGGCGTGGGTCAGCCACGACCTGCGCACCCCGCTGGCGGGTATTCGCGCCATGGGTGAGGCCCTGCAGGACGGGGTCGTGGCGGGTCCGATCGATGTGGCGCGGTACGCGGATCGCATTGTGCGCGAGACGAATCGGCTCTCGGCCATGGTGGACGACCTGTTCGAGATGTCGAAGATCAATGCCGGTGCGCTGCGCCTGCAGATGGAACCGGTGGATCTGCGCGAACTCATCGACGAGGTACTGGCGGCGAATCAGCCCACCGCGGAGAAGGCGCACATCAAACTGTCCGCGCGACAGCCCGACGACCGCATCGTGGTGGCGGGCAGTGATCGCGCGCTGGGCCGGGTGCTCACGAATCTGGTGGCCAACGCGATCGCGCACACTCCCCCGGGCGGCCGCATCGATATCTCCGCGGGCGCCGAGGACGGGCACGCCTGGACCCGAGTGGACGACACCGGGCCCGGGATCTCCGAGGCCGACCTGCCCCGCATCTTCGAGGTCGCCTATCGCGGCAGTACCGCGCGCTCGCCCGGCGCCGACGGGCTGGGCAGCAGCAGTGGCATGGGTTTGGCCATCGCCGCTGGTCTGGTGGCCGCGCACAGTGGCGATATCAGCGCCCGCAATCGGGAGGACGGCGCCAGTTTCGAGGTCCGGCTGCCGTTGCTCGGCGCCAATGGGGAGACGTGATCGCCCCGTTCTCCTGACCGACCAGTAACGCCAACTCGCAGACCGGATGTGCCATCTGCCGCCGCGATGGTGGTGGTGCGCCTGCCATGACGCGACACTCGTTGGGACCGACTGAGATTCAATTGATTCGATGCCGGTCTGCTCCGGGCGCCGTGGGGCGTGCCGTGGTTGCGTCTACCAAGGATGCTCCGTGGGTGTGGCTATCTCAGACTCCAGCCGCCTCCGCGGGCGCCGGCCGAAGCGTGGCACGGGGCGTCGGATACGTGCACGACGCCCGGAGCACTGGACGGCCCGGAAGCCCCGCAGCTTCCGGGCCGTTGCCCGTTCTCGCCGATCAGGCCTTCGGCTCGGGCGGGTGCTTGTCGAACCAGGGTTGCGCGGTCTCCAGTTCGGCCGCCAGTTGCAGCAGCAGGTATTCCGAACCCGTAGGGCCCACGAACTGGGTGCCCAGCGGCAGGCCCGAGGCGGTCCAGTGGGTGGGGACACTCATGGCGGGACGGCCGGTGATATTGGCGAGCTGGGTGAACGGGACCGCGGCGAGGTTGGCGGTCACCAGGTTGCGGTAGAAGTCGGTGCGGGCCAGGACTTTTCCGGCGCCGATCCGGAGCAGCGGCGGGAGCAGGGTTTCCGCCGGTGCGGGAGTGCGGTTCTGGCCGATGCGCAGGGGCGGTTCCGCGAGGGTGGGGGTCAGCAGCAGGTCGTGACCGGCGTGGAAGTCGGCGAGGGCGCGAGTGTAGGTGTTCCAGCGGGCATGGGCCGCCATGAGTTCGGGGGCCGGGACGCCGCGGCCGACGGCGGCCAGCACCTGGGTGTCGATATCGAAATCGGACGGCGAGGCGTGGCCCACGCGGCAGGCCTGCTCGAGTTCGGCGGCGGCCGAGGCGGTCCACACGGTCATGAAATCGAAGGCGAGCTGGCGGCCGTCGATATCCAGGGTGATGGGTTCGACTGTGTGACCGAGACTTTCGAGGAGAGCCGCGACCTGTTCGACGGCGCGCACGGCCTCCGGGTCGACGGGCGTGCCCTGCGGTGCGGCATGCGTGAAGCCGATGCGCAGGCGCCGGGGCGGTTCGGTGACGGCATCGCGGTACGGGCGATCGGGGCGGGGCACCGCGTATGGGGCGCCCGGGTCGGGCGGGCTGAGCACGTCGAGCATGGCCGCCGTATCGCGGACGCTGCGGGACAGCACGCCCTCGCTCACCGCGCCGAAGAGCGGATCGCCGAAGACCGGACCGCTGGGCACGACACCGCGGCCGGGCTTGAGACCGAACAAACCGTTGCAGCCGGCGGGAATTCGGATCGAGCCGCCGCCGTCGCTGGCGCCGGCCATGGGAACGACGCCCGCGGCGACGGCCGCGCCGGAACCGCCGGACGAACCGCCCGGGGTGCGGTCGGTGTTCCACGGATTGCGGGTGGCGCCGAAGGTCCGGGTCTCGGTGATGGCCTTGCTGCCGAATTCGGGGGTGGTGGTCTTGCCGAAGACGACGAGGCCGGCATCCAGCCAGCGCTGTACGACGATGCTGTTGCGGGTGGCGCGCACCTTGCGCAGGGGTCCGGTGCCGCCGGAGGTCGGGTAGCCGGCGTAGTCCTGGCCGAGGTCCTTGATCAGGAACGGGACCCCCGCGAAGGGGCCGGTGAGGTCGGCGCGCTGCGCGAGTTCCTTACCGTTCTGTTCCATGAGCAGGCTGATCGCGTTCAGCGAGGGATCGACCTGCGCGGTGCGGTCGAGTGCGAGTTGCAGCAGCTCGGTGGGGTGCACGTCGCCCTTCGCGACGAGTTCCGCCAGGCCGACCGCGTCGTACGCGCGGTATTCGTCGTACCTCATATCGTCTCCTCACTCGCCGGCGCGCTGTCCCGCCGCACTTCCCGAGAATAGCCGTACCAGTCGGTTACGTAACCGTTTGGAACGGTAATATCTCGCACATGCGGGCTCCAGAAGCGGAAACCAGGATCGACGGCCGGACCTTGCGCTTCCAGCATCGCCGGCCGGAACTACTCGCCGCCGCCACCGAATACGTGCTCGACAATGGGGTGCGGGAGCTGTCGCTGCGACCGGCAGCGCGAGCGCTCGGGGTCAGTCACGCGACGCTGATCAGGCATTTCGCGACCAAGGAAGCGTTGATCGCCGAGGTGCTCGAGCATATTCGCGCCGACTTCGAGGAGCGGCTGCTCAGCGAGGAACTGCGCGCGGTGGACTCGCCCGCGGAACTACTGCACGCGGCGTGGCAGCATCTCTGCCGGCCGCGGGAGCAACGACAGTTCCTGGTGTTGTTCGAACTGGTCGCCACGGCCGCGCGCACACCGGATCACCCGGTGTCGGCGCTCGTCACGGACTGGCTGACCGTCATCGAACGGGAACTGCTGCGGTATCACTGGCCCGCCGAAACCGTTTCCCGGACAGCGACATTCATTCTCGCGCAGGTGCGGGGCCTGCAGCTGGATCTGATCACCACCGGGGATCGGGAGCGGGTGGATGAGGCGTTCGCGGCGACCGTGGAATTCCTCATGCGCGAACGCGTTTCGGTGGACGGTGGGGCCTGAGGGTCAGCGCCAGGTGGGTGCTCCCGCCGCAGCGGTGGCGCGCAAGGGTGCGGTGGCGAATTCCGTCAGACCTCGTTCCGGGGTGATGGCGGCGGTGAAACCCAGTGCGCGCCTGGCCCGTTGGGGGCTGGCGACGATGTGGCGGACGTCGCCGGAACGGTAGTCGCCGGTCACGACCGGTGGCTTGCCATTGCGTGCGGTGGCGAGCACGGTGGCCACTTCCGCGATCGTGATCGGGTGGCCCGAGGCGATATTCAGCGGGGTGAATGCGCCGAGCGGGCGTTCGATGGCCGCGAGATTGGCCGCGGCGATGTCGTGGACGTGGATGAAATCGCGGGTCTGGCCGCCGTCTTCGAATACCCGGGGTGATTCGCCCGCCTCGAGCGATGAACGGAAGATGGCGGCCACGCCGGAATACGGTGTGTCCCTGGGCATATCGGGGCCGTAGACATTGTGGTATCGCAACGCGGTCACGGTGCCGCCGGTGGCCGCGGACCAGGCCGACGCGTAATGCTCCTGTGCCGCTTTGGCCGCGGCGTAGAGGCTGCGCGGGCGCAGTGGGGCGTCCTCGTCGATGGGGGCCCAGGTGAGGGGCTCGCCCGAGGGTGCGTAGTTGTCGAAGAGGCCGTGGTCGAGGTCGGCGGGGATGCGCGGGCCCGGGGCGACTTCCGTGCCGTCGGCGGTGATGTACCGGCCTTCGCCGTAGACGACCATGGACGAAGCCAGGACGAGGTGCCGGACCTGTGCCCGATCCATGGCGGCGAGCAGGACGGCGGTGCCGAGGTCGTTGTGGCTGGCGTAGGCGGGGGCGTCCTGGGCGCTGACGCCGGCGCCGACCACGGCCGCCTGGTGGCAGACCACGTCGATGCCGGTCAGGCGGGCGTCGAGGGCTTCCGGGTGGCGGACGTCGACGCGGTCCACGCCGGCCGGGGGCTCCGCGTCGGGGCCGTGGGCGGCGGGCAGCATGAGGTCGAGGGCGGTCACCTCGTGGCCCGCGTCCAGTAGCGTGCGGTGGATGTGCGAGCCGATGAATCCGGCTGCGCCGGTGAGCAATACGCGCATATACGGCCTCCTTGGCGGCGAAGATCCCGCTCGGCCGGCGAGCGCTCGGCGGGTCCGGGTACTCCGGCGATTCTCGGCGGTCCGCGGCGTCAATACTGGCCGACTGGCCGATTCGGCCGGGTTTGTCACGGTTTCGTCAGACAGATCCGGACAAACATGCCTTAATGCGCATATTCCCATGTACATATGGGCGAAGGCGCTACCGATCTCCGGCGTGGCGGGTCTTGCCTCCTCCGGCGTCCGGGCGCACAATTCATCACGTAGTGAATTCAACACTCGATGAATTGAGGGTGACCGTGACGGCGCCGACCACTGCCCCGCCCGCCATCGCCATCGCGCACCTCGAAGTGCGGCGCGGCGGGCATCAGGTACTCCAGGACATTTCGCTGACCGTTCCGCGCGGCAGCATCACCGGGCTGCTCGGGCCGTCCGGTTGCGGCAAGACCACGCTCATGCGCAGCATCGTGGGCACGCAGATCATCGAAAAGGGCACGGTGACCGTGCTCGACGAGGAAGCCGGGTCGAAGGGGCTGCGGCAGCGGGTCGGGTATGTGACCCAGGCGCCCAGCATCTACGACGATCTCACCGTCACCGAGAACGTCTCGTATTTCGGTGCGCTGTACGGGGCTTCGGCCGCGGAGGTCGAGACCGCGCTGGCGGCGGTCGGGCTCGGCGCTTACGCGCGGCAGCGCGGCAATCAGCTCTCCGGCGGGCAGCGGACCCGGGTGTCGCTGGCCTGTGCGCTGGTGGCCGATCCGGAACTGCTGGTGCTGGACGAACCGACCGTCGGGCTGGATCCGGTGCTGCGCGCGGATCTGTGGGAGCAGTTCCACGCGCTCGCGAAACAAGGCCGCACGCTGCTGGTTTCGAGTCACGTCATGGACGAGGCCGAGCACTGCGACGAACTGCTGCTCATGCGGGAGGGGCGGCTGCTGGCCCAGCTCTCCCCCGCCGAACTGCGTTCCGATACCGGCGAATCCAGCCTGGAGAACGCGTTCCTCAAGCTCATCCGGATGGGAGAAGAGTTGTGACCGCCACCCTTTCGCGGCCGGCCGGGCCGCAGCCGCTGCGCTGCTACACCGCCACCACGCTCCGGATCCTGCGGCAGCTGCGCACCGATCGGCGCACCATCGCCATGATTCTCGTGGTGCCCGCGGCGCTGATGGCGCTGCTCTACTTCGTGTACAAGAACTATCCGGAATTCCCGGGCCAGCCGCGGCTGTTCGACCGGATCGGCATCACCATGCTCGGCATCCTGCCGTTCGTGGTCATGTTCCTGATCACCGCGATCGCCATGCAGCGCGAACGGGTTTCGGGCACCTTGGAACGGCTCATGACCACGCCCATCGCCAAACTGGATCTGCTGGCCGGGTATGCGAGCGCGTTCTCGGTCGCCGCCGCGGCGCAAGCCGCGGTCGCCTGCCTGGTGGCCTTCTGGCTCCTCGGACTGAATTCGGCGGGCAGCCCGGCCTTGGTGGTACTCATCGCAATCCTCGACGCGGTACTCGGCGTAGCCCTGGGCCTGCTGGCAAGTGCTTTCGCGCGCACCGAGTTTCAAGCCGTACAGTTCATGCCCGTGATCGTGTTGCCGCAATTCTTCCTCTGCGGATTGCTGGTCCCGCGCGGCCAGCTCCCCGGCTGGCTGGAAGCCATCAGCAACGTCCTCCCCCTCAGCTACGCGGTCGATGCCCTGCAACAGGTCTCGACCCACACCGGCGCCACCGCCCTGATGTGGCGAGACCTCGCCGTAGTAGCCGCCTTCGCCGCCGTAGCCCTCATCCTCGGCGCCGCAACCCTACGGCGGCGCACCGCGTGACCTCCGGCAACACCGCCCGCAGCGGCCGCCGCCCCGGCAACTCCGGCACCCGGGAGGCAATCCTCCAAGCCGCCCGGGTGCGGTTCGCCGAAGTGGGCTTCGACAAGGCCTCGATCCGTTCCATCGCCATCGCCGCCGGCGTGGATCCTGCTCTGGTACACCACTACTTCGGCACAAAGGCCGAATTGCTGGCCGCCGCGCTCCAACTCCCCATCGACCCGCGAATAGTCCTGGCACAGCTGGCCACAGTCCCGGCGGACAACCTCGGCGAGGCCTTGGTCCGCGCGGTCGTAGGCGTGTGGGACTCCCCCCTGGGCGTACAAGCCATCGCGGCCTTCCGATCGGTCCTTGGCACCGCCGACCCGGCCCTGGCCCGCACCTTCATCCTCGACATAGTCCTCAAGGAAATCCAGCCCAGAGTCGACACACCCCCCGGCACCGGCGCAAAACGCTCGGTCCTGGCCGCCTCCCAACTGGCCGGAATCCTGGTGGCGCGCAAGATAGTGCAGATAGAACCCATCGCCTCCATGCCCCTCGAAGAGCTGGTAGCGCTGGTGGGTCCCACCCTCCAGCGCTACTTCACCGGCGACCTACCCGATCAGGGCTGAGTGAGGAAGTAGGTGTGTTCTGCTTCGGGGACGTCTCGGGCTTCGTCCACCAGGAGGACGGGGATGCCGTTGTCTATGGGGTAGGCGCGGTGGAGGCGGGGGTTGTAGAGGGTTTGGGTGCCGGATTCGGTGTGGACGAGGGTCAGGGGGCCTTTGTCCTGGGGGCAGGCGAGGAGGGTGAGGAGGGTGGCGTCCAAGGTTTCGTCCGACATGGGGGACAAACTACCGGGCCTCGGTGGCAGGGGGTGCATCGTGGGTGCGGCGGAAGGAGATGTGGCGGTGGCCGAAGTAGCTGGCTATGGCTACGAAGGCCATGACCACGACGGCGGCGGGCTTGTCGGGGGCGTGGAGGAGGGAGACCGCGCCCTGGAGGAGGGCCATGTTGAGGAGCATGCCCACCAGGTTCACGCCTACGAAAGCGATGAAGTCGCGCAGGAGGTGGCCGCGGACTCGGAATACCAAGGTGCGGTGGAGGACGAAGGCTATGACCATGCTGACGCAGTAGGCCAGTGCCACCGACAGGGCGGCGGCCACGTTTTCCGAGACCACGCCGTGCAGGACGGTCAGCCAGATGACGGTGAGGACCATGCCGAGGACGGTGTTGAAGCCGCCGACCAAGGCGTAGGCCACTTCCTGGCGACGGACCAGCCGGAGCAGCGGGCCGGCGGGGCCGGACTCGGCGGGGATCTCGGTGCCGGCCGGCGGGGAGGCCGCGCTGCTCGGGTTGTCGGTGGTTGTCACGAGAGGGAATCCACCAATTCTCGGGTCGATTCCGGGTTGACCGGGTCGGCGTGGTCTTCGTCGGGGCGGCGGCCACGGAACCAGAGGTATTGCAGCAGGCAGAGGCCGAGGAGACCGGCGGCGGCGCTGCCGATGCCGATCTTCCAGCCCGGCGGACGCCAGGTCAGGTCCAGGATCGCGCCCTTGGTGCCCGCGGGGATGTCCACGGCGACAAAGACTTTCGAGACGGTGGTGAAGGGGACGCTCTTACCGTCCAGGGTGAGGCGGTAGCCGGGCCAGGCCAGGCGGGAGAAGATGAGCCGGCCGCCGGTGTCGGAGCTGACGCGCACGCGGCTGGTGGTGTCGGTCTCGGACAACGAGTTCGCCGTGACGTTGCGGGTATCGGCGATGCGGCCGTTCACCGCGGAGATCGGGCCGTTGTCACGCTCCAGCACCCAGATGTACTTCTCGTGCCCGGGCACGTCCACGAAATGCCAGCCGTCCGGGGCGGGTTGGTTGCCGGCGTCGGGGAACATGGCCTTCTGCAACACGACCCGGTCGACCTTCATGAGGTCGGCGAGGGTGCGGCCGGTGCTCGGTTCGAGCGCGAACATGCGCCGGTAGGCGTCGGGGCAGACGCTGCCGTCCCAAATCATGCAGAGCATCTGGCCGAAGTAGTAGTGCCCGTTGGGCGTATAGCCGTTGACGTAGTTGCGTTCCAGGTCCTTGGCGTAGTTGCCCCACACCAGCGACCCGTACGCGCCCTGCAGGCTCTTGTCCGCGGGCTGCAGCAGACCGCGGTCGGAAAGCTGAATCGTGGTGCCGTCGGCGAACTTCGGGAAAACCTGTTTGGCGTCTTCCCGGTTCGCGGGCAGGTTCCACGACATGGGCGTAGGCTGCACGGACCGCACCTGGAAATAGGCGATCGGTATGACGGCGGCCAGGGTCAGCGCGGCCGCCGCTGCGACGCCGCGCGTGCGCCCCAGCCACACCACCGCCGCACCGAGGACCGCCACGATGACCGCTGACAGCACATGCCAGAGCACATCGTGCGGGTCGGCGGAGAAGGTGCGCACCCACAGCGCGAGGATCAGTACCCCGGCGGCAATGCCCCGGTTACGCCAGTTGCGTACCGTGCCGAAGCGCCCGAGCAGTACACACACCAGCACCAGCAGACCCAGCGCCAGCATGGGAAGTACGCGCGCGGGCCAGCGTAGTGGCCCGACGGTGCCCGGCCCCGCGGTCCACATCAGGGCCATGAGCGCGAACAGCGAGATGGAGACGAATTCCTTCCACCGCGCCCGCGCCGCGGCCCAGTCCACGAATGCCAATGCCGGAATCAGGAACCAGGCGATATAGGTCATGGGCAGCGGCTGCACATATCCCCACCACGACTGGAACGCGGGCATCGTGCTCGGCAGGCTGGCATTCAGCGATTCCGACCACGGCACGGTCAGGAACATGTCGTTATTGATCTGCGAATTGCCGCGCCAGCTCACCTGTGCCGACAACATGCTCGGCAGGAAGGTCGCCAGACCGGCGAGACCCGCGCAGCCCGCGGCGGCGGTCAAGCGCAGCAGCGGCAGCCAGGATGCCTTCCCGCGCAGCACCACTTCGCCCACCGCGACGGCCAGCAGCATCAATACCGCTTCCACCGCCGGGAACACGTACTGCACGGTGATCGCGAGGTAGAGGTAGAGGAAGACCGGGATCGGGCCGCCCTTGCCGCGGGCATACCGCACCGAGGAGGCCCAGGCGTGGATCATCCACGCGGTGCCGGTCATGGCCGTGTACCAGCTGGCCTCGTCGAAGAAGAGGAAGAACCCGGTGAAGGGCATGGCCACACCGGCGACCGCGGCCCATTCGGGCCGGGAACCGTATACGAGGCAGACGCGGTACACGCCGAGGCCGGCGATGATCGCGAAGACGAGTTTGACGAGGGTGGCGTACACCGCCAGGTTCGGCACCGAGGGCGTGATCAGGTCGATCAGCAGCTGCGGCGGATTGAAAAGTCCCGCTTCCTCATTGGTGTAATTGCCGGTCATCCACTGCTCGGGAATGAGCAGCGGGAAATGCCCCTCGCGGAAGGCACGACCGAAGAACACCCAGAGCCCGGTGTACTGGGATTCAGTGTCATCGGTGAAGAAGTGCCGGGCATTTGCCAGCACGACCGCGAGGTATCCGAGCGCGACACCGGCGACGGTGATCATGCCCCAGCGGTTCACTGCACGCCGCGCCGCCCGTTCATCGGCCTCGGATTCGGTGGCCCCGACCACCTCGGAAATTGAGCTTTCCACCACGAGTTCCAGACCCTACAGTGCGTTTCGCCGGATGGCATTGTCCCAGTCCGTTGGGAGATTCCGGACGTAAGGAATGATGTGGCCATGATCAGCCCGCGACCCGATTGTCGCGACCTGCAGCGTGTTAAAGTTCACCGCGGCTCGAACTCTGCTGTTCAGCGAGGAGTTCCGGCGCGCACCGTCCTCGAAAGTCGATTGAGCTGATGCCGATTCCGTCTGCCCGCACCCCTCGGTCCGAGACCGATCGACGCGGCGCCCCCGTCCCCGGGCGGGTGCACGCCGTGTCCGTTGTCGTGCCCGTGTACCGGGGCGAGGAGACCATTGCCGCGCTCGTTGCCGAGCTGGACAAACTGGGCGGACCGGTCACGACACCGGACGGCGTGCTCTTCGGAGTGGACGACATCGTGCTGGTGCACGACCACGGCCCCGACCGCTCCGATGTGGTGCTGCAGGAGCTCGCCGAAACCTATCCGCAGGTGCGGGTGGTGTGGATGAGCCGCAACTACGGGCAGGACGCCGCCACCATCGCCGGCATGGCCGCCGCGCACGGCGACTGGACCGTCACCATGGACGAGGACGGGCAGCACGATCCGGCGTTCATCGGCGAATTCCTCGACGCGGCACTGGACCAGCGCGCGGACCTGGTGTATTCCAAGCCCAGCAACACCCGCCCGCACGGCTTCCTGCGCAATATCACCTCGCGCGGCGCGAAGGTGGTGCTGGCCACGCTGTTCGCGTTCCCGGACTCCACCCGCTTCGAGTCCTACCGGTTGATCCGCGGCGATATCGCGCGGCAGCTGGCCGGAGTCGCCTCCAACGGAGTGTATTTGGATGTGGCGCTCACCTGGGTGGTGGGCGATGTCGCGCAGGTGCCGGTCACCTTGCGCGCCGAGGGCCGCGAGGATTCCGGCTACAACTACCGCCGGTTGTTCTCGCTGTTCTGGAAGATGGTGCTGTGCAGCGGAACTCGCGGCCTGCGCCTGGTGAGCCTGCTGGGCGTCACGCTCGCCGTGGTCGGCGGGATCATGGCGGCGTGGGTGGTGTATCAGGCGCTGACCGACAGCAGTTCCGATCCGGAGGGCTGGGCCTCGCTCATGACGGTGCTGCTGTTGTGTTCGGGCGCGGTGCTGTTCTCGCTGGGCCTGATCGCCGAATATCTCGGTGTGGCGTTGCACGTCCTGGTGGGCAAACCGCTATACCTGACAGTGGATTCGCCCACGCCGCGGCCCGAACCGCGCGAAAACCGCTACCGTGAAATCGAATACGACGCAGCAATGAGAGGGACAGACCCGGGTGAGCACTGACCGCATCATCTTCAGCCGCCCGTTCCGTGCCGCGCGTGAGCTGCCCAATGTGGAAGCGGTGCTGTCCTCCGACCACAGTCACGGCGACGGCCCGTTCACCGCGGCCGCGACGGCGAAGCTGCGGGAGGTCACCGGGGCGCCGTACGCACTGCTGACCACCTCGTGCACGCACGCGCTCGAAATGTCCGGGCTGCTGCTGGAACTCGGCCCGGACGACGAGGTCATCGTCCCGAGCTTCGCGTTCACCTCCAGCGCCACCGCCATGGCCCTGCGCGGCGCCACAGTGGTTTTCGCCGATATCGACCTATCCACCGGCAATCTGGACCCGGAGTCGGTGGCGCAGCTCATCACGCCGCGCACCAAGGCCATCATGGTGATCCACTACGGCGGCGTGGCGGCGGACATGGAGGGCCTGCAGCGCCTCGCCGACGCCAATGGCATCGCCATCATCGAGGACAACGCGCACGGCCTGGGTGGCCGCTGGCGGGGCCGCCCGCTGGGCACCATCGGCACCATCGGCGCGCTGAGTTTCCACGACACCAAGAACATTCACTGCGGTGAGGGCGGCGCGGTGCTGCTCACCGACGAGATCCTGATGGCGCGGGCGGAGATCATCCGCGAGAAGGGCACCGACCGGGCGCGGTTCCTGCGCGGCGCGGTGGACAAGTACTCGTGGCAGGACATCGGCTCCAGCTACCTGCCGAGCGAATTGAACGCCGCGGTGCTGGACGCGCAGCTGAGCGAGTTCGACACCATCCAGGAGAACCGGCACCGGGTGTGGAACACCTACGCCGCCGCGCTCCCGGAGTGGGCGCGCCGCAATGATGTCCGGCTCATGACGGTGCCGGCGGATCGCGATCACACGGCGCACCTCTACTACCTGCGGGTGCCCGACGAGCACCGCCGCGACGACCTCATCACGCATCTGGCGCAGCGCGGCATCGTGGCCCCGTTCCATTACGTACCACTGGATTCCAGCCCGGCAGGGCTGAAACTGGGTCGTACTCCGGTGCCGTGCACGCGCAGCGCGGAGTTCTCCGGAACCGTTGTGCGCCTGCCGCTCTGGCCGGGACTGACCGCAGAGCAGCTGGCGCGCGTGGTGGACGGGGTGACCTCCTTCACCGTCTGACCGGGCGGCCGTGCACGGCGGCGTAGACCAGCGCGCCGATCACCCCGCCGACCAGCGGGAAGACGATGAAGGCCCACAACTGTCCGAGGGCGTCGTCCTGGAACGGCGCCGAGGCGAGACTGCGGGCCGGGTTGATCGAGGCATTGTCGACCGGGATGGCGACCAGATTGGTCACGGCCAGGGTGATGCCGATGGCCAGCCCGGCGAGCGCGGTATCGGCCACCTGTTCGGTCACCGACAGCACCACGAACACCAGTAGCGCGGTCAGCACCACCTCGACCGTGATCGTGGCCCACAGCCCGTACCCGTCCTGCCCGCCCTTCGCGGCTGGACTGTATTCGCCGAATCCGTTGGCGGCCAATCCGTCCGCGCGGTGATATCCGGGCAGGCCACCGGCTATCGCGTAGACGAGCAGTCCGGCGAGGAGCGCGCCGGCCGCCTGTGCGGCCACGTACAGGCTCGCGGCCACGACCGAAATGCGGCCCAGCGCCAGGTGACCGAGCGTCACCGCCGGATTGATATGGCACCCGGACACCCGGCCGATGGCGTAGACCAGGCACAGCAGGGTGAATCCGAATGCCAGTGAGACCCCGAGCGCCCCGACCCTGCCGCCGGCCAGTACCGCCGTCCCGACACCTGCGAATACCAGCACAAAAGTACCGACCCCCTCGGTCAGTACTCTGCGCAGGATCGGAACCTCGTCCCGATCGACGTCTTCCGCAACTTCCGTGCGTGTGCCCTGCGTCATCCCGCCTACCCCCTTCGAGGTAAGTCGATCCGGAAATATGATGTTGGATAAGGCTTTTCAGCCTCACCCACACACCACTACACGGATCGGCGGGCCCGCCGGTTCAACCGGATCAGGCGAACAGGCGGGTGACCAGTTCGGGGGTGAGCACCTCGTAGGCCTCGGATTCCCGGTTGTACCACCAGGTCCGGTCGTCGGGTTCGGCGCGGCCCGCGGCCTGCACCGCCCGCGTGGACGGACGGAAGGTGGAACTGCGCGGGATCTCGTCGACCACGTAGACGATGTCCGGCCGCTGCGCCGGCGGCAGCGCGCGCACGGCCTCGCTGACATCCTTGGGCGCCAGGGTGAAACCGTCACGGACGCTCACCGCCGCCACCGCGAGGATGCGGTCGCGCACCGGCACCGCGAAGGCGACCTCCATGTCCACGGCGGTGATGTCGTTCAGCAGGTCCACGATGGGCTGGGTGTAGACCGGCCCGCGCGGCGTGTGAATGACGGTGTCGCGCCGGTCCATCAGCCAGTAGTCCCCGTCGCTGTCGCGGCGGAAGAGGTTCTCGGTGGGCATCCAGGAGTCGCCGGGCGCGAAGACGCCGCGCAGGCCGCCGGCCGAGAGGTCGACGGTGTCGGAAGCGGTGCCGATGAGCAACCCCACCTCGTTGTCGGCGCAGCGGCGCGCGAAACCCGAATCGTCGACCAGGATCTCGTCGGTGGTCGGGTCGTAGGCGATGAGCTCGACGCGCGCGGTGCCGGGCACCGGCCGGCCCTTGCAGGCGATCTTGATGCCGGACACGTTGGCCAGCACCACATCTCCCTCGATGGAGGCGTAGAACTCCAGCACGCGGGCGTCGAACCGCTCCTGGGTGCGCCGCCACAATCCCGCGGGCATACCGGAACCGATGAACAACCGGATCGGATGCGGATGCCCGTTCGGGAAGTTGTCGGCGTCCAGGATGTCGCGCATCATGGTCCAGGTGTAGGTGACCACCGTGACGCCGTACCGGTGCACCTCCTCGGCGAACTGCGCCGGATCCAGCGAACGCGCCAGCGCGATGCGGCTGCCACCCGCCACCGCGCCACCCAAGCTGACTAATAGTCCAGAGGAATGGTGCAGCGGCGCAAGGCAATACACGGTGTCGTTGCGGTCCAGGTCGGCCGCGGTCGCGGTACCGAACGCGGACAGCGCCCACCGGTGATTGGTGATGTATTTGACGTCGAAGTGATCGCCCGTCCCGGTGACCAGGATGAACGCGAGCTCACGCGCCAGGCCCGGATTGGGCCGGTACCACGCGGGCAGGCTGACCGCGTCCGGGTCGATCTGCTCCATATCGACGACATCGCTGCCGTGCGGGATGCCGAGGTGATCGGTGCCCGCGTCGCGCGATCCACCGCCGAGCACCAGCACCCGATGCCCGGTGGCCACGGCGGCCGCCAGGTTCTCCGGATCCGCGAGCAGCAGTCGCGCCCCGGTCAGTTCGACCACCTTGGACAGTTCACTGCCCGGCGCCAGCAGCACCGCGACCGCGCCCAGCCGGGACAGGGCCGCGATGGCGACCAGGGCACTGGGCCGGGTCTCCATGACCACGCCGACCCGGGTGGCCGGGCGCACGCCGACGGAGATGAGGCCGCGCACCACATTGTCGATGCGCTGGTTCACCGCCTTGTTGGTATGCACGCGATCCTCGAACAGGAAGCATTCCCGCGACGGATTGTTCCGCGCGTGCTCGCCGAGCAGCCGGCCCAGCGAGATCCGGGTGTGCGGCTGGATCATGCCGAGGCGGGTGAGGCGGGGCAGCGCGCGGGCGGCCTCGCCGGTGAGTTCGACTGTGCCGCGCAGCGTCTGTCCCGCGACGCCCTCGATGGTCTTGCCCAGGCTGGTGCCGGCCTCGGCCAGGCTGCCGAGCGCGTGCACCGCGCGGGTGAAGCCGGAGCTGGGGCCCTTGCGCGCCACCTCGAGGCTCATGTGCTGGATCTGCTCGGGCAGCTCGCCGCGGCCGGACTGCCAGTTCACCCAGTCGCGCACCAGCGGCCAGGTCTGGCGGGTGGCGGTGGAACCGGAGACGAGGCCGAAATGCCCTGCGATCAAACTGGCTTCGTACACCTCGGCGTTGGGTGCGGCGCGCACGATGCCGCGCACGGCGGCGGGCTGGCCGATATCGTCGACCTCACCGACGAAGGCCAGGATCGGGCACTTCAGCTCGGCCAGCGAGATGAGCTGATCGCGGATCACGAAGCCGCCCAGCATCATTCGATTGTGCTTCACGAACTGCTGCAGCAGATCGGTGAGCGCGGGACCGGGGTAGCCGAGCCAGCCCTCGCCCTCCAGGAAGCGGCGCTGGCGTTCCTTGGGCAGCAGGGCGTCGCGGTTGTGCAGCTGGCGCAGGAAGTCCAGCCGGGCGCGGGCGGTCTTGACCGGGTCCAGGGCCTGGAAGCCCAGGCGCACCATGGAATCGGTGATCGGCAACCGGTTCAGCACATGGTCGGTGAGGAAGTCGGCGGCGTCGGAGACCAGGCCGTGCGGCAGCCCGAACGGCATGCCGGCGACGGCGTCCACCGGGCTGCCGAAGGTGACGATGGATTCCACGCCCTTGCCGTAGCGGTAGGCCGCGGTCTGATAGGCGAACATGCCGCCCTGCGAGTAGCCCATGAGATGGACGGCGCGCCCGGTCAGCTCGGTGACGGTGTCGACGGCGCTGCTGACGGCGAGCACATGGTCGGCGAGGTCGCGGTCCCAGCCGCCCTCCTCGGTGGCGGGTGAGCCGAAATCGACCACCCAGCAATCGATTCCGGCGCTGTGCAGCATGCCGACGGCCCCGTCCGCGGCATTCACGTCCCAGATCTCGGCGCTCACCATGATGGGCGGGACCAGCACCACGACGGGCCGATCGGCGGTGGTGTCGTCCGGGAAATAGTGCCGCAGGCGGTACATGCGCTTGCGCTCGGTGACCTCGTACGGCGAGGACTCGATGTCGTGAGCCAGTCCCCCGAACCGGATCACCTCCAGTCCGTTCTGGGCCGTCGCCACCAGGCGCTGCATCGGACCCACCACGGACCTCGTATTGAATTTCACGGCTTTGCTCCCAGCCTCACCCTGCTCGTGACCAGCGTCATCCGCCCCGACGCGTCCCGATGAGCTTGCCATAAGGCCAGCTTACTTCGCGGGGCTTGTGACCAGCACCATGAGGGCTACCGGATACAGACCGATCGGCCTTCTCAAACGTAGCAATCAGCAAGCAGATCCGACCGTCCGGTTGTTCGGCGAAAATCGTGTGAACCTGCGAATCCACCCATCCGAGACAACATTCCCCCGGTCATCATCGAGTTGCCGAGACCCACCGCGCGCCTTGGTATTCCGCGAGTGCGAGGCGGCAAAGTCCACAGCGGGACTCACAGCAATGTACTGGCCATCATGTTTATGCGTTTTACTGCGGCCGTACAACGAGCGGAACTACCATCGGTATCGCTGGAACGCACTGTCGCGCTTGTTCTTTCACTCACTCATTCAGCTCTTGCAGACCCGGACGGGCCTGCTGTTTCGCCATGGACTCCACCGCTTTTGCTGATAATCGCGGTGGCCCTTAGAGGTGAGGACCGCAGCATGACCATCGAATCCCCCATCCAGACCGAAACCAATCACCGCAAATCCCTCAGTACCGCCGCCGCCCATCAGCTGGCGCACACCACCAAATCCGAACCCCAGATGCAGGGCATCACCTCCCGGTGGCTGACCCGTGCGCTGCCCTGGAGCCAGGTGAAAGGTGGTATCTACCGCGTCAACCGGCGACTCACCCATACGGTCGGCAACGGCGAGGTGGAATTCATCATCGACGGCCCGCATGCCCGGGTCATTCCCCTGGAACTGCAGGAACTGCCGCAGCTGCGGACCTTCGACGACGAAGAGATCCTGGCGACCGTGGCCCGGCGCTTCGAACAGCGCGACCTCGATCCCGGCACCGTGGTCGCCGAATTCGGCAACCCCATGGACCAGGTCATGCTGATCGTGCACGGCAAGCTCTCCAAGATCGGCACCGGCGAATACGGTGAGACCACCAAGCTCGGTATGCTGGCCGGCGGCGATTTCTTCGGCGATGAAACCCTCACCGACGGCGACGTGCTCTGGCCGGTGACGGTCAAGACGGTCACCCCGACCACCATGCTCGTGCTCCCCCGCGAGGCGCTCAACAGGCTGCTGGAGGACATTCCGCCACTGCAGCGGCATCTGGACGCCATCGCCGCCGCACCGCCCAAGCCGCAGAACAAACACGGCGAGGCCGAAATCCGGGTCTCCTCCGGCCATTCCGGGGAACCACTGCTCGAAGGCACCTTCGTCGACTACGACGCCCAGCCCCGCGAATACGAGCTCAGCCTGGCGCAGAGCGTGCTGCGGGTGCACACCCGCGTCGCGGACCTGTTCAACGACCCGATGGATCAGATCGAACAGCAGTTGCGGCTTACCATCGAAGCCCTCTACGAGCGCCGCGAATACGACCTGGTGAACAACGAGGACTTCGGGCTGCTCAACAACTGCGATCTCAAGCAGCGCATCTACGCCGAGTCCGGTGCGCCGACCCCGGACGATATGGACGAGCTGCTCGCCATGCGGCGCAGCACCAAACTGTTCCTGGCCCACCCCAAGGCGATCGCGGCGTTCGGGCGCGAATGCAACAAGCGTGGCCTCTACCCGGATCCGGTGGAGATCGACGGGCATCGCGTGCCCGCCTGGCGCGGCGTCCCCATCTACCCGTGCAGCAAGATCCCGGTCAGCGATACCCAGACCACCTCGATTCTCGCCATGCGCACCGGCGAGAAGGAGCAGGGCGTGATCGGCCTGCGGCAGACCGGAATTCCGGACGAGTACGAGCCCAGCCTGAACGTGCGGTTCAAGGGCATCGACGACCAGTCGATCATCTCCTACCTGGTCTCCTGTTACTACTCGGCCGCCGTCCTGGTCCCCGACGCGCTCGGCATCCTCGACAACGTCCTGGTCGCCCGGCAGTCCGACTGATCGGAGCAGGCCATGTCGGTGCTCTCCCGCGCCGCGGCGCCGCCCGCCACCCACGAGGTGGCGGCGGCTGTCGCCGCGCTCCTGACCAACCTGGATCCCACCGTCCCGGCAGTGCTCTTCGGTACGAAACGCCCTGCCGCACTCGATGATTCACGACCCGGCGAGTCCGATACCACCGAGTCGCACGGCCCCCGCCTGCTCGGCCCCAGAGGTCTCGGCGCCCCCGCCGTGACCCCATCCCTCCCCACTCTCGAGGCCATCGCTCAGATCGCCCAGCAGGCAGCCCAACCTCCCTCCCCCTCCGGCGGCGCGGTCGCACCGGTCCACGCCGCACCTCCCGCCCGCGGACCCCAGGGCCCGATCCCCCGGGGCCTCGGTTCCGGTGGCCTACCCGCGGCGCCGCCCGAAAACTCTGCTCCCGCAGCATCATCGGGTGCTGCGGCGCGGCGCTCGACGCCCGCCGGACCGACCGGACTCGGTAGCTCCGAGGGCGGGCGGACCGTCCCGGGCAGCGCCGCATCCCCTACCGGTGCGGCCACACCCGGGCGGCCGGGGCGAATGCCGCAGGGGCCCAACGGTCTCGGAACTACCTCGGCGCACTGTCGGCGGCCCAACCAGCCGATCCAGGACGCGCCGGCTGCACCGACGTCCCCGGCAGCCCGCGCCGACACGGTGGTCGAGGCGGACGCTGCGGCTCCGGCGGTCGCCACCTCGGTGGCCGTCGCGCCGGGGGCGCCGAGTGCGGTGGCGCCGAGTACGGCGAACGGGACCGGGCGGCAGGTTTCGCACGGGCCCAGCGGGATCGGGACCTCCTTCACGCGGCGGAAGGCGAAGGAGCAGGTCATTCCCACGCTGTACTGCCCGCCGCCGGTGCGGGACGATCCGGTGCTGGCGGCGGCGGTGAACGAGGGGATTCTGGCCTGGGCGCAGGCCATCGGGCTGTACGAGGGCCGGCTGGACGAATTGCGGAAGGCCGACTTCGGGCGGTTGATCATGCTGGCGCATCCGGACTGCGATGACGCGGATCGGCTACTGGCGGTGGCCAAGTGCGCGGTGTCGGAGTGGTCGGTGGACGACTACTACTGCGAGGAGGATGCCAGCGATATCGCACCGGACGGGAGCAAGTCCACCGCGGCGGCGGAACTCGGGCCCCGGCTCGAATTGGCCGCCGCGACAATGGATCCCGTGTTCCTACCGGCCCGGTATCAGGCGCAGGTGGAGAAGGCGCTGCAGAGCGATCCGATTCTGCGGGCCTTCCGGACCTCCTTCGAGCATCTGTCCCAGTTCGCCTCGCCCACCCAGGTGGCGCGGCTGCGGACCGAGATCGGCGGCTGGTTCATCGCGCTCGGCGCGGAGGCCGGCTGGCGCACCGCGGGCCGCATGCCACCGGTCTGGGAGTACCTGCTGAATCGGCAGCCGCACAGCTTCCTGCCGTGCATGGCCCCGCTCGACGCGGTGGGCGGCTACGAACTCCCGGCGGCCGAATACACCGATCCCCGGGTGCGCAAGGTGACCACCACCGCCGCGCTCGCCAGCCAGATGGTCAACGACCTCTACTCGATGGCCCGCGAAGACCTCTCCGACGGCAGGGAATTCAATCTGCCGACGGTGCTGGCCGCCGAGGAACAGTGCTCACGCCGCGAGGCCGTGCAGCGCACCGCCGAGGTCCACGACGAACTGGTGCACCGCTTCGAGGCCGAGGCGAGCGTGCTCGCCGCCACCGGCTCCCCCGAACTACGCCGCTTCCTCGGCGGCCTGTGGGCCTGGATGGGCGGCAATCGCGCCTGGCACGCCGACAGCCGCCGCTACAACGAGCGGACCTGAGCCCCGGCCGGGTTCCGCTGTCTCTATCCGCGATCGAGAGGATGATCTCGCATGACCATGCTCCACTCCGACGGCACTTCCGAAGCCGGCACGACCGAGGCCCCCGCCCGCGGCGTCCTGAAGACCGACTATCAGAAGTCGGTCGCCGCCTACTGGAACAACAACCCCAACGACGACCGGGTGAACACCAAACTCGGTGAGGTGGACGGGCTCTACCACCATCACTACGGCATCGGCGAGCCGGACTGGTCGGTCCTGGAAGGCCCCGAGGCGACCCGTCAGGAGCGCATCGTCGCGGATCTGCACCGGCTGGAGACCGCACAGGCCGATCTGCTGCTGGACAGCCTCGGCGATGTCCGCCCCGGCGACCGGCTCATGGACGGCGGATCCGGCCGCGGCGGAACGAGTTTCATGGCCAATCAGCGGTTCGGCTGCGGCGTGGACGGCGTCACCATCTCCGAATACCAGGTGAACTTCGCCAATGCGCAGGCGGCGGACCGCGGGGTGGCGGACAAGGTGAAGTTCCACTTCGCGAACATGCTCGACACCGGTTTCGAGACGGGTTCCCGGCGGGGCATCTGGACCAATGAAACCACCATGTACGTCGATCTTTTCGAGCTGTTCGCGGAGTTCTCGCGACTGCTCGAACCGGGCGGACGGTACGTCTGCATCACCGGTTGCTCGAACGATCTGTTCGGCGCCCGCTCGGCCTCGGTGAGCTGGATCGACGCCCACTACGGCTGCAATATCCATCCGCGCAGCCGCTACTTCGCCGCACTGGCCGCCAACGGCCTGGTGCCCGCCGCCGTGACCGACCTCACCGCGGCCACCATCCCGTACTGGGAAATGCGCACGAAGTCCGAGCTCGCGACGGGTGTGGAGAAGCCCTTCCTGACCTCCTACAAGGAGGGGAGTTTCCAGTACCTGTTGATCGCCGCCGATAAGGTGGGCAAGTGACCGGCACTATCGACGCATCCGACGCCACCCCGGCGGTCGACCGTGAAACCCTGCTCGTCGAGCTCGTGGACGAGCAGGGCCGACCGGTCGGCTCGCTGCCGGTGGCGGCGGCGCACACCGCACCGGGACGCCTGCACCGGGCGTTCTCGGTGCTGCTGTTCGATCCCGAGGGCCGGGTGCTGCTGCAGCAGCGCGCGGCCGTGAAGACCCGATTCCCGCTGCTGTGGACCAATACCTGCTGCGGGCATCCCGCACCCGGCCAGGATGTCGCCGAGGCCGCCGCCATCCGCCTGCAGGAAGAGATGGGCCTGTCCGCCGAACTGACCGAGGTGGGCAAGTTCACCTATCAGGCCGACGACCTGAGCACCGGCCGTGTCGAGTACGAATTCGACCACGTGCTCATCGGCCGGCTGACGGACGCCACTCCCGCACCCGATCCGGCCGAGGTCGAGGAGATCGCCTGGATCGACCCCGCCTCGCTGGCCCCCGCGGTGGCCGCCTACCCGCAGCGCTACACCCCGTGGCTGGGCGGTGTGCTGAGGGTGATCGCCGCGTCCGGCCGGACCCCGCGCCCGAATACGGGCCACGCTCCGGCCTGATCCACCGGACCCCGAGCAGTCCCGGGCGGCCGCGACCACTGCCCGGAACGAAGGCCGGGAGCCTGTACGGGCATGCGCCATGAAGGGCGCCGCACAGGCTCCCGGCCTACAGGGGTTTCGAACAGCTGCGACGCCTGCCGGTCAGACGGCCGCGTCGGGCAGCCAGTCAGTCGAGCAGCCAGTCATTGGGCGCGAAGAGCTCGAAATGCACTCGGTTGCCGGAGATTCCGGCGGCATTCAGCTGCGTGCGGACCGACTGCAGGAAACCGCTGCCACCGCACAGGTAGTAGTCCGCGTCCGCCGGGAGCTCGATTCCGGCCAGGTCCATCAGGCCGGTGAGGTCCTCCTCGTACCAGGCGTGCGTTTCCGCATTGCCCAGGCCCGCAATCAGATCCGTGACGCGTTCGCGCAGCGGGTGCGTGGTGGCCGACCGGTCGGCATGCAGGATGAGAACGGGCCGGGCGGGCGACTCCGCGGCCAGGTATTCGAGAATGCCGGCCATCGGGGTGATGCCGATACCCGCGGAGATCAGGACCAGCGGCGTAGTGGCCGCCGGGTCGATGGTGAGATCACCGAACGGCAGGGTGATCTGGAGCCGATCGCCGACGCCGACGGTGTCGTGCAGCCAGGTCGAGACCTCCCCGGCCGGAGTCCCGGCCTCCGCCACCACCTTTCGCACCGCGAAGGCCAGCCGGCCGCCGCCGGAACGGTTGGTGAGGCTGTATTGCCGCAGCTGACGGGCGCCGTCGGGCAGGTCCGCGCCGACCGAGACGTACTGGCCGGGCACGAATTCCGGCAGTGACCGCTCGGCATCCGCGGATTCCACCACGAATACCGCCACCCCGGACGGATCGTCGATGCGCTGCACCACCCGGGTTTCCCGGAACACGTCCCCGGCCTCGACGCCGGCCCCCGCGTAGAGCGACTGCTCGAAGTCGATGAGAGTGGTTGCCATCAGCCAATACACACGATCCCAGGCGGCGACCGCCGCGGTGACCGTCTCCGCGCCCAGTACCTCGACGATCGCGGCGAACAGATGCTCGTGCACGATCCGGTATTCGGCGGCGGTGACGCCCAGCGAGGCGTGCTTGTGGCCGATGCGGGACAACAACTCTCGCGGATGCGGCAGGGCCGGATCCACCAGGTGGGTGGCATAGGTGGCGATGGACGCGGCGAGCGCCCGCTGCTGTGCGCCCTGCTGCTGGTTGCCGCGATTGAAGCGGTCGCGCAGCAGCTCCGGGTGCGCCGTGAACAGCTTGCGATAGAAGAGCGGAGTGATGTCGTCGATCCGGGCCCCGACGAGCGGTAGCGTCGCCCGGATGACTTCGGCGTGCTCGGCTTCCAATTCGAAGGCCGCGGGCAGCGCGGAATCCGGTGCGAGCGTCATGGGGATCTCCTATTCGTTTGCGAATGCGGCCGTCGGCATGTGCGGCAGGTACAGCAAATCCACGGTCCGCTGATCCACCACGTCGATGATCGTGTAGCGATCGAGCTCGGCGTAGAAGGCCTCCTGGGCCCGCCCGAGGGCGCCCCGCAAATTGCAGGCACCCGCGAGCGGGCAGGGATTGTCGCCGGCGCATTCGATGACCTCGCAGTCGCCCTCGAGGGCGCGCGTGATCTTTCCGAGGGTGGTGGTGCGGCCGGCGGCAGTGAGGAAGATGCCGCCGGTACGTCCGCGCTGGGACTCCACGAACCCGAGTTCGGCGAGTTTGGAGACCGCCTTGGCCACGTAGTTCTCCGAGGCGTTCACCTGTCTGGCAATGAGTTTGACGGTGACTCGTTCCTCGGCGCCACTACTGACGGCCAGTCGCATGAGGGCGCGCAATCCGAGATCTGTGAACCGGGAGAGCTGCATGTCTCCTACGGTACTAATTCCGACTGGGAAAAGCAGATTTCGGCGGTGTGCGTTTTAATACGCGCCCCCGTGCGGATTATGTAACCGGCGCCACAGTCTTATTCGACTGCGAATTCATACCCGGCAAATATTTGGCGATCACGACATATGTCACCAGCGCCAGCCCGCATCCGATGAACCAGCTGTATTGCGCGGCGGTGTTCATCCCGTACAGGCTCGTCGCCAGCACCGGGAAGACCGCGAAGGCCGCGCCCACCACGGTCGCGATGACCGCCACCGGATTGAATCCCTTGCGGTACCAGTACCTTCCGGACTCCGACATGGTGAACAGGTCGTCCACCACGATGGTCCGCTTGCGCACCAGGTAGTAGTCCGCGATCAGCACCCCGAACAGCGGGCCGATGAAAGCCCCGAGGACTTCCAGCGTGTAATGGATGACATCCGGATTGTTGTACAGATTCCACGGCGTGATCAGCACCGACCCGATCGCGGCGATCATGCCGCCCATGCGCCAGCTGATCCGCTGCGGGCTCACATGCGAGAAATCGAAGGCCGGCGAAATGAAGTTGGCGACGATATTGATGCCGACCGTCGCGATGGTGAAGGTCAGGGCGCCCAGCACGATCGCGAAGGTGGAGTCGATGCGCGCCACGGTCTCCACCGGATCGGTGATGAGCTGCCCGTATACCGGAATGGTCAGCGACGCGGTGATCACCACCAGCAGCGAGAACGCGAGGAAGTTCACCGGCAGGCCGAGCAGGTTCCCGCGCCGCACCGCCCCCAGCGACTTGGCGTACCGCGAGAAGTCACCGAAGTTCAGCATGGGACCGGAGAAGTACGACACCACCAGCGCGATGGCGCCCAGCACCACCGGCAGCGCATCCCAGCCGTGGTACTTCACCGAACCGAGCTGCAGATTGATCGCACCCCAGCCGGCCTTGTGGATCAGGTATCCGCACAACGCGAACATGACGACATAGACGGCGGGACCGCAGAAGTCGATGAACTTGCGGATCGACTCCATGCCCTGCCAGAACACCGCCGCCTGGATCACCCACAGCACGAGGTAGGCGCACCAGCCCAGCAGCGACAGGCCCAGGAATCCGTAATGGCTCGCCACCGCGTAGGGCGCGAGACCCGGAAACAGTTTGATCGCAACCACTATCAGCGCCGCCGAGGCGAGGTAGGTCTGAATTCCGTACCAGGCCACCGCGATCAGGCCGCGGATGATGGCCGGGATGTTCGCGCCGATCACCCCGAAGGCGCTGCGGCACACGACCGGGTACGGGACACCGGCCCGCTGACTGGGCGCGGCCACCAGATTGCAGAGGAAATATACGATCGTGATGCCGATCAGCAGGGCGGCCAGCACCTGCCAGCCCGCCAGGCCGAGCGCGAAAAGGCTACCGGCGGTGACGTATCCGCCGACGCTGTGCACATCCGACATCCAGAACGCGAAAATGTGATATGAACCCCACCGCTGCTCCTTCAGGGGAGCCAGATCGTCATTGGTGAGGCGTGGGTCGTAGGCCGGCGGTGGGGCCGCGGCCTTCGTGTCCGCCGAGGTCGACGCTGCGGCGGGGGTGACGATATCGGTCATGGTGCATCCGATCCGAATTCCAGTGATGTCCGGATCACCATAGGGAGAGGCTATTGCCCCTCCGTTGCACGACCATTGCCCGCCCATTGCGGAATCCGTATATCGTTTTCCGGGGGTTCACACGGGCCGGTTCCGGGTGGCTTCCGGTCACATCATCTCGGCGCTGAGATGGCCTGTCCCGGTGGTCAATCCGGGGCCGATACACCCCATCACCATCTCCGGCGTCATCATCTCGTAGTCGGCGACGACCCGGACCCAGCTGCCGAGCCCGAAACCATCCACGACCTGCAGCGGACCGATGGTGGGCTGGGACATGCCGACCGGCCACGGCCCCCACAACATGCTGGTCTCCCCATCGGACCAATTGACATTCACTGTAAGCGGACCGTCGGCCGGATGCATACAGTCCGACATGGCGACGTGCATCCCGGTGAAGGTGGCGCCGGTGATACCGGAATCACCGGTGCAGCCCCACAGCCGGCCCACCGAGGTGAAGTGCAGCAGTTTGGGCGTCATATCCAGGACGCCGTCGATCGCGGTCCATCGGAAGTCACCGCCGCTGCAGCTCCCGATCGCCGGCAGGGCGTGCGCCGCCGGCGCGAAGGCGGCCGGGGTCAGCACGGAACCGGCGCAGATACCGGCTGCCGCCAGTATTTTCATTGTTTTCGACACAGCTTCCCTCTCTTCCCGCAATGGTGGAGGTGGGGCAGACAGCCGACGATGGAGACGATAGCCGGACATTTCCGCTGTTCCGGGGATTGCCGTCAGCGCGCCGTGCCCGGTTGGCGAACTTCCTTCGGTTGGAGGCAGGGGTCGCTATTCACTGGCAACATGGCAGCCATGGACATGATCTCGCGGATCGATGCGGCGGCGACCCTGCTGGCACCGGTAATCCGCCGAACTCCGATGGTGGCGTCACGAGTGCTCTCGGAGCGAATCGGGCATGAAGTGTTTTTGAAGTGCGAGAACCTGCAGCGCACCGGATCGTTCAAACCGCGCGGCGCCTACAACCGCATCGCCAACCTCCCCGACTCCGAACGCGCGCACGGCGTGGTCGCGGCCAGCGCCGGTAATCACGCCCAGGGCGTGGCCTGGGCGGCCTCCTCGCTGGGCATCGAATCCACCGTCTTCATGCCGGTCGGCGCGGCCCTCCCGAAACTGGTGGCCACCAAGGCCTATGGCGCGACCGTGCATCAGGTCGGCGACACCATCGACGAATCCCTCACCGCGGCACGCGAATTCGCCGAGCAGACCGGCGCGACCCTGGTGCACCCGTTCGACCATGTGGACATCGTCGCCGGGCAGGCCACCGTCGGGCTCGAAATCCTGGACCAGCTCCCGCGAGTCGGCACCGTGCTGGTACCGACCGGTGGCGGCGGGCTGCTCGCCGGCGTGGCCGCGGCACTGCAGCGGCTGGCGCCCGAGGTGCGGGTGATCGGCGTGCAGGCGGCCGAGGCGGCGGCCTGGCCCGCCTCGCTGGCCGCGGGCAAGCCGGTGCAGTTGGAGCAGATGGCGACCATGGCCGACGGTATCGCCGTCGGCAAGCCCGGCGAGGTGCCGTTCGAGCAGATCGTGGCGTGCGAGCCGACCATCGTGACCGTCGACGAGGACGCGTTGTCGAAGGCGCTGCTGCTCTGCATGGAACGCGCCAAGCTGATCGTGGAACCCGCCGGGGCGGCCGCCGTCGCGGCGCTCATGGCTTGCGGCGCAGAAGAACTCGCGCTCGAAGGCCCCGTGTGCGCCATCCTGTCCGGCGGCAATATCGACCCGCTGCTGCTGACCCGGGTGATCGGGCACGGCCTCAGCGCCGCCGGCCGCTACCTGGCCGCCCGGGTCACCATCTCCGATCGTCCCGGCAGTCTCAGCCGCCTGCTGGCCGAGCTGGGCCGCACCGGCGCCAGCGTCCTCGACGTGGTGCATTCGCGCACCGGCGCGTGGCTGGCCATCGACGAGGTCGAGGTGCTGCTCACCCTGGAAACGCGCGGCCCGGCGCATCGGGACGAGATGCTGACCACCCTCGCGGACGCGGGATACGTTGTACGCGTGGAGGATACCGCGCACACGGAGGATTGATCGCCGAAGAACGGACAGACCCCGGGAGGATCGGCGGACGGATCTTCCCGGGGTGCGGCGGCGCGGATCAGTGCGCGCCACCCAGCTCGAGCGCGAGCACGCCCGCGATCACCAGCACGATCCCGCCGATCTGCACCGGCGTGATGTGCTCGCCCAGGAACAGCGCGCCGATCGTCGCCACCGCGACCACGCCGACCGCCGACCAGATGCCGTAGGCGACACCGATTCCCATCCCCCGCTTCAACGCCTGGGACAGGAAGAAGAACGCCAGGCCGTAGCCGATCACCACAATGATCGACGGCGTCAGCTTGCTGAACCCCTCGGACAACTTCAGCGACACGGTCGCCGTCACTTCGGACGCGATGGCCAGCGCGAGGAGCAGGAAGGTCATGGCTGCACAATAGCCAGCCTCCGATCCCGGCCCCTACATCGCGCGTACCGGGTGGCCTGCACCCCAGGTAGTCAGGGTTGTCCTGGATGTGCGGCGATCTTCGGATTCATAGGCTGATTCCATGCGAACCATGCAGCTCGTGAGCACGATGGTGTCCGCGGTGGCTCTCGCCGCCCTCTGCGCCGCCTGCGGATCCGATACGAAGGACGCGAAACCGGCTGTCCAGCCGCTCAGCTGGACCAACTGCCCGGCGGAGATGGGGACACAGGTCCAGTGCGCTTCCGTCGAGGTACCCCTGGATTGGGACAAGCCGGACGGCGACAAGATCACGGTCGGCCTCAACCGGCTGCCCGCGAGCGATGCGGCGCACCGCATCGGATCGCTGGTGATCGACCCCGGCGGGCCGGGCGGCGCGGGCACCGGCGTGGTGGCCGGTGAAAGCGCCCATCCGGGAATCCTTCCCGCGCAACTGCGGTCCCGCTTCGACCTCATCGGCTTCGATCCACGCGGCATCGGCACCAGCAAGCCACTGGTGCAATGCGATACCGAGCTGCAGGCGAAACTGCCCGATATCTACCCGACGGATCAGGCGTCGTTCGATGCCCTGGTCGCCGCGAATCGTGCGCTCGGGCAGAGTTGCCAGCGGCTCACGGGTCCGCTGCTCGATCATGTGGACACCATCAATGTCGCCCGCGATCTCGATGTGGTGCGGCAGCGCCTCGGGGACGGGCCGCTGAACTACCTCGGACTGTCCTACGGCACGGAGATCGGCTTCGAATACGCGCGCCTGTTCCCCGGCAACAGCCGTGCGCTGGTATTGGACGGCGCCCTGGTGCATTCGCTGCCGCCGAGCGCCATGCACGTCTACGAGACGGCCGCGTTCGAGGACACGCTGCATCGCTTCGCGGACTGGTGTCATACCGCCACCGATTGCGCGCTGGGCGGTGACGACGCGAATTCCGTTGTCCGCGACCTCGCTACGCAGGCCCGGCGGGCGCCGCTCGCGGCACCCGGTTGCGCCGCGTCGGGTGAGTGCAAGCCCACGGTCGGCCTGGGCGATCTGATGCAGCAGATCCAGGACCAGATGCTCTTCGCGCCCGATCTCCAGCCCGTCAGCCCGGGCTGGCCCGGCCTGGCGAAGGCGCTGGATCAGGCCCGCCACGGCGACGCCACCGCACTCTCTCCCGCGAAACCCACCCCTGCGGATGCTGCCGGGCTGGCGGTCGGCTGTGCCGAGTTCCGGGCCGACTTCGATTCCTACGCCATGCTGAAGTCCGAGCAGGCACTGGCCGCGACCCTGGCCCCGAATACGCTCGGTATCGGCCAGTCCTACAGCTACCTGGCCCAATGTCAGGGCTGGCCGGGCGCTTTCAGCAACCCGCCGCACACCGACATCGCGAAACCGACCATCCGGCCGCTGCTGGTCAATGCCACCCATGACCCGTCGACCTCGTACGGCTGGGCGCAATTGATGGCGACCGAGATTCCGAACGCGGTCTTCCTGACGCGGGACGGCAACGGCCACACCTCTTCGTTCCTGCCCGGTCAGACCCGCGACGCGATCGTCGACTACCTGATCAACGGCACCTTGCCCGCACCCGGCACGGTGCTCCCCAACTGAGCAGGCCGCCGACTGGAATTAAATGGGATGCGGGGCGGGACCGGCTCTGGTTATGGTCGTCGGCATGTGGATGTTGCTGTTCTCCTGAGCACTTCTTGTTGCTCGTACGTCTTCGCGGTGCCTCGGCGCGCCGCGGCGTGCGCTTTCCCGACTCCGACCGGACGCTGATTCCCGGTGAGCCGGTCCCACATATCCAGGAGGACCTGTGCCCGAACACTTTTCGCTGCCCGAACACCGATCCGATGATTCCGCCGAGCCGCAGCTCTCGCGCAAGGAGCGGCGGGCGAAGGCCGGAAAGCAGCCGCAACAGCAGATGAGCGGCAAGGTGCGTGACCAAGGGCGGGCGTCCGTACCGCCCGCCAAACATATGAACTACCGCCGCGGATGACGAACGGCCCGTGGCATTCCCCTTACCGGGAGTGCCACGGGCCGTTGGTATTTCGTCTGTCAGCGCAGCCAGGTGCGCTGATCGGCGGCCGCGCTGCGGACCTCCTCGCGCTGCTTGGCGACCTGCACGCCGGCGGTGCCGCCGCGCGCGTTGCGGGAGGCGATGGAGCCCTGCACGGTCAGCACCTCCCGCACGGCGGGGGTGAGGGCCGGGTCGACGGCGGCGAATTCCGCATCGGTGAGCTCGTCCAGGCCGACGCCGCGCGCCTCGGCCGCGCGCACGCAGCCGCCCGCGGCCTCGTGCGCCACCCGGAACGGAACACCCTGCCGGACAAGCCATTCGGCGATATCGGTGGCCAAAGTGAAGCCCGCCGGAGCCAGTTCGGCCATGCGGTCGGTGTGGAAGGTCAGGGTGGAGACCAGGCCGGCGATGGCGGGCAGCAGCAGTTCCAGCTGCGCCACCGAATCGAAGACCGGTTCCTTGTCCTCCTGCAGGTCACGGTTGTAGGCCAGGGGCTGGGCCTTCAGCGTGGCGAGCAGGCCGGTGAGGTTGCCGATGAGCCGGCCCGCCTTGCCGCGGGTGAGCTCGGAGACGTCCGGGTTCTTCTTCTGCGGCATGATCGAGGAACCGGTGGACCAGGCGTCGGCGAGGGTGATGTAGCCGAATTCCGGTGTGCTCCAGATGATCACCTCTTCGGCCATGCGGCTCAGATCGACGGCGATCATGGCGAAGACGAAGGCCGCCTCGGCCGCGAAATCACGCGAGGAGGTGGCGTCGATGGAGTTCGCGGCGGCGGCATCGAAATCCAGGTCGGCGGCGATGGCCTCGGGGTCCAGGCCGAGCGAGGAACCCGCGAGCGCGCCGGAACCGTACGGGGACACCGCGGCCCGCTTGTCGAAGTCGCGCAGCCGGTCGATATCGCGCAGCAGCGGATGGGCGTGCGCCAGCAGGTGATGCGCCAGCAGCACGGGCTGCGCGGCCTGCAGGTGGGTCTTGCCCGGCATGACCGCGTCCGGGTGCGCGGCGGCCTGCTCGACCAGCGCGTCCACCACGTCCAGCACGCCGGCGGTCACGCGGCGCACGGCATCCCGCAGCCACATGCGGAACAGGGTGGCGACCTGGTCATTACGCGAACGCCCGGCACGCAACCGGCCGCCCAGTTCGGTGCCGACCCGGTCGATCAGGCCGCGTTCCAGCGCGCCGTGCACGTCCTCATCGGAATCGAGGGGGCCGAAGGCGCCCGATGCCACATCCGCCGCCAGCTGGTCGAGTCCGGCCAGCATGCCCGCGAGATCGGTCTCCGACAGCAGGCCGGCCTTGTGCAGTACGCGCGCATGGGCTTTCGAGGCGCGGACGTCGTACGGTGCGAGCACCCAGTCGAAGTGGGTCGACTTGCTCAGCGCCGCCATGGCCGCGGCCGGGCCGGAGGCGAAGCGTCCGCCCCACAGCGCGCCTTCGTTCGTGCTGCCGGCCTGTGTCATGGGGTGTCGTCTCCTCGCGTGGTTTCTCGGTGGACGGTCAGGATGAGATTGCGGTCATCAGAATGTGGCGGGCCATATCCGGGCCGGTCGGCTCGGGTACCGCGCGGCCGCGGGCGGCCAGGACCTCGACCGGGTCGGCCTCGGTCACCAGCCAGCGGTGCATGGCGAACCAGTCGCGCGGGTCGGTGCGGTCTTCCCAGGGATAGAAGAGTTCTTCCATCTTCAGGCGAATTCCGGCCGCGGCCATCATCTTCTCGCGCTGGGCGCGCAGTTTCGGGTTGATGTTCTCCATGCCGATGCCCATGTTCAGGGCCATGCGGCTGCCCGGCGCGCTCAGTTCCAGTACCCGCTCGAACAATAGGTCCTGCGCGGGGCCGGGCAGGTAGCGCAGCAGTCCCTCGGCCAGCCAGGCGGTCGGCAGGTCGCGTTCGAAGCCCTTGTCCAGCAGGGCTTTCGGCCAGTCCTGCCGGAGGTCGATGGGGACCTCGCGACGGTCCGCCGCGGGCGTATCGCCGGCCAGGGCGCGGGCCTTGAAGGCCAGCACCTGCGGCTGATCGAGTTCGAAAATCCTGGTGCCGTACGGCCATTCGAGCCGGTAGGCGCGGGCGTCCAGGCCGGAGGCGAGGATCACCACCTGCCGGATGCCCACGGCCGCGGCGGCGTTCATGTAGTCGTCGAAGTAGAGGGTGCGCGCCACCATGGTGCCGTTCATGCCACTGGCGGCGTACTGGCTGCCGACCTGGTCACCGCCCGCGAGGACCCGGTCGAGGATGGCGGTCCAGCCGTCGGATCCGGTGGCCCGCACCAGTTTCTCGGCGTACGGGTCGTGGAAGAGGGCGTCCGGGCGGCGGGATTCGTAGGCCCGCATGGCGGCCACGCCGATGGCGGTGGCGCCCACGCTTTCGGTGATTTCCCAGCTGTCGTCATCGGTTCGCATGGGCGCCTCCTCGCTGCCGGATCCTGCTCCGGTCGCAGGCTACTACTTCTTGCTGAGATCCCGGCGGGCCGCGACCTTCGAGGACAGGCCGTGGATCTGCACGAATCCCTTGGCCAGCGACTGGTCGAAGGTGTCGCCGGCGTCGTAGGTGGCGAGGTTGAAGTCGTAGAGCGACTCGTCGGAGCGACGGCCGTTCACGACCACGCTGCCGCCGTGCAGCACCATGCGGACATCGCCGGTGACGTGCTGCTGGGTGTCCTGCACGAAGGCGTCGAGGGCGCGCTTCAGCGGGGAGTACCACAGGCCGTCGTACACCAGCTCGCCCCAGCGCTGCTCGACCTGCCGCTTGTAGCGGCCCAGTTCGCGCTCGACGGTGACGGCTTCCATCTCCTGGTGCGCGGTGATCAGCGCGATGGCGCCGGGCGCCTCGTAGATCTCGCGGGACTTGATGCCGACGAGGCGGTCCTCGACCATGTCGAGGCGGCCCACGCCCTGGCGGCCGGCCCGCTGGTTCAGCTCGGTGATGGCTTCCAGCATGGTGACCGGGCGGCCGTCGATGGCGACCGGGACGCCCTTGTCGAAGGTGACGATGAGCTCGTCGGGGGCTTCGAAGTTGACGGTCGGGTCCACGGTGTAGTCGTAGACGTCCTTGGTCGGGGCGTTCCACAGATCCTCGAGGAAGCCGGTCTCGACCGCGCGGCCCCACAGGTTCTGGTCGATGGAGAACGGCGACTTCTTGGAGACGTTGATCGGCAGCTTGTTCTCGCCGGCGAACTCGATGGCCTTCTCACGGGTCCAGGCGTAATCACGCACCGGCGCAATCACCTTCAGGTCCGGTGCCAGCGCGCCGATGCCGACCTCGAAGCGGACCTGGTCGTTGCCCTTACCGGTGCAACCGTGCGAGACGGTGTCGGCGCCGTGGTACTCGGCGGCCTCGACCAGGTGCTTCACGATCAGCGGCCGCGAGATGGCGGACACCAGCGGGTACCGGCCCATGTACAGCGCGTTCGCCTGAATGGTCGGCAGGCAGTACTCGTTCGCGAACTCGTCCCGCGCGTCGACGACGATCGATTCGACAGCACCGCAGTCCAGCGCGCGCTGACGCACATCGTTCATGTCTTCGCCGCCCTGGCCGAGGTCGATCGCCACCGCGACCACCTCCGCACCGGTCTCCTTGCCGATCCAGCTGATGGCAACAGAGGTGTCCAACCCACCGGAGTAGGCGAGTACAACCCGCTTCGTCATGTCCGTGTGCTCCTCGATCGTTCGTGTAAGTCCTGTTGGCCTCGACCCCCCGTCTCGCCCTGCAAATGATTATGCACGACGATGCAAGCCCATTCATAACTGGGGTCCCCCACCCCACCCCGAGCCTTGCCACACCCCCGTCGGAGTAATACAGTACGTACGTACGGTTTGGTAAAAACAACCAGCTGGGAGCTGCCGATGTGGGACCCCAAGAAGTACCTCGCCTTCGACGATCACCGCGCCCGCCCCTTCTTCGACCTCGTGAACCGAGTCGGCGCCACACACCCCCGGCGAGTCGCCGACGTCGGATGCGGCCCCGGCAATCTGACCGTGACCCTCAAAGATCGCTGGCCGGGAGCCGTAGTCGAAGCCTTCGACTCCTCCCCCGAAATGGTCGCCGCCGCAAGGGAAATCGGCGTAGCGGCAACCCTCGAAGATGTCCGCGACTGGCAGCCTGAACCCGACACCGACGTAGTCGTGTCCAACGCGGTACTGCAATGGGTCCCAGGACACGAAGCGCTCCTGACCAAATGGGTCGACGCCCTCCCCGCAGGAGCCTGGATCGCCATCCAGGTCCCCGGAAACTTCGACTCCCCTTCCCACATCACAATCCGCGAACTCGCCTCGACCGAGCCCTGGCAAGCGAAGCTGGGAACGCACGGACTACTGAAGCGCGACGCCGTACCGGGACCCGAAGGCTACGGCGATGTGTTCAGCGCAGCCGGATGCCGGGTGGATGCCTGGGAGACAACGTATCTGCAGGCCCTCGAAGGACCGGATCCGGTGCTGGAGTGGGTGACCGGCACCGCCCTGCGCCCGGTGCGAAACGCCTTGTCCGACAACGATTGGGAAGAATTCCGCGCCGAACTCGCCCCACTCCTCCGCCAGGCCTACCCACAACGAGCGGACGGCACCACCTGGCTACCCTTCCGCCGAGTATTCGCGGTTGCCCAGAAACCCGAGTAAAAATCCGCCGGTCCGAGTCAACCGGTTCGAGATCGGGGAGGATCAACAGCGTCAGGGTGCGTGTCAGATTCGTGTCAGGTGGGTGTCAGGCCGAGCGATGACAGTAGTCCACATGAACACGAACAAGACTTTCAGCAAGGTTTCCGACAACTCCTCTTGGGACGGAATGGTTTCCGTCGATGACACCGAACTGTCGGTGAGCGACAGCGGTGGCAGCGGTCGCCCGGTCATCTACCTGAACGGCTCCTACGCCACCCGGCGCAGCTGGCGGCCGGTCATCGCCGAACTGGGCGACGACTGGCGCCACATCACCTTCGACGAACGGGCCCGGGGCCGGTCGAAGAAGTCGGCGGACTACTCGTTCGAGGCGTGCTTGCGCGACATCGACGCGGTCACCACCGCACGGAATGTCCAGCGGCCCTTGATCGTCGGCTGGTCCTACGGAGCGGCACTGGCCGTGCAGTGGGCCACCCGCAACCCCGGCCGCGTCGCCGGAGTAGTGATGGTCGACGGCGGCTACCCCTGGGACTACCTGGCCACCGTCGACAACGGTGACCGCGAGGCCGGACGCGCCGAGATCCGGCGCCTGTTCCGCAAGATGCGAGTCCCGATGGCGATCGCCGGCATGCTGGGACTGGCCGCCCGCATGAGCGCCGCACAAGCCGCCGAAGTGAACATCGAACTGAACGAGATCGTGGCAGCCAGCGACCCGGTGTTCGACCGAGTCGACTTTCCGATGCGTTTCATCGTGGGTTCCGGCGGCGCCCAAGGCGCCACCGAGGAGGGCCACGCCGCCATGCGCGCCACCCTGACCCCCATCCTGGCCCGCAACCCCCACGTACAGGTAGGCGCGAAAGTCCCGAGCAACCACACCGCCATCGTCCGAAAGGACTTCCGCGCCATCGCAACAGCCGTACACGAAATCGCAGCCCAGGACACAGACCACTGAACCAGACCACCACCCCAACCCTCGAACACCCGCAACCCCACCCCACCCCGAACGCGATCGGCGAGCGGCACATCAGCACGAAACCCCAGCAAGGTTTCACCCCGATGCGCCCGTCCTCTCCAATGCCGTATCCGGCTTGGTGTTATCGGCTTCCTGACGGGGAGTGCCGCTGCGGTCATGTGGGAGGTTGTGTGCCACCTCTGGCATCTGGCGTGACTGTAGGTGGAGGGCAACTTGTGTGGCCCGGATGCCAGTCGGCAGAGCCAGCCGTACGGCGCACCGTGACCGTCCCGAACCGAGCGATCAGCGGCATGTGCGGATATTGGCGACGAGTCGGATGTCAGTCGTCCGCGGCAACGACCAGTGTCATGACGCGGCTGGGTCGGTCGATAGCGACGAGCTCGTGAAAGCCGGTGATAGCTCCGACAACCCAGCCCCAGTCATGTTGGGCATCTTGGCCCAGGCTGGGAAGTTCGAACACGACACTGTCTGTCAGTACCGGGTACACCCGCCGGTCCAATTCGGCTTGGACGGCGGCAGATACAGTCCCGCTGGCACGCTCGGCCCATTGCCGTAGCGAACGCTGGGCCGACCAACCACTAAGCGGTCAGGACGCCCTGAAGTGTCCGCGGACGTGCAGCCTGTGGACTACCTCGCTTACTGATCCAGGTCGGCCTCGGAATCGGAGACATGCAGATCGAAGGCTTCCAGCTCTTCGTCAACCGCCTCCTGCTGGTCCTCCCAGTTCGCCCCGCCGCTGCCGGGTGCGGAGTCGTCGGTCATCGCGTTCCCTCCTCCCTGGCCGGCTCGTTGCCGACCTTTCGATGGTCCCATGACGACGTACCCGACACGCGAAATCGGTTTCACCACTTATGAGTACGACGCATACGCATCGGCAGATAAGCGCGTTCAACCGGCACTGGCCGGGCCGGTCCGAACAGGCTTGTAAGCGGCAGTCGAGTACGTTCGCCGGTCGCATCGGAGCTCAGAGATAGATCAACAGCACTCCACTGAGGGGATTTGCCGGAAACCGCCACGGCCGTGTGCTTCTCGTCGTCTCGCAGTCCGTGCGGACGACGCCGAGTGGCACATCAGGTCCGCTCTCTCTCGGCGTTTGCGACCCACATGTGCCACTCGGCATTCGGCATGTGCGGATGCTGCGACGGCCCCGAGATGGCCCGGGGCCGTTGATCTTCAGCCACGCCGCCCATCCGCCGCAGACCGCGCGGGAAGCGGCAAAGCAGGACGCCAGGCCATGCAAGATCAACAGCACGTTGCTGAGGAGATTTGCCGGTACCACTTGGTCATCGGCTACAGGGCCGTCGAAATTGGCCGGCGTAGCCAGCTGGGACGCCTTCAGGGGCCAACATATGGGTCGGCCTGGCCGCCTTTGCGTTTCCGACCAACAGGACGTAGTTCATAGATCCCAGTAAGGTCGCACCGAACCATCGAGTCCGATCGAATTTCCGGGGGTCATCGTGTTGCACGTCGGCAGCGCCTGTCTTGTTCTGCTCGCCACAGCTGCCACGGTCAGCGCCTGCGGCTCCGACGGTTCGAAGGCGAAGCCGGGCTCGACCGGGGACGCGTGCACCGAGGTGCAGCACGAGGTCGATCTCGTGAGGGCGCTACAGGACGGCGAAACGCCGAGCGATCCACAGGGAGAGATCCAGCGGCTCAACAGTTTCCGGCCGGACGCACCGGCTGAGGTAAGCCTCTTCTACTCGCAGATGGATACCTTCGTCGTCCAGCACCTGGAGCAGACGAAGCCGGACCCGCCCGCGATGTTTCTCGAAGCCAACCTGGACAAGCTCGCCAGCTGGAAGAGCGCCCACTGCTTAGCGCTACAACCGCGGTCGTCGACCGGCTCGGTAGCGCCCCGCACTGGTATCTAGGTGTGCCGTACTCTGACCTGGACCAGGGCTCCGTGATGACCGAATCCTCAACACGCTCATCGGCTAGCAGCGGACATGGAAAGGCCCGTGTCCACGGCCGGTTGATCTTCGTGCACGTCGGTGCTGACCGCTTCAGCGGGACATGCGCATTTCCGGGGGTTGGGCTTCCCGGGAGTAGGTGTTTTCGGGGGATACGGTGAGCACATCGAGTTGCTGGAGAAGCGAATTCGGGATCTGGCCGTCTTCGAAATGCTGGGGGCCGGGGACGATCACGGCTTCGGCATCCAGGCGGGTGGCGTGGGATTTCAATCGGGCCAGCGGGGGGCGGCCGGAGCTGGGGTCGTGGACGATGATTCCGGAGAAGTCGTAGCCGAGCCGGGCGGCCAGTGCGCGCATCCGGGATTCGTCCCAGAGTTGACTTGTTCCGGACACGTCGGTCCGCAGGTAGCCCAATGCCGTTGGCTGGTAACGCATTACCGCACCTCCTTCAGGATGTCCGTCAAGTGGTATGTAGTCTTGAAATTCCAGGTAGAACCCTGCGTAATCGTCGTTCTCGTCGCCGTATGACTGGAGTTCGAGCACGCCCCCGGAGAAGGCGAACAGCCGGGCGCGCCGGCAACTCACCTCCTGCTCCGAGTCCGCCCGGGAGCCGCTCATCATTTCGCGGTAGTGCGTGGGTGGGTCGCCGTCCATGTCCATGGTTGGTCACTCCCGTTGTGGCGGTGAATGTTCGGAGACCCCGGGGCTGATCACGTGGACTGCGCGGGACACAACCAAGACCAGCGAGCCGGTTTGATGCGAGCCGGTTTTCCCGCCCACCGGGGATGCGATAAGTACACTCCCCATCACCATGCTCCTGGAAGTTTCAGCTTGGCTCGCCAGCCGAAAAGTTCCAGACTTTCATATTGGGTACTTCCAGATTTCAGCGCTCCTTCGATAGCGAGGCGAAGAAAATGGCTGGTTCCACGCTCCCTGCCAGGGCTCTGGGCAGACTGCTGGCGGGCCATCGCGAGCGTGCTGGGATGACGAAATACGCTGCGGGACAACTGGTTGACACATCACAACAGACGGTCGCCCGCATCGAGTACGGCCTGAAGTCAAGGGTGTCTCAGCTATGGCTGAACGTCTGGGCCGACGCCTACCGGGTCAGCGCGGATGAACGGAAGCAGATGCTTGGGCTGGCGCAGGAACTCGCGACATCCCAGAAGAACTGGTGGAGGGCGTACGCCGACGAACTGAAGCCCCATTTCGACTACTACTTGGGACTGGAAGAGTCCGCACGAGGCCTGTCGGTGTGGCGGACGAATCTGCTCCCTGGGCTGTTCCAGACGGCCGCGTACCGGCGTGCGGTTGCCTGGACCGAAGCCCCGGAGATGCCGGCCGACCAGGTGGACAAGCGCGTGGAGATGACCGTTCGGCGTCAAACCCGTCTGAATGATCCGGATTTCACCGTGGATGCCATCCTGTCGAAGGCAGTGATCCTGGAGGAGATCGGCGGCCGTGGCGTGATGTCCCAGCAACTGAAGCGACTCGCGGAAGTCTCACGGCAACCGAACGTGTCCATCCGGATAGTGCCGTTCGACGCGCGCAGACACCTCGGTTCGCGGGTGGGTTCGTTTGCCATGCTGGAGTTTCCGAAGCTGCCGGCAACCGGGCAGACCGAGCCGCCGGTGATCTACATCGAGAGTTACACCGGCGATCTCTATCTGGAGCAGGAGAAAGACGTGACGCAGTATCGGGACGCTTTCGCCGAAATCGGCCGGGTAGCGTTGGACCCGGACACAACCAGGCAGCTGTTGCTGTCGATCGCGAAGGAGTTCGAAGCGTGAATATCGACCTGTCCGAAGCACGCTGGTTCAAGAGCAGCCGCAGCGGCTCCAATGCCGATTGCGTCGAAGCGGCGCACCTGGGCGGGGGCAGGGTTGCGGTCAGGGATTCGAAGCTGGGTGATACCGGTCCGGTGCTGGTCTTCGCCGCCGCCGAGTGGGATGCCTTCGCTGCGGGCGTCAGCGGCGGCGAATTCGACCGGCCCTAGCGGAAGTCAGGCCAGCTGTTCGATTTTGGCGGCTAGTTCGGCGCCGGTCATGGGTTCGCGGGCGATGACGGCTATGGTGTCGTCGCCTGCGATGGTGCCGACCACTTCGGGGAGGGAGGCGCGGTCCAGGGCGCTGGCGAGGAAGTGGGCGGCGCCGGGTGGGGTGCGGAGGACTGCGATATTGCCGCTGGCGTCGGTGGAAACCAGTAAGTCGCCCAGCAACTTCGAGAGGCGTTCGGTGCCGCCGGTGACGCCGCGGACGGGGCTGCCGTCTTCGGGGACGACGTAGACTCCCGCGCCGCCGTCGGCGGCGCGGAGTTTGACCGCGCCGAGCTCATCCAAGTCACGCGACAGAGTGGCCTGGGTGGTTTCGATGCCTTCGCCGGAGAGCAGGGTGGCCAGTTCGGTTTGGCTGCGGACTTCCTGGGCGGAGAGGATGGCGACGATGCGGGCTTGGCGACCGGCGCGGGTGCGGGCGATATTGCCGGTGGCGGAAGCTGAAGGCGCCGCGGCCGGCCTGCCGGGCGCCGGGGATCGTCGCTCGGTGGTCACGCGGCGCTCCCGTATTTTTCGAGGAGCCAGACCAGGAGGGCCTTCTGGGCGTGCAGGCGGTTCTCGGCCTCGTCCCAGACCGCGCTGTGCGGGCCGTCGAGGACCTCGTCGGTGACCTCTTCGCCGCGGTGTGCCGGGAGGCAGTGCAGGACGGTCACATCCGAGGCGGCGCGGGCGAGCAGGGCCGCGTTGACCTGGAAGGGGCGGAAGGGGGCTACGCGGTCGCGGCCGTCGTTTTCTTGGCCCATGGAGGTCCAGGCGTCGGTGACGAGGGCGTCGGCGCCGTCGGCGGCCGCCAGCGGGTCATTGGTGATGGTGATCGTGGTGCCGGTTTCGGCGGCGCGCTTCTGGGCGGCCTCGACGATCCAGCCGAGGGGTTCGAAACCCTCGGGGGCGGCGATGGTTACGTTCATGCCCGCGGTGACGCCACCCAGCATGAGCGAGTGGGCCATATTGTTGGCGCCGTCGCCCAGGTAGGTGAGGTTGCGGCCGGTGAGGTCGGAACCCTTGCGCTCCTTCAACGTCTGCAGGTCCGCGAGCACCTGGCAGGGGTGGAATTCGTTGGATAGCGCGTTCACCACGGGAACGGTTGCGGCGGAGGCCATCTCGTCGAGGCGGGTCTGCTCGAAGGTGCGCCACACGATGGCGTCGACGTAGCGGGAGAGCACGCGGCCGGTGTCGGCGAGGGTCTCCTCGCGGCCGAGCTGGGTGTCGCGGCCGTCCACCACGACGGCGTGGCCACCCAGCTGCGCGATGCCCATTTCGAAGGAGAAGCGGGTGCGGGTGGAGTTCTTCTCGAACATCACCGCCACACCGCGGGGGCCCGCCAACGGCTTGCGCGATTGCGGGGCGGCCTTGAGTTCGGCGGCCAGGGCCAGGATTTCGGCCTGCTCGGCCGGGGTGACGTCGTCGTCTCGCAGGAAATGCCGGATGGTCACTTGGTCCCCTTCTCCGGTGTGGCCTGCACGGCATCGAGGATGCCGGGCAGGTCGGTCAGGAAATTCTCGGCCTGGGTCTGGGTGAGCACGAGTGGCGGCGCCAGCCGGATCACATTGGGCTTGGCCGGGTTCACGAGATATCCGGCCGCGCGGGCGGATTCCTCCACCTGCGCGGAGACATCGGCGGTGAGCTGGATGCCGATGAGCAGGCCCGCGCCCCGCACATGGTCGACGAGCGGGTGGTGCAGAGTGTCGATGCCGTCGACGAGGACCTTGCCGACCGATTCGACGTGCGCCAGCAGACCTTCCTCGTCGATGGTGCGCAGTACCGCGAGCGCGGCCGCGGCGCAGACGGGGTTACCGCCGAAGGTGGTGCCGTGCATCCCCGGCTGCAACAGCTCGGCCGCCGCACCCTGCGCGAGTACCGCGCCGATGGGTAGCCCGCCGCCGAGACCCTTGGCGAGAGTGATGACATCGGGCACGATGCCCGCCGCCTGATGCGCGTAGAAGGCGCCGGTGCGGCCGATACCGGTCTGCACCTCGTCCAGGATCAGCAGTGCGCCTTGCTCTTTGGTGATGGCGCGCGCCTTGGCCAGGTAGTCGGCCGGCGGCACGACCACGCCGCTCTCCCCCAGGATCGGTTCGAGGATCACCGCGGCGGTGTTCCCGTCGACGGCCCGGGCGAGTGCGGCCGCATCGCCGTACGGCACGAATTCGACGCCGGGCGGCATGGGCGCGAACGGTTCCCGCTTGGCGGCCTGCCCGGTCATGGCGAGCGCGCCCATGGTCCGGCCGTGGAAGGCCTCCTCCGCGGCGACGATCTTGGTCTTACCGGTCAGCCGCGCGATCTTGAACGCGGCCTCGTTGGCCTCGGCGCCGGAATTGCAGAAGAACGCCTTACCGTGCCCGTCCCCGAAGTGCGCGAGCAACCGCTCGGCCAGTTCGATGACCGGTTCGCTGGCATACAGATTCGAGACATGCCCCAGCGTGCCGAGCTGCTGGGTGACCGCCTCCAGAATCGCCGGATGCGCGTGCCCCAGGCTGTTCACGGCGATACCGCCGAGGAAGTCCAGATAGCGCTTGCCGTCGGCGTCGTAGACCACCGCGCCCGCACCGCGGGTGAGCGCCACCTTGGGGGTGCCGTAGTTGTTCATCAGCGCGGTCTGCCACCGCTGCTGGATTTCGGCTGTACTCATGACTTCTCCTCCGACGGGGTGACCATCGTGCCGATGCCCTCCCCGGTGAACAGTTCCAGCAGCACGGAATGCGAGACGCGCCCGTCGATCACGTGCGCGGTCGGGACGCCGCCCTCCACGGCGCGCAGGCAGGCTTCCATCTTGGGCACCATGCCTTCATCCAGGCGTGGCAGCAACTTGGCGAGTGCGTCGGTGTCGATGCGGGTGGTGAGCGAGGACCGGTCCGGCCAATCCGTGTACAGGCCCTCGACATCCGTGAGAATGACCAGTTTCTCGGCGCCTATGCCCTCGGCCAGCGCGGCCGCGGCGGTATCGGCATTGATGTTGTGCACCACGCCGTCGGCATCGGGCGCGATGGTGGAGACCACCGGAACCCGGCCCGCCGCAATGAGATCCAGCACGGCCTCGGGCCGCACCTCGGTGACGTCGCCGACCAGGCCGATATCGGTGGCTTCGCCGTTCACCTGCACGGTGCGCCGGGTGGCGGTGAACAGGTGAGCGTCCTCACCGGAGATGCCGACCGCGTACGGCCCGTGCGCATTGATGAGACCGACCAGCTCCCGGCCCACCTGGCCGAAGAGCACCATCCGCACCACATCCATGACCTCGGGCGTGGTCACCCGGAAGCCGCCGCGGAATTCACCTGCCAGGCCCAGCTTCTTCAGCATGGCGCTGATCTGCGGGCCGCCGCCGTGCACCACCACCGGGTGCACGCCGACCGTGCGCAGGAAGGCCATATCCGCGGCGAAGGCCCGCTTGAGTTCGTCGTCGATCATGGCGTTGCCGCCGTACTTCACCACCACGATCTTGTCGTGGAACTTCTGCAGCCACGGCAGTGCGCCCGCGAGGACGTGCGCCTTCTCCAGGGCCGAGAACTCTTGGAAGGACTGACTCATGAGCTGTAGGCCGAATTCTCTTCGACATAGCCGTGCGAGAGATCGGTGGTGCGGACGGTGGCCACGCCGTCGCCGAGCCCGAGCTCGACCAGCACCTGGATATCGGCGCCCGACAGGTCGACCTCGCGCGCGCCCGGCGCACCGGCGCCGTTGACGCAGACGGGATTCCCGTTGAACGACACCGAGACCCGATCGGGGTCCAGCTCGATGGGCGCGATGCCGATGGCGGCCAGCACCCGGCCCCAGTTCGGGTCGGAGCCGAAGAACGCGGTCTTGACCAGCGAGTCGCGGGCGATGGCGCGGGCGCCGGTGAGCGCCTCGTCCTCGTTCAGCGCGCCCTGCACGGTGATGTGCACGCGCTTGGTGACGCCCTCGGCGTCGGACATGAGCTGCTCGGCGAGGTCGTCGCAGACCGCGCGCACGGCATCGTTCAGTTCGGCCTGGCTCGGCGCGACACCGGAGGCGCCGTTGGCGAGCAGCAGCACGGTGTCATTGGTGGAGCAGGAACCGTCGACGTCCAAGCGGTCGAACGTCATTCGCGTCGCCGCGCGCAGCGCGTCGTCCAGCTGCTGCGGGGTGGCGACCACATCGGTGGTGAGCACGACCAGCATGGTGGCCAGCGACGGCGCGAGCATGCCCGCACCCTTCGCCATCCCGCCCACATTCCACTTGTCCTTGTGGTGGAAGGCGGCTTCCTTCGGCACGGTGTCGGTGGTCATGATGGCGCGCGCGGCCTCGGCGCCGCCGGACAGGCCGCCGCCCATCTCGTGCACGATCTCGGTGACCGCGGGCAGCAGCTTGTCCATGGGCAGCCGGTCGCCGATGAGACCGGTGGAGCAGACGGCGATCTCGCCCGCGCCGGTCTCGGTGCCCCAGTTGCTCAGGGCCTTCGCGAGTTCCTCGGCGGTGGCGTGGGTGTCCTGGAAGCCGCCCGAGCCGGTGCAGGCATTGGCGCCACCGGAATTCAGGATGACCGCGCGCAACCGGCCGGTCTTGAGCACCTGCTGCGACCACAGCACGGGCGCGGCCTTGACCTTGTTGCGGGTGAAGACACCGGCCGCGGCGTAATCCGGGCCCTCGTTGAAGACCAGCGCCAGATCGGCCTTGCCGCTCTTCTTGATGCCGGCGGCGATTCCGGCGGCGCGGAAGCCCAGGGGCGCGGTGACGCCCTGGGTCCGGACCAGCTTGCCGTCGTGGATGTCGGTCACGGTGCCACTCCTACGGTGGAAAGTCCTGCGGTCTCGTCGAATCCGAGAGCCAGATTCATGGATTGCACCGCGGCGCCCGCGGTGCCCTTGGTCAAGTTGTCGATCGCGCCGATGACGACCAGCAGTCCGGCGTCGGTGTCCACCGTGACCTGCAGGGTCACGGCATTGGAGCCGAGCACCGAACCGGTCTGCGGCAGCACGCCTTCGGGCAGCAGGTGCACGAAAGGCTCGTCGGCGTACGCCTTCTCGTAGACGGCGCGGGCCTGCGCGGCGTCCACCCGGGTGGGCGCGGTGCAGGTGGCGAGGATGCCGCGCGGCAGCGGGGCCAGCACGGGGGTGAAGGAGACGCGCACATCCACGGGAGTACCCGCGACTGCACTGGCGGCCTTCAGATTCTGCGCGATTTCCGGCGTGTGCCGGTGGGCGCCGGCGATGCCGTAGGCGCGCAGCGAGCCCATCACCTCGGAGCCGAGCAGTCCGATGTCGGGTTTGCGGCCCGCGCCCGAAGTGCCGCTCACCGCGACCACATTCACATTGGGCTCGATGATGCCCGCCGCGATGGCCGGGGCCAGCGCGAGACTCGACACGGTCGGATAGCAGCCCGGCACCGCGATGCGGGTGGCGCCGCGCAACTGTTCCCGGCCGCCGGGTAGCTCGGGCAGGCCGTAGGGCCAGCTGCCCGCGTGCGGGCTCTTGTAGTACTTCTCCCAGGTGGCGGCATCGGTGAGCCGGAAGTCGGCGCCGCAGTCGATGATGACGGTGGATTCCGGCAGTGCCTGTGCGAAGGCCGCGGACTGCCCGTGCGGCAGGCCCAGGAAGACGACGTCGTGCCCGGCGAGTTCTTCGACAGTGGTCGGTGCGAGCAGGCGGTCGGCCAGCGGCAGCAGGTGCGGCTGCAGTTCACCCAGCGTGGTCCCGGCATTGGAGCCCGCGGTCAGCGCCCCGATCTCGAGGCGCCCGCTGCGGTACGCCGGGTGCGCCAGCAACAGTCGCAGGACTTCGCCGCCCGCGTATCCGCTCGCTCCAGCCACGGCGACCCGCAGCGTGGGTCCAGTCGAGGTATCCGCCATGTGATGATTATGCACGACTGTGCAAGCTCATTCACAAGCGGGTGGAAATCTGACAGACGACGCCGCGTACGGCACACTCGACAACGCCATGTACGACGACGCCACCCAACCGCTGCCGGTCGTCGGCCCCCAGGGCCGTCCGCAACGCGCAACGGAGACGCCTGAATCCGCACCCCGCCCCGCGCGGCGTGCGCAGCCGAACCGGCAGCAACGCCGTCGCGCGGAACAGCGGCAGCAGCGGCGCCGGCAGGACCACAGCAAGATACGCATCGCCGGACGCGGTGTCATGGCCCTGGTCGCGGTGAGCGTCATGGGCGTGACCGGCGCGGCCTGGTACGGGGAGAACAGCCTCGATCAGGGCTTCACCCGATCCGGCGCCATCGCGCCCGAGGACCAGAGCCTCGACGGCGACATCAATATGCTGCTGATCGGCCTGGACACCCGAAAAGACCTGAACGGCAACGACCTACCCAAGGAAATCCTCGACCAGCTGCACGCCGGCGACGGCACCGAGGGCGGCTACAACGCCAATTCGCTGATCCTGGTGCACATTCCGAAGGACATGAAGAACATCATCGCGTTCTCCATTCCGCGCGACGACTATGTGCCGGTCTCCGGGATCCCCGGCTACGACCACGCCAAGATCAAGGAGTCGTACGGCCTGAAGAAGTTCGCCGTCGAGCAGAAGCTCGAGAACGCGGGCATGACCGACAAGGTCGAACTGGAACGCCAGGGCCGCGAGGCCGGCCGCACCTCCATCGTGCAGACGGTCAAGGCGCTCACCGGAGTTCCCATCAACCGGTTCGCCGAGATCTCCCTCGCCGGGTTCTACGATCTGGCGACCGCGCTCGGCGGCGTCGACGTCTGCCTGAATCACGCGGTGGACGACAGCTACTACTCGGGCGCGAACTTCCCGGCCGGACCGCAGCATCTGGACGGCTCGGACGCGCTGGCCTTCGTGCGGCAGCGGCACGGCCTCGACAATGGCGACCTGGACCGCACGCACCGGCAGCAGGCCTTCCTCACCTCGGTGGCCAATTCGCTGAAAAGCTCGGGCACGCTGACCAATCCGAGCCGGTTGAAGCAGCTCATGGATGTGGCGCACAAGGACGTGGTGCTCTCCGACGGCTGGAGCCTCATCGATTTCGCCACGGCGCTGGGCCGGGCAGGTTCGCCGACCGTCGAGTTCCGCACCCTGCCGGTACTGCGCTACGACACCGTCGACGAGCAGGATGTCAACATCATCGATCCGGTGGCCATCAAGAAGACGGTGCGCGAGGCGTTCGGCGTGGCCGCCCCAGCAGTGCCCAATGCGCCCAAGACCACTCCGACCTCCACCCTGGACGTGGTCAACGCCAGTGGCACGCCGGGCATGGCAGCGAAAGTCTCGAAGCTGCTGGGCGCCAAGGGCTTCCCCACCGGCGATGTGGCGAACGCCACCAGCTCGGACGGCACCACCTCCACCATCTACTACGGCAGCGGCGCCGACACCGACGCCAAGCAGCTGGCCGATATGCTCGGCGGCCTGCCGGTGAGCCCGTCCTCGTCGGTCAACGACGGGCATGTGAAGCTGGTGGTGGGCGCCGATCTCGACACCTCCGGCCTGGATCCCAGCACGGCCACCACGACCACCGCCCCGAGCTCGACCACCTCACCGACCACCTCGACCGGCGGTTCGGCGGCGACCACCACCACGGTCGACGACGGCTCCCCCGACTCGGGCAAGCCGGTGACCACCACGATCGGCTCCAAGATCCCCTGCGTGAACTGACCGGCGACCCGATCCGCGGGTCAGTGGATCGGGTTCATGGTGTGCATCCACCAGGCGCGCCGCGGGAATTCGAAGCGCAGGATCTGGCTGCTCATGGCGACCCACTCGCCCGTATCCGGCGATTTCATGCGGATCGGGCGGCGCGGGTTCTCCACGGGCACGATGTCGGTGGACCAGAAGCGCTCCCAGTCGGGCGCCGCGGCGCACGCCCGGATGATCTCCTCGATCCGTTCCGGGGCGAGGAAAGCCGGCGCCATATAGCGGAATCCGTAGACGATGAGGTGCGCCTCACGCTCCCATTCCGCGGTCACCTCGCGCGCCGCGGGATTCGTCATCATCCACTCGACGATATTGGCGCCCGGAACGATGCCGGGGAACCACCGCATGTACGCGTCATTGGCGGCGAGGACGTCCACCGCGGGCGGGGTGTGGAAGCAGGCCGGGAAGGGCATGGACCGCAGGAAGTCCAGTTCGGTGGAATCCGGTAGGCCGTCGTGGAATTCGAGGACGGGCGCGGGCTGCAGCAACCCGGCCGCGTGATCGCGGAACTGCGGTGAGACACCGAGGGCGTCGCACAGTGCGCTCAACGCGGTGGCGGTGGGCGACCGGGTGCCCTGCTCGATCTTCTGGATCAGCGCCTCGGAAATACCCGCGAGCCGCGACAATTCGGCCCGGGTCAGGCCGACGGCCTCGCGCCGGCCCCGCAGATAGTCGGCGATGCCCTGATGTACGCCGGACAAGCTCCAACCTCCACAGATCCGTGATGCCTCTAGCTGCGCCGGGAGACCCGCGCACGGGTCCGTCTCGGACAGCTGGGCGGCAGGAATCGTCCCTGCGCGCCCGGGAGAGCATCCACGAAAACCGCGACTGGGACAAATTGGGACAGGGCCGGAACTTGACGATCGACACGCCGGATCGGGATGCTCATCCCGGCCGTCCGATGACGTACGGCCACCACGGATGCCCGGGAGGGGACGGCACGGCCGCGGTTCGCCCCGTTCCGGATGAGGTGAGTCACGCTGCGTGCCGCTGGGGTTTCCGCGCAGCGGGCAAAGGTATGGCTACCGTCGCCCTTGCACGATCGCGCCGCGGCCGGTGAACGAACGCACCGGCCGCGCGCGAACTGTCCCACCCACTCGCCGGTGTGTGATTCCCGGCGGCGGGCTCACTTTTCAGCTCACTCCGCCGCGGACCAGATCGCGAGTTCGCCGCGCGGCATGCACACCACCAGGTAGCGGCCGGGCGCGGTGAGATTCCACGCCTCGAAGTACGGGTCCGGCTCGACCGCCAGCCGATGGCCCGACTCCAGCAGGATCCCCAGCGCGCCCCCGGCGGCGACGGCCGCCGAGACCACCTCACCGGTGAGCGCGGCGGTCAGCTCGTCGGTGTGTGGTTCACCGGGGATGCGGTGCAGGGTCGGACCGGTCGGGCTGTGCACGGCCAGTTCGCCTTCCACGTGCAGCTCGTAATCACCCACGCCCAGCACGAGGATGGGATCGGAACGCAGCACCGTCAGGTGTGCACCGGCGATCGGTAGATCCATGACCCGCTCCCAACGTCCGGAATGTCCTGAACCCACTCTGCCGGATCGAACCCGAACCCGCCGGGTGGCGCTCAGGTCAGAACGGCGAACAACAGCGCCGCCACCGCGAAACTCACCACGGACAGAATGGTTTCCAGCACCGTCCACGTCTGCAGGGTCTGTTTCACGCTGAGGTTGAAGAACTTCGAGATCATCCAGAAACCACCGTCGTTCACGTGGCTGAGAACGATCGACCCGGCCGCGATGGCCATGGCGATGAGCGCCAGCGCCAGTTGCGAATACCCGTGCCCGGTCACCAGCGGCGAGACGATGCCGCCCGTGGTGACGATCGCCACCGTCGCCGATCCCTGCGCGATCCGCAGGCCGCAACTGATCACGTACGCCAGCACGATCACCGGCAGCCCGGCCTCGGACATGGTGTGCGCCAGGGCGGTACCGATCCCGGTCGCGGAGATGACCTTGCCGAAGAACGCGCCCGCGCCCACCACCAGCAGCAGCATGCCCACCGGCCGCAGCGATTCCGCCGTCACCGCGCCGAGCTCCTGCACCGAGGAGCCGCGGCGGAGGCCGAGCACGTAGAACGCGACCAGCACCGCCAGCAGCAGCGCCACGGCCGGCGTGCCGAGGAAGGTCAGCACCTCCAGCGGCGTCGAATTCGCCTGCAGCAGCTGGCTTCCGAAGGTCGCGCCGAGAATCAGCACCAAGGGAATGGCGATGATGCCGCCGATCAGCACGACCGAGGGCGGGCGCACGGGGGCCGCGACACCGATCGCCGCCGCACCGGGCCCGGAGCTCACCGAGATCGGATCTCCGGAGTCCGCGACTGCTCCGCCGGAACCGCTTGCGGTGGAATCGGATTCGCGTTTGCGGACCAGGAATTCGGCGGGCACCTCGACCTGGATGCGCTTACCGATCCAGCTGCCCCAGACGATGCCCGCGGCAATGAATCCCGGTATGCCGCAGACGAATCCCATGAGGATCAGCCAGCCCAGGCTCACGCCCATCAGCCCGCCCAGCGAAACCGGACCGGGATGCGGGGGCAGGAACGCGTGGGTCATGGACAGGCCCGCCACCATGGGCATGGCGTACAGCACCAGTGAGCGCCCGCCGCGCTTGGCGGCCACGTACACCAGCGGCGCCAGCACGAAGATGCCGATATCGAAGAACACCGGAATGCCGAAGATGAGCCCGAGCAGGCCCATGGCGACCGGAGCGCCCCTCTCGCCGAACATGTTCAGCAGCTTCTCGGTCAATACATCGGCGCCGCCGGAGCGTTCCAGGATGGCGCCGAGTACCGTGCCCAGGCCGATGATCACGGCGATATGGCCGAGAATCCCGCCGAATCCGGTCTCCAGCAACGAATCCGAGGACTTCAGCGGGGTCCCGACGATCTGGGACACCGGCAGGCCCGCGGCCAGCGCCAGCCCGAGACCGGTGAGCAGCAGGGCGATGAACGGTTCCAGCTTGAACCGGATGATGGCCAGCAGCAGCACGGCGATCGCGAGACCGCACAGCAGCAACAGTCCCGGCGTGCTCGTACGCAGCCAGTCGACGGTGGCGCTCATGTTTACCTCTCAGTGCAAGGAGCGGGCGAAACCGGCCGCACGCGCGGCGATCTCCGCCCAATCACCGGCCGCCACGGCGGCCGGTGGGACTACATCGGTGCCGGCGGTCACCGCCACCGCCCCCTGGGCAAGGAACTCGGCGGCATTCCCCGCGTTGACCCCACCCGACGGAATCAGCCGCACGCCCGGAAACGGCCCGCGCAGATCCTTCAGATACCCCGGCCCGAGTGCCCGAGCCGGAAAGATCTTCACCGCGGCCGCCCCCAGCTCCATGGCCCGCATGACCTCGGTCGGCGTGAACGCCCCCATGACAACGGGAATCCCCTGCCGCGCAGCCACTTCCGCAACAGCCTCGGCATTACCCGGCGTAACCAGGAACTGCGCCCCCGCATCGATCGCCGCACTGGCCTGCTCGGCATTCAACACCGTCCCCGCACCGATCACCGCCCGCCCGGCATCGGCAACCTTCCGCAAGCAATCCAGCACCCCCGGCGTCGTGAAAGTCAGCTCCACAGCCCGTATCCCGGCCCCCGCCAGCGCCTCCGCCAACGCCACCGGATCCGGAATCTCCGGCGCGCGAACAACAGTCAGCGCCTTATCGGCAAGAATCGCCTCCATGGCGGTGGTCACGAGATCTCCTTCTGTATGAGGGACGGGAACAGCCGGCACGGTCATCGGGTGTCGCCGGAGACCGGGTCGCGGCGTAGGGCGCGGCCGGCGCGGGTGCCGGTGGGTTTGCCTGCGTCGATGGCGAATTCGCCGTTGACGAGGACGTAGGGGATGCCCTGGGCCTGTTGTTTCGGGTTGTCGAAGGTGGCGGTGTCGAGGACCGTGCGGTGGTCGAAGAGGACCAGGTCGGCGGCGTAGCCGGGGCGGATGAGGCCGCGGTCGCGGAGGCGCAGGCGTTCGGCGGGGCGGCCGGTGCAGTGGTGCACGCAGTCCTCCAGGTCGAGGATGCCGAGTTCGCGGGTGTAGTGGCCGAGGTAGCGGGGGTAGGTGCCCCAGGCGCGGGGGTGCGGGCGCTCGGGGGCGAGCAGGCCGTCGGTGCCGGCCATGTGGCGGTGGTGGCGCATGATCGCGCGCACGTTCTCCTCGTGGCCGACGTGCTGCAGGATGCTGGTGGCCAGCTGATCCCGGGTCAGCAGGTCGAAGAAGACCTCGACCGGGGGGACATCCTCCGCGACCGCGATCTCGGTGACAGTGCGGCCCACATACCGTTCGAGGTCCGGGTTCGCGACGCCGCTGATCTGGATCGTGTCCCAGTCCACGGTCACGCCGTGACAGCCGTCGGAACCGTGCACGTTCACGTCCGCGACGATTGCCAGCCGGATGTCGAGGTCCGAGATCCGTGCCAGCGCCGCATCCGGCCCGCCGGACATGGCCCAGCTGGGTAGCAGCGCCGACAGCGTGGTCGAACCCGGCAGATACGGGTAGGTGTCGAGGGTGATGTCACAGCCCTCATCGAGGGCGGCATCGATCATGGCGAGGAATTCCGGTGCACGGCCGCGGTTTTCGCCGAAGTTCATGGTGGCGTGGGTGAGGTGCAGGGCGCAGCCGGTGCGGCGGGACAGCTCGATCATCTCCGCGTAGGCGTCCAGTGCGCCCTTGCCGTAGGAGCGGGTGTGCGGTGCGTAGAAGCCGCCCGCCGCGGCCACCACCTCACACAGGGACGCGAGTTCGGTGGTGTCGGCGTACATGCCGGGCGTGTAGGTCAGACCGCTCGACATGCCGACCGCGCCTTCGGCCAGCGACTGCGCGAGCAGTTCCCGCATGCGCTCGATCTCGGCCGGGGTGGCGGGGCGTTTGTCATTGCCCACCACCATCATTCGCAGTGTGCCCTGCGGCACCAGGTAGGCGGCGTTCGGGGTGATGCCGGACGAGTCCAGCCGGTCCAGGTACTCGCCGACGGTCCGCCAAGAGAAGTCGAGATCGGCGGGATTGCCGTTCCAGCCCGCGATCTGGCGGCGCACGACGGCCAGCGTCGCATCGTCGACGGGGGCGTAGGACAGCCCGTCCTGCCCGATGACCTCGGTGGTGATGCCCTGACTCACCTTGGGGAAATGGTCCGGTGCGGTGAGCAGATGCAGGTCGGAGTGGGCGTGCATATCGATGAAACCCGGTGTGAGCACCATGTTCTCGCGCTCTTCGAGAATGAGGTCCGCACCGGGCAGGGTGCCCGGCTCCGCGATCTCGGCGATGCGCCCGCCGTACACCAGCACATCGGCGCGGTAGCGCGGCGCACCCGTGCCGTCGATGACGTCGATGTCACGAATCAGCAAGTCGGCCATGATGTTCCGCTCAGAAATAGGTCGGCAGGAAATCCACGATCCGGGGCCGTGCGGCCTCGGCATCGTCGATCACCGGAATGAGCCGCCACTTGTCGAAGGCCGTGCACGGATGCGACAACCCCAGCCGCACCACACTGCCCACCGGCACATCGGCCGCGGCGCCACCCGGCAGGCGCAGGAAGGCATGCTGATCGTTCAGCGCCGACACGTGCGCACCGGCCGGCAGCGGATGTGCCGCCGGTCCCGCCATCCGCTGCGGGACCGGCAGCCCCTCATCGAACGGAAGATCACGCTTGCCGGCGTCGAGCAGCGCGAGTTCCGTCTCCGGGCGGGACACCGAGCGTGCCCAACCGTGCATGGCCGACCGCAGCGGGCGCTCGGCGCGACCCGCGGCCAGCGGTGAGATGCCCGAGTAGAAGCCGTCGTCGTGGATCAGGTACGCGCCGGAACGCAGGACGACCGTGGTCGGAATCCCGTGTGCGCCTTCCTCGTCCGCGTAACCGGCCAGATGTTCGACCACCAGATCGGGGTAGGCGCTGCCGCCCGCGGTGATGATCGCGGCGTCCTCGTAGCGGCCCTCGGCGGCCAGTTCCCGGTGCAGCGTGCCGATCTCGTCGAGATAGGCGCGCACGGCGGCCACCGCGTCGGCGCTGCGATCGTGGGCGAGGGCGCCTTCGTAACCGCCGATGCCGGCCAGCTTCAGCCGGGCGGACTTGTCCACGGCCTCGGCGATCTCGTGGGCGGCGGCAGTGCCGCGCGCGCCGGTACGGCCGTGCGGCCCACCGAGTTCCACGATCACCGACAGCCGGACGCCCTCCGGCGCGTCGGCGAGATGGCGTTCCATCTCGCGCACCGAGTCGACGCCGTCCACCCAGCTGAACAGTTCGAAGTTCGGGTCGGCCGCGATTTCGGCCGCGGCCCAGCGCAATCCGGCCGGATCCAGCAGGGCGTTCGCGAGCATGATGCGATGCACGCCGAGCGCGCGGCCCACCTGCACCTGCCATCCGGTGGCGAGGGTGATGCCCCACGCCCCGGCCGCGAGCTGTTCGAACCAGAGCTGCGGTGACATGGAGGTCTTGCCGTGCGGGGCCAGCCGCACACCGGCGGTCCGCGCCCAATCGGCCATGACGGCGAGGTTGGAGTCGAGCGCCGCGCGGTCCATGGTGAGGACCGGGGTCTGCAGCTCGTCCAGATGCGGTGTCGTGGCCAGGAATTCCCGCACGGTGAGTCCCCAGGCGGCGGGCGGCAGCGATTTGTGCTGCGGGCCGAGAATCAGCTCGCCCGGCTCGTTCGGGATTGCGGCGACGTCCTTGTCGGCGGCCACGACGCTCCTTCCGGTCATAGCGGCAAGCCATTGCATAATTTGCAACGCTTGTTGCACATCGTGTTTCCGGTGGTTATTCTGCACGTGATGTCCGAATGCCGCAACCACTCGAAGGAGATCGGTGTGATCCAGCCGACCCCACGCGCCGTCACCGTCGGCGAAGGGCTCGCGGTACTGATCGCCCGGCCCGGGCCGCTCGAGGACTCCCCCGTCTTCGAACGCGGCACCGGCGGCGCGGAGGCCAATGTGGCCGGCGTCCTCACTCAACTCGGCGTACCGGCCGCCTGGATCTCCCGCATCGGCGACGACGGCTTCGGCCGCTACCTGATCCGCGAACTCACCGGCCGCGGCGTCGACACCACCGCGGTCACCGTCGACCCGGCCCGGCCCACCGCCGTGTACGTGAAGGAACGCGGCAGCGGCTCGGGACGCCCCCACGACCTCGACGCCGGCGCCAGCCGCATGCTCTACTACCGCACCGGATCCGCCGCCAGCGCACTCTCACGCACCGACCTCGATGCCGCCGCGGCACTGCTCGACACCGCCGAACTGATCCACTTCACCGGCATCACGCCCGCGCTGTCGCCCTCCGCGACCGAACTGACCGAGGCCATCCTCGCCCTCCCTCGGCACGGACGGCTCATCAGCTTCGACCTGAATTACCGCCCCGCACTGTGGGATCGGCGCACCGATGTCGCCGCCGACATCCTGGCCCGCCACATTCGCGCCGCCGATGTGGTCTTCCTCGGAGCCGACGAGGCCGAAGCCGTCTTCGGCGTAGCCGACGCCGGCAAGCTCCGCGCCCTCTTCCCCGAGCCCCGCCATCTGATCGTCAAGAACGACAAGCATTCCGTGACCGGCTATCTCGGCGCGGAACGGCTCGAAGTTCCGGCACTCACCCTCGAGGTCACCGAAAGAATCGGTGCGGGAGACGCTTTCGCGGGCGGCTATCTGGGTGCGTTGCTGCAGGGCAGATCCCACGAACAGCTGCTGCGCTTCGGCCACCTCTGCGCCGCCGCGGCACTCACCGGTACCGGCGATGTGGCCGAACCGGCCCCGCTGCCCGTGCTCGAATTCCTCGCCGCCACAGACGCCGCCGAGTGGGCGAGCATGCATTACCCGCCCGGCGTGGCCGTAGCCGAGAATGTGGCGTCATGAGCCAGAGTCTCCAGCGCGCCCTGCACCTGCTCGTCCGGCTCGGCGACGAGCCGCAATCCCTGGACCAGCTGGCCGCCCTGCTGGGCGTGCACAAGTCGACGGTGCTGCGGCTGCTGCAGACCATGGAGGCCGAGCGGTTCGTCACCCACGACAGTGAGCATCGGTATCGGCTGGGCACCAGGCTCTTCGAGCTCGCCAACCGATCCCTCGAAGGGCGTGATGTGCGCACGGTGGCGCGGCCGCACCTCGCCGCGCTCAATGCCGAGACCGGGCAGACCGTGCACCTGGCCACCTACGAATCCGGTGAGGCCGTCTACATCGACAAACTCGACGCCACCCACAGCGTGCGCATGTACTCGCGCATCGGACGGCCGGCGGCACTGCACTGCACGGCGGTCGGCAAGGTGCTGGTGGCCGGGCAGCCGCGGGCGCAGTGGGCGGTCATCGCCGACCGCCTCGACTACCGGCCCTACACCGAGCGCACCATCCGCACGCCGGAGCAATACCTCGCGGAGCTGGAACTCGTTGCGGCCCAAGGGTTCGCCGAGGATCACGAGGAACACGAGAGCTTCATCAACTGTATTGCCGTCCCGATCCATGACGGGACCGGCGCGGTCGTCGCCGCACTGTCGGTCTCGGTGCCGGACATGCTGCTCGACCATGAACAGGTGCTCGGACTGCTGCCGCGCGTGCGCGCCACCGCCGACGCCGTATCCACCGAGCTCGGCTGGAGTCCGAGCCCCGACCAGTGAAAGGCCCACTGTGACCGAGAAGATCGCCATCCGCACCGATAAGGCGCCCGCGCCCGCCCACACCTTCTCCCAGGGGGTGCGGAAGGGTCCGTTCCTGCAGGTCTCCGGGCAGGGACCGGTCGATCCCGAGACCAACGAGTACCTGTACCCGGGAGATGTGGCGAACCAGACCATCCGGACGCTGGAGAATGTGCGGGCCATCGTGGAGGCCGGCGGGGCCAGCTTCGACGATGTGGTGATGCTGCGGGTGTACCTCACCAAGCGTGAGGACTTCCCCATCATGAACGAGGCGTACGGCAAGTTCGTGAACGAAAACACGACCAGCGGCGTGCTGCCCAGCCGCACAACGGTTTTCACCGGCCTGCCGCGCGAGGAAATGCTCGTGGAGATCGACGGAATCGCGATCGTCGAAAGCTGATTTATCCAACTCCCTGGGCCCGCGGCTCCACCTCTCTGCGCCGGGGCAAGCCCCTGAAACCCCGCACCCGGGCCCTCGGGCAACGGGCCGGGCACCTTTCGGTGCCCGGCCCGTTCCTTTTCAAGTCCTACTTGGTGGCTTCCGTCAGCACGGCGAGCACCGGCTCCGAGAGGAAGAACGGCTCCAGCCGCTCGCGGATGAGCTTGGCCAGCACGCCGTTACGCTTGGCGGCCTCCACCACGGCGGGGCCGTAGCGCAGGATCTCTTCGGCGATGACCTCGTTGGACAGGCCCAGTTCCGGCAGCAGTCCGGCCAGGGTGTGGTCGCCGTACTTCTCGAAGAAGACCTCGACGCCCTGGTCGACCAGCACCCCGAAGTACTCCTTCTCGCGCGTGGTGAGCGCGATCCGGTAGATGATCAGGGCGAGATCGTGGAGATCCTGCTGGGACAGGTATTCGCGCAGTCCGCTGACCGGCTCGCCCGCGTGCAGATCCCAGAACTCCATGGCCGCGTCGTGCACGGGCGCGTCGCGAAGCATCTCGCGGATGGCGTTATTGGTGCGCTTGAGCGCGAATTGCGCTCCCTTGCCGGCCATCTCGCCGAGGAAGGTGCCGCCGGCCTTCTCCGCCGCCTTACGCGCGGACTTGGCCGCGTTGGTGCCCATGGAGACCAGGGAGCCGACGCCGGGAATCTTCGCGGCCATCTGCTTGTTGGATTCCATCAGATCGTCGACCAGCTTGTCCACGAACTTGGCGGCGACCGTCGCGATCAGCGGGCTCTCGGTGAGCCGCTCCAGGATTCGCTCCTGCGCCTGGTGCAGGCCGAAGATCTTCTCCAGCAGCTGTTCCACCGGCTCGCGTTCGACCACGTCACCGAGGGTGTAGTCATTGTTGGTGGCGATATCGTCGTAGAGGGAGTTGGCCAGGGTGCCGACCATCTCGCCCAGGACGGGGCTGCCGCCGATCAGGTCGATCACATTGGCGACGGTCTGCTTGGCCTGATCGATCTCCACGACATCGCGGAAGATGATGGTGTCTGCGACACCGATCACCGCGTCCACATCGCGGGCGATAACCTCGGCGAAGCGCTCGCCGGTCACCTCCGCGACGATGAAGTCGACCTGGAGGTCGAGCAGGCGCTCGGCGATTTCGCGAGGCTCGGTCATAGGGTTCCACCCATCGGTCGTACGGACCGCCGGATCTACTCGGAATCGTTGTCGTGCATCGATTTTCGAATCTGGTCCAGGCGGTCCCGCGCGGCCTTGCGCCGCGCATCCCACTGTTCGTCGACGCTACGGCCCACCGGTGTCTGCCGATCTAGTTCGCCCATCCCCTGCGAGGTGCCGTAGCGCTTGTCGACCTTATCGCGAACTGACTCGAAAGTAGGGACGCCGGATGTCGTATACCCGCCGATCTCCGTCCCGGACGGAATACCCGCAGGCGGTATCGGTGTTACAGGGGTCACGGGACCATCTCCGACCTGCACCGACGGGCCGGGCGTCTCAGACTCCGAATAGCTGTCCGAGAGCGGGGTGTCAGGAGTCACATCGATGACATCCGAAACATGACTGCCGGACGTGGCGGCGATCGACTGCGCCACCGCGTGCAGTGCAGCCAGACCGGCCCGGCCGTGGCTGGCGACCGCGACCACCGCCGCGAGCTCGCCATCCGACAGCTGCGACAACTGCCCCGCGAGAATCTCTGCATCGCTCATGCGCTCCAGGCTACGCAGCGCCACCGACTGCCGGGCGAAACGCCGGGATTGCGCGATGTGCGATGCGGGGCGTACGGTGAAGTCGTCGCAGTCTCCGGGATGCAGGTCGACGTAACAAGTCCCTCCCCCGAGATTTCTTCCCTCACGAGTACGGATTCCGCAGGTGTGGTTCGGCTACCCGCGTAGACCCCGCTCGAATCCGGAAGCGGCCCAATGCCGCTCCGGTCTCAACCTTCCTTCTTCATGCCTTTTCAAGGAGTAACACCATGACAACCATCAATCCAGCTCCCACATTGGAGCACATCGAAACTCTCACGCCCGCAATGGGAATCATCGACTTCCACGGCCAGAACTGCTTTCTCCGTGTCGATGGCTACCTGCCCGGGGCACACGATATCCACGTGCCGACCCGGCTCGTCCGCGAGCACGATCTGCGCCGCGGCGACGCCGTCGCCGGCCTCGCGCAGCCGAATCCCAAGAGCGGCAAGCTCGCTCCGCTGGTGCGGGTCGACACCGTCAACGGCGAGGCGCCCGGCGCGGTCAAAGCCCGGCCGCGGTTCGCGGACCTCACTCCCATCCATCCCGACGAGCGACTGCGGCTGGAGACCGGCCGGCATCAGCTCACCACCCGCGTCATCGACATGATGATGCCGATCGGCAAGGGGCAGCGCGCCCTCATCGTCGCACCGCCCAAGGCGGGCAAAACCACTGTGCTGCAGGAGATCGCGCACGGCCTGGTGGCCAATCATCCCGAAGTGCATCTCATGATGGTGCTCGTCGGTGAACGGCCCGAAGAGGTCACCGAGATGTCGCGCGGCATTCCCGCCGAGGTCGTCGCGGCCACCTTCGACGAATCACCCGCCCAGCAGGCCGCACTCGCGGAACTCGCCATCGAACGCGCCCAGCGGCTCGTCGAACAGGGCCGCGATGTGGTCGTGCTGCTCGATTCGCTGACGCGACTGGCCCGCGCCTACAACCTGTCCGGGCCCGCTTCGGGCCGGATCCTTTCCGGCGGAGTCGATTCCGCGGCCCTGCTGCCGCCGAAGAAGTTCCTCGGCAAGGCCCGCAATATCGAAGGCGGCGGCTCGCTCACCATTATCGCGACCACCCTGGTCGAGACCGGTTCGCAGGCCGACACCCTCATCTTCGAGGAGTACAAGAGCACCGGCAATGCCGAGCTCAAACTGGATCGCACGCTGGCCGGACGGCATATCTACCCCGCCGTCGACATCAACCGCTCCAGCACCCGGCGCGACGAACTGCTCTTCGCACCGGACGAGCGTCGCGCGGTCGACCAGCTGCGCCGCACCCTGGCCGGGCTCGATGACCAGCGCGCGCTGGACATCCTGCTCGACGGTCTGCGCAAGACCGGCAGCAATGCCGAGTTCCTGCTCAATATCCTGCGCGGAAGTCACGCCGCCGCGGCGTGATCCCGCCCCGAATTCACTGTGGCGTGCGCCGCGCGGGTGGCAATACCCCGGCGAGCCAGGCCGCCACGGTGTCGGCCCAGCCCGGGATCATCACCAGATCGTTGTGATGGGCGCCGGGATAGATCACCAGCTGCTTCGGCTCGGGCGCATGGGCGAACAAGGTCCGGCCCATCTGCACCGGCAGTAGTTCATCGGCATCGCCGTGCATGATCAGCACCGGGCAGCGCAATGTACGAATGCGCCGCAGACTCGGATAAGCGTTGGGCACCAGCAGTTTCGGCAGAAACGGATACACCGCCCGCGCCGCGTCCCGCATGCCGGTGAAGGTCGACATGAGCACCAGCGCCGCCGGCGGCATGGCATTCGCCAGCTCCAGCATGACGCCCCCACCGAGCGACTTACCCAGGTACACCACCCGCTCCGGATCCACCCCCGACTGTGCGAGCAGCGCCTCCCGCGCCGCTCGCACATCCCGATAGGTCCCATGCTCGCTGGGCCGCCCGGAACTACGCCCGTAACCCCGATAGTCGAAAGCCAGCACATCGAACCCGGCCCCCGCCAGCAACGCGAGAATCGGCGAACGATCCCCCAGATTCCCCCCGTTCCCGTGTGCGAACAGAATGTGCCCCACCGGTTCCCCCACCGCCCGCACGAACCAGGCATCCACCGTCTCACCATCACTGGTGCGCAGCGACAGCTGCTCGTAAGGCACACCGAACTGATCCGGCGTAGCAAGAATCCGCCGATCGCCCGGCACAAAACTCAGCGCATTGAGTACAGGAGTCGCTGGATGCAGCATCCCTCCTTCCTACCCCACCCGCCCCGCCCCGAGTCGCCCACGCCCAGCGCGCCGACCACCGAACCCCCGATATTGCCGATCGAGTTGATCAGCGCGATCCACCGGCCGCGGCTGCCGAGTCACGTGAGATCGTCAGGTAAGACGCGAAATGCCTTGTGCTCGGTGAGTGGAGTCAGAGCTCGGAAGTCTCGCCGGTCGAGGGTGAGAACGGCATTGGTCTCGTATTCGGCGGCGAGCGCTACGGTGACGGCATCTGCCAGGTCGAGGTGGAGGTCGGTGTACAAACGGCGTACGGCATTGGCCTGATCCAGCACATCCGGCGTAATCGGCGCAATCTCGAAATGCGGAGTTCGGGCCTGTGCACTGAGATCCTCGATCATTTCGATCGAGATGCGGCGGCCGAGGACTCGGCGAGCGACGTGATCGACCTCGGCGAGTACCAGCGGGGACAGCACAACCAGTCCCGCCGATTCGAGAACGAAGAACGCCGCGTCGCTCTCAGGCGAAGAAGTATCGAATGCGGCTATCAGCCCTGACGTGTCACCGATGACAATTCCCGGGCCATCGGTACCCGGCGTCACGGGCGCTCCGGCCCGCCGAAATCATCAGCTAGATACTCGTCCACACGTTCCGCAAGGGTGGGATCCCCGCTCGCGAACCGCCTCAGCCGCAACGGCTTCGAACGCCTCTGGACCCGTAGGGCCGCCAAATGTATTGCGTTGCGGATTATTTCAGCTTCGCTGACATCGCTGCGAGCCGCGGCCTCCTTGATGGCCGCGAGATCGTCGGCATCGGCGTAGACCATCGTGCGCTTCAACGACATATGAGTATTGTGCCATACACACAGCTCGGTGAGCTGGGTGATTCAGCCGAACCAGTGGGTCGGGGCGGATTCGAGGGGGTGGGGGTCGGTGGCGCGCATCCGGCCCGCGGCGCCCGGGAAGGGAACGCCCAGCAGTTTGCGGACCGCGCTGTGCCCGCCGTCGCAGGCGACCAGGTAGCTGCCGCGAATATCGCCGACCGTCACTCCCTCGGTATCCTGCTCGATCGCCGATACCTCGTATCCGCGCAGCACCGTTACCCCTTGGGCGACAAGGCGTTCCTCGAGGAAGCCTTCGAGCCGGGCCTGCGGAACGGAAACCGGGTGCGGGAAGCGGGTCCGCCACGGGCGGCAATCCAACTCGACCGGGAGTCCCGCGAAATGCCCGCCGAACTCGCCGCGCGGCAGCGCACGGTCGAGCAACGGATCCAGTAACCCCCGCGACTCGAGCACCTCGGCGGTGCGCGGTTGCAGTCCGCCCGCGCGGGACTGCGTACTTCGGGTGCGTTCCTTCTCCAGTACGACGACCGGCACCCCGGCCAGCGTGAGCTCGGCGGCCAGCATCAGCCCGGTAGGACCGGCCCCGACCACGATTACCTCGGTCCGCATGACATTCCCCTAAAAGTAGACTGGATGCATTATTACACCAGGTCTACCAATGCCGATATAGTCCATCCATGACCGAATCGACGGGCCTGCGGGAGCTGAAGAAGGCGCGCCTGCGCGAGACGATCGCGGACACGGCGATCCGCATGTTCCTCGAATCCGGCTTCGACCAGGTCTCCATCACCGATATCGCGCGGGCGGCCGAGGTTTCCCGCCGCACTCTCTTCGCCTACTTCCCCACCAAGGAAGACCTCGTCCTGCACCGGTTCGCCGACCACGAGGAGGAGGCCGCCCGGGTGGTCCGGTCCCGCCGGCCCGGCCAGCCCGCACTGGACGCCCTGGAGGAGTCGATCCTGGCCGCCTTGCAGGCCCGCGACCCCAATACCGGCCTGAACGACAATCCGGAAACGATGGCCTTCCTCCAATTGATCAGCGGCACAGAAAGTCTCGCGGCCCGGCTGCTGCGCTACGCCACTCGCGGCACCACCGCCCTCACCGACGCCCTGACCGACGCCGGATTCGACCTCCTCACAGCCCGCCTGACCGCAGCCCAATTGATAGCCCTCCAACACCAACTCGCCTTCATGAACCACGACGCCCTCACCCGGGGCGAATCCGCCACTCACCGTTACCCGCAGGCCGTCCGAGCGACCAACCACACTTTCAACCTGCTCCGCAACGGCCTGAACTCGCTCTGAGCAGCGAGAAGCATTGATCGCTTGCCATCGATCAGACGTAACCGCTAGTGTTACGACATGGTCGGAGGTGTGGAGGCATGAGCGCCAACAGCAGGTTGACCATTGCCGCGCATGCCCTGACCTGGATCGGGCTGTATCAGCGGCGAGGGAATGCCGTCGCCACCTCGGAGCAGATCGCGACAAGCGTCAATACCAACCCGGTAGTCATCCGGCGATTGCTGGGCGAGCTCCGGAGGGCGGGGCTGGTCGAGTCGCGACGAGGAGCCGGGGCGGGGTGGATGCTGACACGGGAGCTTGCGGCCATCAGCTTGCTCGAGGTTTATGAAGCCATCGAGCCCGGACCGCTTTTCGCGCTACATCCCTCCACACCGGACCCGGAATGTGTTGTGGGCAATGGGATCAGGCCTGCGATGACCGCCGCTTACGAGCGGGCCGAGGGCGCGCTTCGCGAGGAACTGGCGCGAACGACGCTCGAGGACGTGCTGCGAGACGCGTTGCGGGTCAAATAATTTCGCATCTGCATGCAGTGCGCGCGTTTTTCAGCCCATCAATGTAACCAAAGTTGTTACCTCTAGGAATCGGAGAATCTCATGGGACAGTTGGACAACAAGACCGCGCTGGTCACCGGCGCTTCCACCGGCATCGGGCTGGCCATTGCCCGCCGGTTCGCCGCAGAAGGGGCGACCGTTTATCTGACGGGCCGGCGGAAGGCCGAGTTGGATGCCGCCGTCGAAGAGGTCAGCCCTCGCGGGATCGGTATCCAGAGTGACGTGTCGAAGCTGGAGGAGCTCGATCGGGTATTCGCCGAAATCGCCGAGCGGAGTGGACATCTCGATGTCGTGGTGGCCAATGCCGGAGTCGGCGACTTCGGTCTTCTGGGTGCGATCACCGAAGAGGAGTACGAGCGCACAACCTCGATCAACTTGAAGGGGAAGGTTTTCACCGTCCAGAAGGCGCTCCCGCTGCTGCCGGCGGGCGCCTCGGTGATTCTGCTGTCCTCCAGCGCCGCCCGGGTCGGCGTACCGGGACTGGGCGTCTACGCCGCCACCAAGGCCGCCATCCGCAGTCTCGCCCGCACCTGGGCGGCGGAGCTGGCGGGTCGCGGCGTCCGGGTCAATGCCCTCACCCCCGGACCCATCACGACACCGGGCGGCGACGAGATCCGCACGGCGATTCCGCACGGCGATACCGGCGGCGCACCCACACCGCTCGGCCGCGTGGGCCATCCCGATGAGGTCGCGGCCACCGCGCTCTATCTCGCCGGGGATCAGAGTTCGTTCACCACCGGCGCGGAACTGCTCGTAGACGGCGGCGCCACACAGCTCTGAGCCGCAGCGTGACGCGTTTCTACAAGACCCGGCATCCGGCACCGACTTAGCGTTCCCGGCATGAAAGAGATCTTTTCCGCGATGACCGAATGCGCTACCGAGGCCGGCCGGGTGGCGCGGGGAGGAATGGGATACGAAATGTTCGGTGCGGCAGTCGAAGTCGACGATGATGCGGATGTTTTCACGCGTGCGGTGGCCGCGTCCGGACGGGACCCGCACTGGGCGGCTGCCGTCCGGTCCTGAGCGGCCACCGCCAGGCTTACGCCGAGTGCGGCCGCGGGCGGACCCCCGCGGCGGTAACGGCGGCGAGCAGTGCTGTGGCGGCGATGAACCACCAGCCGTGCCGGAAGGAGGTGACCGGGTCGGCGGTCGCGGCGAACACAGCGATCAGGATGGCGACGCCCAGCACATAGCCGAGCTGGCGGGCCGTGTTCACCACCGCGCTGCCGGTGGCCGACAAGGCCGCCGGGAGTTCGGCCACCGCCGTGGCCATCAGACTGGGCAAGGCGATGCCGATGCCGGCGCCGATGATCATCCAGCCCGGCAGTACATCCTGCGCATACCGGACCGGGGTGCCGGAGCAGACGATCAGCAGTATCGTTCCCGCCGCGAACAGTAGATTCCCCAGTGCGACAACCATATTCACCGGCAGACGGCGGATCAGGCACTGACCGACAGCGGCGGACACGGGCACCATCAACGGGCCCGGCGCAATGGCGAATCCGGCTTCGAGCGCGCTGTAGTCCGCCACATTCTGCAGCCACAGCACCATGCTCAGGAACGAGGCCCCGAACGCGGTGCAGAAGGCCAGCACGGTGATATCGGCCCAGACGAAGGACCGCACCCGGAACAGATGCGGCGGCACCACCGGATCACTGTGCCGGAGTATCCGGACCAGGAACAGCCCCGACAACACCGCGGCGATACCGAGTGTGGACCAGACCGCCGACCCGCTCCAGGCGCCACTCTCGACCAGACCCAGCGACAGCGTGCCGAGCGCGCCGATCAGCAGGGCCACCCCGAGCAGGTCCGGCATGCGGGCCTGGGTCTGCTGCCGCAGATCAGGAATCGCGCGCAGCGCAGCGACTCCGGCCACGATGCCCACCGGGATATTGACCACGAAGATCAGCCGCCAGGAGATCTCCACCAGCGCGCCGCCGACGACGGGACCGAGCGCACCGGCCACGGAACTCGTTGTGGCCCAGACTTTCACGGCGCCGCTCACCCGTTCCGGCGGCAGTACGGTGAGCAGCAGGCCCAGCGCGGCCGGCGTCAATACCGCCGCGCCCGCGGCCTGCACGACCCGGAAGAAGACCAGTAGCCACAGCGTCGGCGCGACCGCGCACAGGGCGCTGCCGAGCGTGAATACGCCGAGCCCGACCAGGAATCCGTTCTTGCGGCCCAGCCTGTCCGACAGTCGCCCCGCCGGAATCAGCAGCGCCGCGTAGGCGATCGCGTACGCATTGAGCACCCAGCTCAGATCCGCCAGCGACGCGCCCCGGTAGCTCTGCCCGATCGTCCCGAAGGCCACGTTCACCACGAACACGTCGAGCATCGCCATGAACGATGCGGAACAGAGAATCCAGACGACCACAGTCGGCCGTACCCGCTCCGGCGCATCCATCTGCACGACAGAGTCTTTCACGACCACCCCTCTAACTCTAGTAAACTAGAGTCATCTTATCGATGGCTATAGTTAAGTCAAGTCAACTGGGGTGGCCGCGATCAGGTGAATCGCGGCCATCGCAACAACGCGGGGGTGTCAGTCGCTGCGCAGGCGGGCCGCCAATACCGCTGCCTGGGCGGCGATCTCATCCAGGCCCGCGCTCTTCAGGCGAGTGGAGAACAGGTCGGCGCGCTCGATCATCAGCGCCCAGGCGGCGGGCCGCCAGGGCACCAGGTTGGTGACCATGTAGTACATCTCGAATGCCGGTCCCGCGGTGCGGCCGGGATACTCCGGTCCGACCGGCAACGTGCTGAGCAGCCGCCCCAGCGGGCCGACCGCCTTGCCCATCAGGCCGATCGCCACTCCGGCAAGGGTTTTCAGCTGATCGTCGGTCTCATCGGTATGGGTGAACAGGCGCAGCAGTGTCAGCAGCACCAGTCCGTAGCCGACATTGAACAGCTCCGCGATCTGCCGGGTGCGCGGGTCGGTGATGATCGCGCACGGTTCCGCATTGTCGTACGGCTGGCGGGTGAACGCGGGCACGGTCGGATGCGCGGGCTCGAAGTCCGGATCCTCCTGCCGCAGCGCGCGATATTCCTCCGCGAGGCGCAGGAAGCGTCCGTAATGGCCGTCGGTGTGGTCTTCGCGGGCGCCTTCGCCCTGCTCGATGATCTCCTGCAGCGCAGCGATCGCCGATTGCAGATCGGTGACCGTGACCAATTGCGGCCAGTGCAGCAACTCCGGGGTGATCTGGGCGCGCGGGCTGCCGACGAACAGGGCCGCCTCACCGTAATCCGCGGCGAGCGTATGCAACCCGGCCTCGATACCGCGATACAGGTGACCGATGGTGCCGAAATCCTGTCCGCGCGGCATCAGCTCGTCCGGGTCGACCAGCTCGCGCGGTTCCGTATGCGGCTCGAATCCCGGTGCGTCACTGCGGTCGACGCCCTCCGGGCGTTCCAGGAACAGGAAGTGCTCCAGCGCCGCGTCGCCGAAGGGCAGCAGATCCAGCTGCACCTCGGGCGGAAAGTAGTTGGACCGCTGCGGGAAGTTCGGCCGGCCGAAGGTGGGCGCCGCGCCGATGGCGACCATCACATTGCACACCAGCGCCAGATGCAGCATCTCCTGGATCGCGATCGCGGTCAGCTCGTGCTGCCACCGCCACACCGCCTCGAGCTGCTTCTCGGTGAGCCCTTCACCTACCTCGGTGCGCAAACCGAAAGCAGCGTACAGATACTCGCACATGATCATGTGCTCCAGCTGCGCGGACTCGGACAACAGATTCCACAAGTGCTCTCGATGGCGCACTACGACAGGGCTCTCGGCCATGCCGAGACTGTAACCGCGATCAGTTTGCCGCACAGACGCTTTCGGCCACAGCAACCCCCCTCCCCCACTGCCCCCAAAACCAGGGGCACCTCAGCGGGAGAACACGGCCACCAGGAAATCGGAGTCGGCGGTGAACGGGCGCAGATCCCATGCCGGGGTTGCCGGGCCGAGGATTTCGGCGCCGCGGCGGGCGGCTTCGACCTTTGCTTCGGAGGCGCGGGCGAGGTTGAGGGTGGTGCGGTACCAGGTGCGGTCGTCGATGCAGTAGCGGTCGCGGCGGGGGGAATCACGTTCTCGGCGAATGAGATCGCGCTGTTCGAGGGCGCAGACGGCGGTGGAGATGGAGGCGGGGCTGACTCCGAGGCGGTGTACCAGTTCGGCGGCGGTGAGGCTGCCGGAGTCGGTGAGGTGCAGGGAGGTCAGGACCAGGGCCTGCATGCGGGGCATGCCGTCGAATACGAGCAGCTCGGCGAATCGGGCCGCGAATTCGCGCAGGGCGTCGTCGTCGATGTCGAAATCCGCTGGGGCCGAGGCCGGTTGCGGTGTCTTGCTCCGGCGGGCTCGCAGCACGGTGGCGCGGTGTGCCCGGTCGGCCCGATACCGGCCCGGTCCCCCGTTGCGGATCACCTCGCGGCTGATCGTCGAGGCCGGGCGCTCGAGGTGGCGTCCGATCTCGGTGTACCCCAGCCCGTTCGCCAGTCCCGCCGCGATGAATTCGCGCTCCTCGAGCGTGAGCCTGCCTCCTGGCATCGCCGCGGTCCTCCTCCGGGTTCGTCTCCGGGTCAGTATGACTGGAGTTCGAGGAGGTGGCCCTCGGGGTCTCGGAGGTGGGCGGTGCGCATGCCGGGTCCCCATTCGGGGCGGTCCGCCGGCCCGGTGACCACGGTGCCGCCGTGTTTCAGGCAGACGGCCAGGCTCTCGTCGACATCGCTGACGCGGCAGGCGAACATGACGCGGTCCTGCGCGGCGGGAGCGGCGGCCGGGAGGTCCGTGGTGCCGATGGTCGCGGCCAGGGTGGCGCGATCGTAGAGGACGAGGATCGCCTGCTCTTCGACATCCCAGTTCGCGTAGGGGCCGGCGGGGGTGCCTTTCCTCAAGCGGGCGCCGAAAAGCGCTGGGAGAACGGCATTGTAGAACTCGAAGCTGTCGGCGAAGCGGTCCACGAGCAGGCGCGGGTACAGGGCATCCATGCGGGTCCTTCGATTCATAGGTGTACACCCATGATGGGTTGGCACCTATAGTCCTATCATGGACGAGCCGACCTTGCAGCCACCGAGCCTGACCGCCCTCACCACCTATCTGCTGTCCCGCACCGGCAAGGCCGGGCGGCAGCGGCTCGCCGAACGACTGGCGAAAAGGGGTCTGCGGCTGTGGCATATGGCCGTACTGGCGGCACTGGCCGACTTCGGCCCGCACGCGCAACGCGATCTGGCGGTGCGGCTGGCGATCGATCCCAGCGATATCGCGAAGATCGTCGAGGACATCGGCGCGCTCGGTTACGTCGAGCGCATGCGCGACCCGGCCGACCGGCGGCGGGTCACGGTCGCACTGACCGAAACCGGCCGGGCCGCACTCGGTGAGATGCACGACGAGACGGCAGCGGTACAGGACGAACTACTGGCACCGCTTACCCCCGCCGAACGGAAGCAACTGACGGCGATGCTCAGCCGCGTCTTCACGAACCTGCGGTCCGCTACCTAGCGGACCGCAGGGCTCGATAGCGGGTCAGCCGCGCAGGACCGCACCCACGGCCGCAGCGGCAGCCGCGACGGCCGCGTCGCGGGCCGCACTGGCCTCGTCCTCCGTCAGCGTCCGGTCGGGAGCGCGGAAACGGAGGGCGTAGGTGAGGGACTTGCGACCCTCGCCGGCCTGGGCTCCCTCGTAAACGTCGAAGAGCGAGATGCTTTCGAGGAGGGCGCCCGCGCCGGAACGCAGGGCGGATTCCACGGCAGCGGCCGGAACGGACTTGTCGACACTCACCGAGACGTCCTGGAGGACCGCCGGGAAGGCGGAAACCACCGGGGCGGGCCGGTTTTCACGCAACGGGAGCGCGTCGAGGTCGAGTTCCAGGGCGCAGGTGCGCGGAGGCAGACCCGAACGCTCCAGGGCGGCCGGGTGCAGTTCGCCTGCGTGGCCGACGATTACGCCGTCCACCACTAGTGCGGCGCAGCGGCCCGGATGCCACGGCAGCAGGGCGGCGGCGCGGCGCTCGATGGTCACGCCCGCGGCATCGGCGATGGCGTCCGCCAGGGCGAAGGCGTCGGCGGCCTCGACCTGACGGCCCTGCCCCCACGGCCCGCGCGGTTCGCGGCGGCCGGTGAGGACCGCGGCGATGTGCACCGGCTGCTCGGGCAGCGAGCGCAGCAGGACACCGATCTCGTCCTCGGTGGGCCGGCGATGGACCGGGAGCGGCTCCACCGCGACCGTGTGGTCGGTGGGCAGTACCACCTGGGCGATGCCGTAGATCGCGAGGTCGCGTTCGCCGCGGGAGATATTGCGGGCGGCCACTTCCAGCAGACCCGGCAGCAGGGTCGAGGCCAGGTCGGGACGCTCGGCATCGAGCGGGTTGAGCACCTTCAGCGTCTTGCGGCGCGGGTCATCCGCGTCCAGCCCCCACGCGTCGAACACGGTGGCGGACATGAAGACCGGCGGCTGCACCTCGACCGCACCGGTGAAAGCCACTGCGCGGCTGACGGAACGGCGACGGCGCTGTTCGGCGCTGAGACCACGACCGGCGGGGGCGGTGGGCAGCACCGAGGGGATCTTGTCGAGTCCCTCCAGGCGCAGCACCTCCTCCACCAGATCGGCGGGCTGGGTGAGGTCGGGCCGCCAGCTCGGCGGGGTCACGATGAGCTGACCGTGGCCGCCCTCGCTGACACCGACCTCGACGCTGCAGCCGACCTGCTGCAGGCGGCGGGTGGCGGCGCCGGGCGCGTAGTGGATGCCCGCGGTGCGGTCGGCCAGATCGATGTCCATGCTGATCGGGGCGATGGCGGGTACCGGGATGCGGACGTCGGTGAGCACGGATTCGACGGTGCCACCGGCGATTTCGGCCAACAGGGTGGCGGCGCGATCCAGGGCGGCCACGTTCACCTCGGGGTCCACCACGCGCTCGAAGCGGCGGCTGGCCTCCGAGCCGAGCTTGTGCCGGCGCGTGGTGCGGGCGACGGCGACCGGGTTCCAGGTCGCGGCCTCCAGCAGGATGTCGGTGGAGTCCGCGCCGACCTCGGTCGAGGCGCCGCCCATGATGCCGGCGAGCGAGACGACGCCGGAATCGTCGGCGATCACCACGTCCTCGGCGTCGAGCGTGCGCTCGGCCTCGTCCAGGGTCCGCAGGGTCTCGCCCTTGTTGGCGCGGCGCACCACCAGCCCGCCCGACACCTTGGCGGCGTCGAAGGCGTGCAGCGGCTGGCCGAGTTCGAGCATCACGTAGTTGGTGACGTCGACGGCCGGGGAGATCGGCCGCACGCCCGAGAGCAGCAGTCGGCGCTGCAGCCACCACGGGCTGACGGCCGCGGGATCGATGCCGGTGACGCGGCGCGCGGCGAAGCGCGTGCACAGCGATTCCGGCTCGATCTTCACCGGCCAGGCCTCGGCCTCGGAGTCGGGCAGCAGGCGCTGGGCCGGATCGGCGTACTCCAGGTCGAAACCGCAGGCCAGCTCGCGCGCAAGACCGCGCACCGAGAAGGCGTAGCCGCGATCCGGGGTGATGGCCAGTTCGATGACCGTGTCGTCCAGGCCCAGCAGCGCGTTGGCGTCGGCGCCCGGTTCGGCGGTGCCGGGCTCGAGCACCAGGATGCCGCTGTGGTCCTTGCCGATGCCCAGTTCGGCGACCGAGCAGATCATGCCGTTGCTGGTGTGGCCGTAGGTCTTCCGCGAAGCGATCTTGAAGCCACCGGGCAGCACCGCGCCCGGCAGCACCACGACCACCAGATCGCCGACGGCGAAATTCCGTGCGCCGCAGACGATCTCCTGCGGTTCCGGATTGCCGACATCGACCTTGCAGAAGCGGATCGGCTTCTTGAACTCGGCCAGCTCGGTGATCTCCGCGACCCGGCCGACGACCAAGGGCTTCTCGATGTCACCTTCGACCCGCTCCAGCGGATCGACCTCTTCGACTTCCAGTCCGACCCGGACGAAACCGGCGTCGAGCTCCGCAGCCGTCACCGACCACTCGGGGGTGGTGCGCTGCAGGAGTTCCGTCAGCCAGGATTGCGCTACTCGCACTTGACGTTTCGCTTCCTCGTATCGGGGTCAGGTCAGGACTGGATGCCGAACGGCAATGTGAAGCGCACATCGCCCTCGACAATGTCGCGCATATCGGACAGGCCGTTGCGGAATTGGAGAGTCCGCTCCATGCCCATGCCGAAGGCGAAACCGCTGTACACGTCGGGATCGATCCCGCTGGCAATGAGCACCTTCGGGTTCACCATGCCGCAGCCGCCCCACTCGACCCAGCCCGCGCCACCCTTCTTGTCCGGGAACCACACGTCCACCTCGGCGGACGGCTCGGTGAAGGGGAAGAAGCTGGGCCGCATGCGAGTCGTGGTGTCCGGGCCGAACAGCGCCCGCGCGAACGCGTCCAGGGTGCCCTTCAGATGCGCCATGGTCAGGCCCTTGTCGATGGCCAGACCCTCCACCTGCGAGAACACCGGAGTGTGGGTGGCGTCCAGCTCGTCGGTGCGGAACGTGCGGCCCGGGCACACCACATAGATGGGCAGCTCGCGAGACAGCATGGAGCGCACCTGAACCGGGGAGGTGTGCGTGCGCAGCACCTGCCGCGAACCCTCCGGCGCGATGTGGAAGGTGTCCTGCATGGTGCGGGCCGGGTGATCCGGCAGGAAGTTCAGGGCGTCGAAGTTGAAGTGCTCGGTCTCGACCTCGGGCCCCTCGGCGACCTCCCAGCCCATGCCCACGAACACATCGGCGATGCGCTCGCTCAGCACGGTGATGGGATGCCGGGCGCCGATCGCGCCGCGCTGCGCGGGCAGCGTCACATCGATGGATTCGGCGACCAGCACGGCCGCGTCGCGCTCGGCGAGCAGGTCGGTATTGCGGGCCTCGTAGGCGGCGGACACGCGGCCGCGCGCGATGTTCACGCGCTTGCCGGCCTCGGCCTTCTCCTCCTTGGGCAGCGTGCCCAGGGAACGCTGGGCCAGCGAGATCGGCGACTTCCCGCCCATGAACTCGGTCTTGGCGACCGCGAGTTCGTCCAGGGTGGCGGCCGCCGCAAACGCCTTCTCGGCTGCTTCCGCGGCGGCGAACAGGGACTGTTCGCTCAGTGCCTCGGACGGCTGGGCGGGTTCGATATCGTCGGCCACGATGGTTCGTCTCTCCCCTGGCTGGTGGTGCGGGTCGGGCGGATTTGCCTCCCCATTCTTGCTGGTCGCATCGTAATCCTTGTAATCAGCCCGGTTCACCCGCATTTTCCGCAGCTCGCACCGCGTCGGCGGGCGGACGCAGTTCGCCGCGCAGGGCCGCGAGCTCGGCGCGCAGAGCGCGGACTTCGCCGAGCAGTTCGCCGATCTCCCGGTCGGTGTGCTCGACGGTCTCGTCGACGCTGCGCAGCTGGTCGGTGACCCAGCTGGTGACGCCGCCGATCACGAAGGAGATGAGCCCGATGCCCACGCTCATCAGCACGATGGCGATCAGCCGGCCTTCCACGGTCACCGGATACACATCGCCGTAGCCGACCGTGGTGACCGACACCACCGCCCACCACAGCGCGTCACCGAAGTTGTGCACGTGGGTGCCGGGCACGTCCCGCTCGGCGCCGTACATGGCGACGCTGCACAACAGGATCAGCAGCACCGAACTCACGCCCACGAACACCGTGAGCCGCACCCGCGCCTGCAATCGGGTGTGCCGGTCGACCGCGTCCATGATCAGCAGTGCGGCCCGCGCCAACCGGAGGGGGCGCAGCGGCGGCAGCATGAGGATCACCAGGTCCAGCCAGTTCTTGCGCAGGAAGCGGCGGCGATCCTCCGAAAACCGCAGGCGCAGCAGGAAATCCAGGCAGAACAGCACCCAGATGGTGAGATCGACCCGGGTGAGCCAGGAGTCGAGCCCGCGGGTGCGGCCGTGATCGAGCACCTGCCAGACATAGGAGACGAGGAAGACGACGGCCAGCGCCGACAGCGGCAGGGCGGTGGCCCGCTCCCAGCGCGACTTGTCTCGAGGGGCGGATTTCGTGGCGGGCGGCGGGGCCGCGAGTTCGGTGGCAGACATGCGCTCGTCGAATCGGATCGGATCGGCCGGGGGGCCGATGGCGGGAGCTGTGTTGAGGGCGCGGCGCTGAGCTGACAGCAGCATGGCACCCCCGGCCCGCACGGGCGCGAACAGGCGAGGACGGGCAGGCGTGGTACGAATGGACTTCGTGAAGGTCCGTCCCCTGGCATTGATCGACGACACCGACCGGCTCACCGAATACTCCGCCGCCATGGACCGCATGCAGCAGCTGTGGCAGGAGCGCGTCGAGGACCGCCGGCCGGACACGCTGTGGCTGCTCAGCCACGAGCCGATCTTCACCATCGGCCGGCGCACCCCGGATGCGCATCTGCCCGCACCGGATTCCACGATCCCGGTGTTCGAGACCAACCGCGGCGGTCAGCTCACCTATCACGGTCCGGGCCAGCTGGTCGGGTATCTCGTGGTCAAGCTGCGGCCGGGCGAGGGCGTGGTCGACTACATCCGCGAGGTCGAGTACCGGATGATCGCCGCCCTCGACGCACTCGGCATTCCCGCCGAACGGCGTGCGACCCCGAAGGGTTCCGAACTGCTGACCGGTGTGTGGACCCGCGACACCGGGCGCAAGATCACCTCCATCGGCATGCGGGTGGGCCGCAATGTCTCCACGCACGGCTTCGCGGTGAACGTGACCGGTGATCTGAGCCCGTGGAAGCTGGCCGTGGCCTGCGGTCTCCCGGAGGTCGACATGACCTCGGTCGAACGGGAACTAGGCGACCGCCCCGCACCCACCTTCGAGCAGGTCGCGAAGACGGTCGCCACCGCGTACGAGGCGGTCACCCCAGCGGAAGTTCGAGGCTGACCAAACCGCACTCGACGATGTCCTCATGGGAGATGCAGCCGGTCCTGCGGATATGGTGCGGGCATCCCGCAGTGAACTCATGCCCACAAATCGATGACGGCACAGTCGAATTCGTCAGCGAGTACGCGGTATTCAGGTCGGCGAGGGCCTGCTGCAATACAACCGCCGACACGTCCGCCAGCCAGACCCGTTCAGGAGTTTTCTTCGCTTTGGTAAGAGACCTCGATAGGGCACTGTCACTGATATAGGGGAGTCCAGCAGCGCGGGCGTCCTGTCTAGCCTTCAACGCGTCATTGAAAACAACTCGCGCACAACCGAACGCCCGAGCCAGAGCGATCTCCTGACCGGGCGTCGGACAGATGCGGAAGTTATATCTCAACTGCACAGCCCAATACTGCACGCGCTCTTGGCTTTTGTGAGGGAGAATCGACTGAGTCAGGTCCAAGGGACGGATTCGGCACGGTTTTCGATCATGCTCCGCGACCCCTTGGTTACGCGACTGTAGGTACCGAGGGCCGCGAACAGCGCCACCGCGATGTAGACGAGTTGCTCGGGGATGCGGAACCACAGCGGGGTGGCCGCGCTGCCGTCGAACGGGATGTGGTCAACGGCCGCATAGATATTGGCGGGCAGTAGCAGGACGAACAGCGCGGCCAGCGCCAGGCCCGCCGGGCGGCGGAACCGGGCCAGGACCAGGCCGAGCGCGCCGGCCAATTCCAGGACGCCGGTGAGATACACCATGAAATCCGGGAACGGCACGAACGGCGGAACCATGCGAGCCAGGTCACCGTGATGCGGCAGGACCGGCACCGAATTCGGCATGAAGTGCGAGGTTCCGGTCATGAGCAACATGAAGGCCAGCCCGTGGGCCGCCGCGACCCGCCAGGTGGCGAAGCGCGCGACGCCCACGGCGCCCAGCAGACGGAACAACAGGGTCGGAATGGTCAGCAGGAGCAGGGTCTCGAACATGATGCACCTCCGATCGGCTCGTGGTCAGTGGCCGAAAGTCTTTGCGCCGGAACCGATCCCCTTGCGGCCGGGCAGCAGCAGCGCCACCACCGCACCGACCGCCACGACGGCCGCGCCGACCTCGACGGCCGGGACCAGCCCGTTCACATAGCTCTCCGGGGACAGGTAGGAACCGCGGGAACTGAACACCGACACCAGGATCGCGATGCCCATGGCGACGCCCACTTCACGAATGGTGTTGTTGGTGCCGGAGGCCATGCCCTGATCGTCGGGAGCCGCACTGGCCATCACCACCGACGAGGCCGGTGCGAAGGTCAGGCCCATACCGATGCCGCCGAGCAGGAACGGCAGTACGAAGGAACCGAATTCGACGTGCACGGTGGTGATGAGCGCCATCCAGGTCAGTGCGGCGCACAGCAGCACCTGGCCCGTGACGATCAGCACCCGCGGCCCGACCCGGTCCACGACGAGACCCGCGAGCGGGGCCACGACCATGGGCGCGAGCGTCCACGGCAGTGTGCGGATGCCCGATTGCAGCGGTGTCAGTCCCTGCACCACCTGGAAGAACTGGGACAGCAGGAAGATCGAGCCGAAGACGCCGAGCGAGAAGGTGAACAGCGTCGTATTGACGGCGCTGAAGCCGCGGGAGCGGAACAGCCGCAGCGGCAGCATCGGATCGGCGACCCGGTGTTCCCAGACGAGGAAGGCGGCGAGCAGCGCTGCGCCGCCGATCAATCCGCCCAGTACCTGTCCGGAGGTCCAGCCGTCGCCCGAGCCGTGGATGACGCCCCACACGACGCCGAGCACGCCGCCCGCGGACAGTACGAGCCCGACCAGGTCGGCTTTCCTTGCGCCGCCGAATGATTCGTTCAGGACCCAGGCCGCCAGCGGAACGGCGACGATGCCGACCGGGACATTGATCCAGAAGATCCAGTGCCAGCTGAGTCCGTCGACGACCGCGCCGCCGATCACCGGTCCGAGCGCGACGCCGAGCCCGGAGATACCGCCCCAGATGCCGATGGCGGCGCTGCGTGTCCGCTCCGGCACTGCCGCCGACAACAGTGTCAGCGAGAGCGGCATCACCGCCGCCGCGCCGAAGCCCTGCACCGCACGCGCGGCGATGAGCATCCACGGCTCGGTGGCGAGCGCGCAGGCCGCCGAGGCCACGGTGAACAGTGCGATGCCCGCCAGGTAGAGCCGGCGGCGGCCGATGCGGTCGCCGAGCGCGGAGGCGGTGAGCAGCAGTGAGGCGAACGACAGGGTGTAGGCGTTCACGAACCACTGCAGGTCGGAGAGCGAGGCGGCCAGCTGGGTGCGGATGACGGGCAGGGCGTTGGTCACCACCAGGTTGTCCAGCGTGACCATGAACATGGGGATGCCCACGGCCGCCAGCACTGCGGCCAGGGACCGGGTCTTGGGCGCGTATTCGGCTGCGCCCGTCGATGTTTCGAGTATGTCGGTCATGCTCCGGCCTTTGTTGTTATCGACTGATAACTAGAGAGTATGCATTGACTGATAACATGTCAATCGGAGACCAGATACCCGCACGGCAAGGAGGCCGAACACCATGACCAGGACGCGGATGACCGCCGGCGAACGCAGCGAGGAAGTACTGGTGGCCGCCACCAGCGCCTTCGCCGAATCCGGGTACGCCGCAACCAAAACCGACGAGATCGCCCGCCGCGCCGGCGTCTCGCAGCCCTACGTCATCCGGCTGTTCGGCACCAAACAGCAGCTGTTCCTGGATGTGCTGGCCCGGGTCTGCGACCGCATCGACGAACTCTTCCGTTCCGGCGCCGCCGACGCCGCCGCCGACGCGACGCCGCACGAACGGCTGGACGCCATGGGCGACCGGTACCGCGAATTCCTCGGCGACGACCACCTGCCCCGGGTCTTCCTACAGGGCATCGCCGCCGCCGGCGACCCGGCCATCGGCGAATCCATTCGCAGCCGCTTCGGCCGCATCTACACCCTCGTCCGTGAACTGACCGCCGCCTCTCCGGAGGAAGCGCGCGACTTCATGGCCATGGGCATGCTGCTGACGAATATGGCGGCCATGGGCGTCACCAGCCCCGGACCGGACTGCGAGCCGTGGGCGGCCGAGATCCTGGCGACCCTCGAGGAGTGATCCGATCACGGTGAGCGCAAGACTCCCCAGCCCGCCGGGCCGTGCCTACGCTGCCGAAGGTGAATGCCCGTCTGCCGCTCATCGACATCTCACGGTTCCGAGGTCCGGCCGCGGATCGCGCCGAATTCCTGGCGGAACTGCGCCACGCCGCACACGAGATCGGCTTCTTCTACGTCGTCGGCCACGGTGTCCCCGCGGAACTCACCTCCGGCATCTTCGATGTCGCGCGCCGGTTCTTCGCGCTGCCACTGGAACAGCGCCTCGAGATCGAGAACATCCATTCGCCACAGTTCCGCGGATACACCGGTACCGGCCACGAGTACACGGCCGGCTCCCCCGACCGGCGCGAGCAGATCGATATCGGCCCCGAACGCGCGGCCGTCGACCTCGCGCCCGATGATCCGGCCTGGCGGCGCCTGATCGGGCCGAACCAGTGGCCGCGGGAACTGCCGGAACTGCGCGACACCACCCTCGCCTGGCAGGCGGAGGCGCTGCGCGTGAGCCGGGAGGTGCTGCGCGCCTTGGCCGTTGCGCTCGGACAGGACGAAGGCTACTTCGACACCTGGTTCGACGAGGAGGCCTCGACGCACGTCAAGATCATCCACTACCCGGGCCGCGAGTCCGGAGCAGCCGATCCCGGCGCCGATCAAGGCGTCGGCGCGCACAAGGACTACGGGTATCTCGCACTGCTGCAACAGGATACGGCCGGCGGACTGCAGGTACAGGGACCGGACGGCTGGATCGACGCCGTCCCCGTACCCGGCAGCTTCGTGTTCAATATCGGCGAGATGCTGGAGATCGCCACGCAGGGCTATCTGACCGCGACCCGCCACCGGGTGGTCAGCCCGCCCGCCGGCGTGGACCGGTATTCGGTGCCGTTCTTCCTCGGCCCGCGCCTGGACGCCGTGGTCGAACCCTTGCAATTACCAGCGGAATTGGCCGAGCGCGCCCGCGGCGTCAGCCAGGAGGCCGACAATCCGCTGCTCGCGGCGTTCGGGGAGAACGCCGTGATCGGCTGGCTGCGTTCACATCCCGCGGTCGCGCAGCGCTGGTGGTCCGATGTGCTGGAGGCCCGGTGAGCGCGCAGTGGGGGTTCCAGACCCGGCAGATCCACAGCGGCGCACGCCCCGACCCGGTCACGGGGTCCCGGGCGACGCCGATTCATCAGACCACCTCCTGCACCTTCGACAGCTGTCAGCTGTGGACCGGCACATCCTCTTCGGGCTCGGCGTCGGCCTCGATGATGTCCTCGGTGGGTGCGGGTAGCTTGCGGGCCAGCACCTCGCCGCGGAAGAACGGCGGCGTGGCGCGCGCGAGGATCAAGTAGATCGGGATACCGATCAGCAGGGTGCCCACGCCGAGCACGAAGACCGCACTGAACCAGGACGTGACCGCCGTCCAGCCGGCGGCGAACAGCAAGGCCAGGCCGCCGAGGGTCGGCAGAATGCCCTTGATCACGAGTGTGCGCGGGCTGGAGGCGAATTCGTGCCGGTAGAGCCAGGCGCAGCTGAGTCCGGTGAGGCCGTAATAGAGGCCGATCGAGATGCCGATGGCCGTCACCGCCTCGGCGATGAGCCGGCCGCCCGAGGCGAAGTTCAGGCCCACGTAGAGCGCCACCGACAGCCCGCCGAACACGATGGTCGAGAACCACGGGGTGCGGAAACGCGAATCGATGCGGCCGAACGCCGCCGGCAGCGCATGATGCAGCGCCATCGAATAGGTGGTGCGCGCGGTCGGCAGAATCGTAGTCTGGGTCGACGCGGCCGCCGAGGTCAGCACCATCAGGAACAGCAGGTGCACCAGGATGGTGCCGATCCAGCTGCCGCCGAACACCGCGCTGCCCAGCGCACCCAGCACATCGTCGACGTGATCCGGATTCGCCAGCCCCAGGCCCTCTTTGCCGACTCCCGCGAAGGCCTGCGCGGCCACGGTCACCAGCAGGTACAGCGCCACCAGCGTAATGGTCGCGAGCACCGCCGAACGCCCGGGCGTATGCCGCGGATCCACCGTCTCCTGGTTCACCGACACCGCGGAATCCCAGCCCCAGTAGATGAACACCATCAACAGCAGCGCCGTCACGAAGTCCGAGAACGAGCCGATCGCGAACGGATTGAACCAGGACAACTCCGGCATATGCGCGCCCTCGGGCGCGTGCCCCAGCGCCACGCGCCCCAGCGCAATCACCGAGAACACCACCAGCATCCCGAATTCGACCGCCAGCAGCGCCGACTGCACGCGCGCCGACACATCGATCCCGCACACCGCCACCACCGTCATGACGACGAGATAGACAATCCCCAGCAACAGCACCCAGACGCTGGTCGCATCCGATCCGATGCCGTGCGCACCCACCAGATGGAAGGTGTACTGCGCGCTGATCTGCGCCAGGCTCGCCATCACCAGCAGGTCCGACACCACGATCGCCCACCCGGCCATCCAGCCCGTGAACGGACCGAACGCGCGCGTCGCCCACACGAACGTGGTCCCCGGATCCGGTTCCACCGCATTGAGATCCCGATATCCGATCGCCACCAGCAGCATGGGCACGAACGCCAGCAGCACGATGATCGGCGATTGCACCGCGACCGCCGCGACGACCAATCCGAGGGTGGCGGTAATGCTGTAGGCGGGACCCGCAGACGCCACCCCGATCACCACACTGGAGACGAGGGAGAGCGCACCGGACCGCAGAGTACTGGGCGATGTCACCGGCTAAGAGTAAGGGCAACCATCCAGCGCACCGAATCGGCCGGTGCACGCGACCCTCAGCAGTGGTACTGCACCAGCGCACCCAGATTCACGACCTCGCCACCGGTCTCCGCCAACCGGGCGGCGCCCGCCTCGAACCGCGTCTCACCACGCCGGACGGTCTCCAATACCCGCACGTCGTCCCAGGATTCGAGGACCTCCGGCTCCGGCAGCTCTAGCGGGTTCACGCTCAGCACCACCAGATCGGCCTGCTTACCGGTCTCGATGGTGCCCTTCCGGTCCTCCTCGAAGTACTGGTAGGCCGCATTGCGGGTCAGCGAATCCAGGGCGGCCCGCACCGACACCCGCTGATGATCGCCGATCACCTTGCCGGACCTGGTGACCCGGGTGACCTGACTCGACAGGATGGCGATCGAATTGGCCAGCGCCACCGGCGCATCGTGGTGCGCGGTATAGCGCAGGCCGTTCGACAACGCCCACGCCGTGGGCGAGATGTTCTGGGCGCGATCCTCACCCAGCACCACGTCCCGGTACCAATCACCCCAGTAGAACGTGTGCATGGTGAAGAACGACGGAATGATGCCGAGGCGCGCGAACTCCTCGATCTGCTTACTGGTCGCGGTCTGCGCGTGAATCGCCACCGGACGCCGGCGCGCGGCATCCGGCTCCTTAAGCCGATCACACGCCGCCTGCACCGCCCGGATGAACTGGGCGATGGCCGCGTCACCGTTCACGTGCGCGATGACCTGCAGATCGCGCCGGAACGCCTGGTACACCTGCTCGTTCGCTTCTTCATCGGTCAGCGTCCCGTAGCCGGCGTAACCGTCTTCCTTGCCGGGCGGCGGCTTCAGATAGGGCTCGCTCAGCCAGGCGGTCCGGCCCTGCGGCGAACCGTCCAGGATCAGCTTCACCCCGGCCAGCCGCATACCCCGGTAGTAGTCCCGGGTAGCGTCGAGCCGATCCCAGTCGGCCTCCGTCTTCAGCTCGGATGCCTTGAGGTAGACGGCGAGGTCGATCTTCCAGCCGGTGGTGTGCTGCAGCAGGCGCAATGCGTCGAGCAGATCGCGTTTCACCCCACCGTCCTGTGCGGTGGTGAAGCCGAACCGGCTGTACTCCTTCCGGCCCTCGACGTACACATTGCCGGAGTCGGTACTGGAGATTCCGGCCACGGCGCGATCGAACGCGGGGTTGAACGCGGTCTCCTCCAGCACGCCGTCGGGGGTGCCGTATTCCTTCCGGGTGTCCTCCCGGCCGAGGTGACCGCCGTCGGGATCCTTTGTGTCGTGGTCGTATCCGAGCAGCTCGAGGGCTCGATCATTGACCGCGCCCAGATGCGCGGACTGATGCACGGCCAGCACCGGCCGCTCGGTGGAGACCCGGTTGAGGTCCTGACGCGTGGGATGGCCGCCGATCAGCGAATCGTCGTAGCCCATGCCGATGATCCACTCGGACCGCTTGCCGATATCGGTGTCGGCCCACGCCGAAAGCTTGTCCACCACATCGCCGATCGACGCGACGTCGCCATCGGGTTCGGCGAGCAGGTTCGCCAGCATGGCCTGCAATCCGACGCCCCCGATATGGCCGTGCGCATCGATGAATCCGGGCAGCAGGCACGCGCCCGCGAGATCCCGCATGCGCGTGCCGATCCCCTGCCACTTCGCCTTCGCCTCGGCGAGATCCCCGACGAAGACGATCTTCTCGCCGCGCACCGCCACCGCCTCGGGCGGCGTCACCTCGGTCTCGGCCATCGTCACGATCGAGCCGTTGAAGAAGATGCGATCGGCCTTGCCGAGCAGGGCCGAGGTATCGGAATCCGACATGGTGAACCTCTTCCAACCGATCGCCGAAGAGGGCCGCCCATCGTCGCACCGGCCGACCCGGCGGCGATGCCGACGAAATGAGAACTCACTCATTGTCGTCCGGCCGCGCCGCCCGGGAGGGCTAATCGCGAATCAGCGCGGTGCGTGAAAAACGTTGAGCAAACCGGGAATTCGGTTCACTACCGCGCCGCGTGCTGGATCCGCGCGCTCGCGTACAGGCAGATCGACGCCGCCGCAGCCAGATTCAGGCTCTCGGCCCGACCGTGGATGGGGATGCGAATGCGATGGGTCGCACGCTCGGCCACCGCACGATCCAGGCCGTGCGCCTCATTGCCGAAGAGCCAGGCGACCGGGCCACGGAGAACATCGTCGGCCTCGTCGAGATCGACCTCACCCTTGGCGGTGGTGGCGAGAATCGCGATACCCGCCTCTTCGAGAGAGGTGAGGGTGGTGTCGATATCGCGGGACCGGGCGACCGGGACATGGAAAAGGCTGCCCGCACAGGCGCGTACGCACTTGCCATTGTGCGGGTCGACCGAATCACCGGCCAGCACCACGCCATCCGTGCCCACGGCGTCGGCGACCCGGATGAGGGTGCCCGCATTACCGGGGTCGGCGATCCCCACCGGAACGGCCAGCATGCGCGGCGAGGCGTCCAGGATCTGCCGCAGCGGCACATCCACCACCCGGCACACGGCAACCAGGCCGGGCGGAGTCACGGTCTCCCCCAGCATTTCCGCGGCCCGATCACTCACCAGCGTGGTGCGGATGCCGCGGGCGGCGGCGCCCGCGACGAGCTCATGCTCGCGCTCGGCGGCCCGCAGGGAGAAGAACAGCTCCTCGACGCGGTCGGTCTCCAGCGCGGACTCCACCGAGTTCGCGCCCTCGGCCAGGAACAGCCCGGTCTTGCGGCGCATCGGGCCGCGATGCAGCTTGACAGCGGAAACGACCCGCGAATTGCGCTCGGAGAGCGCTTCCGCGGGTCGTTTCGAATCGTGCGTTGTCACGCAGTCCGGACTCAGGCAGCCGGGGCGTTGACGTCGGCGGGCAGCGCGGCCTTGGCCACGGCCACCAGGCCGGCGAAGGCCTCGGCGTCGGAGACGGCCAGCTCGGCCAGGATCTTGCGGTCCACCTCGACACCCGCGGCCTTCAGGCCCTGGATGAAGCGGTTGTAGGTGATGTCGTTCAGACGCGCTGCGGCGTTGATACGAGCGATCCACAGCTTGCGGAAGTCACCCTTCCGCGCCCGGCGGTCCCGGTAGGCGTAGGTGAGCGAGTGCAGCTGCTGTTCCTTGGCCTTGCGGTACAGGCGCGACCGCTGACCGCGGTAGCCCTTCGAGGCCTCGAGAACGGAACGGCGCTTCTTCTGAGCGTTGACGGCCCTTTTGACGCGTGCCACTTGTCAGTCCTTGATCGATTAGGGGGCGCTGGGTCTTTCGCGTGGACCCGGTCTTCACGCCCTGAGTTGGTCGGTTATGCGTTCCGCGGACGGATCGCTAGCGGCTTGGCTCAGCCTTATTTACTTGGCGAGCAGCTTCTTGACGCGAGCGACGTCCGCCTTCGCGACGACCTCCACGCCGTCCAGACGACGAGTACGGGTGGACGGCTTGTGCTCGAGCAGGTGGCGACGGTTCGCCTGCTGACGCAGCAGCTTGCCGCTGCCCGACACCTTGAATCGCTTCGAGGCGCCGCTGTGGCTCTTCATCTTCGGCATGGATTCCTCAATCTGTCTCGTGCCGGCGGCATGCGGGAACCGCACGCCGCCGGAGCTTTTTCGTTATTACTGCTGCGGGTTGGCCGCCGCCTGGGCCTCGACCACCGCTTCCGCGGCGGCCGGTGCGGCCTCGGCAGCCGGTGCAGCCTCGGCTGCCGGAGCGCTCGCGCTCTCGGTGGCCGTCCGCTGCGCCTGTGCCCGCGTCTTCGCGCCCTTGTGCGGCGCGAGGACCATGGTCATGTTTCGGCCGTCCTGCTTGGCCGAAGTCTCGACGAAACCGAATTCGGCGACGTCGGAGGCCAGTCGCTGGAGCAACCGGAACCCGAGTTCGGGGCGCGACTGCTCGCGACCGCGGAACATGATCGTGACCTTGACCTTCGAGCCGGCCTGCAAGAAGCGAAGGACGTGGCCCTTCTTCGTCTCGTAGTCGTGGTCATCGATCTTCGGACGGAGCTTCTGCTCCTTGATCACGGTCTGGACCTGGTTCTTCCGGGACTCACGCGCCTTCTGCGCGGTCTCGTACTTGAACTTGCCGTAGTCCATGATCTTGCAAACCGGCGGACGTGCGTCCGGTGCGACCTCGACCAGGTCGAGGTCTGCCTCCTGAGCGACACGTAGTGCATCTTCAACACGCACGATCCCAACCTGTTCGCCACCGGGACCGATGAGGCGGACCTCGGGTACGCGGATGCGATCGTTGATGCGGGTCTCAGTGCTGATGGGGCCTCCTAGGTCAAGCGGTTCGTCAACGACCGCAAGCAATAACTGCAACCCCAATTTCAACACGAAAGCCCCGTGCCGGTATTTCACCGCCACGGGGCCCGAGTCGACCGATCTGCGACGCGAACAACTCGCAACGCACCCCGCGCAGGACGAACCCACGCGAGAAACCCATCCGGTAAAAGATGGGCGACCGGACCGTCTTGCCTGGTGAAATCACCGGCTGACGGTGGGAGTCGGGCTCCACTTAGTGCCCCGAGTCGGTCGCAGGAACCAGTCCGGGGCGGTCGTCGCAGGAGAGTCTAACACCCATAGCCGTAAGCTCCGAATCGCCCGCCCCCACGACCAGGCAGAACCCCCATAATGCCATGCTCTACCCCATGAGCGAGGCAACCATGAACGACGATTCGGGCCTGATCGACGGTGAGGTCGTACGCGAGCTGGCCGACATCCCCGCCGTCGAAGTCATCAGCCGCGCCGCAGTGATGCTGATGAGCTCCGCCGCCGAAAAACTGGGCCTCGGCGAAGAGGACCCCGCCACCAGCCCCCACCTCGACCTCGACGAAGCCCGCCGCGTGATCACCGCCCTGGCCGGCCTCGTCACCGCGTCCGTCGAATACCTCGGCCCGCACGCCGGACCGATCCGCGAGGGACTCCAGTCCCTCCAGCGCGCCTTCCGCGAATCCTCCGCCTACCCGGACGCCCCGGGACAGGGCCCCGGCGAGAAGTACACCGGACCGGTCTACTGAGGGCCGATCCCCTTCAGGAGGGTCGCGACTACCGAGTCCACGGTGGCTCGGGTTGCGTGAGCGCCCGGTAGCAGGGCGCTCAGTACCTGGTCGTGGCAGATGCCGACCAGTAGGGCGACCGCGGATTCGATGTCGGCGGCAGGGGCCAGACGACCGAGTTCGAGTTCCCCGCCGAGATAGTTCGACAGGGTCTCGTGCCAGAGTGCGTGTCCCTCTTGCGGTTCGGCCGCGGTCGGCTCGGGGGCGGTGACCGATTCTTCGAATCCGGCCAGGATCGCCGGGCTGGTGAGCAGGCCCGCGAAGATCGGGAGCACGGCGCTGTGGAGTACCAGGCCCGCCTGGAGGTAGCGGCGCAGGTTTTCCTCGACCGTCGCGTCACCCGGGGCGGGCAAAGGACCGAGATTGCGATGCGCGGCAGCCACGTGCGCCTGCACCGCGGCGGCGAGGAGTTCCTCCTTGTCCGAGAAGTAGTTGTAGAGCACACCGTCCGCGACGTCCGCCGCGCGGGCGATGCCGCGGACGGTGAGGCCGGCGGTGCCCTGTTCGGCCATGAGGCGCTGGGCCGTGGCGACGAGATGTTCGCGGAGGCCGCGGGCGTCGTCGCTGTTCCGCAGCGCCGCTGCCTTTCTCGGTGACATAGCGGATTACGGTAGTGGCGCGGTGGCCGTGGTCAGCCAGGCGGTGTTGGGCATCCGGACGCCGTCGGGGGTCAGGTACGGTTCGAGGCCGGCCGAGATCGCGGCGTACACCTCGTCATCGGCCGCGGGGCCGGCGAGGGCACGATGATGGCGGACCGGGCCCCATTCGAAGAGGAATTCCGTCGCATCGGCGAGGTCCTTGCCCCAGATCGCCTCCACCGCAATCAGTTCCACGTCCACCTCGCGGAATCCCGCGGCGCCGAGCAGGTTGCGGATGCTGTCCGCGTCGGCGAAGGCGCCTCGGGTGTGCGCCACCTCGAAGGTCGGTAGATGTGCTGCGACGGAATCGAATATGGCGCCCAGTTCGGTGCCTGGCAGGGGTGACACGGCCACACAGGCGAAACGGCCACCGGGCCGTCAGGGCCTGCCGGATATTCGTGAAGGCTGCGACCGGATCCGCGAAGAACATGATGCCGAATCGGCTCAGTGCAACGTCGAATTGCGCTGCGGTGAAGGGGTATACCTGCACATCGCCCGTGAGCGCATGTTCATGAACGCCTGTTCAAAGTAGCGCGATTCGACTGCGTCAGCACGGATTCCACGAAATCTCGACCTGTTGGCGAAATGCTCCGCGGAGTTATCCCAAAGCTACCGAACAGCGAAATCTCAGCAACAGAAGCGTATTTTGTAAACGTTGCGAGGTTCGCCCTGCGATATTCGATACGACCGGCGCGACTGCGTGTCGGTAAGTATTGGCGGCGATACGGAGATGCTGGTTCAATGCCGGGGTCTCGCTCGTTTCGGGCGGGCATCGCACCAACTCCACGGGGGTTATTGATGATTGATCACATGTCGCGGGGGAAAGGCACCCAGCGATCTCGATTCCGGTCGTCGCGAAGGGCCATCGTGCCCGCCGTGATGGCAGCGTCCGTGCTCGCCGCGCTGGTGACCGGATGTTCTTCCAACAGCAGCAGCAGTTCCCCGGCCAGCAGCTCCAGCGTGCCGGCCAACACTCCGCTGCCGAACGGCACGCAGATCCTGCAGGAATCGGCGCGCACCACGCAGACCCTGCAGTCGGTGCACCTGAAGCTGACCGCGGACAACCTGCCGACCCTGCCGATCGAGAGCGTCGACGCCGATGTGACCAACCAGCCGCAGGGGGCGGGCCAGGCCATCGGTGAGGCGAAGGTACGGACCAAGCCGGACGCGCCGTTCACCGACACCAAGTTCCTGGTGGTGGACAAGAAGATGTACGCGGGCGACGGCACCACCTACGCCCCGATCGGCGACGCCGAGAAGATCTACGATCCGGGCATCATCCTGGACAAGGACAAGGGCCTCGCCAATGTCATTGCCCAGGTGCAGAACCCGCAGGTGGTGGACCGTGAGCAGGTCAACGGCATCAACACCGTGAAGGTGACCGGCACCATCGACTCGTCCGTCATCGACCCGATCGCGCCGCAGATCGGCAAGGACGGCGGCACCTTCCCGATCACGCTGTGGATCCAGGACGTGGCGCCGCCGGCCACCTCGGCAACCGCGCTGCCGTCCTCGGCCCCGTCCCCGGGCACCGGCCCGAATCTGGTGCAGGCCCTGGTCAAGAAGGATCCGGGCAGCGTCACCGTGACCCTGTCCGACTGGGGCAAGCCGGTGCACGTCACCAAGCCGGGCAGCTAGAACCAAGGCTGAGATCAGAAGTTCGGCACCCGGTCCGGGGAAAGCGCAACGGCCGCAACGGCTGTCATCCGCTGCCCCGGGCCGGCTGTCGTATTCGGGGGAAAGCGAGCGCGGCCCGAACTGTCAAGGGCCCTGTCCTTAAGTGGTTTTTCAGGCGAATGCAAGGGACCGCGCCGACACTTTTCTCATACCGAGAATTCCAAAAAATCTTGTGCACGTGCGATTTTGCTATGAGGGGTTAGAAAATGACTACGAGTGAACGACCGGACGCCGAGGAGGAGTTCCGTCGGCCCGCACTCGACGGTCCGCCGCCGCTGTCGAATGTCTGGGTCTACAACGGCAAAGCCTACGACCTGAGCGACTGGATCTCCAAGCATCCCGGCGGCGAGTTCTTCATCGGCCGCACGAAAAACCGTGACATCACCTCCATTATCGGTTCCTACCACAAGAACCCGGAGGGCATCGGGAAACTGATCGAACGGTACGCGCTGAACCGCGACGCCCTGCCCGAGGACATCCATCCCAAGGCCAACGCGCCCGACTTCCTCTTCAACGAGGGCTTCGACAGCTGGCGCGACACGCCGAAGTACCGCTTCGACAACAAGGCCGACCTGCTGCACCAGGTGAAGAAGCGGCTCAAGGAACCGGAACTGGCCGCGCGCATCAAGCGCATGGACCGCCTGTTCAACATCGTGGTGGCGATCCTGGCCGTCGCGTACTTCGCGGTCCAGGGCCTGCGGCTGTTCGAGCGGCCGTGGATGCCGCTGCCGGTGTTCGTGATCCTCATGGTGCTGCTGCGCAGCTCCCTGGCCGGCTTCGGGCATTACGCGATCCACCGGGCCCAGAAGGGCTGGAACAAGATCCATGTGAACGCGTTCGATCTCAACTATGTCGCCCTCTCCTTCGTGACCGCGGACGGGCACGCGCTGCTGCACCACCCGCACACGCAGAGCGAGGTCGACATCAAGAAGAACGTCTTCACCATGATGATGCGGCTACCACGCCTGTTCCGGATCCCGGTGCACACCGCGCACAAGTTCGGGCACACCATGACCGGCATGATCATGCGCCTGCTGGACGTGTGCCGCCTCACCCGCAAGGTGGGCATCAAGGACATGTACGGCACCTGGGGCGGGGCGCTGCCGCACTTCATCGGCTCGTTCGGCGTGCGCATCCTGCTGGTCGCGGAATTCCTGACCTTCACCCTCATGGGCGACTTCTGGGCCTGGGCACTGCAATTCGTGATCTCCCTCTGGGTCAGCACCTTCCTGGTGGTGGCCAGCCACGACTTCGAAGTGGAGTCCGAGCACATCGAATCGAACACCGAGGACTGGGCGATCAACCAGATCGAGCAGGCCTACGACCTCGCGGTGGTCGGCAACCGCTACGTCGACTGCTTCCTCTCGGCCGGTCTCAGCTCGCACCGCGTGCACCACGTATTGCCTTACCAGCGCAGTGGTTTCGCGAATATCGCGACCGAGGACGTGCTGCGTGAGGAGTCGGCGAAATTCGGTATCGAATGGCTGCCGGCCAAGAGCTTCTTCACCGACCGCTTCCCCAAGCAGATCAAGACCTACCTGCTGGCCAGGTCCGACGATGCGGTGGAACGGGATTGGGGGTTCCTGCGGGAGCATTTCTCACCGCTGGCACTGAAGACCTGCGCCGTCTACACGATCCAGGGCTTCACCGGAATCGGAACGGTCTGAACCGATTCCACGGATCGGGGTGCGCCCCGGCACACCGGACGCACCACGATCGCAGTTCGAAATAATACGAGGGGAGATCCCATGTCCATCACTATCGACGAAGGGGGCTTTGCGCCCACCACCGCGCTCTCGGGGGACGAGCACGGATTCGGCTTCGCGCAGCAACTGCTGCCACCCACCCCGCCGACCACCGTCGGTGTGATCGAGAGCATCGCCACCGGTGCGCCCGCGCAGATCTTCGATCAGGCCGAGGCCGCCGGCGCGGTCGCCGACCTGTTCGCCGATCCCACCCAGCGCGCCCGCATCCCGCGGATCTACCGGAAGACGCGGATCACCAACCGGCACCTCGCCGTGAACCCGGTCGATCCCGAATTCCTGGCCTACAGCCGCGAATCGGCCACCATCCGCGAGCGCATGCACCTGTTCCACCAGCTCGCGGTGCCGCTGGCCGTGGACGTGGCCGGCCGCGCCGTCGCCGGGCTGGCGGATCCCGCCACCGAGATCGGCCTGATGGTGTTCGTCACCAGCACCGGATTCATCGCTCCCGGAGTCGATGTGGCCGTGCTCAAGCAGCTCGGCCTGGCGCCGTCGCTGAACCGGGTGATCATCAACTTCATGGGCTGCGCGGCCGCCATGAACGGCATCCGCACCGCGGTCGACTACGTCCGGGCGCATCCGGACAAGAAGGCGCTGGTGATCGCGCTCGAACTCAGCTCGGTGAACGCCGTCTTCGACGACAACATCAACGATGTGATCATCCACAGCCTGTTCGGCGACGGCTGCGGCGCGGTCGTCATCGGCGCGGGTCAGGTGCGGCAGCAGCTGGCGGCCGGGAAGGTCGTCATCCGCGACACCTTCAGCCACCTCTTCGACGACGCGGAGGACGGGATCGTGCTCGGCGTCAACGACAATGGCATCACCTGCGAACTGTCCGCCGACCTGCCGCAGTACATTCTGCGCGGCGTCGATCCGGTGGTCTCGGAAGTGTTGCGGCGCAATGGAATGCAGAAGTCCGACGTCGATCTGTGGGCCATCCACCCGGGTGGACCCAAGATCATCGAGGAGTCCGCGCGCTCACTGGGCATCAGCCCGGAACGCGCCGCGCTCAGCTGGGACGTGCTCGCCGAATACGGCAACATGCTCAGCGTTTCGCTGATCTTCGTACTGGAGCAGATGGTCGCACAGGCCGCTCACCAGCCCATCTCGACCGGTGTGGCGTTCTCGTTCGCTCCCGGTGTGACCCTCGAAGGCTTGATCTTCGACATCGTCCGGCAGTAACCGCAGCCCGGCCACTGTCAGTTCTGGAGAGCAGTAACCATGCAACTCATCCGATTCCTCGTCTCGATCTCGTGGATGCGGATCGCGGCCGTCATCGCAGCCGGCCTCGTCTGCGGCGCCGCCAACACCTACCTGGTGACCCTGATCCGGGGGGTCGTGTCACCGCAGCCGCATCCACCCGTCACCTGGCAGAGCTTCGCGCTCACCGCACTGGTCATCCTGGTGAGCGGCGTGGTGTCGCAGGTGCTGCTCATCCGGCTCGCCCAGGACGCCATCTACCGGCTCCGGTCCGACCTCAGCTCCGGAATCGTCTCCGCGCCACTGGAACACCTCGAACGACTCGGCATGCACCGGCTGATGGCGACCCTCATCGAGGACGTGCGGTCGCTGTCGCAGGCGGTCACCGCCATCCCCAGCATCTGCGTCGACGTGGCCACCATCGTCGGATGCTTCATCTTCCTGGCCATCGTGTCCAGTCCGATCTTCGCGGTCACCGTCGCGGGCACGCTGCTCGGAATCGCTTGTGTGGAAGTGATTCTCAAGCGGGTACGCGGCATCTACCGGCAGGCCCGCGAGAACGAGGACGCGCTGCTGCGCTCGTTCCAGTCGGCCACGCTCGGCATCAAGGAACTCAAACTGCACCGCGGGCGACGCCGGGACTTCATGGACCGGCACCTGCTCGGCGCGGCACAGAACCTGCGGAACCAGAATGTCGACGCGGGCTCGAAATTCTCGGTGGCACAAGGGTTCGGGCAGCTGCTGCAGCTCGCGACCATGGCGCTCATCCTGTTCGTCATCGCCTCGTCCCTGCACGTCAGCCAGAACGCCATGGTCGGATACGTGCTGGTCACCACGTTCCTCGCCATGCCCATGCAGAACTTCATGAACCGCATCCCCGACCTGCTGCGCGGTGACGTGGCGCTGGCCAAGATCCGCAGCATGAACCTGTCCATGGAGGCCATGCACGACGAGGCCGGACTGCCGTACAGCGACCGGGCGCCGCTCAGCGAACCGGCCCGGCTGGAGCTGAAGAACCTCGGCTACAACTATGTGTCGGAAGCGCCTTCGCCGTTCCCGCCCGCACCGGGCGAGGAATCCGGAGTCACGCCGCATCCCGCGCACGCACGGTCCGCGGCCGCCGGGCAGCAGTCCGGTCCCGGGCAGCGGCCCGCACCGGGTCAGCTCCCGCCGCATCCGGCACCCGGACAGCGGCCGTCCCACCCCGCACCGGGTGTGCGGCGGGCGCCGGGTGGTCCGCGCGCCGGCTCGCTGCCGGATGTGAACGGTCACCGGTTCGTCAGCCACGGCAACGACGGCCGGCCCATGCCCGCACCCGCGGGACCGCCGCCGGACGACGGCACCGGATTCCGGCTCGGCCCCGTCGATCTCGTCTTCGAACCCGGCCGCGCCACCTTCATCATCGGCGGCAACGGCAGCGGCAAGTCGACGCTCGCCAAGCTGATCACCGGACTGTACGTGCCGCGCACCGGGCAACTGGTGCTCAACGGCGAGCCGATCGACCACGAGAACATCGAATGGTTCCGGCAGAACACCTCCGCGGTCTTCACCGACTTCTACCTGTTCGAGGACTACCTCGGCTTCGACTCCGGCGTCGACGACAAGGTGCGCAAGTACCTGGAGGAGTTGCAGATCGCGCACAAGGTGACCGTGCAGGACGGGCGGCTGTCCACCATCGATCTGTCCCAGGGGCAACGCAAGCGGCTCGCGCTGCTGACCGCGCTGCTCGAGGACCGGCAGATCTACGTCTTCGACGAATGGGCCGCCGACCAGGAACCCCGGTTCCGTGACGTGTTCTACCGCGAACTGCTCACCGAGCTCAAACAGCGCGGCAAGACCGTCATCGTCATCACCCACGACGACCGCTACTTCGACTGCGCCGACCAGATCGTCAAACTCGACTTCGGGCGTGTTGCCGAAGTCAAGCAACTGACCGAACCGGTCACCGCCGGGAAGTAGCCGAGCACCCGCCGTTGTTGGCCGAGATATGCGCAGCGAATCCTCGGCAGTGAAACAGCAACGGCGGGAGCAGCTCCGTGACTTCCTCCGGACCCGCCGGGCGCGCATCGCGCCCGGCGATGTCGGCTTGGTGAGCGTCGGGCAACGGCGCACCCCCGGGCTTCGACCAGGCCGAGGTTGCTCGAGCCAAGGATAGTCGTACCACAATCCGGTACCATAGGGGAATCGAGCCGGAAGGATCCAACCATGACCGCCATGTCCGCCAGCGAGGCGCGCAAGAACCTGTTCCCGCTGATCGAGCAGGTCAATAACGATGCGACCGCCGTCCACATCACCAGCCGCAACGGCAACGCCGTCCTCATCTCCGAAGACGAGTACAACTCACTACGCGAGACCCTGTACCTGCTCCGCAGCCCTGCCAATGCCGCACGACTCACCCAAGGCATCGCACAGCTGGAGAGCAGCGAAGTAGTCCGGAAGGATCTGACCGAGCTCGCGGAAGGTCTTGAATGAGAATAACTTTCGCGAAGCTGGCTTGGGAGGACTTCGAGCACTGGGTGTCCACCGATCGCAAGATGGCCCTGCGGATCATGCGCTTGATCGGTGACATCGACCGTAACCCGTTCGACGGTCTCGGCAAGCCGGAGCCCTTGAAGGGCGACAAGTCCGGGTACTGGTCGCGACGCATCAACGACGAACACCGGCTCGTCTACGCGGTCGCCGGGGATGACATTCTCATTGCCCAAGCCCGGTATCACTACTGACACCAACCACAAGGTTGTCGTACACCGCCACGAGGAACCCCCGTCCGTACTCATGGACCGGCAACCTGTCTCCACCTGACTGGTGGTGGCAAACCCACGTTGGCTGCGCACTGCCGGGCCGGGTCACCGGCTCGGCAAGCTGAATCACATGACGCAGAACAACTCTCGATTCACCGGAAAAACCGCTCTGATCACCGGCGGAACCAGCGGGATGGGCGCCGCCACCGCGCGACGGCTGATTGCCGAAGGCGGGCAGGTGATCATCACCGGCCGGGACAAGGCCCGGCTCGACACCGCCGTCGCGGAGATCACCGGCGGCACCGCCGAATTCGCCGATCGGCTGCTCGCGGTGCGCGCCGACGCCGCCGACCTCACCGACCTCGAGGCGCTCGCCGACACCATCCGGGAACGCTTCGGCCGGCTGGATGTGGTGTTCGCCAATGCGGGCGTGGGGGCCTTCGCTCCCATCGGGGAAGTCACCGCAGCGGAATTCGACCGGATCGTCGGCGTCAACTTCCGCGGCGTGTACTTCACGATCCAGCAGTCCCTGCCCCTGCTGGCCGACGGCGGCGCGATCGTCATCAACGCCTCCTGGACACTGCACCGTGGCCTGCCCGGCGCGAGCGTCTACGCCGCGACCAAAGCGGCGGTACACAATCTGAGCCGCACCCTCGCCGCCGACCTGTCGGCCAGGCGAATTCGCGTCAACTCGATCAGCCCCGGGTACATCACCACCCCGATGTTCCACGAAAACGTCGCGCCCGAGGCACATTCGGACATCATCGGGGCAATCGCGGCCGGGCGGCTCGGCACGGTCGAGGACATCGCCGGCGCGGTCGCCTTCCTGGCCTCTGAGGAAGCGAGCTACATCAACGGCCAGGACCTGGTCATCGACGGCGGCATCGCCACCAGCACTCCCGCTGCCATGCTCTGACCCCGCTACGGGTCCGGAGGGCGGTTGAGGACGATGGCGGAGGCGCGGGCGCGGACCTCGTCGCGGGTGCGGCCATTGTGGTCGGCAGCGAGGAACTGATTGCCTATGGCCAGGGAGAAGGCGAGCAGAGCGCGGGCCTCGATCTCGTCCGGGTCCGAGCAGAAGGTGCCGATCATCTCGCGCAGGAGGTCCATGCGCCGGTTGTCCACCTCGCGCAGCCGCGCGGCGACGGACTCGTCCCGCCGGGCCCAGTCGCGGATGGCGAGGTCGATGGCCAGCAGCCGGTCTGCGGACAGGGTCAGCCGCCCGGCCAGCACCACCCTGTCCCGCGGATCCTCCTCGCGGGCAACGCTTTCGAGCACCTCGTCGACGCTCTCGTGCTGCCAAGCATCCAGCAGGGCGTCCAGCAGCGCATTCCGATCGGCGAAGTAGCCATAGAACCCGCCCTTCGTCACGCCGAGTGCCTTGGCCAGCACCTCGATCCGGACAGCGTCCACACCGCTCGCGGCCAAGGTCTGCAATCCCTGCTCGACCCAAGCCTCGCGCGGCGTCCGGGCCACACCCATCCTGTGACTCCTCCCATACCGCCTCTTCTATACGGCACCGTATATCAGGACTACCCTCGCTGATATACGGCACCGTATATCAGGGAGGGGACACGCTGATGAAACTGCCCGCCACCGATTTCACAAACCGCCCGTGGCGAATCCACGACCTAACACCCGACTTCACCGTCGAAGACGTATGGACATTCCGCACACCCGGCGCAGGCCCCCACGACTTCCCCGCCATGCTCACCGCATTAGAGACGGACGGCGGGCTCAACCGGAACCCTCCACTGGTCCAATTCCTGTTCGCAGTCCGCTGGAAACTCGGCGCCTTATTGGGCTGGGATGGCCCCGGACAAGGGATCGGCACACGCATCCCCTCATTGCGCGACCGCCTCCCACCAAACTTGCGCGAGACCCCAATCGAGAGAACGTTTCCGAACACCCCCTTCACCCTCGTCTACGAACTAGACGACGAGTGCGCCATCGAACTGGCCAACCAAACCGTCCACGCAATCGCCCACCTCGGCTGGGTCCCATCCCCCACCGGCGAATACGAACTACACATGACAGCCCTCGTCAAACCCAACGGCCTCTGCGGCCAGCTATACATGGCCGGCATCAAACCCTTCCGCTACCTGATCGTCTACCCCGCCCTGACCCGCCAATGGGAAGCCGCCTGGCACAACCGCAATCGAGAAACCCAGAGACAGTAATGAACGCCGAAGCCTCCTGTTCTTCAGGAGGCTTCGGCGTTCAGGGGTCGGTGGGGTCAGCGCAGGGCGGCGGCCTTGCGGCGAGCGGCGGCCGCCTTCTTCGCGGCGGCGGCCTGGTCCGGGGACTGCTGGGTCGCGGCCTTCTTCGCGGGAGCCTTCTTGACGGCCTTCTTCGCGGGGGCCTTCGCCGGGGCTTCCGCTACCGCGGTGGCTGCCGCCTTCGCGGGGGCCTTCGACTTGGCCGACACCGTTCGAGGGGCCGTTGCGGGTGGGGCGGTTAGGACCTCTTTGAGGAATTGGCCGGTGTAGCTTTCGGTCACGGCCGCAATGGTTTCCGGGGTGCCTTCGGCGATGACCATGCCGCCGCCGGAGCCGCCTTCGGGGCCCATGTCGATGACCCAGTCGGAGGTTTTGATGACGTCGAGGTTGTGTTCGATGACGATTACCGTGTTGCCCTTGTCGACCAGGCCGTTGATTACCGCGAGGAGTTTGCGGATGTCTTCGAAGTGGAGGCCGGTGGTGGGTTCGTCGAGGATGTAGATGGTGCGGCCGGTGGAGCGTTTTTGGAGTTCGGCGGCCAGTTTGACGCGCTGGGCTTCGCCGCCGGAGAGGGTGGGGGCGGACTGGCCCAGGCGGACGTAGCCGAGACCGACATCCACCAGGGTTTTGAGGTAGCGGTGGATGGAGGTGACCGGTTCGAAGAAGTCGGCGGCCTCTTCGATGGGCATGTCCAGGACTTCGGCGATGGTTTTGCCCTTGTAGTGGACTTCCAGGGTTTCGCGGTTGTAGCGGGCGCCGTGGCAGACCTCGCACGGGACGTAGACGTCCGGGAGGAAGTTCATCTCGATCTTCAAAGTGCCGTCGCCCGAGCACGCCTCGCAGCGGCCGCCCTTCACATTGAAGGAGAAGCGGCCGGGCTGGTAGCCGCGCACCTTGGCCTCGGTGGTGGCTGCGAAGAGGGTGCGGATCTTGTCGAAGACGCCCGTGTAGGTGGCCGGGTTCGAGCGCGGGGTGCGGCCGATGGGCGACTGGTCGACCTGCACCAGCTTGTCCAGGTGGTCGAGACCGTTCACGCGGGTGTGGCGGCCGGGTACCTGTCGCGCGCCGTTCAGCTTGTTCGCGAGCACGGTCGCCAGAATGTCGTTGACCAGCGTGGACTTTCCGGAACCGGAGACGCCGGTGACCGCGCTCAGCACGCCGAGCGGGAACTGCACATCGATGTCGCGCAGATTGTGCTCGACCGCGCCGACCACCGTGAGCTGCTTCTTCTTGTCGATCGGGCGGCGCACCATCGGCACCTCGATCTGCTCACGGCCGGAAAGGTATGCGCCGGTGAGGGATTCCTTGTCCTGCAGCAGGCCCTCGTACGGACCCGAGTACACCACGCGGCCGCCGTGCTCACCGGCCAGCGGGCCGATGTCGACCACCCAGTCCGAGGCGTGAATGGTGTCCTCGTCGTGCTCGACCACGATCAGGGTGTTGCCGAGATTCTTGAGCCGCGTGAGGGTTTCGATGAGCCGGCGATTATCGCGCTGATGCAGGCCGATGGACGGCTCGTCCAGCACGTACAGCACGCCCACCAGGCCCGAGCCGATCTGCGTGGCCAGCCGGATGCGCTGCGCCTCACCACCCGACAGCGTGGCCGCGGCACGCGAGAGCGTCAGATACTGCAGACCGACATCCAGCAGGAAGCCGAGCCGCGCCTGGATCTCCTTGATCACCTGCGCGGCGATCGCCGCCTGCCGGTCGTCCAGGGTCAGCGTGTTCAGGAAGTCCGCGGCATCGCCGATGGACAGATCCGACAGGTCCGCAATGGATTTGCGCTGCTCCCCCGCCGACAGCGTGACCGCCAGGATCTCCGGTCGCAGCCGCGCGCCATTACACACCGGGCACGGGATGTCCCGCATGTACCCGTCGTAGTGCTCCTTCATGGCCTCCGATTCGGTGGCATCCATGCGCCGCTGCAGGAACGGCATGACGCCTTCGAAATCGGCGTAGTAGGAACGCTTCCGGCCGTACCGGTTGGTGTAGGAGACGTGCACCTGATCGGAACTGCCCTCCAGCACGGCCTTCCGCGCCTTCAGCGGCAGGTCCTGCCAGGGCGTGTCCATGGAGAACCCGACCGCCTCGGCCAGGCCGGACAGCAGGCGGGTGAAGTATTCGGCGGTCTGGCCGCGCGACCACGGCGCGATGGCGCCCTCGGCGAGGCTCAATTCCGGGTCGGGCACAACGAGATCCGGATCCACTTCCTTGCGGATACCGAGACCGGTGCAATCCGGGCAGGCGCCGTACGGCGAGTTGAAGGAGAAGGACCGCGGTTCCAGATCCTCGATATCGAGGGGGTGCCCGTTCGGGCAGGCCAGACGCTCCGAGAAGCGGCGCTCGCGATCGTGCGCGTGCTCGTCACGGTCCACGAAGTCCAGCACCACGATGCCGTCGGCCAGCCGCAGCGCCGTCTCGATCGAATCGGTCAGGCGCTGTTTGGAACTCGACTTCACGCTGAGGCGGTCGACGACCACCTCGACATCGTGCTTCTCCTGCTTCTTCAGCTTCGGCGGCTCGGTGAGCGGATACACCACGCCGTCCACCCGCACGCGCGAGTAGCCCTGCGAGTTCAGGCTCTCGAACAGGTCCACGAATTCGCCCTTGCGGGTACGCACCACGGGCGCGAGGACCTGGAACTTGATGCCCTCCTCCATGGCGAGCACCTGATCCACGATCTGCTGCGGGGTCTGCTTCTCGATCAGATGACCGCAGACCGGGCAGTGCGGCACACCCGCGCGCGCGAACAGCAGGCGCAGATAGTCGTAGACCTCGGTGATGGTGCCGACCGTCGAACGCGGATTGCGGTTGGTCGACTTCTGATCGATGGACACCGCGGGCGAGAGGCCCTCGATGAAGTCCACATCCGGTTTGTCCATCTGCCCGAGGAACTGACGCGCGTAGGCGGACAGCGATTCCACATAGCGGCGCTGGCCTTCGGCGAAGATCGTGTCGAAGGCGAGCGAGGACTTACCGGACCCGGACAGACCAGTGAAAACGATGAGACTGTCGCGGGGTAGGTCCAGATCGACACCTTTGAGGTTGTGCTCCCGCGCTCCGCGCACCGTCAGGCGATCCGCCACAAGCCGTCCTTCCAACGTTTCGGCATCCAGAATTACCCCCGACGCCATGCTAGGCGCGCCCACCGACAAGTTTTGTTCTGCGCGCCTCAACGCTGGTCACAGCGTGTTTATTTCTCCACGGGCAGATCCAGCAGAGACAGTACCGGCGGCAGTGCGCGGCGCCCGCAACCGGGGATGGCACGCGGCTGCAGACCGCGATCCCGATCGCGGAAACGATCCTCCGAACCGGCCGCGGTCACCAGGGCCAGATCGGAATCGAAGCGCCGGTAGAGCAGCCGGCCGCGGCGCGTGTCTGGATCCGTATAGAAGAGGTAGGGCAGCCCGCCGGTACAGAGCCGGGCCGCGGCCTCGTCGTCCAGCAGGGCGGGCACGGTATCGCGATGCTGCCGCAGCGTGCGCACACCCAGCGGTCCGGTCCAGCACACCACCGCGTCCGAACCGGTGTCCGCATCGATGAAGAGATGGGCGTCGTAATCCATGGCGTCCAGCACCCGTGCGGCGGCGGCCGGCGCCGCGACCTGTAGTCGGCAATCCTTGCGCCGGACGATCGGTCGCGGGCGGGTCACCAGGGCCAGGCCGGGCCGCGCGGGATCCGGCCAGGGGCGCGACAATTCATCGGGCGGGCAGCCCAATCGCAGGTCCAGCCGCTCCAGCGCGAAGGTGGCCGCGAACCGGCCCGGCCCGGCGACCTGCACCCGGAGCGCCTTCCCCAGCGCTCGGATGGTCACCTGGACGAGGGTGCTCTCGTCCTCGTCGCCCTGCCGGTCGGGCCAGTGCAGGCGAACCCGCACCGGCCCTTCCACCCCGTGCCGGCGCAGCACTCTGCCCAGCCCGCGCACCACACGGGTCACCTCGGCGGGCGGTACCGGTCCGCGGGTGACGACCACGAAGTCCGGATCGATGCCACTCGACCACACGTCGAATCCGCCCATTACCGACCCCGCTTTCCCGTTTTCGACCCGGCAACCCGCTTTCCATGGCAACACGCGGCGCCGCACGGGGACAGTGCCGAAAGTCCCAAGGTGACCACTTTCCGGGAAATTTCTCCGGCAAAACCGCCATGACCCGGCACAAAACCGAAAACAAGGGACCTTTTCCCGTATCCCGCCGCGCGGTCGCGAGTTACGTTTGCCAGTCAAAGACTCACGCGCTTGGAGTGCCGTTGTGATCAATGTCTTCCTGGTCGACGACCACGAAATCGTCCGCCGCGGTCTCACCGACCTGCTCGAAGAGGATCCCGACCTCACCGTGGTCGGCGAGGCGGGCGATGTCGCGCAGGCCCTCGCCCGCATCCCCGCGCTGCGCCCCGACGTCGCCGTCCTCGACGTGCGGCTGCCCGACGGCAACGGCATCGAGCTCTGCCGCGACCTGCTCGCTGAACTCGACGACCTGCGCTGCCTGATCCTCACCTCCTATACGGACGAACAGGCCATGATGGACGCGATCCTGGCCGGCGCCAGCGGCTATGTCGTCAAGGACATCAAGGGCATGGAACTGGCCAAGGCCATCAAGGAAGTCGGCGCCGGCCGCTCCCTGCTCGACAATCGCGCCGCCGCCGCGCTCATGGCACGACTACGGCGCAGCACCGAATTCGACGGTCCCCTCGCCGGATTGACCGAACAGGAACGCAAACTCCTGGACCTGCTCGGCGACGGCCTCACCAACCGGCAGATCGCCGAACGCATGTTCCTGGCCGAGAAGACCGTCAAGAACTACGTCTCCCGCCTGCTCGCCAAGCTCGGCATGGAACGCCGCACCCAGGCCGCCGTACTCGCCTCGAAACTGCGTGCGGGACAACCACGTCCGGCATGACAACCTTCCGGCAACCCGTCCGCACGTAGAATCCCCGGTGCCAGTTCGCACGCCGGACCGCAGGACAACCATGCACGACGCACACCGCACCGGCCCGCCCTCGGTGCGTGAAACGCTGTCACAGCTGCGATTGCGCGAATTGCTCTCCGAGGTCAAGGATCGGGTCGAGCAGATCATCGACGCCCGCGACCGCATCGACGGGCTCGTCGAAGCCATGCTCGCGGTCACCTCCGGACTCGACCTGGACCAGACGCTGCGCACCATCGTGCGCGTCACCACCACCCTGGTCGACGCCCGCTACGGGGCGCTCGGGGTGCTCGGGCACGAACAACAGTTCAGCCAGTTCATCTATCACGGCATCGACGACCGCACCCGCGCCCTCATCGGCGACCTGCCCGAGGGACACGGCGTGCTCGGACTGCTGTCGAATCAGCCCGGGGCGGTCCGGCTCGAGGACCTGACCAGGCATCCGGCCGCCGTCGGCGTGCCCACGCATCATCCGGCCATGCACACGTTTCTCGGTGTGCCCGTGCGGATTCGCGGCGAGGTCTTCGGAAACCTCTATCTCACCGAGAAATCCGGCGGGCACCCCTTCACCGAGGACGACGAGGTGCTGCTGCAGGCGCTCGCCGCCGCGGCCGGTATCGCGGTGGACAATGCGCGACTCTACGAGCAGGCGCGGACCCGCCAGGCATGGATCGCGGCCACTCGCGATATCGCCACCGAATTCCTCGCCGGCACCGATCCGAGCGAAGTCCTCGCGCATGTGGTGGAGCATGCGCGCGAGCTCACCAACTCCGAGCGCGCCCTGCTGGCGGTGGTCGCCGATCCCGACACCTCGCCGGAGGAGATCACCGAACTCGTTGTGGCGCAATGGTCCGGTCCCGGACCGCGGCCGGTCGGCCGCGTGGTACACACCACCGGCACCGCCATCGGCGAGGCACTCGCCACCCGCACCCCGCTGCGCTTCCACGATGCCCGGCAGGTGGACCTCGGCCGCTCCATCAGCGACAGCGGGCCGACCCTGGTGCTGCCGCTGCACACCCCCGACTCCACCCTGGGTGTGCTGATCACGCTGCGCTCGGCCGAATCCGCGCCCTACGACGACGAACTCGTGGAGCTGATCGCCGCCTTCACCGATCAGGCCGCGCTGGCAATGCAATTGGCGGTCGCGCAACGCCGCATGCGGGAGCTCGACATCCTCACCGACCGCGACCGCATCGCCCGCGACCTGCACGATCACGTCATCCAGCGCCTGTTCGCGGTGGGCCTGTCACTGCAGGGCACGGTGCCCCGCGCGCGCGTTCCCGAAGTGCGGCAACGTCTCTCCGACGCCATCAACGATCTGCAGGACGTGGTGGAGGAGATCCGCACCTCCATCTTCGATCTGCACGGCGGCGACGGGCACAGCACGCGCCTGCGGCAGCGCATCGAGAAGGCGGTCAAACAGCAGACCACCGGGGCCGAGATGCGGGCGCTCATGCATATCACCGGGCCGCTGTCCGTGGTCGAGCCCGGGCTGGCCGATCATGCGGAAGCCGTTGTGCGCGAGGGGGTCAGCAATGCGGTGCGGCATTCCGGAGGCGATACGGTGACCGTCGACATCGGCGTCGGCGACGATCTGACCATCGTGATCGCCGACAACGGGTGCGGGATCCCGGACGGCATCACACCCAGCGGTCTCACCAATCTCGCGCGCCGCGCCGAGCAATCCGGCGGACGGCTGGCCGTGTATCCGCATCGCGGTGCCGACGGCGAGGAGAAGGGCACCAAGCTGCACTGGTCCGTGCCGCTGCACTGACCGGTCAGGCGACCGGGCCGAGCACCAGCGCGGAGTTGTTGCCGCCCATGCCGAGTGCGGTCTTCACGGTGATGCCGCCGTTGTACGGGGTGGTGCCGTCGACTAGTCGGGGATGCGCGGCGGCCACGATCGGTGAGGACACCACGAGGCCGCGATCGTAACCGAGCGCCGTGGCGGCCACCTCGACACCCGCCGAGGCGGCCTGACAGTGCCCGGTCAGCGGTTTGGTCGCGATCACCTGGGGCCGATCATCGAAAATCTTGGCCAGCAGCGCTGTTTCGGCGTCATCGCACTGCTGGGTGCCGGACCCGTGTGAGTTGAGGTACGCCACCTCCTCGGGCCGCACATCGGCGTTCGAGAGTGCGCGCCGGACACATTCGAAGATCTGCTCGTGTGAGGGCTCCACCGAGATCACGTGGTAGCCGTCGTTCGTCATGGCCCCGCCCAGCACCGCCGCGTAGGGCCGCGCGACCTCACGCGTCACCACGAACGCGGTCGACGCCTCACCGAAGCCGAAGCCGCGGCTGCCCTGCTGGAACGGACGGCACGCGGATAGTGGCTCGTCGTCGTCCACCGCGGCGCCCACGGCGACGAAGGGCTGCACCATGTCCGGCGTCGCGGACAGGTCGCTGGCCACCACGATCACGTCGTCGGCGACGCCCTGCGCCAGCCACATCTGCGCGGTGAGGAGCGCGACATTCGCCGAGGAGCAGGCGGCGGTGGCGTTCATGGCGGGACCGTGGAAGCCGAACTCGCGCATGATCATCGCGTTCGGGGTGGACGGCAGCAGCCGCAGATAGTCGCGGGAGCGCCGCTGTCCGTGGTCGACCACGTAGAAGTCGCGCCACTCGTACACATTTCCGAGCACGATGGCGTGCAGCAGGCCGACCGTGCGGCCCGGCTGCCAGCCGCGCGCCCGGGCGTCGGCCACCGCTTCGCGCACCGATTCCAGCACGGCGCGCCCGTAGAGCGCGGGCCCGGCGTCGGGGTCGCCGCCTTCCGGCACGCGGGCAACCCATCCGTGACGATCGCGTTCGGGGCCGTACCCTGGATACGGGCGGGCTGCGTGCTTGCCGCTCAGCAAACCTTCCCACAGGGCTTCACGGCCCCAGCCGTACCCTGTGACGGCGCCGATTCCGGCGATCGTCATATGATCTTGGTGCTGCTCTGCGGTATTGAGGTCGGGGATGGTGCCTGGCATTGCATCGCTCCTTCTCGGGCCTTGCCCGTAATGATCACCATTGCCGGGCCGATGCTGTGCAGAACTGTGATTCATTCAATACGGGGCCGGCAGGGCGGCCCAGCAAATATGCCGATACCGAAATGGTGCCGTGCTCCAGCGACGTGGTGCAACGACGATCAGGGGGTGCAAGAGGTGGTTGGTAACGATCGGGCAAACAGCCCGACCGACACCGAGCAACTGGCCCAGCGCTATCGATCCCTGGTGGACTACAGCCCCGACGGAATCGTCGTGCACGAACGCGGCACCATCGTCTACGCCAACCCCGCCATGCTGCGGCTGCTGGGCGCCGAAACGCCCGGCGACGTGGTCGGGCAGCCCGTCGCCTCGTTCGTCTCCCCCGAGTTCGTGCAGCCCATGCTGGAACGCATCCGCCACCTCACCATCGCCGGCACCGCCTCCGACCCGGCCGAAATGACCCTGCTGCGCTGCGACGGCAGCAGCGTGGACGTCGAGACCGTGTCCGTACTGGCCGCCTGGCACGATCGGCTGGCCTATCAGGTGGTCGTGCACGACCTCACCCCGCAACGCCGCGCAGAGGCCGCACAGCGGCGCGCAGAACAGTTCTTCACCACCGTCGTGTCCCAGCTGGAGGAGGGCGTGGTGGTGATCGATCGGGAAGGCCGCATCGAATCGGCCAATCCGGCCGCGCGCCGCATCTTCGGCTACGACGCCGAGGACCTGATCGGCAGTCACATCGACGACCTGCCACTCACCCTGCTGGACGCCAATGCCCAGCCCATGCCCAGCACCTGGTACCCGGTCATCCGCACGCTCGCCACCGGCGAGACCGTCACCCGCTTCGTGTTCGGGGTGGACCGGCCGGACGGGCAGCGGCGCTGGCTGTCCGCGTCCAGCCGGCTACTCAACCCGGGCGACCCCAATTCACCGGCCGTGTCCTCGTTCAACGACATCACCGAATTCCGGGCCAGCCGAAGGCAATTGGAGTATCAGGCCACCCACGACCCGCTCACCGGGCTGGCCAATCGGGCGCTCGTGCTGTCCCGGCTGTCCGCGGCGCTGGGCACCACCGAGACACTGCCGGTCTCAACCGTGCTGTTCATCGACCTGGACGGGTTCAAGGCCATCAACGACTCGCTCGGGCACGCCATCGGCGACACCGTGCTGCAGATCGTGGCGCAACGGCTGCAACGCGGGCTGCGCGCCGACGACATCGTGGGCCGCATCGGCGGCGACGAATTCCTGGTACTGCTGTCCGGCCGCACCCTCGGCGAGGACCTGGACGCGCTCATCGCACGACTGCGCGAGACCATGGCCGAACCGATCATCGCGCGCGGGCACCGCATCCAGGTCGACGCCTCCGTCGGCGTCACCCCGCTGCACGCCGGCGACAGCCGCACCCCCGAAACCGTGCTGCACGACGCCGATCTCGCCATGTACCGCGCCAAGCCCCCGAATCATCAGAACGGCGGCCTCACCCGCCGGAGTGACTCGACTCACGCCTCCTGAGTGCGGCTTTCACCAGCCGATACGGCGCGTTCGCGAAACGGCCACTAGACTCGACAACTCTGTTCTCGATGGTGCGCGCGTCGTGTTCCGACGACCGGCGTGGTGACAAGGAGTTCTGTTTTGCCCGACCTCACCGAGGAGCGTTCCGTGCCGGTGTCCGATGCTGTCGGCGCGGGCACGGAACGGGAGCAGCAGTACCTGGACGTGCTGTACGACCGACTGGACGGCATGCGCGAATACGCGCAACGACGACTCAAAACCGTCCTGCTGGAAACCGGCGGCACACCCCAGGCCCGCAGTGAACGCGAATCCTTCACTCAGCTCTACTCCGAGGATCTCGCCAAATACGATGCCGCCGAACACGGTCTGTGCTTCGGGCGCATCGACCTGGCACCCGAAGCCGACGGCGAGACCGACGGAACCGGTGAGAGCGAGAACCGCTACATCGGCCGCATCGGCATCCTCGACGAGGCCAAGGACTACGAGACGCTGCTGCTGGACTGGCGCGCTCCCCTGGCCCGGCCGTTCTACCTGGCCACCACCGCCGCCCCCGACGGCGTGACACGGCGGCGGCACATCCGCTCCCGCAATCGCCGGGTCACCGCGATCAACGACGAGTATCTGAGCCTGGACGCCGCCCGCGCCGACGGCGTGATCAGCGGCGACGGCGGTGTCGGCAGCGAGAGCGCGCTGCTGGCCGCGCTCAATGCCGCGCGCACCGGCCACATGAACGACATCGTGGAAACCATTCAGAGCGAACAGGATGCGATCATCCGCTCCGAGCACAAGAGCGTGCTCGTAGTGCAGGGTGGACCCGGCACCGGCAAGACCGCGGTGGCGCTGCACCGCGCGGCGTACCTGCTCTACACCTACCGGCAGCAGCTGGACAAGGCCGGCGTGCTCATCATCGGGCCCAACAGCACCTTCCTGGACTACATCGGGCAGGTGCTGCCGTCGCTCGGCGAGACCGGCGTGCTGCTGTCCACCGTCGGCAACCTGTACCCGGGAGTGCAGGCCACGCTGGAGGATTCGCTGCGCGCCGGTGAGTTGAAGGGCTCACTGAACATCCTGGAGGTGCTCAAGAAGGCCGTCCGCGACTGGCAGGAAGTGCCCAAGGATCCGGTGCGGCTGCACTTCGACGGGCGGGAACTGCTGCTGGACCGGCGGATCGCCAGCAAGGCGCGGGGCCGGGCCCGGTCCTCGCGGCGACCACACAACCTGGCCCGGCCGGTCTTCGCGGCCGGCGTGGTGGACGCACTCACCGATCAGCTCGCCCAGCTCATCGGCGGCGACCCGCTCGGCGGGCGAAACCTGTTGAGCCAGACCGATCTCACCGAGATCCGCGACGAAATGCGGGCCGACGCCGAGATCCAGCGCGCCATCGCCACCCTGTGGCCCATCCTCACCCCGCAGGACGTGCTCGGCGGATTGTGGGCCGACCCCAAGCGCTTGGCCAGTGCCGCACCGCATCTCGGCGAGGCCGACCGCGCCGAACTGCACCGCCCCGACAACGGCGAGTTCAGCGACGCCGACGCCCCGCTGCTCGACGAGATCGCCGAACTGCTCGGCGTCGACGACTCCGAGGAACGGGAACGCTCCCGCCGCCGCTGGCGCGCCCAGCTCGCCGAGGCGCAGGACGCCCTCGACATCCTGACCGGTTCCGCACCACAGGATCTCGAAGACGATCTGGACCCGGAACTGCTCATGGCCTACGACCTCATCGACGCCTCACAGCTGGCCGAACGCCAGCAGGTGCGCACCCGGCAGACCACCGCCGAACGCGCCGCCGGGGACCGCACCTGGACCTATGGGCATGTCATCGTCGATGAGGCGCAGGAACTTTCGGAGATGGCATGGCGAATGGTCATGCGGCGCATCCCGAACCGCTGGATCACCGCCGTCGGTGATGTGGCGCAGACCGGCGATCCGGCGGGCGCGTCGTCCTGGCAGCAGATGCTGGAACCGTATGTGGCCAAGCGGTGGAAGCTCACCGAGCTCACGGTGAACTACCGGACGCCTTCGGAGATCATGGCCGTCGCGGGGGACGTGCTGGCCGAGATCGATCCGGGGGCGGCGTCACCGCGGTCGGTGCGCGACTCCGGGTTCCAGCCCGCCGCGCATCGGGTGGCCGCGGATCAGCTCGAGGCCGAAGTGAAGCGGCTCATCGACACCGAGGCCGAGCATCCCGGCACCACCGCCGTGATCGTGCCGCACGATCTCGCGCCGGAACTGGCACACCTGACCGATGATTCGGTCCGGGTGCTCACCGTGCACGAGGTGAAGGGTCTCGAGTTCGACGGGGTCATCCTGGTCGAGCCGCATCGCATGCTGAGCGAGTCGCCGCGTGGCCTGAACGATCTCTACGTGGCGCTGACCCGTGCCACGCAGCGGCTGAACGTGGTCCACACGGCCCATCTGCCACCGGTGCTGCACCGGCTGTACTGAGACCGCCCCTACCGGCAGAGAAGCGGCCGTGCCCGGTTGGGCACGGCCGCTTCCTCTTTGCTCGGCGAAGTACTTCGATACTCAGCGCGTGGTGTGCACGATCAGCACATCGCTGCGGGACTTGCGCGCCACATCCGACGGCACGGAACCCAGCAGGCGGCCCGCGAGGGTGTTGAGGCCACGATTACCGACGACGAGCAGGTCGGCGTCGACCTCCTTGAGCAGGTTGAGCAGCGACTCGACGGGCTCACCGACGACGGCCTTCTCGACCACGTTGGCGGCGCCCGCGGCGACGGCGCGGTCACGCGCGACGCGCAGGATCTCACTGGTGGGTGCGGAGCCGCGCACCTGGTACGCCTCGTCCTTCAACACGTCCGCGGCGGCCGCGACATCGCGGTCGTCGGTGGGGTAGTACGCGCAGGCCACGTACAGCGTGGCGCCCTCGTCGCCGGCCAGAGCCGCGGCCCGCTCGACGGCGACGTACGACGAGTCCGAGCCATCGGTACCGACGACGATCGTCCGGTAGGCGGTCATTCTCTCCTCCAAGTGCAAGGGTCGGGGCCTTGGCGGCCGCACAGTGCGGTTACCGCCGCGGCAACTTCGCCTGACAATAGCGGCATATCCGACGGAAATTTTCGATATCGCAACACATCACACTCACGCGCCGTGTCCGCCGTGGCACACATTCCCGCGGGGCCCCGGAAAGGGCCTCGGCTACCTGCGAATTCCCGCGGCGTTGTGACGCAGGTCCGAAATTGCCAACTCCATTGCGCGCCTGGGACATTCGTCACAAGTCCGGTATGTCCCGGATGCGGTCCGGCCCGCCTGTTTGTGAGGGTGCACAACAGGCGGGCCGGTTAATCATGGCAGGTCCTACGAAAGGCTGAAAAGCGGTCCGGTGAGAGTCAATCCGAGGTCGCTGCCCACGTAGGCGAAGAAGGCGAACAACATGAGCGAGGCGCCCGACAGGGCGATGTCCTTGTTGAACTGGATCATGTCCAGCTGCTTGGCCTCCGCGTCGGTCTCCTTCCAGAACGCGTGCATCAGGAACGCCGTCGGGAGCAGGAACACCAGCAGGAGCAGCGAGCCCAGATCCGCCCAGACGCCCAGCAGCACACTCAACGCGCCGGCCAGCAGCAGCACGCCCGACGCGGGCACGGCCACCTCCGCCAGCGGAACCCCCTTGAACTTCGCGTACTCCACCATCTGCTTGCGCTGGGCGATATGGCCGAAGCCCGAGCCGAGGAACAACAGTACGAACAACACCCGCCCGATCAACACCAGAACATCCATGGCCCCGCTCCTTAGTCGATTGATCACTCGCCAATGGGTGACACGGCAACCAACTTCATCCGCGGCGTGGTTATTCCCGATCTCGCCGAATATCAGGAGACTAGCGAGATCCGGGCATATTCCAGCGGAGCCATCCCGATCTCCTTGGCGAACTCGTTCGAGAAATGGGCCTGATCGAAGTAGCCGAGCTCCACGGCCAGCGCCGCCAGATCGGAGGTGCGGCCCGCGGCCAGCAGGTGGGCGCCGTCCTGCAGGCGGTAGCGGCGCAGCACCCATTTCGGGGTCACCCCGACATAGCGGCGGAACAAGCGCTGCAGGGTGCGGACGGGGATGTCGAAGCGCTCGGTGACCTGATCGACGCGGGTCAAGGAGCGGTCCTCGGCCATGACCTGGATCAGGTCCAGCACCTGCAGATAGGCGGTGTCGTCGGCGACGGCACGCCGCTCGGCGGCAGCGGCCAGGAACTCCTCGGCCACCGCGCGGCGCTGCTCGTCCGTGTCGACGGCCAGCACGCGCTCGGCCAGGCCCGCGGCCTCCGGGAAGACATCGGTGAGATCCACCGAGGTATCGGTCCACTCGGCGACATCGAGACCGGTGAACGCGCCGAAACCGCCCGCGCGGAACTTCACGCCGAAGGCCTCACCCTCCCCGGCCAATTCGCGCACGTACTTCGTGGTCCACACGCCGGTCAGAAAGGCGCCCGTGCGCTCGTGCGTGCGCTCGAAGGTGATGTTCACACAGGGATAGGACAGCACCTCGGCCGGAAAGGGCGGCAGGCCACGGCGATCCCAGTGCACCGCCCAGTACCACTCCACATAGCGGCAGACCTGCTGCCCGGCGGACAGGCGGCTGTGATTGCTGATGCGCAGGTGATCCCGCGGGCGCAGGATGCCCTTCGCGGTCTCCGGCGGCGGGACCGGGACCGGGGTGAAAGCGCCGCCGCTGGCGCCGTTTTCGCTGTTCATCGGGCCTGTCGCATTCTTACAAGACCATGCGGGGCGGTCCGACGAGAGTGGAGTTCATGAGCAACGCAGTGAATCCGATCCCCGAGGGCTACCACTCCATCACCTGCTTCCTGGCGGTCGCCGATGCCAATGCGGCCATCGACTTCTATACGAACGTGTTCGGCGCGAAAGTGCTGAGCCGCAACGACCTTCCGGACGGCCAGGCCGCGCACGCCGAACTGCTGATCGGCGATTCCACCATCCAGGTCGGCATGCCCATCCCCTCCGAGGGACTGCGCGCGCCCGCCGACGACTGGGTGCACGCGAGCGTCGTGCACTACTGCCCGGACGTCGACGTCGTCTCGCAGCTGGCCCGCGAGCACAATGCCAAATTCGTCGCCGACCCCGCCACCTTCGTCACCGGCGACCGCTACGGCCGCGTCATGGACCCCTTCGGCCACCGCTGGATCGTCATGACCCGCGTCGAGGACGTCTCCCGCGAAGAAGCCGAGCGCCGCGTGAACGAGTGGATGGCCAATTCCGCCTCCCCGAGCCTTTAGCGGACGGCTGAGTGCCGTTGACCGGCGGCAACCCGGGCCGCCGGTCAGGTGCCGAACCGATTTTGGACGTACCCGGCGAGTTACCCTCACCGGCCCGAAATCAGTTGTAACCGCTTGCATCGCAACAGATCACGATAGCCCCGCGGCGTCCATGCCGCGGAGTTCCTTCTTGAGGTCGGCGATCTCGTCGCGGAGGCGGCCCGCCAGCTCGAATTGGAGTTCACGGGCGGCGTTCATCATCTGGGCGGTCATGTCCTTGATGAGGTCGGCGAGTTCGGCGCGGGGCATGTTCTTCACGTCGCGGCCCTCGTAGACGCCGGCGCTGATGGCGCGGCCCGGCTCGCCCTGGGCGCGGCGGCCGCGGCTGGCATTGCGGCCCGAGCCGCCGACCTCGACCTCGACGTCCTCCGCCTCGCGGTAGACCTGGTCGAGGATGTCGGCGATCTTCTTGCGCAAGGGTTTCGGGTCGATGCCGCGCTCTTCGTTGTAGGCGACCTGCTTGGCGCGGCGGCGTTCGGTCTCGTCGATGGCGTGGCGCATGGAATCGGTGATCTTGTCCGCGTACATGTGGACCTCGCCCGAGACATTGCGTGCCGCACGGCCGATGGTCTGGATGAGGCTGGTGCTGGAACGCAGGAAGCCTTCCTTGTCCGCGTCCAGGATCGCCACCAGCGACACCTCCGGGAGGTCGAGACCCTCACGCAGCAGGTTGATGCCGATCAGCACATCGAATTCACCGAGCCGCAGCTGCCGCAGCAACTCCACGCGGCGCAGGGTGTCGATCTCCGAGTGCAGATACCGCACCCGCACACCCAGACCCAGCAGATAGTCGGTGAGATCCTCCGACATCTTCTTGGTGAGGGTGGTGACCAGCACGCGCTCGTCCTTCTCGGCGCGCACCCGGATCTCGTGCACCAGATCGTCGATCTGGCCCTTGGTCGGCTTCACCACCACATGCGGATCCACCAGTCCGGTCGGGCGGATGACCTGCTCGACGAATTCGCCGCCGGTCCGGCCCAGTTCGTACGGGCCGGGCGTGGCCGACAGATACACCGTCTGCCCGATGCGGTCGGCGAACTCCTCCCAGGTGAGCGGCCGGTTGTCGACCGCCGAGGGCAGCCGGAAGCCGAACTCCACCAGGTTCCGCTTGCGCGACATGTCGCCCTCGTACATGCCGCCGATCTGCGGCACCGTCACATGGGATTCGTCGATGACGAGCAGGAAGTCCTCGGGGAAGTAGTCCAGCAGGGTGGCCGGCGCGGACCCCGCCGGACGGCCGTCGATATGCCGCGAATAGTTCTCGATACCCGAGCAGAATCCGACCTGCTTGATCATTTCCAGGTCGTATTGGGTGCGCATGCGAAGTCGTTGCGCCTCCAGCAATTTGCCCTGTTTCTCCAAATCGGCCAGTCGTGTTTCGAGTTCCACTTCGATATCGGCGACCGCGCGTTCCATCCGATCCGGGCCCGCCACATAATGCGTGGCCGGGAAAATGCGGACCATTTCCACCTGCCGCACCACATCACCGGTGAGCGGATGCAGGTAATAGAGCGCCTCGATCTCGTCACCGAAGAATTCGATCCGCACCGCCAATTCCTCGTACGAGGGAATGATTTCGACGGTGTCACCGCGCACCCGGAAGGAACCGCGCGTGAAGGCCATGTCATTGCGGGTGTACTGGACATCCACCAGCAGGCGCAGCAGCCGGTCCCGATCGATCTCGGTGCCCACCTCCAGCTGCACCGACCGATCCAGATAGGACTGCGGCGTGCCCAGGCCGTAGATGCAGGACACCGACGCCACCACCACGACATCGCGCCGGGACAACAGGCTCGACGTGGCCGAATGCCGCAGGCGCTCGACATCGTCGTTGACCGAGCTGTCCTTCTCGATGTAGGTGTCGGTCTGCGCGATGTACGCCTCGGGCTGGTAGTAGTCGTAGTACGAGACGAAGTACTCGACGGCATTGTGCGGCAGCATCTCGCGCAACTCGTTGGCCAGCTGCGCGGCGAGGGTCTTGTTGGGGGCCATGACCAGGGTAGGCCGCTGCAAGCGCTCGATGAGCCAGGCCGTGGTGGCCGACTTACCGGTACCGGTGGCGCCGAGCAGCACCACATCCCGCTCGCCGCCGTTGATCCGCCGCTGCAGTTCCTCGATGGCGGCGGGCTGGTCACCGGCGGGTACGTGCTCGCTGACGACCTCGAACCGGCCCTCGATACGCTCGATCTCGCCGATCGGCCGGAACTCCGAGTGGGCCAGCGGCAGATCGTCCGGGATCTCGGTTGCAAATGCCATGGTGACCAGCCTAGAACGACCCACCGACAGATTCCCGCCGAGTGGCCCGTAGCGGGCTCCACTGCGTAAATTGTCCGAATTATCCGTTCTTCGAAGGATCCTCGCAGGAATTCCGTCTTGATGACGGTGAAATTCCGGTCTGCTCACAGGGGTTCCACTCGGCCCGCTCAGGTGTAACCTAGGCTGGCTGGTCGCACGAGGTTCGAGAAGGGCGAGGCGATGACCGGTTTGCATACGCCACAACGGAATTCCACAAATGGGGCACTCCCGCAGGAGTCGATCGGCAATACTCCCCCGGTGTCCCCGCATCGCCCCAGACTCGAATACTTCAACCCGGCCGATCTGTCATGGACAGATCATCGCGGTTTCTGTCACTCGGTCGACGGCATGCACGCCGCACCGCACGGTCTGTACGTGGAACGGGTCGTCGACAACCCGAAATACCACTACATCGAATCCTGGCTGCTGCCCGATCTCGGACTGCGCGCCACGGTGTACCACCTACGCCCGGGTCACGACCGCGGGCAGACCTACTACCTGGACATCGGCGACTACGGGCCGGTGAACGGCGGTAAGAAGTGGCGCGCCGAAAGCCACTACCTGCACGTCGTGGCCCGGCCGGGCCAAGCGCCCGAACTGCTCGGCATCGACGAACTGCTGACCTCGCACGCCGCCGGGCACTTCGACACCCACCGGACGCATCGGGCCATCGAGCACGCCGCGGCCGTGGTGGACGGCATCGCCGGCTGCGACCACGATGTGGATCGCTGGCTCGCCGCCAAGGGCGTCGTCCTCACCTGGTTGTAGCGGAATCTCCGGGCGGCGTCTCCCGCGCCGTGTCTCTGCGCCGTGTCTTCTGCAAACAGTGGGCGACGCCGCAGCCGCTGCCCTGGACGACCGCGGCCGAACACGCGATGCTGAATGACATGACTCAGGCGCCCGCGGTGGACCTGCACCGACCCAAGGTCGAGTACTTCAATATCGACGAGCTCACCAATATCGATCCCAAGGGTTTCGTGCGGCAGGTCGAGCGCTACCAGGTGGAGCCGTTCGGGCTGTACATGGCGCGGACCTCCGATCATCCGGAGTTCCACTACATCGAATCCTGGCTGCTGCCCACGGTGTCGTTGCGCGCCACGGTCTTCCACTTCACCCCGGCGCACCTGCGCGACCAGGACTACTACGTCGACATCGGTGAGTTCGCACAGGTCGGGCCCAAGCAGTGGAAGTCCGTCGACCACTACCTGGACCTGGTCGTGCGCCAGGGCCGCGAGGTCGAACTGCTCGACGTCGACGAGCTATTAGCGGCCCACGCCGCCGGTTACCTGGACCTCGCCGCCGCCCAGCGCGCCATCGAATCCTCCACCGCCACCATCGACGGCATCGCCGCCCACGGCCACAACTTCGACGCCTGGCTGGCGTCCCAAGGCATCCAGCTCACCTGGATGTAGGCAAGAGCCACAAAGCAAATGGGGGCCGCCCGCACCGGAAGGTGCGGGCGGCCCCGCCTCGTAGCTGGGCTACGGCAACCCTCGGGCGTCGCGGCCGGCGCCGGTTCGACCACTTACCCAGCAGTCGGCCGGAATCGCCTTGCGACGCCGGGCCGACCATTGACTCAGCGGCCGGGCCGGAAGTGCCTTACGACGCCGGGCCGACCATTGACTCAGCGGCCGGGCCGGAATCGCCTTACGACGCCGGGTCAGCCATTGACTCAGCGGCTGGGCCGGAAGTGTCTTGCGGCACCGGGAATCGCCCGGCGGCGGTTATGACTCCGGGGTGAGGATGATGTTCGCGGGGCGGCCGGGGTCGGTGCTGGCGTGCAGGCGTTCACCGGGAGCGAGGTCGGTGCCGTCCGGGGTGGCGGGCGGGAAACCTATGTCGGACAGGCGGTTTCGGAGGGAGTCGGCGGTGGCCGCGTCCGCGACGGTGATGCGGATGTCGAGGAGGTCGGGGGCGGGTTTGCCCGCGACGGCGGTGGGGCCGACGTGTTCGATGCGGCGGGCGTCGGCGGCGCAGGCCACGGCGAGGCGGGAGATGATGCGCTGCGCCTGGGCCGGCCAGTCCGGATTCGACTCCACGACGGGCAGTTCCGGGCGGCTCGCGGGAGTGGCGGTGCGGAGATTGCGTTCGAAGGGGACCAGTCGTTCGGCCCAGAGGCGGTGCACCGCCGCGTCGATACTGCCGCTGTGGCCGTTGTTGTCGAGCAGGACGTCGGCGACGGCGCGGCGCTGGGCGTCGGTGGCCTGGGCCGCGATGCGGGCGCGGGCATCGGCCTCGTCGATGCCGCGGAACTCGATCAAGCGGCTGACGCGCGTCTCCTCGGCGGCATCCACGATCACCACCAGGTTCATGAAGGGCGCGAGCCCGTTCTCCACGAGCAGCGGAATGTCTTGCACCACAATGGCATCCCCGGGCGCGGCGGCGATGAGTTCGGCGGTGCGCCTGCCGACCAGCGGGTGGGTGATGCCGTTGAGCGTGGCGCGGGCCTCGTCGCCGGCGAAGGCCTTGGCGGCCAGCGCCGGCCGATCCAGACTCCCGTCGGCGGCCAGAATCCCGTCCCCGAACGCCGCGGCGAGCGCGGCCAGCCCCTCGGTTCCCGGCGCGACCACCTCACGGGCGATCACATCACTGTCCACCAGCACGGCACCCTGTTCGACGAGGATGCGCGCCACGGTCGACTTACCCGCACCCATGCCTCCGGTGAGACCGATTCGCAACATTGGACCAGTGTCTCAGAACCACGCGGGCACGGCGCAGCCGAGCCGTCTCAGGCAATCTGGTAGCGTCGCCATTGCGTTTCCCTGAAATGAGACAACGCCGTACGGCGCGTAATTCGCCGGTGACCCGTAAGGGTTTCTCCCATGTCTGATACGCGAAAAGCCTTCGCTACCACCATGACCGCGGAGCAGGAAGCCAGACTCCACGAAGTAGCCGATCAACTCGTGTGGAAATGGCAGCAGCCGTCCGGTGTGGAACTGATCCGCGAGGGCGCGAAGATCGTCACACACCTGATCGACCATGGTCCGCTGCCGGGCTTTCGCTGATCGCCGATGACAAATCCAAAGGTCATCTCCGAAATCAATGGTCGGCGTTTCCACAACTGGTGTGCGTGCGACATCGTCATGTTTCCGATGATTCTGCGGGCGACATCGAAGGTGCCCGCGCACCGCGGCGAGATTCGGCATGTGTACTGCGACCGGGTGAACGTCTACGCGGATCGGGCCGGGGCGGAGGCCGCTGCCGCCGCGGATCCGCAGCCGGCCGCGGCGCCGATCGCGGAACTGTGGAACGACACCAAGAAACTCGCGGACATGTTCTGATCCCGGGCGCGCCTCGATCCCGGCGTGAAGAATGCGTATTACCCACTCGTGGTAGCAATTTCACATGCGATTGCAGTCCTTGCCCGTTCCGTGACTTCGGCGAGACCGTATCGCAACTTTTTCTGGGATTCCGGACCGTTTGTCGGCAAGATTCCGACACGCCAGGGTCGAAGGTCCGCAAAATACGGTGCACCACACTTTTGTTCGGCTAAGGTTCGCCGCAGGCGATATTGGGCCGGTAAAACGCAAGAGAAGGAACACCATTGGGCACCAGAATCATCCAGACGGGTCGCCACCGTCTGGGACTGCCGGGCACGGTGCACTGCATCGAGATCCCCGCGGTCGCGGCAGCACTCTCGGAGTACCGCCGTTCGTGGCTCAGCACGCTACTCAGCCCGGCTCGGCACAGCTTCGCCGCCATGCGAAAACGCACTCCCGCGGTGGCTGCTACTCCCCAATGGGTTCCGGCGACAGCCTGATACAGCGGCTCATTACACAGCAATGTCCGCGACCGTTCACACGGAAAACGGCCGCGGACATCACTTCCGGTACGACTCAGACCAGACCGCTCGGCTTACGGCGGGTTCCCGGGTCCTGCACCGGCATCGAGTTCGGCGGCACCGGGTAAGGAATCCCCTTGTCCGCGGTACCGAGCGCGATGTTCGGACCGCACTGCGCCAGCGCGGCCTGCACCTTCCGATCCGCCGGTGCGAACGCGGGTTTCGTCGCGTCCGGGCTCGCCGCGAAGTCGAAGGTCGAGGACATGTCGCCGGTGACGCTGCGGCGCCACGAGGTCAGGTTCGGCACGTCCACGCCGAAACGCTTCTCGATCAGGCGCAGCTGCGAGGTGTGGTCGAAGGTCTCCGACGCGACCAGACCGCCACGGCTGTACGGGGAGATGACGAAGCACGGCACCCGGTAGCCGAGACCGATCGGCCCGGTGATGCCCTCGTACTTGGCGGCCAGCGGTGCGGTCACGTACTCCCCCGGCGTGCCCGCGGGCGCGGTCGGCGGCGTGACGTGATCGAAGAAGCCGCCGTTCTCGTCGTAACTGACGATGAGCGCGGTCTTCTCCCACACGGCCGGGTTCGAGGTGAGGATGTCGAGCACCTGCATGATGCCGACCGCGCCGAGCGCCGGCGGCAGCGCCGGATGCTCACAGTTGAACAGCGGCGGGATCACCCAGGACACCGCGGGTAGCTGCCCGGAGGCCACATCGGCGGCGAAGTCGCTCGGGTACACCGGGGCCTTACCGCGCCGTGCCAGTTCGGAATTCGGGTCGGCGGCCTGCTTGAAGCAGCCCAGCATGCCGTCCAGGATCACCGAGGAGATCGGGCCGATATCGCGGTTGTTGTAGATCTTCCAGCTCACGCCGCCGTCGGATAGATTCTCCGGCATGGTCCGCCAGCTGTACGCGTTCTGCGGTATGAGCGTGGGGGTTTCGAGCAGCGGGCCGCCGTTGAGACCGTCCGGGTCGATGGTGGCGGACATCCAGTAGAGGCGGTTCGGGTCGGTCGGGCCGAGCACCGAACAGTGGTAGGAGTCGCACAGGGTGAAGGCATTGGCCAGATCCCAGTGCACCGGGATGTCGGCCTGCGTGTAGTAACCCATTGCGGCCGGGCCGTTGTCGGGGCCGACCGACGCGATGGACATGGGCATCCAGCCGTCGTTCTTGCCGCCGTTCCACGCCTTGTGCATGGCGGGCCAGCTGTGGTCCGGGTCGTTGATGCATTCGCCGTCGAGGCTGGCGCCGCGTTCGGTGTCGAGGCGGAAGGGGTTGATGAAACCGTCCGCGGTCGGGCCGACGCCGGGCTGGTAGCCGTACTGGTTCCAGGCCGGGGACGGATCGCTGAAGCCGCGCACGCCGGACATGGTGCCGAAGTAGTGGTCGAAGGAGCGGTTCTCCTGCATGAGCAGGACGATGTGCTCGATATCGCCGAGGCCGCCCATGCCGGCCGGATCAGCGGCGTAGGCGCGTTCGATGATCGGGCTGGCCAGGGACGCGAGGGCGGCGGTACCGCCCGCGGCCATCGCCTTCGCCAGAAAGTCTCGTCTGTTCATGCCGGCGAAAACGCCCATGGTCCGGTAGTGCCCTTCCATCCATACGAAACATTGGTGAGCCACATCGTTGTCGGCCCGGAGTCACCGTCGCATCCAACCCGGAGCGGATGACCGAGTGGCAAACATGCGGTTTACGGCCTGTCGGACAGGCAGCGTATTGCAGCATCGCAGCAGCTGCCGGGACGAACAACCGGTGAGTCGGTTTTTCACATCACATCCTCACAGACCGGGCGGCGAATTCGAACTGGCGACTTGTCCCCAGTCCCGTCCATTCCTATGCTGGCAAGGGATACCTGACAGTCACTCTCAGGTATGAGGCGGGGAGACAGCATGGCACAGCCCACGGTCACCGAACGGACGACAGCCCCCGAATCCGCACCACGACTCGGATTCCTCGGCCGGTGGGGCCTGCTCATGGCGCGGCGGCGCACCCTCGCCCTCGTACTCTGGCTGCTTCTCCTGGTGGCCTGCGGCGCCGCCTATCCGGTCCTGCAACACCGGCTGGCCGCACCCGACTACTCGCTGCCGGGATCCGAATCCAGCCGGACCGAACAGCTTGTGTCCCAGCACTTCTCACAACTCGGCACCGAACAGGACCTGATCGTCCTGCACTCCGCCATCTACACGGCGGACCAGCCACAGTTCCGGGCCGCCGTCACCCGGGCGCTGGACGCCGCCCGCGCGGTGCACGGCGTCGTCGGCACGGTCGGACCGTTCGACGGCAATCCCGCACAACAGATCTCGGCCGACCGGCACACCGCCTTCGGCATCGTCGGCATCAACGGCTCGGTCACCGAACGCGCCGATATCGTCAATCGGCTGCAACCGGCGCTCACCGCCGCCTCCGACAGCCAGGTCCGGGCCGCGCTCACGGGATACTCCCCCATCGAAGCCGATCTCGTCGCCATGGAGAACACCGATCTGGAACGCGCCGAGACCATCGGCCTGCCGATCGCGGTACTGGTACTGGTGATCGCGCTCGGCGCCCTCGTGGCCGCACTGCTGCCCGTCGGCGTCACCGGGGCGGGGATCGCGCTCGCGGTCGGATTGCTGTTCGGGCTCACCACGTATTTCACCTTCGATTCGCTGGTGTTCTCGGTGGCGACCATGATCGGCACCGGCACCGCCATCGACTACGCCATGTTCATCGTCAGCCGGTTCAACGAAGAGCTGACCCGGCGCGGCGTACGAGATCGCCGGGACCGCACGAAGATTCACGAGGCCGTCGGCGCCGCGCTCGACACCACCGGGCGGACCATCCTGGCGTCGGGGTTCATCGTCATGATCGCGCTCTCCGCGCTGGCGGTGGTCGGACTGCCCATGCTGAACGGCATTGCCATCGGCGTGGTCACCGCGGTGACCGCGACCCTGACCGCCGCGTTCACACTGCTGCCCGCATTGCTGGCCATGCTCGGACCGGCCATCAACCGGGGTGCGCTGCCCGCGCGTCTACGACCGGCCGAAACCCGTTCGGGAGTCACCGGTTCCTGGGCGCGCTGGGCGCATACGGTGATGCGGCGGCCCGTCATGTTCGGGGCGATCGGCGTGATACTGCTTGCGGTAGCGGCGATTCCGATCACCGGCATCCGCTACGGCATAGATATGGGGATGGGGTCGCTGGGCGACCGGCCCAGCGGGCAGGCGACCCGGCTGGTGAACGACAACTTCGGGCCGGGGCTGCTGTCGCCGATTCAAGTCGTGGCCACCGGCGCCGGGGACACACCACTCTCCGCCGACGGCCGCACGGAGGTGCTGCGGTTGTCCAGTGAGCTGAGCGGGGACGCGCGGGTCGCCGCCGTGCTGCCACAGCAGTCCGACGGCCGCTACCTGCTGACCGTCGTCCCCAAGAACGCCTTCGACTCCACCGATGTCACCGGGCTGACGAACGATATCCGCTCCCGGGCAACCGCTCTCGGCTCGGCGCAGCTCACGGTCGGCGGTACGACGGCCGTCTTCATCGATGTATCGCGCGCGATCACCGGCCGCTTCCCGCTGCTCATCACCCTCGTGCTCACCGTCTCGCTGGTGTTCCTGATCGCCGCGTTCCGCTCGATCGTGCTGGCGGTCAAGGCGATTCTGCTGAATCTCCTGGCTACCGGTGCGGCGCTGGGCATTACGGTGGCGGTCTTCCAGCACGGCATCGGGCAGCGCCTGCTCGGCTTCCACAGCGCCGGATTCCTGCAGGTCTATCTGCCCATGCTGGTGTTCGCGGTGCTGTTCGGGCTGTCCATGGACTACGAGGTCTTCCTCATCCGCCGCATGCGGGAGGCGTGGAATCGCCACCCGGACAATGCCTCCGCCGTCGCGGAGGGGTTGCAGCACACCGCGCGGCCGATCACCGCGGCGGCCGCCATCATGGTGGCGGTGTTCGCCAGCTTCCTGTCCGCGAATGTACTGGAGCTGAAGCAGATCGGGTTCGCGCTCGCGGTGGCCATCACCATCGACGCGGTGATCGTGCGGCTGATCCTGGTGCCGGCCTTCATGCAGTTGTTCGGCCGCTGGAACTGGTGGCTGCCGGCGCTACATCGCGGAAGCCGCACACCATCAGGGGAAGATGGCCTCCAGCGCGGCCAGGATCAACTCGGTGACCTCCGCGTAGACGTCGACGAGCCGGGCCGCGAAACCCGTGTCCACCCAGTGGTCCACGGCGGCCGCCCAACTCCAGACGGTGATCGCGGCCGCAGCCCGGAGTCGTAGATCGTTCGCGTCGCGACCACTGCGGGCGGCGAACGCCAGCCGGAACTGGTCCTCGACCTCCTGCATGCGCTGGGTATGCCGGACCTTCACCTCCGGGATCGCGCGCACGTACTGCATGCGCAGCCGGGTGCGGCGCTCGACCTCGTTGGTGACAACGGCTTCCAGCACCGGCCCGGCAACGGTCCGGGCAATGGCCAGCAGCGCGGGGAAATCCTGGACTTCGCCGCCGCTGGCCGTCCGGATCACTTCCAGGACTTCGGGATCGGCCTCGTCGTAGAGGACGAGCATCTCCTTGGTCCCGAAGTACCGGTAGATCGAACTGGGCGAGACCGCGGCCGCGTTCGCCACCTTCTCGACGGTCACCTCGCGGTAGCCGTACTCGTCGAACAACTCCAGCGCGACTCGCTGGATGCGGCTCATCGCCTCGATCTTGCGGCGCTCCCACAGCGACAGGGAGGACTCAACGGAGGGCTCGGACATGGCCTTCCGAGAATAGCTCCCCGCGGATACAGAAAATCCCCCCGGTCCGTCAGGACCGGGGGGATTTCCTAGTCGTTCATCCCCTCAGGGATTGCGAATTACGCGTTGCCCGACAGCTTCTCGCGCAGAGCGGCAAGCTGGGCGTCGCTCGCGAGCGAGCCACCGGCCGGCTCCGACGACGAAGAGGAGGACGAAGCCTGCGCCTGCGCGCCGCTCTCGGAGGAGTAGTTCGAGGGTCCGCCGTTGGCGGCCTCGGCGGCGGCGTCGGCCGCCATCTTCTCCATCTGAGCGGTGTGCATCTTGTGGCGACGCTCGGCCTCGGCGTACCGGGACTCCCACTCTTCGCGCTGCTTCTCGAAGCCCTCGAGCCATTCGTTGGTCTCGGGATCGAAGCCCTCGGGGAAGATGTAGTTGCCCTGGTCGTCGTAGCTGTCGGCCATGCCGTACTTCGACGGATCGAACTCGGCGGAGTAGTCCTCGTTGGCCTGCTTCAGCGACAGCGAGATCCGGCGACGCTCGAGGTCGATGTCGATGACCTTGACCATGGCGTCGTCGCCGACGGCCACGACCTGGTCCGGGACCTCCACGTGGCGCTCGGCCAGCTCGGAGATGTGCACCAGGCCCTCGATGCCCTCTTCGACGCGGACGAACGCACCGAACGGAACCAGCTTGGTGACCTTGCCCGGCACGATCTGGCCGATGGCGTGGGTGCGGGCGAACTGACGCCACGGGTCTTCCTGAGTCGCCTTGAGCGACAGGGAGACGCGCTCGCGGTCCAGGTCGACGTCGAGAACCTCGACGGTGACCTCGTTGCCGACCTCGACGACCTCGGACGGGTGATCGATGTGCTTCCAGGACAGCTCGGAGACGTGCACCAGGCCGTCGACGCCACCCAGGTCCACGAAGGCACCGAAGTTGACGATGGAGGACACGACGCCCTTGCGGACCTGGCCCTTCTGCAGCTGGTGCAGGAACTCGGAGCGGACCTCGGACTGGGTCTGCTCGAGCCAGGCACGGCGGGACAGGACCACGTTGTTGCGGTTCTTGTCCAGCTCGATGATCTTGGCCTCGATCTCCTTGCCGACGTACGGCTGGAGGTCGCGGACGCGGCGCATCTCGACGAGCGACGCGGGGAGGAAGCCGCGCAGGCCGATGTCCAGGATCAGGCCGCCCTTGACGACCTCGATGACGGTGCCCTTGACGGCCTCGTCACGCTCCTTGAGCTCCTCGATCGTGCCCCAAGCCCGCTCGTACTGAGCACGCTTCTTCGACAGGATCAGGCGGCCTTCCTTGTCCTCCTTGGTGAGAACGAGGGCCTCGACCTCATCGCCCACGGAAACGACCTCATTCGGGTCGACATCGTGCTTGATGGACAGTTCGCGAGACGGGATGACGCCTTCGGTCTTGTAACCGATGTCGAGAAGGACCTCGTCACGATCGACCTTGACGATGGTTCCCTCAACGATATCGCCGTCGTTGAAGTACTTGATGGTCTTGTCGATAGCGGCGAGGAAGTCCTCGGCAGTGCCGATATCGTTGACGGCTACCTGCGGCGAGGTGACGGTGGTGGGCATGTGTTGGGAGGCTCCGGACGGATTGTGGTCGGTAGTGGACATGTGGACTTTCGGTATTGCTGCGAACACACAGCGGTGGAACTAACGTTGGCCATGCACAGCACATACGCTGCGACGCTGCACAACGCTGCCCTAAGCATGCGGACTCACAGCACGGTTGTCTGCTCTACTCGGTCTCGAGAAACCGGGTACAGAAGACACTCGCGGAAAACAGCGTACGCGACGTCCGTTGTACCAAGCAAACACAGGTACCCGGCTACGGGTCGATAGGGTGACGCCATGGCCGAAGATCACCTTGCCACCCCCGACGATACTCGCCATGCCGAGGCCAACGCCCTGCTAGGGACCGTTGGCGTGGCGCGGACCAAGGTCGACTCCGGGGCGAGCCAGCGCGCGAGCCGTCGCTGGTGGGATGCCGACGCGGCCGCCTACCACGAAACGCACGCAGATTTCCTGGGCGTCGACTCGCCCGCCGGCGAATTCGTATGGTGCCCCGAGGGGCTGCACGAGGGTGACTGGCACCTGCTCGGCGATATCACCGACAAGCGGATCCTGGAGATCGGCTGCGGGTCGGCGCCCTGTTCCCGCTGGCTGGCCACGCACGGCGCGCATCCGGTCGGACTGGACATCTCGCGCTCGATGCTGGACCGCGGCCGCGCGGCCATGGCCGCCGGCGGGCCGCGCGTTCCTCTTATACAGGCGGGTGCTGAAGAGTTGCCGTTCGCGGGCGAATCCTTCGATCTCGCATGCTCGGCGTTCGGCGCGATCCCGTTCGTCGCGGATTCCGGACAGGTGATGCGAGAGGTCCGCCGCGTCCTGAAGCCGGGCGGCCGGTGGGTCTTCTCGGTCAATCACCCGATGCGCTGGATCTTCCCCGACGACCCCGGCCCCGAGGGCCTGCGCGCCACCATCCCCTACTTCGACCGCACGCCCTATGTGGAGTTGGACTCCGACGGCGAACCCACCTACGTGGAGCATCATCGGACCATCGGCGATCGAGTGCGGGAGATCGTGGCGGCCGGGCTGGTGCTCGTCGACATCATCGAACCGGATTGGCCGGAATGGCTGGACCGGGAGTGGGGGCAGTGGAGTCCCCTACGCGGTGAAATCTTCCCCGGCACAGCCATTTTCGTCACCGAGAAGCCACGCTGACACCCCGCACCGAAAATCCGCCGCCCCTCCCAACCGGGAGGGCGGCGTTCGACGGTCATTTCGGTTCTCGCCCGGCCTGTTTGAGGGCCAGCCGGAGGGCGTATTCGATCTGGGCGTTGATGCTGCGGAGGTCGTCGGCGGCCCATTTGGCGAGGGCCTCGTGTACGGCCGGATCGAGCCGGAGCAGCACCTTTTTCGGCTCGCGCTTGACCATTACGCGTAGAGGGATCCGGTGTTGATGACCGGCTGGGTGGAACGGTCGCCACACAGCACTACCAGCAGGTTGGAGACCATCGTCGCCTTGCGCTCCTCGTCCAGTTCGACCAGGCCCTGTTCGGCCAGGCGGTCGAGGGCGAGACCGACCATACCGACGGCGCCTTCGACGATGCGGGTGCGGGCGGCCACCACCTGGGCGGCCTGCTGGCGGACCAGCATGGCCTGGGCGATCTCCGGGGCGTAGGCGAGGTGGGTGATGCGGGCTTCCTGGATCTCGATGCCGGCCTGGCCGGTGCGGGCGCGCAGTTCGGCGGTGAGTTCACCGGCCACCTCGGCGCCGTCGCGGAGACTGGGGGCGCCGCCCTCGTCGGTCTGGTAGGGGTGGGTGGTGGCCAGGTGGCGGACGGCGGTCTCGGACTGGGTCTGCACGAAGTTCATGTAGCTGTCGACGGCGAAGACGGCCTTGTAGCTGTCGACCACCCGGTATACGACGACGGCGGCGATCTCGATGGGGTTGCCGTCGGAATCGTTGACCTTCAGCTTCTGGGTCTCGAAGTTGCGGACCCGAAGTGACAGGCTGCGGCGGGTGCTGAGCGGGACCACCCAGAAGAAGCCCGCATCGGAGACCGAGCCGATGTAGCGGCCGAAGAACTGGATCACCTTGGCCTGGTTGGGGTTCACGACCGCGAAGCCGCTCAGCACGACGACCTCGGCCAGGATGGCCACGGCCAGGGTGACGCCCAGGGCGGTCGACCCGTTGTCACCGTTCTTCAGGTGATCGATGAGCAGGTAGATCGCGATGCCGAGCAGGATCACCACCACGAGCATGACGAACCCGTTCACCCGGAAGGCTCGACGCAACTCCATGACATTCTCCTAGTATCGAAGTGATATCACGACGATAGCGCGATGATAGGACTCCGGCAAGGCCCCGTACCCGGGGGTGAGGCAGCCGGGAGTTGTCATACCCGCGTCGCATTGCCCCGTTCCGCCCTGCGGCGGTGAGCTTTCGGTATGACTCAGATGCCACGCGACACCCGGCGGTCAGGGCTCCGGCGGACCCTCGCCGCACTCGCGGCGGGCGGACTGCTGCTGAGCGGTGCGGCCCTCACCGCGGCCTGCGACAGCTCCTCGAAAGCCGCCGATCCCGCACCGGCCGACCGCGGGCGGGTGGTGCGCGCCGACCACCTGCTCACGCTGACCCCCGATCAAGTGAAGGCGCGGATGACCGATGCCGGATTCGACACGAGCGCAGTGCGATTCGCGGTCGACACCTACCGGCTGGTGTACGCCACCGTCGATCCGGCCGGGAAGGCCACCACCGCCACCGGACTGCTCGCCGTCCCCGCCGGGAACGAGCACGTACTCACCGCGGTCATGTACGAGCACGGCACCATGGCCACCAAATCCGATGCGCCCTCGGTAGCCGATCAAGGCGGGGACCTGGCGGCGACGCTCACCTTCGCGGGCGCCGGATTCGCCGGTGTCGCACCGGATTACCTCGGCCTGGGGCTCGGGCCGGGCACGCATCCGTACATGGACGTGCCGTCGGAGACCACGGCGTCGGTGGACATGCTGCGCGCCGCCCGCTCCTTCGTGAGCGGCACCGGCCGGCAATTGCGCGACGGGGTGGACGTCATGGGCTTCTCGGAGGGCGGTCCGGCCTCGCTCGGCGTGGCACGGGCCATGCAGGACGGCGCGGCCGATGCGTTCCGGGCGCGCGCGGTGGCCGGGGTCAGCGGCCCCTTCGATGTGCAGAACGCCGAATTCCCCGCCATGTCGGGCCAATTGAATCCGGGCTCCAGCGTGTTCTACTCGGCGTACTTCCTGGTGGCCTGGAATCGCCTGCACCAGCTCTACAGTGCGCCGAGCGAAGTGTTCCGGGCACCCTACGACCGGACGGTGGAGCAGTTGTTCGACGGGACGCACAGCGAACAGGACATAGTCGCGGGCCTGCCGCCGAGCCTCGATCTGCTGCTGACCCCGCATGCCATGGACATGGTGAACCACCCGTCCGGGCGGCTGGCCGACGCGCTGCGGATCGCGGACGGCACCTGTAGCGATTGGACACCGCAGGCGGCGATCCGGCTCTACACGGGCAATCAGGACGGCGATGTGGCCACCGCGAACAGTGACCACTGCCAGGCGGACTTCAAGGCCCACGGGGTCGACGCGCAGCGCATCGACCTCGGGGCCCTGAACCACGACCGGTCCGGGATCGCGGGGACCGCGGCGGCCGTGCGATGGTTCCTGGAACTGCCTGTCCCGCAGTAGTTCCCGTGCGGCGTGTTTCAGCGGGGACGGATATTGCGGTTGAAGCGGAACATGTTGGCCGGGTCGTACTTCGACTTCAGCGTGGCCAGCCGGTCATAGGTGGCCGGGCCGAAGATCTCCCGGGTCTGCGTCTCGTCGGCGAAATCGCCGCCGCCGTACAGGAAGTTCAGATTGGCGCCGATCGTCCACGGCGCCACCGTCTTCCGGATCCCCTCGAGCCGGTCGCGGATCTCGTCGGCGGGCACCTGCGGCATGGTGATGGCACGCGCCACATAGGCGGCCTCCCGGCCGTCCACGGCGATGCCGGCGGGGCCCGGACGGCCCAGCGCCCCGCCCAGGTGCCGGAATCCGGCCACCACCGGTCCGCCCGCCGACGCGGGTCCGGTGGCGTCGAGGAAGGCGTCGGCCGCGTCGGCGGGCAGCTCGGACAGCAGGGCGTTGGTGGCGGTGTACGGGTGCGGCCGCTCGGGATCGCGGTAGATGCCGTGGCTCTCGAGGTACGGCATGCTGCGCAGATCGTCGTTGAGGCGTTCGCCGATGGCACGCAGCGGGGCGACCAGGCGCTCCCCCTCGGATGCCGTTCCGGTGTAGGCGATATTGATGGTCGCCGTGTACTGGCCGCGCAGGTGCGGCGGCAGCTGCGGGAGATCTGGCAGGGTGAGCATGCTGATCGCGGAGCTCAGCTGTTCGGGCAGGTCGGCGGTCCACAGCCGCCAGGCCTCGACCGCCGGTTCGACGAGCCGGGCCGGGAAGGTGAGCTGACCGCCGTACACGGTGGTGACCGGGACCAGCTCCATTTCCAGTGCGGTGACCACACCGAAGTTGCCGCCGGTGCCCAGCACGGCCGAGAACAGTTCGTCGCCCGGTAGCACGCGGCGCAGCCGGCCGTCGGCGGTGACCAGTTCGACGGCGCGCACATGGTCTGCGGCATAACCGAATTCGCGGGCCAGGATGCCGAGGCCGCCGCCGAGGGTGTAGCCGACCACGCCGACCGAGGGCGAGGAACCGTTGAGCGGAGCCAGCCCGTGCGCGGCCGCCGCGGCGATGAGCTCCCCGGCCTGGACACCGGCGCCGACGCGGGCGGTGCGGGTGGCGGCGTCGATGCGGATGTCGGTCATGCGGCGGGTATTGACGAGCACGCCGCCGTCGGTGGCGACGGACAGGCCGTGCCCGGTGGCCTGCACCGCGACCGGAAGGCTCTGGCGGGCCGCGTATTCCACGGCGGCGCGGACGTCCTCGGCGTGCAGCGCGCCGACCACGACCGCGGGGCGGTGCGTGTAACCGGCTTGGAATCCGGCGGTTTCGGCCCGGTAGCCGTCGTCGGCCGGAGTCAGGACCGGGCCGGTGGTGGCCGGGAGTTCGATGCGGGCATGCGCTGTGTTCGTCATGGCACTAACTCTGCCGAGGCTCGATCGAGAACTCCAACAGATAGTTTTTCTCGGAACTATAATCATCGGTTATGGAGTTACGTCAGCTGCGCTACTTCGTCACCGTCGCGGAGGAAGCGAACTTCACCCGCGCCGCCGCCAAGCTGCATCTCGCCCAGCCGGGGTTGAGCGCGCAGATCCGGCAGTTGGAACGCGAACTGGGACAACCACTTCTGGACCGGACCAGCCGTTCGGTCACGCTGACCCCGGTCGGCGCGGCGGTGCTGCCGCTGGCGCGCGCGGCGCTGGCGGCGGCCGGGCAGATCACGCACACCGTGGACGAGTTCACCGGGTTGCTGCGCGGTCAGGTGCGGGTCGGGCTGGTGTCGGGTGCGGCCATCGACGAGCTGGATGTGGCGTCCGTGCTCGCCGATTTCCACCAGGATCATCCGCAGGTGGCCATCAGCCTCACCGAGGACACCTCCGATCGCATGCTGGCCGCGGTCGCGCACGGCGAGCTGGATATCGCCATGGTCGGGCTCACCGGGGCGGAGCTGGACCCGAGTATCGGCGTGGATGTCGTCCTGGAGACGGGCATCGTGGCAGCCGTCGCCGCGGGCGATACGGAGTTCGGGCCGGAGATCGGCCTGGCCGAGCTGTGCAAGCATCCGCTGATCTGCCTGCCGCCGGGCACCGGGCTGCGCGGTCAGCTCGAACGGGCCTGCGCCGCAGCCGATGTCGTTCCGGATATCGCCTTCGAGGCCGCCGCGCCGCCACTGCTGCTGCGGCTGGCCGCGCGGGGACTGGGCGTGGCCGTGGTCCCGACCCTGCGCCCCGGGGACGAGGCCGTCTTCGGCGTGCGCCAGGTGGACATCACACCCGGGATGCGCGGTCAGCTGGCCCTGACCTGGCGTGCCGATCGGCCCATCGCGCCGGCGTCGAAGGTACTGCTGGGCCAGTTGCGCATCGCGCTCACCACCCAATGGAAGAAGCCGACTCCCTAACACTCCCTAAAATACCTTATTGCACCCTTCAATAGAGCAGTTTAAGGTACATAGCATGAACGAGCGCTTGTACTCGGTGGAGGAGGTCGCGGAGCGGCTGGGCCTGCACGTCCGCACTGTCCGCAACTACGTGCGCGACGGCAAACTCCACGCCGTCCGCATCGGCAAGCAGTACCGCATCACGCAGGCCGACCTGGAGGCGTTCACCGGACTGCCGGTGCCGGATCCATTGCGCGACACCGTCGCACGCACACGGCACGCCGAGGTGTCGAGCATCCTCGAGATCGACGCCATCGATCCCGTCACCGCCGACCGGGTGATCGTCCTGCTCACCGGGGCAGCGCAGACCCAGGGGCCCGGCGCGCAGCCGCTGCGGGTCCAGACCATGTACGACCGGGAACGCGCCCGGCTCAAGGTCATCATCGTGGGCGGCCCGGCCGATACGGCCCGCCTGCTGGAATACACCGAAGGAGTGCTGTCGTCATGACCGCCATCTACAAGTCGGAAGCCGGCGCGGCAGCGATCCAGGACCGCTACCGGGAAGTGTTGCGGGCCTGGCCCGTTCCCGCCGACGAACTGCACATCCCCACCCGCGAGGGCGACACCTTCGTCCTCGCCTCGGGCCCGGCGGATGCGCCGCCGCTGGTGCTGTTGCACGGCTCCGGCAGCAACTCGAGCACCTGGCGCGGCGATATCGCCTCCTGGGCAACGCATTTCCGCGTGTACGCGGTGGATATCGTCGGCGAGCCGGGCGGCAGCGCACGCTCCCGGCCGGTACTTGGCACCGACGGCGTCTCGCTGTGGCTCGACGACGTGGTCGACGGCCTCGGCCTGTCGAGCTTCGCCCTGACGGGAATGTCCCTCGGCGGCTGGATGGCCACCGACTACGCCACCCGCCGCCCGGAACGGGTGACACGACTGGCCCTGCTGTGCCCCGGCGGGATCGGCAAGCAGAAGTACGGCTGGCTGCTGAAGGAGATCCTCCCCCGACTGCTCGGCCGCCACGATGCACGCCGATCCGCAAGCACCGTAACGGGTTTGACCGAACCGGAGTTCGCCACCGTCCTCGACGACGTGGTGCTGATCTTCGAGCACTTCAATCCGCGCCGGGAGAAGCTCCCCAGGTTCACCGATGCCGAGCTGCAACGCTTGACCATGCCGGTCCTGGTGATGGTCGGCGATCAGGACGTCATGATGGACTCCGTGGACACCGCACGCCGCATCCGCGCGAATATCCCTGCCGCACGGGTGAATCTGCTCCCCGGCATGGGCCACGCCGTGACCGGCCAGACGGAGACCGTGCTGAAGTTCCTGCTGGACAGCTGAATACACAAGACTGTGCCCCGCTCCGTGAATCGGAGCGGGGCACAGGGGGTTCGGGGGCGTCAGCCCCTGAGAGTTCCGAGGGAACTCTCGTCAGAGGATCCGCGACAGGAACGCCTTGGTGCGGTCGTGCTGCGGGTTGGCGAGCATCTCGCGCGGGTTGCCGGCTTCGACCACGACGCCGGCGTCCATGAACACCAGCTGGTCGGCGACCTCACGGGCGAAGCCCATTTCGTGCGTCACCACCACCATGGTCATGCCCGAGGCCGCGAGTTCCCGCATGACGCCGAGCACTTCGCCCACCAGCTCCGGGTCGAGCGCCGAGGTCGGCTCGTCGAAGAGCATGAGTTTGGGATCCATGGCCAGCGCCCGGGCGATGGCGACGCGCTGCTGCTGTCCGCCGGAAAGCTGGGCGGGGTAGGCATCGGCCTTGTCCGCCAGGCCGACCCGCGCCAGCAGCTCGCGGGCGCGTGCGATCGCGTCGGCCCGTTTGATCTTCTTGACCTGGGTCGGCGCTTCGATGATGTTCTCCAGCGCCGTGCGGTGCGGGAACAGATTGAAGTGCTGGAACACCATGCCGATATCGCGGCGCTGTTTGGCGGCGTCGCGCGGGTGCAGCTCGTAGAGCTTGCCGCTCTTCTCGCGGTACCCGACCAGGTCGCCGTCGACGTAGAGCCGGCCGGCATTGACCTGTTCGAGGTGGTTGATGCAGCGCAGGAAGGTGGACTTGCCGGAGCCGGACGGCCCGATGAGGCAGAGCACCTCACCACGCTTCACCTCCAGCGAGATCCCTTTGAGCACTTGCAGCGCACCGAAGTCCTTGCATACCTGTTCGGCGCGGACCATCGGGGCGCCCGTGACGGGCGGGGCATCCTGCACTGGCTTTGCGTCCTTCGACATGTCGGCGCTCATCTATCCCGTCCCGCCTGCCACTTGGGCATCGGCCAACGCACGCAACTGTTTTCCGGTCAGCTGCCGCGAGGAGCCGCGCGAGTAGTACCGCTCCAGGTAGAACTGTCCCACCATGAGCACGCTGGTGACGATCAGGTACCAGGTGGCGGCGACCAGCAGCAGCGGGATCGGCTGGAAGTTCACGCTGTAGATGTCGCGGGCCCGGCCGTACAGGTCGGTGGTGAGCGGGATGGCCGTGACCAGCGAGGTGGTCTTCAGCATGGAGATCAGCTCGTTGCCGGTGGGCGGGATGATCACCCGCATGGCCTGCGGGAGCACCGTGCGGGTCATGGTCTGCGACCACGACATGCCCAGCGCCACCGAGGCCTCACGCTGTCCCTCACCGACGGAATTGATTCCGGCGCGCACGATTTCGGCCATGTAGGCGGCCTCGTTGAGGCCCAGGCCGACCACGGCGAAGAAGAACGGCGCCTGCCAGTGCAGCACGTCGAAATGCGCGAACGACGGCCCGCCGAAGGGCACTCCGAGGGTGATGGTCTTGTACAGCGAGGGGAACAGGCCCCAGAACACCAACTGCACATAGATCGGGGTCCCGCGGAAGACCCACAGGTAGGCCCACGCGACCGAACGCAGTACCGGGTTCGGCGACAGCCGCATGACGGCCAGCAGCACGCCCAGCGCCACGCCGATGGCCATGGCCAGCACGGTGAGTTCCAGGGTCACCAAGGCGCCGTTGGCGATTCGCGCATCGCGCAAGTAGGCCCAGTAGGTGTCCCAGTGGTAGGCGTCATTGGTGGCGGCGCCGTACACGAACAGTCCCACCGCGATCAGGATCACTGCGGCGGCGAGCCACCGGCCCGGGCGTCGCAGCGGGATCGCCTTGATCGCCTCGGGCGCAGCGGGATTCGTGTTCTTCGCGGCGAATGCCGCGGTCTTGCTCTCGTCGGACGACATATGCGGTTAGCTCTGCGCTCCGTTGATGGCGGACTTGGTGATCGCGCCCTCTTGGACACCCCAGTTGGTGGCGATCTGCTTGTACTGGCCGTGGTCCATCAGGTACTGCACGGCTTCCTGCAGCACGGGCGCGAGCGGCGAGGCCTTCTTGACGGGCCAGCCGTAGGGCGCGGAATCGAAGATGGGACCGGCGGATTCGATCTTGTCGCTGGCCTGCTTGATGGCGTACGCGGTCACCGGGGAGTCGGCGGACATGGCGTCGACCTGACCCTGGACCAGCGCGTTGGCGGCGGCGGACTGCTCGTCGTAAGCGACCTTCTGGATGGCAGGCTTGCCGGCGTCGGTGCACGCCTTGGACTTGGCCGGGATCTCGTCGGTGTCCTGAACGGTGGTGCGCTGCACCGCGACCCGCTTACCGCAGGCATTGTTCGGGTCGACGGGCTTGCCCTTCTGCTGGGCCCACTGGCTGCCGGCGGAGAAGTAGTCGACGAAGTCGGCGGTCTTCTCGCGGTCCTTGTTGTCGGTGAACGACGACATGCCGAGGTTGTAGGTGCCGGCCTCGATGGCCGGGATGATCTTCTCGAAGTCGGCTTCCTGGTAGTCGGTGTTCAGGCCGAGCACCTTGCCGACGGCGTTCATCAGGTCCACGTCGAAGCCGACGATCTTGCCGGAGCTGGGATCCCGGTACTCGTTCGGCTGGTAGGGCACGTTCACGCCGACGATGAGCTTGCCGGAGGATTTGATGTCGGCGGGCACCTTCGCCGCGATGGAGTCGACCTTGGTGACGTCGACAGTGGGCGCCGCCGGAGTCGTGGACTCCGAGTTGTTGGTACAGGCGGTCAGCGCGAGTGCGCCGGCCGCGAGTACGACGGCAGCCCGCAGGCCACGCCCACGGAAATCGATTCGAACAGACACAGCAGTCCTCCACAGTTCGGTTGCGCGACATCCAGGGGTTCCTCGCTATTTGAAATGTAAGCGAGTGAAACCTTCCGTACGGGTCGGTAACCGAACATTAATCGGCGACACGCCGTTGCGTGGCCGAACACGCCCGGTCCCGGAAGTGCACGCTCACCAGCGGTGCAGCCGGGCCCGCACCTGCTCGGTGAATTCGGTGGTAGATGCTAACCCACCCAAATCGCCCGTGGCGACTCCGGCCCGCAACGTATCCGCTACCGCGTGTTCAATTCGCTCGCCCACCCGGCGCAGCGCGCTGTACCGCTGCGTCCGGCCCATCCACCGCAACATGCCCGCCGCCGAATTGAACAGCGCCACCGGATTCGCGCGATTGTGCCCGGCCAGCGTGGGCGCCGCACCGTGCACGGCCTGCGCCATGATCTGGGTGTCCGAGCAGTTCACCGAGGCCGCCATGCCCAGCGAACCACTCAGCTCGCCGGCCAGATCGGAGAGGATGTCACCGCACAGGTTCTCGGTGACGATCACGTCGTAATCCTGTGGCGCGCGCACCAGATGGGCCGCGGCGGCGTCCACGTGCTCGTCGATCACCGTGATCTCCGGGTACTGCTTCGCCACCTCGTAGCAGACATCGCGGAACATGCCCATGGTCATGGGCAGCACATTCGCCTTGTGCACGATGGTGACTCGCTTGTCGCGCTCACTCGCGATCTCGAAACCCAGATGCGCGATCCGCTCGATCGCCGCCCGCGTGAATACCCCGACCGCCAGCGCCACATCCCGCGACGGCTGGAACTCCCCCGAACCCGCCGCCATATTGCGGTCCGCGTACAGGCCCTCAGTGTTCTCCCGCATGATCAGCAGATCCATGGCCGGGGCCACCGAACGCACGCCCTCCATGGTCCGCGCCGGGCGGATGTTCGCGTACATGCCGAAACGCTTGCGCACCGCGCCCGCCGGCGGCAGGCCGGTCCGGTGTTCCACGGCGTAGGAGGCACTGTCGTGCGGGCCCATGATCCAGGCCGGCAGTTCGGCCAGGGCCTGGAAGGTGGGCTCGGGCACCGGATCGCCGAACTCCTCGATGGCGGCATGCCCGATGAGCAGCGGCACCCATTCGACCTTCGGCAGCTTCAGCCCGTCGAAGGCGTCGTCCACCACTTCCCGGGTCGCGCGCACAATTTCCGGCCCGATGCCATCGCCCTCGATCAGCCCCAGGCGCAAGGAATCCAGCAGGGGATCGATGCCTTCACTCATGCCGGTCATCCTCCCGCAAACCTCGCGGCGGTGACACGGTGGCACACACGGATCACACAATTCGAGACCTGGACGCGGGTCAGGGGTTGGGCGGCCTGCCGCGCGACAACGGCCTGAATGCGCCAGGCCCCGCGGCGCTCATGATCGTCGCGGCGGCCGTCGGGATCCGGCGGCGGCCCGAAAAGATGTTGGCGCGGCACGACTTTCACGGGTCCCGATCCGATCGGACGGGCTTCCGGCTGCGGTCTCGGGCACTGTGGCCTGGGGTAAGGATTTCCGGGCTACCGTGGTGGGTATCCGGCGGTGGGACGACGACGGGAGGCGGAACCGCCCGTGGCTCAGGTCATGCGCGTTCGTGCCTTAGGTTGTGCGGGGAAGATAAGTCGATGGCCCGGTGTTGGACCGGGAAAATCCGATATGAGAGGACACCATGGCCACCCAGACCCTGACCGAGCAGAACTTCGACGAGATCGTCACGAGCGGTGACGTGGTCCTGGTCGATTTCTGGGCGTCGTGGTGCGGCCCGTGCCGCAGCTTCGCGCCTACCTTCGAGGCCTCGTCGGAGAAGCACCCCGACGTAGTGCACGGCAAGGTCGACACCGAAGCCGAGCAGGGCTTGGCCGCCGCTGCGAACATCCGGTCGATCCCGACCATCATGGCCTTCCGCGAGGGCGTCCTCGTCTTCGCGCAGCCCGGCGCACTCCCGCCGCCCGCGCTCGAGGATCTCATCACCCAGGTGAAGGCCCTCGACATGGAAGACGTCCGCAAGCAGCTCGCCGAGCAGCAGACGGAAGCGTGAACCGGAACGACTCCGTGAGACACCGAATGCGCCGCAACCCCGAAACGGTTGCGGCGCATTCGTATTGACGCGTCGTATCGCTAGATGCGGGCGCCGAGATGGTTGATGCCGGCGATGATGGCCCGGAAGGTCGATTCCGCGCTGTCGTCGGCGAGTGCGGCGCCCCAGCCCCGTCGGCCGTTGAACTCGCACTGGATGAAGGTGGCGGCGCCACTTTCGGTCCGGCGCTGGTGGAACGCCAGGATTTCGACGGGGTAGCCCTCGTCGTAGAGCGCGGAGGTCAGCGCGGCCACCGGGTTTCCGGCCGCGGTGACGGTCCGGAGGCGATCGGCGATCTCGATGGTCGCCGCACAGTGCGCGCCGGTGTGGCGGGCCCCGATGGGCGTCCATTCGCTGAGCTTGACCGGGCCGGCCTTATCGCAGTACCGGTCGTAGAACTCGGCGGGGGTCAGGTCCCTGCATTCGGCCCGCAGGCTCGCAGGGGCAGCGGAGATGATGGCGTGGGTATCGATGGTGATGGTCATTGAACAGGTCTTCCCGACTTCTTCCCAGAATTTGGCAGAGGGGACCAGCGCAAAAAAAGTTCAAACGGCCGCAGCGAGGGGCCGGTCCGAATCAGACCCCGCTACGGCGGAGAACTACGAGTACTCGCACAGCAGCCACCATCGCGGTGAGCGGAATGAGCGCGGCGCCGTCGCGGTCGGCGACGTGAAGCGCAGCGCTGCGGCTGTGGGCGGGATTCGGCACGGGGTCGAGCATAGGTGCGAAGCCGGGCGATGGCAACCATATTCGCAATCGACCCACGAGTAACTTCGTCGCAGGTCATGAGGCATGCGGTGACGCCGGTAACACCAACCGGTCCCGCCCTGGGCAAACCCTGCCGAACCACGATCGAACCCTGCGTGAACAACCATCGGCGACACGCCGGAACGGTGAAACCGAGCAAACCCGGCAGCGGGGAACCGGCAAACGCGACACGGCCCCCTGCCGCGGGGCAGGGGGCCGTGCCGGCGTATGTGCAGCTATCTCAGTGCGCGGCGGAATCCCAGCTGCGGCCCACGCCGACCGAGACCTCCAGCGGCACCGACAGCTCGATGGCGTTCGACATGTGTTCGCGGGCAAGGGCTTCCAGCTGCTCGCGCTCGCCCGGCGCCACGTCGAAGACGAGTTCGTCGTGGATCTGCAGCAGCATGCGGGATTTCAGGCCCGCCTCGCGGATCGCGCGCTGGGTGTCGATCATGGCGACCTTGATGATGTCGGCGGCCGTGCCCTGAATGGGGGCGTTGAGGGCCATGCGCTCGGCGGCCTCACGGCGCTGCCGGTTGCTGGAGTCCAGATCCGGCAGATAGCGGCGGCGGCCGAAGAGGGTTTCGGTGTAGCCGATCTTGCGGGCCTGCTCGACCGCGGCCTGCAGATAGTCGCGGATGGCGCCGAAACGGTTGAAGTAGATGTCCATCTGGACCTTGGCCTCGTCGGCGCTGATCTTCAACTGCTGGGACAGGCCGTACGCGGACAGGCCGTAGGCGAGACCGTAGGACATGGCCTTGATGCGGCGACGCAGTTCCGGATCGACATCGGAGATCGGGATGTCGAAGGCCTTGGACGCCACGAAGTTGTGCAGGTCCTCGCCCGAGTTGAAGGCCTCGATCAGGCCCTCGTCCTTGGACAGGTGGGCCATGATGCGCATTTCGATCTGGCTGTAGTCCGCGGTCATGAGCGACTCGTAGCCGGGTCCCACCACGAAGGTGTCGCGGATGCGGCGGCCCATATCGGTGCGGATCGGAATGTTCTGCAGGTTCGGCTCGGTGGAGGAGAGTCGGCCGGTGGCGGCCACCGTCTGGTTGAAGGTGGTGTGGATGCGACCGTCGTCGTCCACCGCTTTGAGCAGGCCGTCCACGGTCACCTTCAGGCGGGTGGCGTCGCGGTGCTCCAGCAGGTGCTGCAGGAACGGGTGCTGGGTCTTCTCGTAAAGGCCTTCCAGCGCATCGGCATCGGTGGTGTAGCCGGTCTTGGTGCGCTTGGTCTTCGGCATGTCCAGCTCGTCGAACAGCACCACCTGCAGCTGCTTGGGCGAGCCGAGGTTGATCTGCTTGCCGATCACCTCGTAGGCGGCGTTCGCGGCTTCGGCGACACGGTCGGCGAATTCGCGCTGCAGTTCCTCCAGCTGCGCCGAATCCACGGCGATGCCGGCGTTCTCCAGGTCGGCGAGCACGCTCAGCAGCGGCAATTCCATATCACCGAGCAGGGCGGTGGATTCGATGCGCTCGAGTTCGGTGTCGAAGGCCGCGGCGAGGTCGGAAACCGCACGGGCGCGCAGCATTTGCGCATTGGCGATCTCGGCGTCGACGGTCTCCTCGTCGTCCAGCAGGGACAGCTGCGATTCGCCGCCGTTGTCCACCCGCAGTTCCCGGCTCAGGTAGCGCAGGGACAGGTCCTCCAGGTTGAAGGTGCGCTGGCCCGGCAGGATCAGGTACGCGGCCAGTGCGGTGTCGCTGGTGAGCCCGCCCAGCTGCCAGCCGCGGCCGCGCAGGGCGTGCATGGCGGTCTTGGCCTCGTGCAAGGCCTTCGGGGTCTCGGTGTCGGCGAGCCAGGCGCCGAGCGCCTTCTCGTCCTCGGGGGTCATGGTGTGCACGTCGATGTAGGCGCCCTCACCGTCCGCGGCGGCCAGCGCGATGGCCTGCACGTCCCCGTGCAGGGGCGAGCCGTTGCCGACCACGGAAACACCGTGCCGGACACCGGCTTTCGCATGCGCGGCGAGCCAGTCCGCGACCGCGCCGGCGGCCAGGGCGCTACCGCTGATCTCGAAGCCGGATTCGGCCTCGGGCTCCACGGGGGCGAGGGTGTCGAAGAGCCGGTCGCGCAGGACGCGGAATTCGAGCTCGTCGAAGAGCTGATGGATCTTGTCCCGGTCCCACGGCTGCATGGCCAGCTGATCGGGCGTGTACGGCAGCGGGACGGTGCGCACCATCTCGGTGAGCTGGCGGTTCAGCACCACGCTGGACAGGTTGGCGCGCAAGGCATCTCCGACCTTGCCCTTCACCGTGTCGACGCGGTCGACCAGGGCGGCCAGGTCGCCGTATTCGCGGATCCACTTGGCGGCGGTCTTCTCCCCCACGCCCGGAATGCCCGGCAGATTGTCGCTCGGGTCGCCGCGCAGGGCCGCGAAGTCCGGGTACTGCCGCGGTGTCAGCCCGTACTTCTCCTCCACCGCCGCCGGGGTGAACCGGGTCAGCTCGGAGACGCCCTTCTTCGGGTAGAGCACGGTGACATCGTCATTGACCAGCTGCAGCGAATCGCGGTCACCGGTGACGATGAGCACCCGGAACCCCTCCGGCACGGCCTGCGTGGTGAGGGTGGCGATGACATCGTCGGCCTCGTAGCCGTCGATGGCCATCACCGGGATGCCGAGCGCCCCCAGCACCTCCTGCGTGGTCTCCACCTGCCCGCGGAACTCGTCCGGCGTGGTGGCCCGGTTCGCCTTGTACTCCGGGAACGCCTCGGTGCGGAACGTCTTGCGGCTCACATCGAACGCCGCCGCCACATGCGTCGGCTTCTCGTCCCGCAGCAGGTTGATCAGCATGGCCGTGAACCCGTAGACCGCATTCGTGGTCTGCCCACTGTGCGTCTTGAAGTTCTCCGCCGGCAGCGCATAGAACGCGCGATAGGCCAGTGAATGGCCATCCAGCAGCAGCAGGGTCGGCTGCTCGCCGGACGCGGTCGCGGACACGGCACTCGGACGCTGATCGGTAGAGGCAGGGGTCACCCGAGAGAGTCTAGGTATCCCCACCGACATCCGTGGGCAGCGGGCTTACCCGGCCCGTCGCCGCAGGTCACGAAAACCGATTTTCACCCCGGGCCGGGCACCTGGTAGCGTGACCCCTCGCAAAGGGGCGTAGCTCAATTGGCAGAGCAGCCGTCTCCAAAGCGGCAGGTTGCAGGTTCGATTCCTGTCGCCCCTGCAAAAGGCTTCGGGCCGGTCACCAGTGGTGACCGGCCCGAATGCTTTTCGGGGAGGGGCCGGTTCAGCCGACGCCGAGGTAGGCGGACTTGACGGCCGGGTCGTGCAGGAGTTCGCGGCCGGGGCCCGTCTTGGTGACCTCGCCGGTCTCCAGGATGTAGGCGCGGTCGCTGCGGGTCAGGGCCTGCTGGGCGTTCTGCTCGACCAGCAGGACCGTGGTGCCCTGCTTGTTGATATCCGCGATGATGCGGAAGATCTGCTGAATCACCATGGGGGCCAAGCCCATCGACGGCTCGTCGAGCAGCAGCAGCTTCGGGCGGGCCATCAGGGCGCGGGCGATGGCCACCATCTGCTGTTCACCACCGGACAGGGTGCCGCCGACCTGTTTGCGGCGTTCCTGCACGCGCGGGAACAGGTCGAAGATCCAGTCCAGGGTGCGCTGCTGTTCGGCCTTGTCCTTGAAAGGCCGCCCGTACGAACCCATCTCGAGGTTCTCCTGCACCGTCATGCCGGGGAACACGCCGCGGCCCTCGGGCGCCTGGATGAGGCCCAGGCCCACCCGCTGATGCGCCTTCACGCGGGTGATGTCGCGGCCCTCGAACATGATGCGGCCGCGGGTGAGCGGCAGCAGGCCGGACAGGGCGCGCATGGTGGTGGTCTTGCCCGCACCGTTGGCGCCCAGCAGTGTCACCAGTTCACCCTGTGCCACGGACAGTGAAATGCCGTGCAGGGCTTGGATTCTGCCGTAGCTGACCACCAGGTCGTCGACCTGCAGCAGGGCGTTCGGATCGGGCGGCGGGAGCTGGCCCCTGGCGCCGGTCTGCTCGGAAGTGGTCACTGGTCCTCACCTGCCTCCTCGTCGGGCACGCCGAGATAGGCGGCGATCACCTTGGGGTCCTCGCGGATCTGTGACGGCAGGCCGTCGGCGATCTTGCGGCCGAACTCCAGCACCACGATCCGGTCCGTCACACCCATGACGAGGCGCATGTCGTGCTCGATGAGCAGCACGGTGAACCCGTCGTCGCGGATCTTGCGGATCAGATCCATGAGCGAGGCCTTCTCGCTCGGATTGAAACCGGCGGCCGGCTCGTCCAGGCACAGCAGTTTCGGCTCGGTCGCCAGCGCGCGGGCGATCTCCAAGCGGCGCTGATCACCGTAGGAGAGGTTGCGGGCCTTCTCGACAGCGCGCGGTGCGATGCCCACGAATTCCAGCAGCGCCATACCGCGTTCGACGGCGTCCTTCTCCTCGCGGCGATGCCGCGCGGTCCGGAACACGGCACCCGGCACCGAGGTCTTGTGCCGTGCGTCGGTGCCGACGACCACGTTCTCCAGCGCCGTCATCTCCTGGAACAACCGGATGTTCTGGAAGGTGCGGGCGATGCCGAGCCGGGTGATCTCGTTCCGCTTGGACTTGGCCAGCGGCTTGCCGTCGAAGGACACCGTGCCCGACGACGGCCGGTAGACACCGGTGATGGCATTGAAGCAGGTGGTCTTGCCGGCGCCGTTGGGCCCGATCATGCCGAGGATCTCGCCGCGCCGAATGTCGAAGGTGACATCGTCGAGGGCGGTGAGACCGCCGAACTTCACCGTCAGGCCGTTGGTGCTGAGCAGTGGCGCACCGACGGCGGTCTCGATTTCCCGGTGCGGCGCAACGACTTCCGCCACCACACCGGCATCCCCGAGCACGGGCAGCACCTCGGTGACATCCAGGGTCCCCGCGCTGGGTTCGATATCGGGTTTCGTGTATCCGGCCGCCATGTCCTCGTTGTCGAACAGCGCGCCGCCCTCGTCCGGTCCGGTCATCGCGGTCCTCCGCTCGTCTGCACGGCCACCTGCGGTTCGCGGTGCATCGCACGGAACACCTTGCGCCCGTAGGTGAGCAGCTTCTGCCGCACCGGGAACAGGCCCTGCGGGCGGAAGATCATCACGATCACCAGGGTGACGCCGTAGAACAGGTACTTGTAGTCACCCAGGGATTCCCCGCCCAGGTTCACCGACATGAAACGGTTGGGCAGATAGACGATCACGAACGCGCCGACGATGACGCCGAGCTTGTTGCCCTGACCGCCGATCACCACCGCGCACAGGAACAGCATCGAGTTGATGATGTTGAAGCCGGTCGGGTTGATGAACTGCACCTGGCCCGCGTACAGCGCGCCCGACATGCCGCCGATGCCCGCGCCGATCATGAACGCCCACAGCTTGAACTTGAAGGTGGGCACGCCCATCATCTCGGCGACGTCCTCGTCCTCGCGGATCGCGACCCAGGCGCGGCCGACGCGGCTGCGCTCCAGATTGCCGACGAACAGCAGTACGACGACCACCAGGATCATGCCGACCCAGAACCACCAGACGCCGGAGTTGGCGCGGTCCAGCAGGTTCCAGCTGTTGCTGTCGCCCAGGTTGCCGGAGGAGAAGTAGCCGTTCGGGTGCGTGCTGGAGACGCCGACCCGCGGATAGGCGATGCGGGACAGACCGAGGCTGCCGTTGGTGACATCGCCCAGATTGTCGGCGAGCAGTCGCACGATCTCACCGAAGCCGAGGGTCACGATGGCCAGGTAGTCGCCGCGCAGCCGCAGCGTCGGCGTGCCCAGGATGAGACCGGTCGCCGCGGTGAAGATGATGGCCAGCGGGACACAGATGACCCACGCCCATTTATCGTTCAGCCAGCTGCCGGTGGCGTTCCACGGACTGTTGGGACTGGTGAGCAGACCGACCGTGTACGCGCCGACCGCATAGAAGCCGACGTATCCGAGGTCGAGCAGACCTGTCTGGCCGACAACGACATTCAGGCCGACCGCGATCAGCGCCGTCATGGCGAACTGCGCCATCACGCCACCGAAACTGGTGCCCGGGGTGTTCAGCAGCGGCGGCGGGAACAAGGGGATCAGGGCGAGCACGATGATCACCGGCACGCCGATGCCCCACTGCGCGGGCCGCGACAGCCCGCCCCACCAATAGCGAATGGCGTCCCCGGCCCCGCGGCCGCGTTTCGGGGCCGCGGGCGGAGTGAGAGTGTCGGTCATACCCGCGCCCTCCCCAGGCTCTCACCGAGAATGCCGGTGGGCCGGAACATGAGCACGACCACCAGCACCACGAACGCGATCACATCGCGCCACTGGCTGCCGAAGACGATCTGCCCGTAGTCCTCCGCCAGCCCGAGCAGCAGACCGCCCAGCAGGGCGCCGCGCAGATTGCCGATACCGCCGAGCACCGCCGCGCTGAATGCCTTGATGCCCAGGATGAATCCGCCGTTGTAGATGATGCCCTGCGGCACCTTGAAGGTGTACAGCAGCGCCGCCGCGCCGGCCAGCAGGCCACCGAGCAGGAAGGTGGTCATGATGATCCGTTCCCGCGAGACGCCCATCAGGGTCGCGGTATCGGGATCCTGTGCCACGGCGCGAATGCCGCGGCCGAATTTCGTTCGGTTGATGAGGATTTCGGTGACGGCGGCCAGGACCACCGCCGACGCGATGATCACCAGGGTCACATTGCTGACCTGGGCGCCGAAGATCGAGAACTCGGTGGTGGGCGCCACCAGCTTGATCGGATGCTGGGCATTGGTGCCGCCCAGCGGCGTCGACATGCCCGAGGTGAGTTTCGGCAGCACGACGTGCACGATTTCCTGCAGGATGAACGACATGCCGATCGCCGTGATCAGGAAGATCAGGGGTTTGGCCCCGCGCTTGCGCAACGGCCGGTAGGCGATGCGCTCCAGCGCGACCGCGGTGCCGCCGGACACGGCCATGCCGAACACCAGGGCCACGAGCAGATAAACGATGGTGAGGGCCATGCCTTCGGAATAGACGTCGCCGCTGGGGCTGAAGCCGAGGATCATGAGGCCGACATACTGGCCGAACATGCCCACCATGAATACTTCCGAATGCGCGAAATTGATCAGCCGGAGGACACCGTAGACCAAGGTATAGCCAACCGCTACCAACGCGTAAATCGAGCCGTATTCGAGGCCGTCGATGGTGAGTCGCCAGAACTGGTGAAACAGGTCGGAGACGTCGAAATTGATGGTCCCGTTGGCCAGCAGGGTCGCATCAGCGAAAAGGGATGAAGACATTCGTTCTCTCGCCGTAGAGGAAACGGCGAGCGCCGGGATCGCCGGCGCACGCCGTTAACCGAATCGGTGGGACTCTTCGAGGACTTACTTGACCTCGTACATCCAGATCAGGGCATTCGAAAGCTCGCCCGTGGCATCCCATTTGTATTCGCGGGCCAGGCCCTGGCCGTCGTAATTGCGCACATAGTTGACCAGTGCGGGCCGGGTGACGTTTCCGGCGGCGATGCCCTTCATCACGATCGTGGCGAGGTCGTAGCCCTCGACCGAGTAGGTGCCGGGGTCGAAACCGCTGTCCGACTTGAACTGGGTCGCGAAGGTGTCGGACGACGGGGCGCACGGGCAGGACAGCAGCGCGCCCTTCGAGGCGTCACCGGCCTGCTTCACGAATTCCTCGTCCTTGGTGCCGTCGTCGGAGACGAAGGTGGCGGTCACGCCGCCCGAGCGCAGCTGCGACACGAACGGGGACGCCTCGGCGTAGTAGCCGGCGTAGTAGATGGCGTCCGGCTTCGCGGCGGCCAGCTTGGAGACCGTCGCCGAGAAGTCCTTGTCGCCCGTCTTGACCTGGGCCGCGCAGCTGGCATCGGCCAGCGGGCCGAGACCCGCGTTCAGCGTCTTGGCCAGGCCCGTACCGTAATCCGAGTCGTCCTGGACGACGCAGATCTTCTTGTACTTCCCGGAGGCGGCGAGGTACTTGGCGTCGGTCGGGCCCTGCACGCCGTCATTGGCCAGGCCGCGGAAGAAGGTCTTCCAGCCGTTCTGGGTGAGGGTGACGTTGGTGGCCGAGGGAGTCAGAGACAGCAGACCGGCATCGCTGAGGATCTGACCCGTGGCCTTGGTTTCACCCGAGAAGGTCGGGCCGATCAGGGCCACGATCGACGGGTCGTTGATGATGGTCGGAATGACCTGGGTGGCCTTCTGCGGGTCGCCCTCGGTGTCGAACTGCTTGACCGTCACCTGGCAATCCGGGTTGGCCTTGTTGTGCAGGTCGATCGCCAGTTTCACACCGCGAACGATATTGAGACCGAGGTTGGCGTTGCCGCCGGTCAACGGACCCGCCATGGCAATCGTCTGTGGCGCGCACTTGTCCTTGCCATCGCTGGCGGGATTCGCCGCCGCGGCATTGCTGGACTGCGGAACTTCCTTGCCGTCCTTGTCCAGCTGAGCCAACGGCTGGATGCTCAGATTGCTGCCGGCACTGTTGCTGGTGGATTTACTACTACATCCGGCAGCCCCGAGCGCAAGTACCGCTACAGCTCCGACGACCACCAGTCTTGCCATGCGGCTGTGCCGCAAGGCAGACGTGCGAGTCATTGAACCAAGCACGATTCACCTCTATGTTCTCTGCTCCCTCGGGTCACCGAGGAGGGCCGCCCCATCGATCGGCCCGTCCAGAACATAGCCCCGCCACGTTAGGTCCGCATCACATTCGAATCATTCATGTGACATCGCAACAAACAAAGAACGCCCTGTGTTGCCGGGCTGTAAATTACTACAGCTCATTCATGGCAACAGCAGGGCGATCTGCGGGCTAACTACGCCTCACTTCGGCGCGAGGTTCTCCAAAACCACCTCGGCCACTGCCTTCATGGTGGTGCGGCGATCCATGGCGGTGCGCTGAATCCATTTGAAGGCCTGCGGTTCCGAGAGGCCCTGGGTCTGCATCAGCACACCCTTGGCACGCTCCACCAGCTTGCGGGTTTCGAGGCGATCCGTCAGATTCGCGACCTCGCTCTCGAGCGCCGCGATCTCATGGAATCTGGATGCGGCCAATTCGATGGCCGGAACCAGATCCGATTTGGTGAACGGCTTCACGAGGTAGGCCATCGCGCCGGCGTCGCGGGCCCGCTCCACCAGGTCACGCTGACTGAAGGCGGTCAGGATCACCACCGGCGCAAGGCGTTTCGAGGCGATCTCGGCCGCGGCGTCTATACCGTCGCGGCGCGGCATCTTCACGTCCATGATCACCAGATCGGGACGCAACTCCTCGGCCAGGTCGACGGCCTGCTGGCCGTCCCCCGCCTCACCCACCACCAGATAACCCTCCTCGGAGAGCATCTCCACGAGATCCATCCGGATAAGCGCCTCGTCCTCGGCAACCACCACCCGCTTGGGGGCGGACACCGCACCATCCTTCTTCGAACCGCCCCCTGCTGTCGTTCCCATAGATGAACCCCTAGTCGCTCCGATTGCCAACACTCGATGCCACCGCGTCCGGCGCACCCCTCGCGGGACCGGCACGCACCCGAGTACCCCAAAGCGTACCGTCCACCTCCCCGCACAACCCATCTACCCAGCGCAAACCGACCAGTATCACAACCGTGTGATCCCCCCACCCCCTCGATTAGTGACTAACCCCCTACACCGGCTATGCTTTCTCCCCGGTGCGCCGGGTTGGCGGAACTGGCAGACGCGACGGTCTCAAAAACCGTTGTCCGGAAGGACGTGTGGGTTCGAGTCCCACACTCGGCACCAGGTGGCGGGCGTGATCACTGATCACGCCCGCCGTTTTGATTCAACCGGCCCGCAGGCGGCCCGCAGCGGCTCGCGCCCCGGCTTCCATCCCCTCAGCTACCGCGTCGAGATCATCTGGGAACAGGTGCCCGTACAGGTCGAGGGTCAGCGTCGCGGTCTTGTGCCCCAACATCCGCTGCACCACTTTGATATTCGCGCCGGCGCTGATGGCCAGCGAGGCGGCTGTGTGCCGAAGCGCGTGCGGCACAACACCGTCCAGACCGACATCCTTCGCCGCCCGGTCGAACACCCAGCGGAACTCGGTGGACGTCACGAAGCCGCCCTTATGACTGGGGAAGACGAGCGCGTCCGGCTCGCAGTCGGCGAGCAGCACGCGGAGCTCTTTCACCAAAGAGGCAGGGATCGGCACGGCACGAGTGGTGTGGTTCTTGGTATCGGTCTCCACATATCCCCGGTCCGTGACGGGAGTCGCTGACCGGGCCACCGTGATCCGCTGCGTGTCCGTATCTATCGCCCAGCCCCGCAGTGCGATGGCCCGCAAGACGCCCTATGCGATCGCCCTCGCCGTCGCGTGGGTCTCGCAGACCATCGCCCGGCTGCGCGGAGTTCCGGCGCTGGTGAACGTCAAAGGCGTTCGGACGCTGCATCACAACAATCCGACCAGTTCGGCGAAGGCCGTCCGCGAACTCGGCGCGACCTTCCGGCCGTTGGAGCAGACGCTGCGCGACACCGTCGCCTGGTGCCGGGAGGCGGGACTCGTGCCGGCACCCTGAGCAGCCGGTTTCAGCCCGCCAGGAAGGACAATCGCACGTGCCGCACCGGGTTGTCGACATTGAGGTCGACGAACGCGACGGATTGCCAAGTGCCCAGCGCCATTTCACCGCGCAGCACCGGAATGCTGGCGTAGGGCGCGATCAGCGCGGGCATCACATGCGAGCGTCCGTGCCCGCGTGAGCCGTGGGCGTGCCGCCAGCGATCATCGGCGGGCAGCAGGTCGCGCAGCGCGGCGAGCAGGTCGTCATCGCTGCCCGCACCGAGTTCGATCAGCGCGATGCCCGCGGTCGCGTGCGGCACGAACACGTGCAGCAGCCCGTCCCGGTCCGGCGCGGTTTCCTGCAGAAAAGCCGCACACTGCGGTGTGAGGTCCTGGACGACCTCGCTCCGACCGGTCTTCACCTCGATCAGCCTGCTCTCCATGGGAACCATCGTCCTCGCACGCCCCGGGAGCACCGGTATGCGGCCCGTTCATCTGGGTATTCGCGCCAGCCGAGAACGCGGGCCGCATTACGGTCAATCATTCGAAATCAATTGCCAGGGAGCGCTATTCGCCAATTTTGAACATCCTTGACCGTCCCCCGATACCCCCTGAAGATGGTCTGGATCGCTCAATTCCTGGGACAGCACGCCGGCCCCTGCCGCCCCATCTCGGCAAGGAGTACCCCATGAATCGCAGCAGACTGTCCATCCTCGGCGCCGCGGGCATCGCGCCATTCCTCGTCGCCGTGCTACCCGCCGGCGCGGCCAATGCCCACGGCTACATCTCCTCCCCCTCGAGCCGCCAGGCGCAATGCGCCGAAGAAGTCCTCCCCTGCGGCCCCATCAAATACGAACCCCAAAGCGTCGAAGGTCCCAAAGGCCAACTCAACTGCAGCGCCGGCGACCCCCGCTGGGCCGAACTCGACGACGACACCAAACCCTGGCAGGCCTACAACACCGACGGCACAGTCACTTTCACCTGGACCTTCACCGCCCGCCACCGCACCCTCAACTACGAATACTGGATCGGCAACACCCGAGTAGCCGTCATCGACGGCAACAACCAGCCCCCGCCCGACTCGACCGTCACCCACACCATCGACCTCACCAAATTCCCCGGCCGCCAAAAACTGATCGGCATCTGGAACATCGCCGACACCCCCAACGCCTTCTACTCCTGCGTAGACCTCCAGATAGCCAACCCATCCTGAACACAAGAAACTGGTCGGACTCACAGGAGATTGGCACCGGAGTCCGATCGTTCTCGGATGGTGGGTTGATTGGGTCGAGGCTGAGGTTCGCCGGATGGCGGCGGGCCGGATGAGTTGTAGGAGAGCAGTTGTCCACTTCACTCGTGCCTCGTTTAAGTCGTGTTTTTGCTGCCGTGTTGATGGCTGGTGCACTTGCTTCGGTGCCGGTTGTTGCTTCTGCTGATATCGGCACCGGGGATGTGCCCAGTGCGCCCTCGCCGAGTTCGCCTGACCTGCTCGATACCGGCGGTGGTGGTGCGGGCGCCGGGGCCGGGGCCGGACTGGGGGCCGGTGATGCCGGCGGGGCGGGAGCGGGGGCAGGCGCCGGGTTGGGGGCGGGCGCCGGGGATGGAGCCGGGGCTGGGGCGGGAGCCGGGGCAGGCGCTGGGGCTGGAGCGGGAGCGGGAGCCGGGGCTGGGGCAGGGACTCCGCCGGGGACCGATACGGGGCCGGGGACGACGCCGGGAGCGCCGGGGGCGGTGAATCCTGGTGGGCCCAATATTCCTTCGTCGCCGACTACGCCGGTGCCGCCGCCGACTACGCCTGATCCGATTCCGGCGCCGCCGCCGTTGCCGAATCAGGAGCCGTGTGCGCTGACGGATTTCAGTTGCTTGTGGGCGAATCCGGGTGATCCGAACAGTCCGTTGAATCCGGCCAATCCGGCGAGTCCGATGTACAACCAGAACCATGATCAGGACGGCGATTCCAACCCGCCCGGTGATGATCAGGGCGGATCCAATGCTCCCGGTGGCGGATTGGGCGGGCTGCTGCCCAGCCTCAGCGGTTAGGCACCCGCGGGCGGCACCGCGTGTTCCGGCGCGGGCGGGTTCCGGAGGTCACTCGGCGCGGATGCCGGTGATCAGGACCCGCCCGTGGTCGGTGCGGGTGGTGATGGTCTGCGGCCACTGACGGGGGGTCTTGTCGGTCGGGAACTGTTCGGACAGGACCACATTCCAGGTGTTGGGGTCGTGGTCGGCGCCGGTGATGTGGACGCAGTAGCGGGTGTCGGCGGGGACGCTGTCGATGCCGGACTGGATGGTCTTGGTGTCGCTCACCGTACTGTCGGAGGCGACGAAATCTCTTGCGCGAGCGGCATTCCGGTCGACGTAGTAGCCCCATTCGAAGCCGAGGATCGCGCCCGGGCCGGTGGTGGGGTCGCCTGGGCCGGCGCCGACCGTGAGGGCGTCGGTGTGAGTGCCGAGGCAGTCCGTGGTGGCGTGCGGGTAGGGCTCGGGGGTGCCGGCGAGGGTGGGGGCCGGGGCCGGAGCGGCGGACGGCACGGCCAGCGGCGAGTGGCCGGTCTTGTTCTTGTCCATGCCCGCATTGACCGAGATGATGACGATCGCCACGATGATCACGGCCGCGGCGGCCAGGACGCCGAGCACGATATTCGCGCCGCGGCCGGGTTCCGGGTCCGGGTCGAAATCGTCTTCGGTGCCGCGTAATCGGTCGAGCAGGGTACGGCGGCCGCCGGTGCGGTCGACGAAGCCGCGGCGCGCGACGTCACCCCAGGTTTCGCCGTGCGCGCCGTCGTGTTCTTCCTCGTCGTCGTAGTCGCCGGGGCGGCGGGGGCGGGCGAGCCATTCGTCCCAGGCGCCGACCCGGGTGGTGCGGCCGAGCGCGGTGGCGGTCCGGACCTCGACATCGGTTGCGTCGGTGCCGATCACGGGATCGACCGCGCGGATGGGCGGGCCGTAGACGGCGGCCTGCTCGTCGGGATCGCCGGGTAGGAACGGCCGCACGCGCTCGGCTTCCTCCTCGGGCGGGACGGATTTGACGATGGGCAGGTTGGTCCAGCTGCGATCCACGATATCCACCGGTTCTTCGAAGTAGTCGTCGTAGTCGGTGTGGTGGCGGCCGCGGGATGCGATGCCGTTGGCATGGCTTTCGTCATCGAGCCGCGCGTGCCGACCGGTCGGTGCCGGATCGGATACGCCCGCGAAACCGGGTAATCCCTCGAAGGCGAAAGGGTTTTCGGTATTCACCGCACCCTCCTACTAATTGGCGGGCTGCGGGGTGACGCCGGCTTGGCCGTCCCTGCGCGGCGTTGTCTTGTCGGTGTCGGGCTGGGGCTTCGCGGTGACCGGCGGGACGACACCGCCGGGGCTGCCGGCATTCGGATCCGCGGGCACGCCCGCCTGCGGCTGCGCGGCCGGGGCGCCGCCGTCATTCGTATCGGGTACTGACGGGGCGACCGTATTCGGATGCGACGGTGCGCCACCGATGATCGTCGAGGTATCCGGAGCGGCGGGTGCGGCAGCGTTGGGGTCGCCGCCGGAGGGCGCCGCGGGCGCCAGACCCGGGAACAGATTGTTGTTGTTCGGGGCAGCCGGATTGGCCGCGCCCGGAGCCGCGGGGTTGGCATTGGGGTTGATGGCTTGCTGCAGTTGGTCGGCGCCCTTGCCGGCGAGGGTGTCGATACCCTTCTCACCGATCTCCGCGCCCTTGTCGATCACATGGGTGACGACCTCACCGACCTTGTCGACCAGATTCCCGCCGATGGTGACGCCCGCGCTGATCAGCCCGGAACCGAGGGTGACGCCGCCGGCGATCAGCGCCTGCTGCAGGGTCAACTGGGCGGCCAACTGCGGATCGGTCCGGGCCAGCGGCGAATTCATGTAATTGACGCCGCTGTTCTGACCGGAATCCCAGCCATTGTTCCAACCGCCGTTATTGTTCCAGCCGTTGTTCCAACCGCCATTGTTGTTCCAGCCATTGTTGTTCCAGCTGCTGTTGTTGTTCCACCCGTCGTTGTTCGTGTCCGGGCTGGTCTGCCCCGGATTCGGGTACTGGCTGTTCTGCGGGCTGCCATCGGTGTTCGAGGCGGGCGCGGCCGCATTCGGGTCGACGCCGTTCTGGACCGCGGGCGGAATGGTGAGCTGCGGTGAATCATCCGAGATCTGCTGCACCTTGGCGGTGTGCGCATCCATTTCGCCGTCGGCCTGCTTGACCACGCCCACGCCGTCGCGAATGTAGTCCGCCGCCATGGCCAGGATCGGATCCAGATCGGCCTGCGAACGCGCGTTCTGCACGAGGTTGGTTGCCTTGCTGCGGAAATCGGCGATCAGCACGTCGAGGCTCTGCGCGGCCCGGTCGCGGGTGTCGTAGGCGTCGGACAGAATGGGCGCCAGCTGATCGGACACGTCGGCGAGCCCCGCGACCTGGGTGCGGGTGCGGTTGATCGCCGACACCGCCGCCAGCGCGGTCCCCGCATCGGTCAGCGCCTGGGCCCCGGCCCGATGCGGATCGTCACTGTTCCTGGTGCTGGTTCCGGCGGCGGCCAGCGCGTCGAACGCCGAACCATCCGGCCGCGCACCGTCTCCCAGCGAGGCCCGCAATTCGAGCAGTGGCGCGACGAGCCTGGTCACGAGGGCGGGTTCGGTCACGGTGACGGTCGTATCGCCGTCCTGGGTACCGGTGGTAGCCACCGTCTATACCTCCACCCGCGAGGGATCGGTGCCGTCGCCCGCGGCAGTGATCTGCCCCGCGCTGTCCCGATCGACCTGTCCCAGCACCCGGCCCCAGGTGGTGATCGCCTGCCCGTATCCGTCGGTGAGCACACCGGCAGTCCCGAGTGTCCCCGCGTGGGCGCTCCACGCGGTATTCCATGCGGCGGCGAATTCCCTTCCCAGCGCACCCAACCCGGATAGGTCGATGCCCGCCACCGTGGTCGCCTGTCCCGCCGCGGTACGCAGCAGTCCGGCGGCCTCGTCGGCGGCCTTGGTATAGGCGGCGGCCGCGTCGAAGTCGAAGCGAACGGATTCCTCAGTCACTGTTACCCCTCATCAGTAGCCCCCTCCCCCATACCCGTGGACATGGGAATAACCTGATTCTGTACCGCCACCAGGGATTCCGCGCGCGATCCTGCCCGATTCACCTTCTGACCGGGCGATCTTCACTCACCTGTCCAATGCCCTTGGTGCAGAATATCGAGTCCGGTCAGGGTCATGCCAGAGCGAGTGCCGTTCGCGACGTAGATCGGCGGCTCCGATGCGGGCGGTGGCGGCGATTGTGGTGTGGGCTGGACAGGGGTTTGAGGCTCACAGCTGGATCACAGCGGGCTCACCGTATCGGGGCAGGTTCCGGACGAAATAAGAAGTATGAGTCGGAATCGGATGCAGGGGCCGGGGGCACGGGTGTGGCGGCGAGTGGGAGCGGGGGTGGGTGCGGCGGTCATTACCGGAGCGGCGATTTTCGGAGCGCCGGTGGCCATCGCGCATGCCCATGGGCCGGAGGCGGTGGCCGGTGCGGCAGCTGCGGCCGCGCCGGCGGCTACCGGGTTTGCCGCTACCGCGCAGGCGGTGGCGTTGACGCCGGCCGCGGCTACTCAGCTGGCGCAGGCGATGCAGGCGGCGGTGCAGGCCGCTTCGCCGGGGACGCAGGTGGGGATCGATGTCACCGATACCGCGACCGGGACGCAACTGGTCGGGCTCAATACCGGGCAGCAGTTCTACACGGCGTCGGTGGTGAAGTTGCTGATCGCGCTGGATGCGCTCAACAGTCAAGGCTGGCAGCCGGATTCGGCGACCTCGGCGGAGATCTCGCAGATGCTGTCGGCGAGCGACGACAATATCGCCGACTCGCTGTGGGATGCGAACGGCGGGGACGCCATCGTCAGCCGCATGGTGAGCCTCATCGGCCTCACGAACACGCAGCCGCCCCTCGACCCCGACGAGTGGGGTGAAACCCTCACCACGCCACAGGATGTCGTCACCATCTACCACTACATCACCACCGTGGTGCCCGAACCCTCCCGCGACCTGATCATGAACGCGCTCGGCGGCGCCGACCAGATCGCGGCCGACGGCACCAACCAGTTCTTCGGCATCCCCGACGCCATGACCGGCGACACCTGGGCGATCAAGCAGGGCTGGATGACCCTGGACACCTCCACCACCCTCGACACCACCGGCCTCGTCGGATCCGGCCCGGGCCAGCCGCTGCGCTACGCCGTGGCGGTCCTGACCACGCAACCCTCCGACGTCAGCTGGACCGCCGGCGGCGCCGCCCTCACCGCGGCGGTCGCCCCGCTGCAGAGCGTCCTCGAACCGACCTCGGCGGCAGCGGCTCAGGCCAAGGCCTAGCCCGAAATACAGCTGCGACGACAGCGCCGGCTCGATACGTTCGTGATCATGTTCGAGGACCCCGCGATCTATCTGCTCACCGGTATTCAAGCGGCCGGGAAATCGACTGTGGCCCAGGCGCTCGCCGAGCGCCTGCCACGATCCGCGCACGTCCGCGGGGATGCGTTCCGCCGCTTCGTGGTCGGCGGACGCGAGGAGATGACACCGGATCCGAGCCCGGAGGCGCTCGCGCAATTGCGGCTCCGGCATCGGCTGGCGGCACAGACGGCGGATACGTATGCGGCGGCAGGGTTCACCGCCGTACTGCAGGATGTGGTGCTCGGCGACATGCTGCCCTACCTGATCGAGCAGATCCGCACCGATCCGCTGTATGTGGTTGTCCTCGCGCCGCGACCGGCGGTCGTGGAACGCCGCGAGGACGGCCGCGCCAAGAAGGCGTACGGAACCTTCACGGTGGCCGACCTCGATACCGGTCTGCGGGCAGGTACCCCGCGGCTCGGACTGTGGCTCGACACCTCCGACCTCACGGTCACCGAGACCGTGGACGAGATTCTCACCCGGGCCGAACCGATCGTCCGGTGAGCCGTAGGGTCAATCCCATGAACCGAATCCGAGTGTGTGCGGTAGCGGGCATTGCGGGATGGATGTTGCTGACCGGTGGGGCGGTGGCCGGAGCACAGGCGACCGGATCCAGCGCGGTCGGCGGGGTGGGGCAGATCGAACTCACCGTGCAGGCCGATGGCGCCGGCGCGAACTGCGATGTGCGGGTGGATGGGAACATCGTGCCGAACTCGCAGTTTCTGGTGTTCGCGGACCCAGGCGTCGCTTCGAAGGTGGTCAGCCCGATTGCCGGTGGGCCGCATACCGTGAACGCCTTCTGTAATGGGGTAGATCTGGATCCCATTCAGGTCCAGGTGCAGCCGGGGCCCGGCGGGTCCGCATAGGAACGCCCATCGTCGATACGCCGAAAAGCCCGCTATGGCGGGCTTTTCGTTTACGCCTTGCGCAATGGGATGGTCGCGCAGGCGGCGGCGAGGATGATGGCAGCGGCCAAGGCCATGGCCATGGCCGGGCGATAGCCGGTGTGCAGTAGCGGGGCGGCCAGGAGGGGGCCGGCGATCTGGCCGACCGAGTAGCCCGTCGTCAGTAGGGCCACCGCGTGCGGGAAGCGCAGGGCCGCACCGGTTGCCAAGGACAGGGCGACGATGCCGACGAAGGTGGCGCCGAACAGGACCGCGGAGATCAGGGCGGCTATCGGGGACGGCGTCAGGGCGGGGAGCGCAATGCCGATGGCCTGCAGCAGCAGTGCCGTGATCAGCAGCAGTGCACTGGATCGGCGGTGCGCAAGCCAGGCCCAGAAAGCGGCCGACGGGATCGCCGCCACGCCCACCAGCACCCAGGCGCTGCTGCCGAGCGCGCCGGAGGATGTCTGCGCGATCGCGGCCACCAGGAAAGTCCCGGCGATGATGTAGCCGACGCCCTCCAGCGTGTACGAGGTGAAGAGCGCCGCGAACATTCCCCAGCGGCGGGGCGGCAGTGGCTCGGCCACAATGGGATCCGATGCGGGCACCGGGTCGGGTGTGAGCCGGATGCCCCAGGCGGCCGCCGCGAGTACCGCCGCCGCCACGGCCGACGCAATCCACGCCGATCGCCAATCACCGATCGAGTGCAGCACGAGCACCAGCACCCCGGACAGGGCGATACCCGCACCGATACCGCCGAAGGCCCAGCCGGACAGGTGCCCCGGGTGACCGCGCAGGCAGGCGTGCAGGGCATTGACGGTGATCACGAAGATCAGCGCACTCGTCGCCCCGGCGATGAGACGCAGGCCCATCCATGCAACCGTGTTCTCCGTGGCGGGCATGGCGACCAGGCTCGCGATCAGCGCCACGAACGCTGCGCGGAACGCCATAGGCGAGCGGGAGACGCCGGGAAAGGCGATGCCCGCCAAGGCGCCCAGTAGATACCCGACGTAGTTGGCGGTCGCGAGATGCGCGCCGCCGACGGCCGACAACCCCGCCCGTTCCTGCATCAACGGAAGTATCGGCGTGTAGACGAACCGCCCCACCCCCATGGCGGCGGCCAGCGACGCCCCCGCCTGAACGACTGTCCGCCAGGGTGATTCGATCGTGGAATCCCGCGCCGCGGGCAGTTGCACCGATAGTGACCCCATATCAGACCCCTCAGATATCCCGTGCCGCAGCGGCATCGCCCGCGCCCGGATCGTTCGGATGTGGTTCGAGAGCGGTCACCCGCGCTGTCATCCAGGGATGCAGCGGCAGCGTGCCGAGCACCTTCTCGTGCACTTCGGCCTCGTCGGTGGCGCGCCAGATGCCGATGCTGCGGGCCTCCCCGACGGGCCGCCAGAGCCGGGCGAGGTGCCCGGTGGCGGCCAGTTCGTGTGCGCGGACGGCTTCGGCGGCGCGGCGCTCGGCGATCTCTTCCCCGGTGGTGCCCGCGGGGATTTTGTCGGTGGTGATCTCGACCAGGAACTCGCGCATCGGATTTCTCCGTCCATAGGTGACGGGCACGTGAGGTGCCGCGAACTCATCGTCCGCCCGCGTGCTCGCCGGCGCCACGACCTGCTTCCTTACCTGTGCGAGGCGCTGCCTCCTACAGGCATACGATCGGCAAATGGAGTTGCGGCAGTTGCGGTACTTCGTGGCGGTGGCCGAGGAGTTGAACTTCGGCCGGGCCGCGGCCCGGTTGCTGATCGCCGGGCCGTCGTTGTCGCAGCAGATCAAGGCGCTGGAGCGGGATCTCGGCGTGCGGCTGTTCGATCGGGATCGGCGGTCGGTGACCTTGACGACGGCCGGTTCGGCCTTGCTGCCGGATGCCCGGGCGCTACTGGGCCGGGCGGACGAGTTGCGGGTGCGGGCCCGGCAGTTGTCGGGCACGGAGGCGGTGCGGCTGGGTTATGTGAGCTGGCTGCCACCGGATCTGACCGCGCACGCCACGGCGGTCGCGCGCGTTCACATCGATGCGTGGGTGGCGCCGTCGCATACGCAGGCGGCACGAGTGGCGGACGGGAGCCTGGATCTCGCCGTGTGCTGGGTGCGTTCGGAAGACCTGGCGGAGTTGGGTTTACGGGCAAGGCTGCTGGGTGCGGACCGATTGCACGCGGTCTCGACAGGCCCCGAGAGCGGACCGGTTCCGGCGGCCGGCATCGTCGTCCTGCTCAGCGATGACGTCACCTCGTGGGCGCAGTGGAATCTCTACGCCGAGCAGCTCGCGCACGACACCGGCGCGGCCGTGCGGCGCATTGCCGACAGCGGCATCACCGGTTCGGCGTTCTTCGACCACGTCCGGCGCAGCGACCGCCCGGTACTCCGCTCCCCCAAGGACATGGCGGCCCCGATCCCGGCCGATCTGGTCCGGCGCGAGATCGTTGCGCCCGAGGTGTATTGGACGTGGTCCCTGGTCTGCGGCGCCGACGAGCAGCGGGCCGGCGTGCTCGCGGTCATGGACGCGCTCTGCGCCGGCGTCGACGCGACCCGCATGCACGGCCCCGAGGCGTGGTTGCCGGCGAACGATCCCCATCGCTGCCGCTGAGAGCCCGCACCTCTCAGCCGATCAGGCGGCCGATCGAATTCCGGTGTCCGCCAGGAACCCTCATCTCGGCCCGGAAATGGGCCTACACTGCAGGTCACGCCGCCAAACATCGACGTTTCGAACCGGGACCGCGGATCGTTCGTAGACCTGCAGGAGCCGGTGCGAGGTGCGGAGGGCTAATGCGGGTGAACAGGCTGACCGCGGACCTGTCGGAGTATCCGGATCTGGTCGTGATCCTGCTGGGCATGCGCGTGCGCAGACCGCTCGGTATGTTGAGGCTGCTCGGCATCGGGCCGAAGCTGTATCGATCGCATCATGATCGACCCGACGGATTGCTCTCACACGAGGACGTGATCTGGTCACTGTTCCCGCCGCATTGGGGCGCCCGGCAATATTGGCGCGACCCGGAAAGCCTGGAGCGGTGGACGCGTTCGGAGCCGCATCGGATCTGGTGGCAGAAATTCCTGCGGGATTCCGGTGGAACAGGATTCTGGCACGAAGCCTATTTCCTTAGCGGTGGAATCGATTCCATCTACGATGATATGAATGTGCCCGCGGGACTGGCCCGTTTCGCGCCCGTCGTGCCTGCTCGCGGGCGGTTGCACGAACGGAAGACGACCGACACTCGGCCACGAGATGAACATCCCGGGCAAAAGGTGTGATTCGGTCTCGGAAGCATTTCGAACAGATCTCGGCGGGACTAAGTTGAGTTCGTGCACGTGCTGTTCGTTTGTAGTGGAAATGTCTGCAGATCCGTCATTGCGGAACGATTGACCCTCGCGGTCGCAGCAGAGCACGGGCTCGATGATCTCACCGCGGAGAGTGCGGGCGTTCGCGCATTGGTCGGCTTTCCCGTGGAACCCCTTGCGGCGCAGACGATTGTCGGCCTCGGCGGCGACGCGAACAATTTCAAGGCCCGCCGCCTGAAGCCCGAGATGGTGCACCGCTCCGATCTCGTGCTCACCATGACCGACAAGATCCGCGACCAGGTGCGCGATCAGGTGCCCGAGGCACTGCCCCGCACCTTCACGTTGCTCGAGGCCTACCGGATCGCCAAGGTGTCCGGCGCGCGCAGTGTGCTCGGACTGCACGCCGCCCGTGACGATCTCGCCTACGTGGGCCGCGAGAACATCTCCGACCCGGTCGGCCTCTCCCCGCACGCCTTCACCGAGGTCGGTGACGCGATCGCGGACGCGCTGGTGCCCTTGCTGCTGGCGCTGCACGCACATCAGCATCCGCAGGCCACCATCCCGCATCGCGGCGGCGGGGACGGCGCGGGCACGCAACGGCCGCCGCTGCTGGTCATTCCGGGCGGTCAGGCCGATCCGGCGCGCAACGCCGAACCGGCCAAACACGCCGAATCACCCAATCTGTCAGTGCAACCGATGCGCCGCTCGGTGGAATCGGTCGGGTAGGAACGCATCCCGCCGCTCACGGGCCGGATCACCACGCCGCGAGAAGGCGTACTGTAGTGACGGGACGAACCGGATTCCCCGCGTGTCAATGGACCTGGTTGCCCGGATGGTCCGGTAAGGGATTACACTTCCGCGCGGAACACCACCGCCGGTGGTTCGACACAAGAACAGGACCAAGGACATGCCGAAGCGAATTTCGGATGTTTCGCTCCATGTTTATGTGACACCCCAGACCTTGGAACGCGTCACCAAGACGGTGTGCCGCGTGGTCGACGAATACGTGGCCGACCGAGATATCTTCGCGTGGCGCTTCACGCTTCCCGTGGAATGCGATGAACCCACGCATACGCTGCTCGAAACCCAGTGGCGGCTGGAGCATCCCGGCAAAGATCCGGGGCCGCGCCGCACATACGAGATCGCACTGAGTCTCGTTGGGGAAGCACGGAAACTCACCAAGGCGGGTATCGCAAAGCTGGAACAGAAGCTGATTCTCGGACTCTCCGAGGGTGAGCCGGCTGTCCCCTACATCGTGCATGCCCTGCAGCGGGAGAACTTCGACCTCGAAGAGAACCGCGAACTGATCTAGAAAAAACGAAACAGGCCGCACCCGTCGGGTGCGGCCTGAATTTCGCTGTCCTTCCGGACCGCCTCGATTCAGCGGCGGGCCGGGAAGTGGCGGATGACGCCTTCTTGCACGGTGGTCGCGATCAGTTCGCCGCTGCGCGAATAGAAATGCCCGCGAGCCAGACCACGGGAGCCCGCCGCTACCGGCGACTCGGTCGCGTAGAGCGCCCAGTCGTCGAAGCGGAAGGGCCGGTGGAACCAGATGGAGTGGTTCACCGTGGCGGCGATGATCCGGTCGAACCCCCAGGACAGGCCGTGGGTGGTGATGATCGAATCCAGCACCGTGGTGTCGGACGAATACGCCAGCGCCGCAACGTGAATCAGCGGATCCTCGGGCAGTGCGCCGTCGGTCCGCATCCAGACGCGGTTGTGGTCGAGGGTCTCGCCCGTGCCCTTGAGGATCCAGGCCGGATCGTTCGTGTACCGCATCTCGATGGGATGCGGCGCCTTCACGAACATTTCGAGCTTGTCCTCGAGCCCTGCGAACGACTCCTCCACGCGCGGAAGCCCTTCCGGGTCCGCCACGTCGGGCAGCGGCGACCCGTGTTCGAGGCCCTTGCCGTAGTCCTGGAAGGCCGCGAGCATGACGAACAGTTCCTGCCCGTCCTGGTACGCGGTGACCGTCCGGTTGGCGAAGGAGCGCCCGTCACGGTGCCGGTCGACGTGGTATTCGATCGGCTGCTTGGGGTCGCCGCCGCGCACGAAGTGCGCGTTGATCGCGTGGACCGGGCGTTCCGGTCCGACGGTCCGCCCGGCCGCGATCAGCGCCTGGGAGACCAGCTGGCCGCCGAACGTGCGGCTCCACACCTTCTCCGGATGATGTCCGACGAAGATGTCGGGACCGTTCTCCTCGAGATCCAGGATGCTCAAGAGCTCCCGCAGATCGTCGGAGCGACCGGCCCCCTCGGGGTCCGCGACGACGTCGTGTGACGTCTCGTCCAGCGACGCACTCACCTAGTGGTCCTCCTCGCCGATGCGATGCACGTGGATCAGGTTGGTGGACCCGACGGTACCCGGCGGGGAGCCGGCCACGATGACGACGAGGTCGCCCTTCTTGTACCGCCCGATAGACAGCAACGCGTTGTCCACCTGGTGGATCATCTCGTCGGTCGTGGCCACCGTAGGAACGATGAAGGTTTCCACGCCCCACGTCAAGGAGAGCTGGCTGCGAATCGCGGGCTGCGGGGTGAAGGCGAGCAACGGCAGCGGGGTGTGCAGGCGCGCGAGGCGGCGCACGGTGTCGCCGGACTGCGTAAACGCCACCAGCGCTTTGGCATTGAGCCGCTCGCCGATATCGCGGGCCGCGTAGGAGATGACGCCGCGCTTGGTGCGGGGCACGTGGGTCAGCGGCGGCACCCGGGTCGAGGACTCGGATTCCACGGCGTGCACGATGCGGGCCATGGTGCGCACGGCCTCGATCGGGTACTCGCCCACGGAGGTTTCACCGGAGAGCATGACCGCGTCCGCGCCGTCGAGCACCGCGTTGGCCACGTCGGAGGCCTCGGCGCGGGTGGGGCGCGAGTTGGTGATCATGGATTCCAGCATCTGAGTGGCCACGATGACCGGCTTGGCGTTCTCGCGGGCCATCTGCACGGCCCGCTTCTGCACCAGCGGCACCTGCTCCAGCGGCAGCTCCACGCCGAGGTCGCCACGGGCGACCATGACGGCGTCGAAGGCCAGCACGATGGCTTCCAGATTGTCGATGGCTTCGGGCTTTTCGAGCTTGCCGATGACCGGCACGCGGCGGCCGACCCGATCCATGATGTCGTGCACCAGCTCCACATCGGAGGGCGAGCGCACGAAAGACAGTGCGATGAAGTCGACTCCGAGCTTCAGCGCGAATTCCAGGTCTTCGATGTCCTTTTCGGACAGAGCCGGCACGGAGATGTCCATGCCGGGCAGGGAGACGCCCTTGTTGTTGGAGACCGGGCCGCCTTCGGTCACGCGGCAGACGACGTCATTGCCGTCCACGCGGACCACGGTGAGCCCGAGTTTGCCATCGTCGACCAGCAGGCGATCGCCCGGCTTGGCGTCCTTGGCCAGTTGTTTGTAGGTAGTGGAAACTCGGTCGTGAGTACCTTCGATGTCATCGACGGTGATGCGGATTTCCTCGCCCGTGGCCCAGACGGTTTTGCCGTCGATGAACCGGCCCAGGCGGATCTTCGGTCCCTGGAGATCGGCGAGGATACCGACGGCGCGACCGAGCGTATCGCTGGCCTGCCGCACCTTCTTGTAGTTCTCGGCATGGTCGGAATGCTCACCGTGGCTGAAGTTCAGCCGAGCTACGTCCATGCCGCTCTCGACGAGTTCACGAATACGATCCTCGGATGACACTGCTGGTCCGAGGGTGCACACAATCTTCGTTCGTCGCATCACGCGCTCAACCCTAGACCTGTGACGAATGTCCTGCTCTACGGGCACGGGGTGTTCAGCAAGATATATCGAAGGCGAACAGCTAATCCCTGGTCAACGTGCGACATGGCGGGCCAGGCGGGTCTCGAGCCGGGTCTGCCCGAAACCTAGGACCAGGCAAATTACCCAGTAGTAGATAGCGGCAACGCCATACAGCGCGAAGTAGTCGAACGTCGGCGCGGCCGCCGATTGCGCGGTGCGCAACAACTCGGTGACAAGGATGGTGGACGCCAGCGAGGTGTCCTTCACCAACGAGATGAGCGTGTTCGACAGCGGCGGTACGGCAATGCGCGACGCCTGCGGCAGGATGATCATCCGCAGCGCCTGCGGATAGGTCATGCCGACCGCGTAGGACGCCTCCCACTGCCCGTTCGCGACCGAAAGAATCGACGCGCGAACCACTTCCGCCGCATACCCGCCCACATTGAGGCTGAAGGCGATGATCGCCGCCGGGAACGGGTCCAGCACGATGTGGAACTGCGGCAGGCCGTAGAAGATGATGAACAGCTGCACCAGCAGCGGCGTGCCGCGAATGATCGAGATGTAGAACCGCGCCAGCCACGACAGCGGCCGGATCGACGACATCCGGGCCAGCGCCACGAACAGCGCGATCACCAGCCCGATGACGAAGCTGATCGCCGTGAGCGGCAAGGTCTTATCGACGGTGGCCTGCAGCATGGGCCACAGGTTGTGCTTGATGAGAGCCCAGGTGGAGGCGTCCATTGTCGAATTACGCTGTCCGGCTTACTTGCTGACGTCGGTGCCGAAGTACTTCTCGGAGATCTTCGCGAGGGTGCCGTCGGCGGACAGCTGCTGCAGCGCGGTATTGATCTTCGCGGTGAGGTCCTGCTCGTCCTTGCGGCCGGCGAAGGCCTGCTTGGAGGTCTGGCCCGTCTTGCCGACCACCTGGACCACGCCGGTGCCCTTCGCCTTGGTGAAGGCGTTCACGGCGAGGGTGTCGTTGACGGTGGCGTCCGCGCGACCGCTCTGCAGCAGCTGCACCGCCTCCACGAAGCCGGGGATGGCCTCGATCTTGCAGCCCGCGTCCTTGGCGACGCCGGCCCAGTTGCTGGTCTCGGACTGCGCGCAGGTCTTGCCGCCGAGGTCGGTCAGGGCGTGGATGCCGTTGTTGCCGGTCTTGGTGACGATGACGCCCTCGGACACGGTGTACGGGTCGGACAGCGAATACTTCTGCTGCCGTGCGTCATTGACGGTCACCTGGTTGGCGATGAGGTCGACGCGCTTGGAGTCCAGCGCGGCGAACAGCGAATCCCACGGCGCCTGGGTGAATTCCACCTTGCGGCCGAGCTTGTCGCCCACGGCCTTGATGACGTCGATGTCGTAGCCGGTGAGCTGGCCGCTGCTGTCCTGGTAGCTGAAGGGGCTGTAGGTGCCCTCGGTCCCGACTTTCAGCACGTTCGAGTCGCTGGAGCTGCTGCACGCGGTGAGCGCGGCGGTGGCGGCGACAACGGCGAGCACGGCGGCGACGAGCTTACGGCGCACGTAGGGGACCTCTCCTCGGGCGTGGCCGGACCACGCGACAAATAACCGACAAAGGGTACGCCGGATACCGACCGGCCTGCGCAGAAATCATCCTGATGCGGGAAACCCTTGCGCAAACCAGCGCAACGATGATATCGGCGAACAGGCGCTGCGCCCGATTTGCCCTCCGCTCCGCTACGGGCGTGTTCGCGGCGCTGGAGGTCTCGTTCTTCCCTCCTCCGCTTCGCTCCCCCGCTCCAAGCGCGGGGAGGCGGAGCGCAGTCCAGAACGAGACGCGCCGCGAACATGACGGTTTGTCAGTCGCGCAGCGGGCGGCCCTCGGGGTCAGGCACCTTGCCGACCAGCATCAAGATGCCGTCGACCAGCGGCCAGATCGCGCCGATGCCGCAAGTGAAGACGGTGACCACGATCTGCAGTACGCCGATCGTGGTGTAGCCCAGGTAGAAACGGCCGATCCCGAAGCCGCCCAGGAAGATCTGCAGCAGGCCCGCGGTCAGCTTGCTCTTGTCCGACAGCGGGACACCGTAGACGTCCCGGCCGTAGGGAGCCTCCGGGTCACCGCTGAAACCGGGCTGACCGTACGGGCCGAGCTGGCCGTAGGGCGCCGGCTGACCGTACGGAGCGGGCTGACCGTACTGGCCCGGCTGACCGTACTGGCCCGGCTGACCGTACTGGCCCGGCTGACCGTACTGGCCCGGCTGACCGGGCGCGGCGCCGAACTGCTGCCCCGCGGGCGCGTCGAACGGCGGCTGCCCCGGCGCGGCGTAGGGCTGCTGCTGGTATGGCTGCGCTCCACCTCCCTGCGCTTGACCGTACTGCGGGCCGGTGCCCGGCGCGCCGTATTGCGGGCCCTGACCGGGCTGCTGGTTATAGGGATCGGTCACTCGCATCCTCCTGAATCGCGGGCCGCCCCTGCGGCTCGGCCCCACCGTGCTGAACCCGCCGTGCGGGTTTCGCCGCGCGGTGGTCAGGAGCCATTCTTGTCCGACTCGACCTTTTTCGTCGTGTCGGACGCAGCGGACTCCGTCTCCCCCGGCTCGGAACCGCCGGATTCTGCAGAGTTATCGCGTTCCGCGTCCTCGGGGTTATCAAGATCCTTCGCGGATTCGCCGTCTTCCGAGGGGGATTCGGAGGCGTCCGGGGCCTCGGATTCCGCCACCGGCTCGTCGGCTTCGGACTCTTCGGACTCTTCGGTCCCGGAAGCGTTTTCGGTGGTCTCGGCGGCGACCGCGGTCTCGGCGCCGTAAGCGCGTATGGCCGCGAACTGCCACGGCCAGGGCCGATCCACCCCCGCCGCCACCTGCTCCGCGGTCTCCCGCCCCTTGGTGGCGAACACGAAATACGCCACGGCACAAATGAACACGATGCCCGAGGTGAACGAATTGATGCGGATACCCGCGATATGCGTCGCCTCGTCATTGCGCAGCAACTCGACAAAGAACCGGCCGAAGCAGTACACCGCCACATACAAGGCGAACAACCGCCCGTGCCCGATGCGGAACTTGCGATCCAGATAGATCAGCAATCCCACCCCGAGCACATTCCACACCAGCTCGTACAGGAACGTCGGCTGCACGATGGCCTGCACCTGGCCGTTGGACACACCGTTCATCATGTCCAGATTGCCGTTGGAGTCGTAGCGGAAGTAGATCTCCAGACCCCACGGCATGGAGGTCGGCCGGCCGTACAACTCTTGATTGAAGTAGTTGCCGAACCGCCCGATCGCCTGCGCCAGCAGAATGCCCGGCGCGATCGCATCACCGAAGGCGGGCAACGGAATCCGGTACACCCGGCAGGCGATCCAGGCGCCGAAACCGCCCAGCAGCACCGCACCCCAGATACCCAGGCCGCCCTGCCAGATCTTCAGGGCGTCGATCGGATGCCCGCCCGGCCCGAAGTACTTCTGATTGTCGGTGGCCACGTGGTACAGCCGCCCGCCGATCAGGCCGAACGGCACCGCGAACATGGCCACGTCCAGCACCATGCCGCCCTGCCCGCCACGCTGCTGCCAGCGCTTCTCGCCCCACCAGATGGCCACGACGATGCCGAAGATGATGCACAGCGCATACGCGCGCAGCGGGAAGCCCCCGATATCCCAGACGCCCCGCGGGGGACTGGGAATGTAGGCCAGCACGTCGGCGGAGGCCGGAAGATGATCGGCCAGGGCGAGTATGGTCACGAGACCCCACCGTAGTCGAATACGCAATGGCGCCGGACACCACGTGTAGCTATTTCACGTCGAGGAGTTCCAGCTGTCGCTTGTGCTTCTTCTCGCTGACCATGGTCAGGATCAGCAGCAGTACCGCGCCGATGCCGCCGCCGATGAGAATCGTGAAGCCGCCGTTCCAGCCGAAGTGATCCACCACGAACCCGATCACCGCGCTCGCGGCGACCGAACCGCCCAGGTAGCCGAACAGGCCGGTGAAGCCCGCGGCCGAGCCCGCCGCCTTCTTCGACACCAATTCCAGTGCGTGCAGGCCGATCAGCATGACCGGTCCGTAGATGAGGAAGCCGATCACGATCATGCAGCCCATGCTGATCGCCGGATTGTCCGCGGGCGCCATCCAGAACACCACGGTCGCGAGCGTCACCAGGCCCATGAAGAACACGCCGGTGGCGCCGCGATTACCGCGAAACACCTTGTCCGACATCCATCCCGCGAGCAGTGTGCCCGGAATACCGGCGTACTCGTAGAGGAAGTACGCCCACGAGGACTTGTCGAGGGTGAAGTGCTTGACCTCTTTGAGGTAGGTCGGCGACCAGTCCAGCACGCCGTAGCGCAGCAGGTACACGAAGACGTTCGCGAAGGCGATGCACCACAACAACTTGTTGGGCAGGATGTACTTGCGGAAGATCTCCTTGGCGGAGAGCTCCTTCTCGTCCTCGGCCGAATAGTCGGGCGGGTAGTCGTTCTTGTACTCCTCGATCGGCGGCAGGCCTGCCGACTGCGGGGTGTCCCGCATGAGGAAGTACGCGATGATCGCGACCACGATCGCGCAGAACGCCGGCATGTAGAACGCGGACCGCCAGTCGTGGAACCAGGCCATACCCAGCAGGAACAGCAGCGGCGGCAGGCCACCGCCGACATTGTGCGCGGTGTTCCACACGGAGACGATGCGGCCGCGCTCCCCCTGCGACCACCAGTGCACCATGGTGCGCCCGGCGGGCGGCCAGCCCATGCCCTGGAACCAGCCGCAGATGAACAGCAGCACGAACATGATCAGCACGCTGGAGGTCGACCAGTCCACGAAGCCCATGAACACCATGACGCCGGCCGACAGGATCAGGCCGAGCGGCAGGAAGAGCCGTGGATTGGAGCGGTCCGAGACCAGGCCCATGACGAACTTGGAGACGCCGTACGCGAGCGAGATCGCCGAAAGCACCAGGCCCATCTGGCCTTTGGTGTAGTCACCGTTGGTGCCGTCGGTCAGATACGGGATCGCGAGGGCGAAGTTCTTGCGGACCAGGTAGTAGGCGGCGTAGCCGAAGAAGATGCCGATGAAGATCTGCCAGCGCAGCCGCTTGTAGAGCGGGTCGACGTCTTTGTCGGGCAGCCGCTCCCGGTGGGGTGCGGGTGCGAGAAAGCTCAGCATAATAGCTGGATATTAACTAAATGTCTCGCACATTTCCAAATGGCAGGACTACGGCGACCCGGTAAGGCGACATCGACCCGGTCGGGCTACAGCGAGGCAGTCGCCGAACGCACGCCCTGCGCCAACTCCGCCGTCAGCGCCCGCACCGCGTCCAGGCCCTGCGCCGCAGCCGACACCAGCGCCGAACCGACGATGACACCGTCTGCGTAAGAAGCGATTTCGGCCGCCTGCGCACCATTGCGCACACCCAGGCCGACACCGATCGGAATATCGGAGTGACTGCGGATGCGCGCGCACAGCGCGGGCGCCATGGACGACACCGCGTCGCGGGCGCCCGTGACACCCATGGTGGAGGCCGCGTACACGAACCCCCTTGAAGCTTCGAGGGTTTTGACCAGCCGCTCCTCGGTCGAGGACGGCGCCACCAGGAAGATGCGATCCAGATTGTGCGTGGACGAGGCCACGAACCAGTCGTCCGCCTCCTCCGGGATCAGGTTCGGCGTGATCAGCCCGAGGCCGCCCGCCGTCGCCAGATCCCGCGAGAACCGGTCGACGCCGTACTGCAGCACCGGGTTCCAGTAGGTCATCACCACGGCCTTGCCGCCGGCCTGCGAGATGGCCTCCACGACCTTGAACACGTCGCGGACCCGGACGCCACCGGCGAGGGCCTGTTCGGCGGCGTGCTGGATGGTCGGGCCGTCCATCACCGGATCGGAGTACGCGACACCGACTTCGATGACGTCACAACCGGATTCGACCATGGCCCGGCACACGTCGATGGAACCCTGCACATCCGGGTACCCGGCGGGCAGGTAGCCGATCAGCGCGGCGCGGTTCTCCTCGCGGCAGGCCGCGAAGGTGTTCGCGAGACGGGACTGCTGGCTCACTGGTGATCCTCCGGCTTGTCGAAAAGCCCGAACCAGCGGGCGGCGGTGTCCATGTCCTTGTCGCCGCGACCGGACAGGTTCACCAGAATGATTGCGCCCTCGCCCAATTCCTTACCGAGCCGCAGCGCACCGGCGACCGCGTGCGCGGACTCGATGGCCGGGATGATGCCCTCGGCGCGGCTCAGCAACAGCAGCGCGTCCATGGCCTCGGTATCGGTGACCGGACGGTACTCGGCGCGGCCGGTGTCCTTCAGGTACGCGTGCTCCGGGCCCACGCCCGGGTAGTCCAGACCCGCCGAGATCGAATGCGATTCGATGGTCTGGCCGTCCTCGTCCTGCAGCAGGTACGAGTACGCGCCCTGGAAGGCGCCCGGCGTGCCACCGGTGAAAGTCGCTGCGTGACGGCCGGTTTCGACGCCGTCGCCCGCGGCCTCGTAGCCGATCAGGCGCACGCCCGGATCGTCGATGAACGCGTGGAAGATGCCGATCGCATTGGAACCGCCACCGACACAAGCGGTTACGGCATCCGGCAGCCGGCCGGTGAGCGCCTGGATCTGCTCCCGCGCCTCCAGTCCGACGACGCGCTGGAAGTCGCGCACCATGAGCGGGAACGGATGCGGGCCCGCGGCGGTGCCGAAGCAGTAGTAGGTCTGCTCCGCATTGGTGACCCAGTCGCGCAGCGCCTCGTTGATCGCGTCCTTCAAGGTCTGCGAACCCGTTGTGACACTGATGACCTCGGCGCCGAGCAGGCGCATGCGGGCCACGTTCAGCTGCTGCCGGACGGTGTCGACCGCGCCCATGTAGATGACGCAGTCCAGGCCCAGCAGCGCGCACGCGGTGGCGGTGGCGACGCCGTGCTGGCCCGCGCCCGTCTCCGCGATGACGCGGGTCTTGCCCATGCGCTTGGCCAGCAGGGCCTGGCCGAGCACATTGTTGATTTTGTGAGAACCGGTGTGGTTCAGGTCTTCCCGCTTCAGCACGAGGCGGGCGCCGCCCGCGTGCTGCGCCAGGTTCTTGCACTCGAACACCGGCGAGGGGCGGCCGGTGTAGTCGCGCTGCAGGCGGTCCAGCTCGTTCAGGAAGCTCGGATCTACCCGGCACTTCTCGTATTCGGCGGTGACCTCTTCGATCACGGCCATCAGCGCCTCGGGCACGTGCCGGCCGCCGTAGACGCCGAAGTGGCCGCCACGATCCGGCTCGTGGCTCTTGTGCGCGACACCCGCGCTGGCCTGCGGGAGGCCGAGAGTGTTCTTGCCGGAATGGATTCCGTCGGTCTGAGTCATCGGTTCTTTCACCGGCCCCGGCGCACCGGCTTGGGGCAGGACGGATGGGTTCCGGCGGTCACCAGCTCGGCCACCGCGGCCCGCGGATCGCCACTGGTCACCAGGCCCTCGCCGACGAGCACGGCATCCGCGCCCGCGCCCGCGTAGGCCAGCAGATCGGCGGTGCCGCGGATACCGGATTCGGCGATGCGGATCACTTCGCTCGGCAGGCCGGGGGCGATGCGCGCGAACACATCCCGGTCCACCTCGAGGGTCTTCAGGTTGCGGGCGTTCACACCGATGACGGAGGCGCCGGCATCGAGCGCGCGGTCCGCTTCCTCCTCGGTGTGCACCTCGACGAGGGCGGTCATGCCCAGCGATTCGGTGCGGTCGATCAGCGCGGACAGCACGTCCTGCTGCAGGGCCGCCACGATCAGCAGGATGACATCCGCGCCGTGCGCGCGCGCCTCGTGGATCTGGTACGGGCCGACGATGAAGTCCTTGCGCAGGATGGGGATATCCACCACCGCGCGGACCGCGTCCAGATCCGACAGGGAGCCGTGGAAGCGGCGCTGTTCGGTCAGCACGCTGATGATGCGCGCGCCGCCGTCCTCGTAGGCGCGGGCCAATACGGCGGGGTCCGGAATGTCCGCGAGCGCGCCCTTCGACGGGCTGGCCCGCTTGACCTCCGCGATCACTCCGATGCCCTCGCCGTGCAGCGCGGCCTTGGCGTCACGTGCGGAGGGGGCCTTCGCGGCGGCGGCCTTCACGGCCTGGAAATCCAGGAGGGCTTCCCGAGCGGCCACATCCGCGCGGACCCCGTCGAGAATCGAGTCGAGTACCGTCATCTGGCTCGAATCCTTTCTGGGGAGACGGACTTGCTGCCTGAGAATCCCCCCAGGCGCTGTCTCACCGATGCTGATAAAGAGTAAATGGCTATGTTCCTGCCGTTGACGGCGGGGCCGGTCCGTGGTCTTATACCGCTCTCACCCCCAGCTCACCGCGGCCCGCGGCCGGTGCTCCCGCTGCCCGGATCCTCGTGCGCGGCAGGAGTATTGGCTTGATCGTCGGTCGGATCCGCACCCGCATCCAGCGCATCCCACAGCACGCGACCGGACAACTCGCCCGCGGCGGCGGGCTGTGACCCGGATTCCGAGGCGCGATTCACGGCGTGATGCTCGGCAACCTGCTCGGCCGCCGCGGACTTCCGGAAGACCGGATTGTCGTACTTCCCGGACATCTGCGCCGACTCCGACGGCATGCGCGTGAGCAGCAGACCCGCCAGGAACGCCGCGATCGCGCCCACGACCGCCAGCAGGGCGGGCAGGGTCGCCGTCGTCTCCGCTCCCCCGGTCTCCCACGTGCGCAGTTCGGCCAGCGTGGCGGCCCGCTCAGCGGTCTTCCCCTTGCCCACGAGCAGGGCGAATCCCGGGACGGCCGCGACCGCGGCCAGCACCGCGATCACCACGCCCACCAGCCGCCGCATCCAGCCCTTGGTGGCGAACACGGCCGCGATGGTGGCCAGCAGCACCAAGGCCAGTGGCGTCAAGGCCCCGAACCAAGTGCTGCCGTTGAGATGCACGGTCTTGGGCAGGCCCTTGTCGCTGGTGACCTCCAGGGACACCCACGTCATCCGCGAGGAAGCCCACAGCAGCGCCGCCGCGATCGCCAGCAGCACCACCGCCCCGATCGGCCGCCGCTTGCTGCCGCCCTGCGTCTCGGCCGCGCGCGCATCCGCCTCGGCCTGCGCCACGTCGGCGGCCGCCTCGTCCAGATCCGCCTGCATGGCGCGCTCGGCCGCCGACCGATCCGAGCCGGAGTTCCCTTGCGCTACCGGATCTTTCGTGTCGCCGTCCGGGTCGGGAGCGGTCATTGCCCGGATCCGTTCGGGCGGTAGGCGCGGACCGTTTCCGCGGCGGCGATGGCCTTGAGGACGGCCATGGCCTTGTTGCGGGATTCGAGGTCCTCGTAGTCCGGGTTGGAGTCGGCGACGATGCCGGCGCCGGCCTGGACGTAGGCGGTGCCGTCCTTGAGGAGGGCGGTACGGATGGCGATGGCGGTGTCGGCGTCACCCGCGAAATCGAGATAGCCGACCACGCCCGCGTAGACGCCGCGGCGGGTGGGTTCGAGTTCCTCGATCAACTCCATGGCCCGCACTTTCGGGGCGCCGGACAGGGTGCCCGCGGGGAAACAGGCCTCGACGGCGTCGAAGGCGGTCTTGCCCGCGGTCAGGCGGCCGGAGACCGTGGAGACCAGGTGCATGACGTGGGAGTAGCGCTCGACGTGGCGGTACTCCGTGACGCGCACGGTGCCGGGCTCGCAGACGCGGCCGAGATCGTTGCGGCCGAGGTCGACGAGCATGAGGTGCTCGGCGTTCTCCTTCGCGTCGGCCAGCAGGTCCTTCTCCAGCAGCAGGTCGTCCTCCTCGGAGGCGCCGCGCCACCGGGTGCCCGCGATCGGGTGCGTGGTCGCGATGCCCTCCTTCACCGTCACCAGCGATTCGGGGCTGGAACCGACGATGGAGAACGCGGTGCCGCCCGAGCCGTCCGGCACGTGCAGCAGGTACATGTACGGGCTCGGGTTGGAGGCGCGCAGCATGCGGTACAGGTCCAGCGGCGTACCGCTGTAATCCATTTCGAAGCGCTGCGACAGCACCACCTGGAAGGCCTCGCCCGCCTCGATCTCCTTGACCAGGCGGCGTACGCCCGCACCGAACTCCTCGGTGGTGCGCTGGCGGCGATAGTCCGGTTCGGGGCGGTCGAAGACCGAGACGGTGGATTCGGCGGGCGCGGCCAGGGCCTCGGTCATGCGGTCCAGGCGGGCGACCGCGTCGTCGTAGGCCTGGTCCACGTGCTCGTCGTTGCCGTTCCAGTTGACGGCGTTGGCGATGAGGGTGATCGCGCCTTCGTGGTGGTCGAAGGCGGCCAGGTCGGTGGCCAGCAGCATGACCATCTCCGGGACCTTCAGGTCGTCGGTGGCGATGCTGGGCAGGCGTTCCAGCCGGCGCACGGTGTCGTAACCGAGGTAGCCGACCATGCCGCCGGTCAGCGGGGGCAGGCCGGGCAGTCGTTCGGTGCGCAGCAGCTGCAGCGTCTCGCGCAGCGCCAGCAGCGGATCGCCGCCGGCGGGCGCGTCCGCGGGCACCTGCCCGAGCCATGCCGCCTGCCCGTCCACCACGGTCAGGGCGGTCGGACTGCCCGCGCCGATGAACGACCATCGCGACCACGACCGCCCGTTCTCGGCGGACTCGAGCAGGAAGGTGCCCGCCCGGTCGGCGGCCAGTTTGCGGTAGGCCGAGAGCGGAGTCTCCGAGTCCGCCAAGACCTTTCGGGTCACCGGAACGACCCGGTGATCGGCCGCTAGCAGGCGGAACTGCTCGCGGGAGGTGGTCGAGGTGATTCCGGACGTCTGGGTGGAACCGTGCGCGCCGTGCATGGGCTCATCATTCCAGGCCCGGCGGACGGTATCTAAATCGCTCTCCTCCCCCAGCCGAACCCCCACCTGGAGCGAATACACGATGCGGTCACCACTACACTCGTCGCGATCTGCTCCAGCAGTAAAACAACAGGTCGCACGCGGTATCCCAAACGAGAGGAGTTCAAATCAGATGTACCCCTCGCAGCCGGTAGCACCGGAGGGTCCACGGCACGCAGTTCCGCAGCAGGGCATGGGGAGCATCCCCGGCCAGCCGCCGCGGATGATGAACATGAACCCGGGCGGTAAGTACTCCGCCATTGCCTCCTTCGTCACCTATGTGAAGGCCCTGGAGGCGCTGGATCCGCGCAGCTTCCCGGACGAGTACGCAGAGCACACCGACCGCATCCGGGAGCTCAAGCCCTTCTTGCGCGCACACGGCATCCTCGATGTCATGGAGATCAAGAACCCGGAGGTCGCCGCCCTCATCGGCGTGTGAACCGTGCCAAATGCTTTCGGCCCGTGGACGTCCGGTCCGCGGGCCGTCGCGTGTCCGCCGCGCATCGCGGGGTGTGGCAGCACCGGTTTCCGCACCCTGCGGCGTATAGCTTGTGCGCGATGTAATCGCGTAGTGTACGCAGCATGAAGGCAGGCCAGCTCGCCCCGAACTTCGAGCTTCCGGATCAGTCGGGCACCGCGCGTTCGCTCGAGTCGCTACTCGCGGACGGTCCCGTGGTGCTCTTCTTCTACCCCGCCGCCAATACCCCCGTGTGCACCGCCGAGGCGTGCCACTTCCGGGATCTGGCAACGGAATTCAAGTCTCTCGGCGCATCGTGCGTCGGCATCAGCGCCGATTCGGTGGATGTCCAGTCCGGATTCGCCGCCAAGCAGGGCCTCGGTTACCCGGTGCTGTCGGATCCCGGTGCGAAGGTCGCGGCCGAATTCGGCGTGAAGCGCGGGCTGCTGGGCGCGCTGGTGCCAGTGAAGCGGACGACCTTCATCATCGACCCGGACCGGACGATCGCGAAGGTCATCTCGAGCGAACTGCGCGCCAATGTGCACGCGGACGACGCCCTCGAGTTCCTCCGCAGCCGCTCCTGATCCCCGCTCGCGAGCCCTTTTTGTCCGTTACGCCGGAGTGGCGCTACGGCTGCGGCGGACCCGCGGGCATACGCTGAGGCTATGACTACGCCCAGTGCGGAACTACCGGAGCGGAAGCACTCCACCTTCGTCACGTGGCGCAATCGCATCATCGCGCTCGTCGTGGCGGCGGTGGTGGTGTGGGTGACCTATCTGATCCTGGCCGCGTTCATTCCGCGCTGGTGGGCGCAGCGGATCGCGGAATGGGTGCACGGCAGTTTCGCCAAGGGCATCTGGTACGGCCTGATCATGGGCGCACTGTGCACGCTGGTGCCGTTGCTGCTCTTGTTGTTCGCCGGGCTGTTCTGGCGGAAACGGGGCGGTCCGTTCATTGCGGGCGCCGCAGCGGTTCTCGCGATCGTCGTCGCCGTCCCGAATCTGATGACCTTGACCATCGTGCTCGGCGATTCGAACGCCGCACACGCCGGCGAGCGCATCCTCGATGTCGACGCGCCCGGATTCCGCGGCGCGGCCCTGGTGGGCGCGATCATCGCCGCCGTGCTGTTCCTCTTGGTGGCATTTCTCTTGGTGCGCAGGCGATTCCGCCGCCATCGTGCCGAAAAGCAGCGTGCCGTACCGGAAAAGCCGGGCGTTCCCGTGGAAACTCCGCCAAATCCTCCAGAACCCGGCGCGAACTGAATTCCAGTCCGACACGCGTGATCGATGTCACGTCATTCAGTAACCTCGTGCGCACTGAGCGAAATCGTGGCAAACTTTGACGTGCGGGTGACTCGTCGTCGCTGCTCCCCCCAGTTCCCGGACCGGTCGGCACAACACGTCACTTGGCTGCTACGAGAGGGCGCGCACGGTGACCAAGTGGTTGAATCCCATGGAACAGCGAGCTTGGCGTACCCTTGTCTCGCTCACCACCAGACTGCCCGCGGCACTGGACACCCAGCTCCAACGTGAGTCCGGGATTACCCATTTCGAATACTTCGTGATGACCCTGCTCTCCGAAGAACCAGGCCACCGATTGCAACTGAGCGAGCTTGCCCAAAAGGCAAACGCATCGCTATCGCGCCTTTCACATGTCGTATCCAAACTCGAACGCCTGGGCTGGGCCCAGCGCGTCACCGTCACCGGACGCCGCGGCGCCCAGGCCGTCCTCACCGACGCCGGCTTCCGCAAGGTCACCGAGGCCGCGCCCGGCTACCTGGAGACGGTGCGCGGCTTGGTCTTCGACGGACTCGACAAGGAACAGACCCGGCAACTGCTCGAACTGGGCGAGACCCTGATGACCCAACTGGAGAAGGGCATGGCCCGCGGCATCGGCCGCTCCGGCCGGCCGATGAGCCACATCGACAGCGAATTACGTGAGAACCGCTAGCGGCCCGGAGCCGGAAACCGTTGCGGCGCAGGGCTTGCCGAACAGAACTCAGTTCTCGTCGGCGAGCAGCACATCGCCCTGCGCCAGCAGGACATCCGTGTCGAAGCAGGTGTGCGTGCCGGTGTGGCAGGCCGCGCCTTCCTGATCGACGATGAGCAGCACCGTGTCGCCGTCGCAGTCGAGACGGACCTCGTGCACGTACTGGGTGTGGCCGGAGGTCTCGCCCTTCACCCAGTACTGCTGCCGCGAACGCGAGTAGTACGTGCCCTTGCGGGTTTCCAGGGTGCGGGCCAGGGCCTCGTCGTCCATCCACGCCATCATGAGCACATCGCCGGTGTCCTTCTCCTGCGCGATGGCGGCGAACAAGCCGTCCTCATTGCGCTTGAGACGGGTGGCGATAGCGGGATCGAGACTCACCGGACCACGATACCTTCCGCCCGCATGGCGTCCTTGACCTGGCCGATCGTCAGATCACCGAAGTGGAAGACGCTGGCCGCCAGCACCGCGTCCGCGCCCGCCTCGACGGCCGGGGCGAAGTCCGCGACCTTGCCCGCGCCACCGGAGGCGATGACCGGGACCGAGACCGCCGACCGCACGTGCCGGATCATGGGCAGGTCGAAACCGGCCTTGGTGCCGTCGGCGTCCATCGAATTGAGCAGGATCTCGCCGACACCGAGTTCGGCGCCGCGGAGGGCCCATTCGACGGCGTCGATGCCGGTGCCGCGCTTACCGCCGTGCGTGGTGACCTCCCAGCCGGACGGCGTCGGCCGCTCCCCGGCCGGGACCGTGCGGGCGTCCACCGACAGCACGATGCACTGCGAGCCGAACCGCTCCGACATCTCGCGCAGCACCTCGGGGCGGGCGATGGCGGCGGTGTTCACCGACACCTTGTCCGCGCCGGCGCGCAGCAGGCGATCCACGTCCTCGACGGTGCGGACGCCGCCGCCCACGGTGAGCGGGATGAAGATCTGCTCGGCGGTGCGGGTCACCACGTCGATCATGGTGCCGCGGTCGCCGGTGGAGGCGGTGACATCCAGGAAGGTGAGTTCGTCGGCGCCCTGGGCGTCGTAGGCGGCGGCCAGTTCCACGGGATCGCCCGCGTCCCTGAGGTTTTCGAAGTTCACGCCCTTGACCACCCGGCCCGCGTCCACATCCAGGCACGGGATGACGCGTACTGCCAGCGTCATTGCACTACCCCTGTCTTCATTGCTCCACCTCTCCCCGGACGCGATCGGCGGTCTCGCTGATCAGGTCCAGTAACTCCTCGTGCACTCCGGGCGCGGCGGCCAGCACCGAACCCGATTCGATGGTCCACTCGCGGCCCAGCAGGTCGGTGACCACACCGCCGGCCGCCCGCACCATGGCCACGCCCGCGGCGTTGTCCCACGGATGATGTCCGAACACCACGGCGCCGCCCAGAATTCCGGACGCCGTGTACGCCAGGTCGATGCCGGTGGATCCGTGCATGCGGACCCGGCCGGACAACCGGCTCAGCGCGCCCAGCAGGTTGAACCGGAAGATGCCCGGAACCCGGCCCGCGCCATCGATATTGAAGGAACCGAAACCGATCATGGCGGCGGACAGTTTGCTCGGCTCCAGGCGCGGCAGCGGCTGGCCGTTCAGGTAGACCGGGCCGCCGACCGCGGCGGCATAGCGCTGACCCAGACCGGGCAGCCAGGTCAGGCCGAGCACCGGCACGCCCTCCTGCACCAGCGCCAGCAGCATGCCCGAAAGCGGGTGTCCCGCAGAGTAATTGAAGGTGCCGTCGATCGGGTCGAGCACCCAGGAGGTGCCCGTCAGCAGCTGCGGTCCGCCGAATTCCTCACCGTGCACCGGGATTCCGGTGCACTCGCTCAACTGCCGCGAGATGGTGCGCTCCAGTTCCAGGTCGACCTCGGTGGCGAAGTCGTTGCGGCCCTTCTGAACCGCACTGGGCGCACCCACACCCTCCACGAAACGGGAGGAGGCGCCGTCGAGCACATCGCGGGCGATGCCGAGCAGCTCGGCGAGGTCGGTCATCCGGCTAGCTGACCGCTGCGAGAGCTTCGGGCAAGGTGAACCGGCCCGCGTACAGGGCCTTGCCGATGATCGCACCCTCCACGCCCTCGTCCACCAGCGTCGCGATGGCGCGCAGGTCGTCGAGGGTGGAGACGCCACCGGAGGCGATGACCGGCGCGCTGGCCGCGTTCGCGACATGCGCGAGCAGGTCCAGGTTCGGGCCGGTCAGGGTGCCGTCCTTGCTCACGTCGGTGACCACGTAGCGCGAGCAGCCCTGCTGTTCCAGGCGTTCCAGGGTCTCCCACAGGTCGCCGCCGTCGCTGACCCAGCCGCGGCCGCGCAGCCGCCACTCACCGTCGATGAGCTTCACGTCCAGGCCGACGGCGATCTGGTCGCCGTACTCGCCGATGGCGCGGGCGCACCATTCCGGGTTCTCGATGGCCGCGGTGCCGATATTCACGCGCGCGCAACCGGTGGCCAGGGCCGCCTTCAGCGAATCGTCGTCGCGGATACCGCCGGACAGTTCGACCTTCACATCGAGCTGAGCGATGACCTGCGCCAGCAGTTCCCGATTGCTGCCTTTGCCGAACGCCGCGTCCAGATCCACCAGATGCACCCATTCGGCGCCACCGTGCTGCCACGCCAGGGCGGCGTCGAGCGGCGAACCGTAACCGGTTTCGCTGCCCGCCTCCCCCTGAACCAGGCGCACGGCCTCACCATTGGCGACATCGACGGCAGGTAGCAGCACAAGACTCACGGGAGCATCCTATTGGTAGCCGTACGATGGCTCGGCGGCGGCCTGGGGAAATGCCGGTTAATACCGGCACGCGACAACCGATTTACACCGGAGAGGTATTCGCCGACGGGGTAGAGAGCAGGAACCATGTTCCGACCGACCATCATCGCCAGCGCCGGGCTGGCCGCCATCGCACTGATCTCGGGCTGCGACGGTGGATCGACCAACCAGTCCGCACCCAGCACCCTGCCCACCGCACTGTCCTCGACCGTCCTCACGCAGGTCACCGCCACCCTCGCGGCGCCCGCGACCGGCGTGCCCGGCACCACGACAGTCCCCGCCCGCCGCACCACCACGGGCCAGGACTGCCACCCCTCCGCCACCGTGATCCACGACGCGGCCGCCACCCTCGCCCCCGTCCAGAACTCCCCTGGCAGCACCTGGCAATGGGGCCTCCCGCCGTCCGGCGCCGCCCCCGACGCCAACACCATCTGCTCCCCCTTGTCGGCGGCACTGGTCACCATCCAAGGCGCCACCGCCAGCTCCCCCATGCAGGCCCTCCTCTTCCACAACGGCACCTACGTGGGCCCCGCCACCCCCGAATGGAACGCCTTCATCAGCGTCGACAAATCCCGCACCACCGCCGACACGGTAGGCCTCCGCTACATGATCCCCGGCACCTGCGACGCCTGCAGCGACGGCACCTTCTACTGCGTCCAATTCCACTGGGACGGACAACAAGTCATCACCATCGGCAAACCCCCGGAGATCGTCAACGGCACCAGCACCCCCGGCACCCAGCGCTGCTCCGCCGACTCGTAGCGCCCCGCTCGATCAGCTCTTGCTGTGCTGCTCCAGGATCCGGGTGAGGAGCAGGACGAAGTTGGCGCGTTCGGCGGCGGAGAAGCCGGGGAGGAGTTCGCGTTGAGCGGCTTCCAGGCGGTCGTCGAGGTCGTGGAGGTGGGCGATGCCGGACGGGGTGAGGGTGATGACGTTGCGGCGGCGGTCGGCGGGATCGGGGTTGCGGCGGACCAGGTTCCGGGCGGCCAGTTCGTTGAGGGCGGCCACCACGTCGCTGCGGTCTATGCCGGTGCGGCGGGCCAGGTCGGCTTGGCTGGCGGGGCCGATCTCGTCGAGGGTGACCAGGAGGGCGTAGTGGTAGCGGCGGGAGCCGGTGTCGCCGAGGGCCTTGTCGGTGGCGCGGTTGGCGATGAGGGCGACCTGGTTCACGAGGCGGGTGGGCAGGGCGCGGAGCCGGCCGGACGCACCCTCGTGCGCAATCTGCATGCGGGCACTCTAGCAACGCTTCGTTGGCGCGACCCACGGTCCGGCGACGGTGCGGGAATCGGCGGGCGTGGCACGCGCTGTCAGCACTCAGGCAGGTGCCAGGGTTGATCATTATGGTTGATCTCGTCCGGGTGACCGGGCGGGATACCTAGCAGCTCCTGGAGGACACCATCGTGACGAAACCTGCCATCGCGATGACATTGGCGATTTCGGCGATCGGTGCCGCGGGCATCGCGCTCGCCGGGCCGGCGGCCGCGGACTCCGGCGAAGTACGCAGTGCCATCTGCGATTTCGCGCGGAACATGGGGAACTACACCTATCGGGACGCCGACGGGTACTGGCAGCGGGTGGTGGACCGGAGCACGGGCGACTTCCAGAGCTGGTTCAAGCAGCTCTGGAAGGACTCGCTGCGGGACAACATCATCTCCACGCATGCGCGCGGGGAGATCGGAACGCCGGACTGCACCGTCACCTCCGTGGATCACGGGCATGCCGAGGGCAGCTACGACTCCTACGAGACCATCACCTCCGACAGCGGCACGCAGACCAAGCATGTCGTCATGTCGGTCGGGCTCGACTACGAGCACGGGAACTGGCTGGTCAGCCGGGGCACCCCGGTGAGCGGCAACAGCTGACCGCTCGCACCGGGGTACGCGGCGAATTACAGGGCGGCGACCCAGTTCCGGAGCAGTTGAGCGCCGGCGTCACCGGACTTCTCCGGGTGGAATTGGGTGGCCGACAAGGGGCCGTTCTCGACCGCCGCCAGGAAGGGGCCGCCGTGATCGGACCAGGTCAGTTTGGCCGGGTTCAGGTGGCTGCCGGAGTTGTCGTCCCACTCCCATTTGCGGGCCGCATAGGAGTGGACGAAGTAGAAGCGGGTGTCCGCGTCCATGCCCGCGAAGAGGACCGAGTCCTCGGGAGCCTGGACCGTATTCCAGCCCATGTGCGGGAGGACGGGGGCGTCCAAACGCTCTACCACGCCCGGCCATTCGGCGCAGCCCTCGGTTTCGATGCCGAACTCGACACCGCGCTCGAAGAGGATCTGCATGCCGACGCAGATGCCGAGGACAGGACGCGAACCGGCCAGGCGTTTGCCGATGATGCGTTCGCCGCGGACGGCCTTCAGACCGGCCATGCAGGCGGCATAGGCGCCGACACCGGGAACCACGAGACCGTCCGCGTTCAAGGCGATTTCGGCATCGGCGGTGACCGTCACCTCGGCCCCGGTCCGGGCCAGGGCCCGGGCAGCGGAGTGCAGGTTGCCGGAACCGTAGTCCAGCAGCGCGAGTTTCTTGCTCACAGTGTCCCCTTCGTGGAAGGGATGCCGGTGACACGCGGGTCGTATTCGACGGCGGCGCGCAAAGCCCTTGCCACCGCCTTGAATTCGGCCTCGGTGATGTGGTGCTGATCCCGGCCGTACAGGACGCGGACATGCAGGGCGATGCGAGCGTTCAGCGCGATCGACTCGAAGACGTGCCGGTTCAGGACCGTCGAGTACGAGGCGCCCGGGCCCGCGCTCGGAATCACGATGGACAGCATGCGTTCCGGCTCACCGTCGTGCACGCAGTACGGGCGGCCGGACACATCCACCACCGCGTGCGCGAGGGTCTCGTCCATGGGGATGTAGCAGTCGCCGAAGCGGCGGATGCCCCTCTTGTCGCCGAGCGCCTGCGCCAGCGCCTGGCCGATCACGATGGCCGTGTCCTCGACCGTGTGGTGCGCCTCGATCTCGATATCGCCCTTGGCCTGCACGGTCAGATCGAAGCTGCCGTGCTGGCCGAAGGCGGTCAGCATGTGGTCGTAGAACGGGACGCCGGTGGAGATATCGGTCTTCCCGGACCCGTCGAGGTTCAGCTCCACCACGATGCTGGATTCGCGGGTGGTGCGTTCGACGCGGGCGATACGGTCCGTGCTCACGGGCAGGCTCGCTTCCGTGCTCATGGGGCGACCAGCTCGGTCGCGACCAGTGTGGCGCTCACGCGCAGGAATTCGTCGTTCTCGGCGGCCAGGCCGATGGTGGTGCGCAGATAGCCGGGGATGCCGACATCGCGGATGAGCACACCCTCGTCGAGGTAGCGCTGCCAGGCGCGCGGGGCATCGGTGAAACGGCCGAAGAGCACGAAGTTGGCATCCGAGGGGATGACGTCGTAGCCCTGCTCACGCAACGCGGCCATGACCCGATCCCGCTGCGCCGCCAATTCGTGGACGCTGCCGAGGGTTTCGTCGGCGTGCCGCAAAGCCGCACGCGCGGCGGCCTGCGTGACCACGGACAGGTGGTAGGGCAGGCGCACCAGCAGCATGGCGTCGATGACCGCAGGCGCGGCCACCAGGTAGCCGAGCCGTCCGCCCGCGAAGGCGAACGCCTTGCTCATGGTGCGGCTCACCACCAGCTTGGCCGGATACCGGTCGATGAGCTCGATGGCGCTGGGCGCGCTGGAGAACTCGCCGTACGCCTCGTCGACCACCACGATGCCGGTCGCGGCCTCCAGGATCCGGACCAGGTCGTCCTGCGGAATGCTGTGCCCCGTCGGGTTATTGGGGCTGGTCACGAACACGACGTCGGGACGACGCTCACCGAGCACCATGACCGCGTAGTCGATGTCGAGGGAGAAGTCGCCATTGCGCTTGGCTTCGACCCACTCGGTGTCGATGCCCTCGGAGATGATCGGGTGCATCGAGTACGAGGGCACGAAACCCAGTGCGCTGCGGCCCGGTCCGCCGAACGCCTGCAGCAGCTGCTGCAGGATCTCGTTGGAGCCGTTGGCCGCCCACACGTTCGCGGTATCCACGGCGACGCCGGTCTGCCGGGTCAGGTACGCGGCCAGATCGCCGCGCAGCCCGACCGCGTCACGATCCGGGTAGCGGTGCAGGTCCGCGGCGGCGGCGCGCACGGACTCGGCGACATCGTCGACCAGCGCCTTACTCGGCGGGTGCGGGTTCTCGTTGGTGTTCAGCTGTACCGGCACCGTCAATTGCGGTGCGCCGTAAGGACTCTTGCCGCGCAGGTTCTCCCGCAGCGGCAGATCGTCCAGCGAAATGTTCGATCCCGGAACGGTCACAGTGCCTGATTCAAGGCTCGCCTCGGCATTCACCGCAGCTCCCCGAAACGCGCCTGCACGGCCTGACCGTGCGCGGGCAGATCCTCCGCATTCGCCAGCGCCACAACATGTCCGGAGACATCCTTCAGCGCGGCCTCGGAGTACTCGACCACGTGGATCCCGCGCAGGAAGGTCTGCACGCTCAAACCCGAAGAGTGCCGGGCACATCCGGCGGTCGGCAAGACGTGATTGGAGCCCGCGCAGTAGTCGCCCAGCGATACCGGCGACCACGCGCCCACGAAAACCGCTCCGGCACTGCGCACCCGGGCGGCGACGGCCGCGGCATCAGCGGTCTGGATCTCCAGGTGCTCGGCCGCGTAGGCGTTGACCACGCGCAGCCCCTGGGTGATGTCGTCGACCAGCACGGTGCCGGACTGCTTGCCCGTCAAGGCTTCCGTGACCCGGTCGTGGTGCTTGACGACCGCCATCTGCGCGGTCAGCGCCACGTCCACGGCGTCGGCCAGTTCCACGCTGTCGGTGACCAGCACGCTGGCCGCCAGCACATCGTGCTCGGCCTGCGAGATCAGGTCGGCCGCGACGTGGACCGGATCGGCGGTGGCATCGGCCAGGATCGCGATCTCGGTGGGCCCGGCCTCGGCATCGATGCCGACCAGTCCGCGGCACAGCCGCTTGGCGGCGGTCACGTAGATATTGCCCGGACCGGTGATCAGGTCGACCGGTTCCAGCTGCGCGCCATCGGTGTCGACGCCGCCGTAGGACAGCAGCGCCACGGCCTGCGCCCCGCCGACCGCCCACACCTCGGTGACGCCGAGCAGCTTGGCCGCGGCCAGGATGGTCGGGTGCGGCAGGCCCGCGAACTGCGCCTGCGGCGGCGAGGCCACCACCAGCGACTCCACGCCCGCGGCCTGCGCCGGCACCACGTTCATGACGACCGAGGACGGGTAGACGGCATTGCCGCCCGGCACGTACAGGCCGACCCGCTCGACCGGCACCCAGCGTTCGGTGACGGTACCGCCGGGCACCACCTGGGTGGTCTTGTCGGTGCGGCGCTGATCGTTGTGCACCTTGCGGGTGCGTTCGATGGCGACCTCGAGGGCGGCGCGCACGGCCGGATCCAGTTCGGCGAGCGCCTTGTCCAGTTCGGCGGCGGGCACGCGCACACTCGCGGGCCGCACGCCGTCGAACTTCTCGCTGAATTCCAGCGCGGCCTCGACGCCCCGATCGCGGATGGCCTCCACGACCGGCCGCACATGATGCAGCACCGAGTCCACGTCGACGCCCCCACGCGGCAGAGCCGCGCGCAGTTCGGCAGCAGTGGGAGTACGTCCGCGGAGATCCACGCGGGCGAGCTCGATGCGGCTGGTCATAGCGCTGTGCAGTCCTTTGTCTGTGCTGAATCGAAATGGTCCGGCAGGCAGCCGAAACTGCTTGCGACCAGCTATCAGCCTACTTGGCCGCCGATCGTGCCCGGTCGATGGCCGCGCGCAGGCCGTCGGGGGTGAGGTTCTCGACCACCTGATCACCCACCTTGACCACCGGAACATGGGTCAGACCGGCATCGATCGCATGTTGCGCGTGCGACTTCACGAAGCCGCTGTACCGGTCGTCGCGGATGCAGGACGCCACGTCGGGACCGGTCACACCGGCCTGCCCGGCGATCTCGATGAGCTTGTCCGCGCTGAGTCCGTTACCGCCTTCGGCGGGCTGGGCGGCGAAGAGTTTCTGGTCGAAGTCGAGCCAGGCGTCCTTGTTCGCGACGGCCACGCAGGTGCCGGCATCAGCCGCGCGGGAGGAGTAGTTGTCCTTGGACGCGCGGTCGAGAACGGCGACGGTGTCGTATTCGACGGCGACGGTGCCGGCCTTGACCATGTCGTTCAGGGTGGGCTCGGTGGTTGCCGTGAATTGCCTGCACACCGGGCATTGGAAGTCGGTGATGACGGTGACGGTGAGGGGTGCGTCGCCGAAGCGCAGCCGGCCGTCGGCGGTGAAGACCGCGGGCGGGGCCACCGCGGCGGCGGCCCGATCCTTGTCCTGCTGCCGGTGCACGACCATCGTGGTGATCACCGCGATGAGCGCGACGAGCACCACGACCCCGGCCGCCCGGGCGGGCGTGAGCAGGCGACGCTGGTTCGCGGCATTCGCGACTTTCCGGCCACTTCGATTCATCATCACGGTTTGCCATGATATTGCTAGTCAATTGATCAGGATCTGGTGACACCAATTACGTCAATCCCCGAACTCGTTAAAAGGGCGTAATAAGAATCCTCTGCGGACAAGCTGTATCAGGTACTTCAGCAGGGAAAACCCAGGTCATGTAACCCGGCCCACATTGACCCTCCTGGCCACCGCTTCGGACCCTTACCCCATGAACTCCATCGGCAAACTCGTGGCATTCGTTGCCATGGCGGTGCTGGCCCTCACGGGCATTGCGTTCGGCAAGCCGGTAGATCTGGTGGCTTCGGCCGACCCGGCGCCCGACGGGTGCGTCACCGATACCTCGGTGCCCAACCAGACCACCCTCACCTGCCCGCCCGGCGCCGGACACGGGCAGCACGCCTTCATCAGCTGCCGCGATATCGGCGGACTGCTGCACACCCGCATCGGGCCCACCCTGGGCGCCGACGGCGGCGTCTCCCAGGCCAACTGCGCATACGGCGAGACCGGCCCGGCCTGAGCCGTTCCACGGGAGCTCTGCGCGAGCTCGGCAAGGTCCGGCCCCGGCCGGATTCCGCGTCGATCGAAAGGTTCCTCCCATGACCGCATCACTCACCCGTGCCCACACGACCAAGCAGGCCGCCAAGCACCGCAAGGAATGCAAACGCAACCGCCGCGGCCTCTACGCGGCCGCCGCCTTCGCCTCGCTGGCCACCGCCATGGTGTCGACCGGCCACGCCGAGGCGCAGCTGCCCGCCCTGCCGCAACTCCCGCCGACCGCGCCACTGGTACCCGGGCTCGGCACCCAGCAGGCCGTCGGCAACCCGCAGACGCCGGATATCGGGCTCCCGATCCCGGATCTGCCGATTCCGGACATGGGGAATGTGCTCGGGCCCGATCTGGGGTCCGCCGCGCAGAACGTGATCGATCAGGCCGTGAACGCCTTCGGCAATCAAGCGCCCGGGTACGGGATGGCACCGCAGAATGCCGCACCCGCGCCCGCGATGCCGGCGCCCACCCGGACCGTCGGGGCCGCGCCGGCCGCCGGTGATCCCGCGCCCGGCGGCGACTTCTCCGGGCTGCTCGGGCCGGTCGGCGCACCCGTCAATGAAATCGCTTCCGTCGCAGCGCAAGTGGTGGGATCCGGGCTGGATCTGTCCAAGCTGGCGGGCTGGGCCGACACCGCGTTCCCCTCGGGGCCGCTGCGGCAGCCGGTCGAGGATCTGCTGAGCTTCGTCGATCAGGCCGTGGAGGCGGCGGGTACGCGGCGCGACGGGTCCGGCGATCCGATCGCCGAACTGATCAACCGCGGCCGTGCGCTCTTCGGCTTCCCGGTGGACGGCGCGGAGGCCTCGCAGGGTCTGCGTGAGGTGCTGCAACCGCTGCTGGGCAATACGGTCGGCGACGGCGATCCGCTGCAGCATCTCGCCGAGACCCTGCGCAACCTCACCTCGAATCCGGGCGCGGGGCTGGACGCGCTGGGTGCGGCCGTCATGGGCTTCGCGGCGCCCGCGCTGGGCGGGCTCGCGCCCATGCTGGGCTTCCTGACGCCGGTGCTCGGGTTCATGCAGGATCCGGCCGCGGCCTTCGCGCCGATCCTGCACGAACTGCGAGACCTGATCACCGGCAACGGGGTTCGCCGGGATGCGGCGCTGCCGCTGCTGGCCTTGCCCATCGTGGGACTGTTCGCGATCGTGCCGCTGCTGTTCGCGGGTGCGCTGGCGATCGGCGCGATCGGTATAGGCGCGATCGTGGTGCTGGGCGCGATCCTGCTGGCGCCCTTGGTGATCGGCGCGCTGATCATCGGCGGAATCATCCTCGCGGTGCTGGCGATTCCGGTGCTCATCGTGCTGGCGATCATCGCCATCCCGGTACTGCTCATCGCGCTGCCGGTGCTGTTCGTGGCCTTCCAGGTGCTGGCGCCGGTGCTGCTGGTGGCGGGGATCGTCACCCTCGCGCTCATCGTGGCCGGCGGCGTCGCGCTGGCAGCCGTGCTGCTGGGCGTCGGAATCACCTCTGTCGCAGGCATTTTCGTCGCACTGCTGGCGGCGGGGCTGGTGGGGTCGATCCTGGTGCCGTTCCTGGGCTTCTTCATCGCGCCGGTCGTGTTCACCGCGGCGCTGGGGTTCCTGGTATTCGGGCTACTCGCCGTGGCCGCGGCGGTATTCGGCACGCTGGGTGTTGCCGGGCTGGTCGCGCTGGCGTTGTTCGCGGTGATGGTGGTGGCCTCGTTCTTCACGCCGTTCGGGCTGATCAGCCTGCCTATCTTGGCGGTGTTGGGGCTGGCCGGAGTGATCGTGCTCGGCGCCATGGCGCTCGGGTCCGGGATCGCGCTCGGCGCGGTGCTGCTGGCCGGGCTGATCTCGCTGTCCGTGGTCGCCTCGGCGGCCGTGATCGGGCTGCTGGCGCTGTCACTGGCGGCGCTGGCCATCAAACTCGCTGCCGCCGTGGTGCTGTGGTTCGGCGCGGCAGCGGCCACGCTGATTCTGGCGGCGGCCGGTGTAATCGCCACTGTCGTGGCCGCCGGTATGGGGCTGATCGCCACCGCCGCACTGGTTTTCGCGATTCCGATCCTCGGACCGCTGCTGGCGCCGGTGCTGCTGGCGGTGCTCGTCGGACTGCCCGTCGCGCTCGGGCTGCTGTTCCTGTTCACCGCGGTGGGCGCGTCCGGCTTCCTGGTCGCCCTCTGCACGACGCTGATCCTGGTGCTGGGCATCACCTGGGCCTCGGGCACGGTGATCGCGGGCGGCCTGCTGATGCTGTTGATGCCGTACACGATTCCGTTCGTACTGCCCGCGTTGATCGCGTTCGCGGCGATCGCGGCCGCGGCAGTGATGGGCCTGGTGGCATTGAACTTCACCTTCACCCTGCTGCCGTTCATCGTGCTCATGGCGGGCATGATCGCGCTGGCGGTGGCCGCGGTCGCGGTGGTGGCCGTGGGCGGGCTGGCGATCAATGTGCTCAGCTTCGCCATGCTGACCGTCTCGCTGCTCGGCCTGATCCTCATCAACCCGCCACTTGCCTTGCTGGCCTTGCCTTTCCTGCTCGCGGCGCAGCTGTTCATCGTGCTGGGCGGCATTGCGGGCACGGGCATCGTCGCCGGTCTGCTCGGCGGACTGGTCGCCGTGCTGACGGTGGCCAGCGGCATTCCGGTCGCGCTGGCGGCATTGCTGATCATCGGCTCGTTCGTGTATGCGGCCAGCCTGTTCCCGCCGTTCCTGCTGGTGGCCATCCCGATCGCGATCGTCGCGACGCTCGCGGTGTTCCCGGTGATCGGCGCCGTCATCCTCGCCGGGCTCGCACTGCTCGGCGCGGTAGGCGTGGCAGGCACAGTGCTGGCACTGGCCGTTGCACTCGCGGCGGTCGTGGCCATGCTCCCGGTCGGCGTTGCCGCACTGGCAGTGGCCATCGTATTCAGCCTGCCGTTCCTGATCGTGGGCCCGTTCGCCCCGATCCTGTCCACCGCACTGTCCCCGATCATCGCCCTCGTACTGGCGGCGATCTGGGCCCCCTTCGCGGTGGCCGGCCTGACGGTGGCAGGCGCGGCCCTGGCCGTAATGGCCCTGGGCCTCTTCGGAATTCCGCTCTTCGCCCTCGTGCTGGCCGGTGGTCTCTGGTTCGCTTTCAAGGGCATCGTGGTCGCCGCATGGCTGGTATCCATGGTCATCGACTTCTCGGCCCCGGTGATTCTGGGTGTACTGGCGGCGCTGGCCTTGGCCCCGATCGCCGCTGCCTTGGCAGCCCTTGCCGCAGCGGTCATTCCGATCCTGGCCCTGGCCGCACTCGGCGCGCTCGCCGCGGCGGCAGCGCCGGTGATAGCCATCGGCGCGGCAATCGTGGCAGTCTTCGGCCTGCCCCTGCTCGCGCTCGGCGTCCCCCTGGCCATCGTGGGCCTGATCGCCCTGGCCTTGCTCCCCCTCATCCTGCTGGCAATTCCGGTGGGCCTCTTCGCCGCAGCGATCGGCCTGCCGATCCTGGCGGCCCTCGCCGCCGGCGCCGGACTGGCCGTGGGCATCGTCGGCACCCTGGCGGCAGTGGCCGGACTCGCGGCGGTCGTCGTGGGTGGCGCCATCGCACTGGGCGTCGCCGGAGTGGTGGCAGCCGGCCTGGCCGTGGCCGCCGGCCTCGCAATCGCCGCGGCGGTAGCGGTGGCTGCCGCGATAGCCGTCGCGGTAGCGATCGCGGGCGCAATCGCCCTCGGCGTAGCGGCACTGGCCGCCGCAGCGGTGGCCGCAGGCGTCGCCCTCGCAATCGCAGCCGGCGTAGCAGTGGCCGCAGCGGTAGTTGTCGGTGGCGCAATCGCTTTGGGCCTCGCCGCCGTGGTGGCTGCGGGCATCGCCGTCGCGGTCGGCCTCGCGATAGCGGCTGCGGTGGCAGTGGCTGCCGCGGTGGCGGTGGCCGGCGCCATTGCAGTGGGTATTGCTGCGCTGGCCGCCGCCGCGGTGGTCGCGGGTATCGCTCTCGCGGTCGCGGCTGCGGTGGCAGTGGCTGCCGCGGTGGCTGTGGCCGGCGGTATCGCGCTGGGACTGGCCGGGCTCGCGGCTGCGGTGGTGACGGTCGGTGGCGCTGTCGCCGTCGGGGTGCCGTTGTTGTTCGGTGGGGTTGCGCTGAGTGTCGGTCTGCCGCTGGCGGCTTTGGCGTTGCTGGCTTTGGTGGCGTTGGTGTTGCTGCCTTTGCTGGTGTTGCTGGATCCGGCGTTCCGGTCGTATCTGATTTCCGCTATCCGGTCGGCGATGAGTGGGGCGACCGGGGGTGGGGCGGCGGCTACGGGGACGCAGTTCTTGGACAACATCACCGATACGGCGAGCCTGGATCAGGTGCTCGCCTCGCTGGCGGGGCTCATGGGCCCCGTCGCGTCCGAAACCCCGGCCGCCGCGGCCGTGGCGCATGCCGACATTCCGTTGGTGGGCGTCGATGCCGCGGATGGCCTGCGGGACAGCGATACTCGCCAGTTGGTCGAGGTCGGTGTCTGAGCAGTATCGAAATCCCTTCCCATCCAGGCCCTTTCACCTCGAGGCCAAACATCCAGAGAAGGAGCTCGTCATGAACACCGAATCGACCGATCAGACCATCCCGTTCGACCCGTTCGACCCGTCCCTGCACCTGGAATACCTGTACGGCCCGCAGTGGCGGACCGTGGTCTCCATCGTGGAACGCGCCGCCCAGCTCACCGCCGAGGAGCGGGAGAAGATGAACGCGGAGGCGGGCAAGCAGATGCAGGCCGGCATGGCCGCCTTCACCGGCGGCGGTGGCGGCCTGGCGGGCCTGCTGGCCGGCCTGGGCCAGCAGCAGGACACCGATCCGCAGCCCCTGCAGATCGCGACCGAGACGGCCAAGGAATTCGGCCGCACCCGCAATGTGCAGACCGCCGGAATGGTGGCGGGCCAGGCGGTTTCGGCCACTCCGGCGGCGACCGGCGGCGATATCGCCGGCCTGCTGCAGTCGCTGGGCTCGATCGGCACGCTGACCGTGGTGAGCCAGGCCGTCACCGCGGCGGTGCTGAGCGACCTGGTCGGCCGCGGCCGCTTCACCCAGGACGTCTACGACGCCCTGCTGCGGCCCTGGACCGACGTCATCTCCTGATCCGTTCCGGCACCAGATCCGTTCCGACGCAGAGGAGTTCGCCATGCGGGAAACGCAGTTCACGACCGGCGGCACCGGTGCGAGCACCGTGGATCCGATCGGCGGCCTGCTCGATATCCGTTCCGCCCCCGTGGCTTTCGGATACTACGAGGAGAACGCCGCCGACGCCGCGACCATCGCGCACAACCATCGCCGCATCCGCGGCCGGGTGGGCTGGTGGAACCGGCATCGGCGGATCCGGCTCGGGGTCGGGATGGCGCTGGTGGCGAATCTGGGATTCCTGCCCGCGGTGCAGGATGCCGTGCTGACGGGGTTGTCTCATGTCGCGTAGCACGGGACGGCAGGTGGCGACGGTCATCGTAGGTTGCACGATGACCGTCGCCGCCCTGGCCGGCTGCACGAAACAGCCGGACGACGCCGCCCCGCCCGACCCGGACACCGCCGACTGCAGCACCGGCGGCCACGCAGCGAGCGGCCTGCAGGACACCTTCAAGTCCCTGTCCGATCAGCTGAACGGCATCGGCCCCGCCTCCGACCGCGGCGACACCGCCGAGGTGGAACGCCGGGTCCAGGAGGCGGCACGCCTGTCGGCCGCCATCGACACCCGGTTCGGCGCCGCGACGGATACGATGACATCGCCGCTGTCCCGCCGGGCGTTCACGGCCGTCGCCGACGCCGGCACCGCACTGCACGACGCATTGACGCACCTCGCGCAGGCCATCGACGGCACCGCCCCCACCGCGGACACCGTCGAATCGGTCCAGCGGTCCTTGCACGCACTCGACACATCGGTGGAGGGAATGCGGTTGTCCTGCTCAACGGTTTTCGCCGATTCGACCGTCTCGCCGCAGCCCGGCACGGGACCCGGCCCGGCCTTCGGGCCGCCGAGCCGTGCCGGCGCCCATCCGGCTCCGGCGAACGCGCCACTGTCCGGCACGGACGGCCGGTAGGGACCGTTGCCGGAGTCCGGAGTGGATCGGCTTCCCCGCCAGGCGGATTCGCCCGGCGGGGAGGCGGGCGGCCCGGACAGCCGCGCCGTCTTCGCGGCGCGGCTGACGGCCCTGTTCGCGGCGGCCCGCGACTCCACGGTGAAATCCGTGATCCGCGCGGCCAATACCCGGCTGCGGCCCGGCTGCACGCCGATCACCGCGCAGCGGATCAGCGACTGGCGGCGCGGTAATCGCACGCCCGCCGCCTTCGAATCGGTGCTGCCGGTGCTGGAGGTGCTGATCCGCGAGGTGGGCTCCCGCCCGCCGGATGCGCGGCTGGACGCCGGCCTGCTGGATCTCAAACGCTGGCGCGCGGATTGGCAGGCGGCCCGCACCAGCCCCGAACCCGCGGTGAACCGCGGCCGCGCGCCCTATCACGGCCTCGGCTCCTGCCGGCAGGCGGAAGCCGACCTGTTCTTCGGTCGCGAGGGTGCGCTGCGGCGGCTGTGGGATCTGATCATCGCCGCGGAGTCCGGTCCGGATCCGGCGCTGGTGGTGTTGTGCGGCGCACGGGGACTCGGCAAATCGTCACTGCTGTCGGCGGGACTGCTCGGGAATCCGGGTGCGCGCGAACCGATCCGGATCACCCCGCACGACGATCTGGATGCGGTCCTGGATGCGGCGCCACGCGGGCATCGGCTCCTGGTGGTGGATCGGATCGAGCGGTTGTTCATCAAGGGCACCCCCGAGGAGACCCAGCGTTTCCTGGAACGCCTCACGGAATTGGCCGCACCGCAGGCCGAGTCCGATTCGGCCGCACCGCAGGCCGAGCCGCGCACCACCGTCGTCATCTCCTGCGACAGCGCGTATCTCACCGAACTGACCCGGCAGCCGGCGCTGGCCGCGACCCTGCGCAGGCCGACCATGCTGCTGGAGCCGATGACGGAAGCCGAGCTGCGCGAGGCGATCACGCGCCCGGCCGCGGCGGTCGGGCTGAAGGTGGAGGACAGCCTGGTCGAGGTGCTGTTGCACGATCTGGCCGTCTTCGATCCGCACAGCCCGATCCGGTTGCCGATGCTGTCGTATGTGCTCTCGCAGACCTGGGCGCATCGCACCGGCAGCACGCTCACGCTGGAGGCCTATCGCGAATGCGGTGGCGTCGACGGCGCTTTCGCGAAGGGCTGCGAGCTGATCTGGGATCGCCTGAACGAGCGGGACCGGGTGGCGACCCGGCATGTGCTGGTGGCGCTCACCTTCATCGGCCCGACCGCCGCGCAACGCGACCGCATCTCCCCCGACCTGCTGATCCAGGAGTCCGAGGATCCCGCGGCGACCGCCGCCGTGATCGCCTGGCTGACCCGTGCGCAGTTCCTGGTGCGGCGCAAGGACCGGATCGAACTGGTACACGATCTCATGCTCACCGCGTGGCCGCGCATGACCGAATGGCTCAGCGAGGAACGGGAATTCGCGGCCCTGCGCCCGCGCATCGAGGCCGATGCCCGCGAATGGTCGCGGCAGGGCCGCCCGCCGCGGCTGCTGTACCGGCGGGCCCGGCTCGACGATGCCATGGCCTGGTTGCGGCGCACGGGTACGCCGAATCGGCTGGCGCGCGAGTTCCTGTCCGATTCCATGGCCCGGCACCGCCGCCGCCTGCTGCGCCGCCGCCTGGTCCAGGTGGTGATCGCGGTGCTGGTGGCGATCGCGGTGGTGCTGGCCGTGGCATTGTTCGTGGCGCGCGCCTCGACCACGGAGGAGCAGCGCGGCGCCGCGGTGAGCGTGCGGGCGATCCCGGGCGATCAGCCTTCCACGCCGGTCGCGCGGACCGGGACCTCGGCCTTGGCCCTGTCCTCGCGCCCGTAGATCAGGTGCTGCTGCCCGAAGGTCCACGCGTTCTGGGTGACGAAGTACAGCAGGATGGCGACCGGCATGACCGGCCCGAAGACCAGCACGCCCAGCGGGAACACCCACTGCGACAGCATGTTCATGATCCGCGTCTGCTGTGCCGCCGCGTCATTGGCGGGCCGCGGCTGCCGCGCCACCGAGGCGCGCGCGCTGAAATAGGTGGCCACGGCGGCGATGATCATGAGCGGAATCGCCACCGCCGCAACCGATCCCAGCGCGCCGCCCGCCGTGGTCAGGGTCGCGCTGAGGTGCACCCCGAACAACTTGGCGTCGAGGAACGACTGCACCTGCGTGGTCGAGAACACGTAGTTGGCGACGTGCGGATTCTTGAACGAGCGCAGCACGTGATACAGCCCGATGAACACCAGCGACTGCCCCAGCAGCGGCAGGCACCCGAGCAGGACGTTGAACCCCTTCTCCTGCTGGAGTTGCTGGATCTCGGCGGCCTGTTTCTCCCGGTCACCGGCGTGCTTGCGCTGGATCTCCTTGATCTCGGGCTGTATTTCGGCCATGGTCCGCTGGAAGCGCAACTGCGCCATGAACGGCCGGATGAGCAGGGCGCGCAAGGTCATGACGAGGAAGACGATGGCGAGCACCCAGGCGAGCCCGCTGCCCGTGCCGAGCACCGCGGAGAAGGCCGTGTGCCACAACCACAGCACGGCGGACACGGGGTAGTAGATGAAATCGAGCATGGCAGGACACCTCACGAGGATGGTGCGAACGGGGACAGTCGTCTGCCCGGCCGATGCCGCGGAAGGGCACGGTCAGGCGAGGACTGTTCCTGGCGCGCGCGGACGCGGGCGCCCCTCGGTGTCGGGATTGCTCTGCCGCAGGAAGGCCCCGCGCCGCCGCCGGCTCGCCGATTCCGGCGGCCCGTAGGTCGCGGTGACCGGCGCTACCGCGCGGGCGGTGACGAGGGTCGCGGCGAGGGTGGCGATCAGCACGGCCGCGCCGAGCACCAGCAGCGAGTTGGGTTGCGCGGCGGCCAGATAGAGGACCGCCCACGCGGAGACCACGAGCGCGCACAGCAGCAGCGCCGTCGATCGAATCCGCGTCATCACGGATCCGAGCGTACCGGTGCACCCGGCCGCACGCGAACGGCGTACTACTCGGCGACGAGGCGGCGGATGACCATGGGTTCGCCGAGAATCCCGTCGAGCACGCCGGCGACATGTTCGAAGTGCGGGGTGCGGAAGTGTTCCTCGAGTGCCTCGGCGCTGGTCCACTCCTCGACCACGACCATGTGCGCCGGATCGTTCGGGTTGGCGAAGGGCTGGTAGGCGAGGCAGCCCGGTTCGGTGAGGGACGGCTCGATCATCGACTCCAGTGCGGTCCGCAGCCGGTCCTCGTGGCCTTCGGTGGCGCGGAGTTCGGCGACGACGTGCAGCGACATGGGGTGCTCCTGATTTCTTTCCGGATGCCGGATCCGTTCCGGCCTGTCACCAACTCTGGTGTGCCGCGCACCCGGTAAACAGAGCCGGACGATCCTGGGCACGCGACGACCAGGCTCCGGATCGGCCCGGTCTGGATACTGGTCACATGACCTTGGACCGGCGTGCCGAACTCGGCGAATTCCTGCGCTCCCGCCGCGCCCGCCTGCGCCCGGAGGAGGTGGGCCTGATCGATCACGGCGCCCGCCGCCGCGTACCGGGGCTGCGCCGCGAGGAACTGGCCCTGCTGGCCGGGGTCAGCGTCGACCACTATGTGCGCCTGGAACAGGGCCGCACCCTGCACTTCTCCGAATCCGTACTGGATGCGGTGGCGCGGGCGCTGCGATTGAATCCGATCGAACGCGATCACCTCTACCGCCTGGCCCGGCCCTGGTCCGGCGAGGAACCCGCCTCCGCGCAGCAGGTCCGGCCCGGCCTGAAACGACTGGTCGACGCCGCCACCGACGTCCCCGCCTACGTCGTCGGACGCGGCACGAACATCCTGGCGTGGAACCGCCTGGCGGCCGCCCTCACCACCGATTTCGGTGCGCTGCCGCCCGCGGAACGCAACAAGGCCCGCCTGGTCTTCCTGGACGAGGGCATGCGCGAACTCTACGAGGATTGGCCCGCCAAGGCCGCCGATGTGGTCGCCTACCTGCGCCTGGACGCCGCCCGCAATCCCGGCGACCCCGGCATCGCCACCCTCATCGACGACCTGCACCGGGCCAGCCCCGAATTCCGTGCGCTCTGGGAGCAGCACGAACTCAAGGACAAGACCCACGGCCGCTACGTCTACCTGCACCCGGTGGTCGGCCGCATCGACCTGGGTTTCGAAACCCTGCGCCTGCCCGACGCCCCGGATCAGGCCCTCATCGCCTACACGGTCGAACCGGGCTCGCCTTCCGAAACCGCGTTGCGTTTGCTCGCGGATTGGGCCGCTGACGTGGCATTCGTCCCCAGCTGCCCGACGGTGGCGCAGCGTCGGGACGCCCAGTCCTGACACCTCCTGCTCCCGGACATCCCCTACCCCGACCTGCTGAACGAGTCTCAGGCCATGCGGGCCCGCAGTGCCGGCACGCCGTCGCCTTCCAGATCGTCCAGTGCGATGCCGCGCCCGACCATGGCCAGCGCCAGCGCTTCGCCCGGCCCGCGCACCAGCGGTCCCGACCCCTTGCTCCACTTGGTGTCGGTGGCTTCCCAGCGCAATCCCTTCAAGTACTTCCGCGGATTCGCGTAGGGGTCGGGTTTGTCGAGGACCGCGGCCAGTCGTTCGGCGGGCACCTTGCGCGCGTAGCCGAGCGGGCGGCGAATGTCCTGCTGGTGCACGAACATATCGGCGAGCGCCAAGCGTGGCGCGCAGCGTGCGAACCAGCCGTCGGGCCGGTCCAGCCGGTCCACCAATTCGGCGGTCGGCAGTGCCCGAAACCGGTCGACGAGGGCCTGATTGATCCGGTTCACGGAGGGATTACGCAGGCCCAGTAGTAGATACGCCGCCAGGGAAATGCTGTCGGCCTGCAGGTGGCCGACGACGTCGCGCACCTGCCAGCCCATACACAGCGAAGGCGTTTCCCATTCGGTTTCGGTGAGTGAGCGCAGCAGTTCCACCAGTTCGCCGCGCTCGTCGTCGAGCATCCCCCGCACAGTCATGACGAAAGGCTAACCACCGCAGGGCGATCCGGAAAGAGTCCGGTGCGGCGCAGCTGCGCCGCACCGGGTGCTAGCGGGTGTCGCTGTCGATCTTGGGGCCCTGGCCGGAGTCGACGACGCGGAGGGTGAAGCCCTTGCTCTTGCTGCCGTAGGTCAGGTTGGCGAGCGACATGTCCACGGAGCCATCGGCATTGACGCTGTCGTTGCCGCGGGCGCCGGAGATGCTGGAGTAGCGGGTGACCCGGTTGTCGGTCCAGTACTGCTGGAAGGCCTGCTGGCTGCCGTACACCTGCTGGGCGGCGGGCGTGAGCAGCGAATAGGCGTCCGAGAAGCTCAGATTGACGAGGTCGCCATAGAACTTGTCGATGATGTCCGCGGCGGTGCCGACGTCGACCTGCCCGGCGCTCTTGGTCTGCCCGAGCCCGCCGGTGGACGGCTGGCCGGCCGTGGCTGAGGTGGAGGTCTTGGCCGCGGAGGTGCCGCCGGTCTGGTTGCCGGAGCTGCTGGAGCCGGAGCTCAGGATGCCGAACACCACGCCGCCGATGACCACGACGGCCGCGACGAGCGCGATCCAGATCAGCTTCCGTTTCGAGCCGCCGCCGTCGGGTTCGTAGTCGGGCAGCGGGGTGGACTGGGTGGGCGGACCGGCGGGCCGGCGCGGCGGTGGAGTTTCCAGCAGCGCGGCGGCGCTCATGGCGCCGGTGGGGATGTCGGCGGCCTGCGATTGCCGCCGGTCCAGCTGCCGGGTGGCCTGGCGTTGCGGCGCCTGGCGGGCGGGGGCGCTGGGCGGCGGGGTGGCCTCGCCGTTGCGCCGGTATTGCAGGACGCGGGTGGCTTCCGCATCGGGCCCGATCTCGGCGAATTCGGCCATGATGTCGCGCACTTCGAGCATGCTGGGCCGGTCTTCCGGCTCGAAGCTCAGCAGTGCGAGCAGCAGGTCGCTCAGCGGCCCGGCATTGCGGGGCTCGCTGATCTGACCGTTGGCGGCCGCGTAGAGCAGGGCCAGCGGGTTGGGGTTGGTGCCGTAGGGCGGTTCGCCTTCGAGGGCGTGGAAAAGCGTTGCGCCCAGGGCGAAGACGTCGGCGGCCGGGGTCGGTTCGGCGCCGCGCGCGACCTCGGGGGCGAGGTAGGCGGCGGTGCCGGAGATGAGCCCGGTCGCGGTGAGGGTCACGTCACCCTTGGATTTGGCGATGCCGAAGTCGGTGATCTTCACCGCCCCGTTGTCGCCGAGCAGGATGTTGCCCGGCTTGACGTCGCGGTGCACGATGCCGGCGCGGTGCGCGGCGATCAGTGCGGAGGCGACGGCTTCGCCGATGCGGGCTACCTGCGGCAGCGGCAGCGTGCCCTGCGCGGACAACACCACGGCGAGGCTCTGCGAGGGCAGATATTCCATGACCAGGCACGGGTCGCCCTCGTGCTCGGTGATGTCGAATACGACGATCGCGTTGGGGTGCTGGAATCGGGCGGCATTGCGGGCCTCGCGGGCCGCGCGCTGACGCACGATGTCCTTATCGGCCTGCGACAGGCTCGGCTGGGTGAGGATCTGTTTGACCGCCACCGAACGTTCCAGCCGCTCGTCGACGGCACGCCAGACGACACCTGTGCCGCCGCTACCAATCCGTTCGACCAGGCGGTAATGCCCTGCGATCTTTTGGCCGGTTTCGATGGCACTACTCCGTGGTTCTCCGAGACGACTGATAAATCGCGGTTGCCCGCGTGTTTCCCCGCACGAGTGTAGCGGGCCGCGAGCGTCCCGCCGACGTCAGCGTGAGATATGAGCGAGATCTCGGTGAGATCTACGCCGCAGCGGGGTGACCGTTGTGTGACCGGCTACGCGAAATCGCTGCTCAGAGCCTTGTCGAGAGTAAAAACAAACCCTTCGGTTCTATTGGTTGCTGTTCCGCCCGCTTTCGCTCCCAGCTATCACCGCACCCGCCGCGCCACCGCCGCGGGCCACTCGGCCCGGACCAGCAGCGCCGCATCGGCCGCATCGAGCTCGATGTCGAACACCTCCGCGAGCACCTTCGGCAACTCGGCCGGCTCCAGCGCCCGCATCTCCTCGGTCCCGTCGGGGTAGGCGGTGGTCCAGGTGGTGTCGTCGAGCACGTGATGCGCCACCGGCAGGAACCGCTGCACGAACGGGCGCTGATTGAACGGCGATCGCGGCGCGGTGGCCACATAGTGACTTCCGACCACGTAGTCGATGCGGTACTGCGGATTCACCGTGAAGGTGTACCGGTCGATCCAGCCGTCCCGGCCGAACTGCCGCAGCGTCCACTCCTCCTCCCCCACCGGGCCGTACGCCAGGTTCAGCGCGAACCGCCATGCGCCGAGCGCGAATTCGCCGCGGCCGGCGGTGAGCTCGACCGGTTCCAGCGGGCCCGCGCCGAAACCCACGTCGACCAGCCACGCGTGCGGGTCGTCGGCGGTCCGCACGCGCAGCAGGGCGTGGGTGGCGGGCAGCAGTCCGTGCGCGCCCATGACGACCCGGCCGGAGATACCGGTGAATTCGAAGCCGAGGCGTTCCAGCGCGGCCGCGAACACGCCGACCTGCTCGTAGCAGTAGCCGCCGCGCGGGCGGCGGATCAGCTTGTCCTGCAGGGGTTCCATGTCCAGGGGTACGCCGCGGCCGAGGATGATCTCGAGATTCTCGAACGGGATGGTGGTGGTGTGCGCGTAGACCAGACCGCGCAAGGTGGCGAGGGTGGGCGTGCGCTCACCGTCGTATCCGATCCGGGCCAGATAGGCGTCCAGATCCAGTTCCGCGCCGTTCCACCGGTAGGACGGATCCACCGCGTCGCTCATCGCTGTCCTCTCGCCGTCCGCACATCCCGACCTTCAAGATCTGTCGTGCACAACCCCGTTCGGGGCGAGACTGTTCCGGTGCGCCTCAGTGCACGGCGTTCGCGATGGTGGGGAGGCCCTCCCGATAGGTCGGGTAGGTGGGCTTCCAGCCGAGTTCGCTCTTCGCCTTGGCATTGGCGGGCCGGATCGACAGATCGAGCATCTGCGCGGCCGCCAGCGGTGATCCCAGGCGTAGCAGCCGGCCGGGCATGCGCAGCGGCGGACGCGCGCCGACGGTGGCGGCCATGGCGTCGAACATGGTGTCCCACGTGACGGGCTCGTCGTCGACGATGTTGTAGGCCTGCCCGCCGCGCCCGTGTTCGAGCGCGGCGACGGTGGCCGCGGCGGCGTCCTCCACATGCGTCCAGCCGATGTATCCGGTGCCGGACGACGCGACCGGGAGCAGGCGCGCCTTCAGCGCGCGCACGAAGGTGTCGGAGGCGCCGGGACCGTAGAAGAGCCCGTAGCGCAGCGCGATTCCGTCGATGCCGGACACGCGCCAGGCGTACGACTCGGCCTCGTGCAGCGAGCCGATGACGGAGTCGTTGACGTCCCCGGGTATCCGCCCGAACGGCGCCGCCTCGGTGACGGGTCCCGGTCCGTGGTCGCGGATGCCGTAGCCGAGGATCAGGGATTGGGTGACGTACCGTGTGGCCCCGGCTCTTTCGGCGAGTTCCACCAGGTTCCGGCTGCCGGTGGCGCGAAGTGCGTTGGTGCGCAGCAGTCCCGGGCTGTGATAGTGGGTGGGCGGCGAGTGCCGGTAGGCGGTGAGCTGATGGATCACCGCGTCGGCGGAGAGGCGTTCGGTGGCGTGCAGGAGGTCCTGGCGGTCCATCACATTGGCCACCAGCGGGGTGCCGCCGAGCGCGCGGATGACCTCCGCGCCGCGCCCGCCCCGGGTGAGCCCGTAGACCTGATGCCCGGACTGCTGCAGGGCTGTGACCAGTGGTCGCCCGATTGCTCCGGTTGCTCCTGCCACCACGACTTTCATCACGTACCAGCCCTGTCTCGCCCGTCCCTCGTTCCCTACCGAGATTAGCGTCCGATACGCCACCGTGACCTTTGCGGACAGCAAGCTGCCGGGACATGGACAGCGGTACCACAGGCCCCTAGCCTCGAACCCATGATCGCGCTGCTGGACCGGCTGCGGCTGTTCAATATTCGCGAGTTCACCACCCACTGGGGACGGACGGCGGCGTCGCTTCTGGTCATGGCGGTGTCCTCGGCGCTGCTGGTCGCGGTGTTCGGGATCTCGGGCTCGCTCACCGGGTCGGTGGCGCGCCTGTCCTCGGGGCTGTCGGGCACTGCGGCGCTGGAGGTTTCGGGGGTCACCGACGCGGGATTCGCGGCCTCGGTGCGGGATTCGGTCGCGGCGGTGCCCGGTGTCGTGGCGGCGGTGCCCATGCTGCAGGCGAGCGTCGGACCGGATTCGAATCGGCTGCTGGTGCTCGGGGTGGACGCGTCCAGCGCCGCCCTGCACAGTGACCTGAACAGCGCGGTGCAGCCGGATCAGCTCGGCGCGCTGCTCGGCGTGCCGAACGGGGTGCTGGCGGGGCCGGCGGCCGGGTTCACGAAAGATCAAGCGGTGCAATTGGGTCCGGTCCGGGTGACCATCGCGGCGGTGCCGGCGGGCAAGCAGTTGTCGCAGTTGAACGGCGGGCACTACCTGGTGGCGCCGTTGCCGCTGGCGCAGCGGATCACCGATCGAGTCGGTCAGCTGGATTCGGTGCTGGTGGTGGCGGCCCCGAATACCGATGCGGCGCGGCTGACTTCGGCGGTGACGGCGGCGGTGGCCGGGCGGGCCCTGGTGGCGGCGCCGAGCGCCAAGGCGGCGCAGACCGGGAGCGGCGTCACCATGGTGCGATTCATCTCGTCCATGGGTGCGGGCATGGCGTTCGTGGTGGCGGCCTTCCTCATCTACAACACCATGAGCATGGCGCTGGCCGGGCGGCGGCCGGTGATCTCCATGTTGCGGGCCATCGGCGGGCGCAAGCAGACCATCGTGCGGGATGTACTCGCGGAGGCGACCGTGCTGGGCCTGATCGGCGGGGCGATCGGCGCGGGCCTCGGGGTGCTGGCCGGGCGGTGGGCGATCGGGATTCTGCCGGGCGCGTTCACCCAGGTGGTGCAGGCGCGGCTGCTGTACATCCTGCCCTGGTACGCGATTCCGGTCGCGATCGCGGCGGCCACGCTGACCAATATCGCGGCGTCCGGGGTGGCGGCGCGGCAGGTGTACCGGGTGTCGCCGGTGGAGGCGCTGGCGCCCGTCGGGGCCTCACGGGTGGATACGGTGTCGCGGCGGCTGCGGGTGCTCGCGGCCGTGGCCGGCGTACTGCTGATCGCGGCGGCGATCCTGATCCAGCGGGCGCATCTCGGGCTGTTCGCGACGGTCGCGCTGGGGTGCGCGTTCGGTGCGGACATCTGCCTGGCGTTCGCGTTCGCGGGACCGATCGTGCGGGTGACCGCGGCGGCCGCGCGGCGGCTCGGGCCGGCCGGGGTGCTGGCGGGGGTGAATATCGACCGGGCGCCGCGGCGGGTGTGGGCGACGCTGATGACGGTCACCATTGCCGTGGGTCTCACGGTGACCATTACCGGCGCGAATGCCGATGCGGTGCGGGCCGCGCGGGACAGTCTCGCCTCCATCTCGGATGCCGATGCGTGGGTGAGCGCTTCGGCCGAGGACATGACGCCCACCGATCTGCTGCCCGCGGGCCTGGCCGATCGGGTGGCGGCGGTGCCCGGCGTGGGCAGGCTGACGCAGGGGCAGATGGCCTTCGCCACCCTCGGCGGCACGAAAGCCCTTGTCTACGGCGTGGATCCGGATACGGACTACTCCATGTACCGCCAGCTCGATTCCGGTATCCAGCAGCGGCTCTTGCAGGGCGACGGTGTGGTGCTGTCCCGGGATCTGGCTCGCACACTGCATGTTTCGACCGGTGACGAGTTGACGGTGCAGACGCCCAGCGGTGAGCAGCGCACGCGTGTACTCGAGACGGTGTCCTACTTCTCGGCATTGGCCGGTACGGCGGCCATCAGCCTGAATCTCATGCGCGAGTGGTTCGCCCGGCCCGGCGCCACCACGCTCCAGATCGATGCCGCGCCGGGTGTGAACCGGCAGCGGTTGATCGACGCGATCCGGGCCGTCGTGCCGCCGGGCGTGTTCGTCTTCTCGGGTGCGGCGGCGCTGGACGGCGTGAGCAAATCCATGCAACAAGGTTTGGCGTTGTCGCAGGCGATGCTGGTGATCGTGGCGGTGATTTCCGGTATGGCACTGCTGAATACGCTCACCTTGGCACTGCTGGAACGCCGCCGTGAGCTCGGCATTCTGCGGGCCGTGGGTTCCAGCCGGCGCTTCGCCCTGCGCATGGTGCTGGCCGAGGCGGCCGCGATCGGTGTGGTCGGTGCGGCGCTGGGGGTGCTGTTCGGGCTGACCGATCAATACTTCTATTCGCTGCTGGCCGCCGATGTGCTGGGCATCGACGTGGCCTTCCGGCCGGGGCTGTTGCTGGCCGTATTCACGCTCGGCGCATTGACTTTGAGCCTGCTCGGCTCGATTCCGCCCGCCGTGCGCGCGGCCCGATTGAACATCGTCGACGCGGTCAGCGCCGACTAGCCGGAATCCGGATCAGGCCGCGCACTTGGCATTCGGCGGGGCGGGCGGCGCGGTGTCGATGCCCTTGGCGATATCGATGAGGTAGTCGTGGCCGCCGAGTGGTTCGGTGCCCTGCAGCAATCGCTGGACGGCACAACCGGATTCGAAGAACACGGGGTTGATGCCGTGGTCGCCGGGCACGATATTGCCGCCGAGATCGCGGCCGCTGACGACCGTGTACATGGAGACGGGTTTGCCGGTGAGGGTGAGCGCGGCCCGCATCTCCAGGGACTGCGGGTAGGGCACCAGCGGGTCGGCGGTGCCGTGCAGCAGGACGGCCTGGCGGACGCCGATTCGATTGGCCAGGAAGGCCGGTGAGCGGTCCAGGTAGGCCTGCGGGCAGGTCAAGGGATTGCAGCCGCCGGCATCGCGTTCGATCTGCGGGCGCAGGCCGGGTCCGGCGAGCGGGGCCTCCAGCCAGGCGGTGATATCGCCGGCGTGCCCGAAGGTGTCGACCCAGTAGTCGTAGGTGCCGGGCGGTGCGTAGGCGGCGGCGAGCCCGCTGGTGACGCCGCCCTGACTCCAGCCCCACAGCACGGTCGGCCCGATGCCGGGGTGTTCGGCGCGGTACCACTGGGTGGCGGCGACGGTGTCGCGCCAGCCCGCCCAGACGTTCCATTCGCCGGTGCGCCATTGGCCGGTATCGGAGCGCTGATCCATGGTGACCAGTGCGGCGCCGGTCTCGCGCACGATCGAACTCATGTAATCGGGGAAGTCCGCGGCGCTGCCGTCATGTCCGTGCACGGCCACGATGAGCGCTCGGGCCCCGCCGTCGGGTTCGTAGACCCGGCCGGTCGCGGTCTCGCCGTCCACCGTCAGTTCGACCGGTCGCATCGACACCCCCGTTGCGGCCGAAACCTCCGGCGCCGCACCGGTAGTCGTCGCGAGCCAGCCCAGGATCACGCCCAGTGCCGCCAGCAGAGTCCGACTTCGCACGCCCGAATCATCCCATGTGGCGGCGGCCGAATCGGGCACCTCAGGTGCGCCGCGTGGCGGCGACCGCCGGCTGCCCGGGGTCGCGGAGGCTGTCGAGGAAGAAGCGGGTACGCCGGTCGTAGTCCGCGCGGGTGGGCGGCGGCAGGTTCCGGAGTGCGAGCCCGTTGGCGATATCGGCGTAGTAGAGGTCGCCGGAAGTGAAGTCCCGGCGCAGAACTCCGGCCTCGCGGCCACGGCGGACCAGTTCCTCGGTGGCGTCGGTGGCCGCATTGGCCAGGGCCACGAGTTGCCGGGATTCCGGGTAGGCCATGAGCAGGGCATCGGTGAACGAGGGTTCGCGGTACTGCAGATCGCGGCGGTCGGTGATGTAGGTGGCGATGCTCTCCCACGGATCCGGTACGCGCCGGGCCTTTTCCATGATCGCGTACATCTCCGTGGCGACGAGCTCGCCGATGACGGCATCGATCAAGCCCTGCCGCCCGCCGAAACGGTTGTAGATGGTCGCCTTGCTGACGCCGGCGGCCGCGGCGATCTCTTCGAGGGGCGTGCTCAGCCCGCGGCCGTGGAAGGCCGCGATGGCGGCGGATCGGATCCGGTCGACATTGCGCGCGGCATCGGCGCGCAGGGCACTGCCCTGCGGGGTGGATGCGGCGCTCGCCGGGTCGGTGGCATCGGTCATGGGGCTCATCGGGTCCGACTCTAACAACTTGACGGTGCCGTCAAGTTGACGGTACCGTCAATTTGGCTGGTAATCGACCCATTGGAGGCGTTATGTCGAAGTCCATAGCCGTTTTCGGAGCAGGTCCCGCCCTCGGCCGAGCCGTTGCCGAGCGCTACGCCGAGGAGGGGTACGCGGTCGTGCTCGTGGCCCGGAACAAGGAATCGCTCGACGCGCTGGCGGAAGAACTGCGCGATAAAGGGGCGATCGCGCACGTGGTCACCGCCGACCTGTCCGATATCGAGGCCATACCGCGTGTCGCCGAGCAGATCCGGGCGGCCGCGGGCGATCCCGACGTGTTGTATTACGGCGCGGCGGCCAACGGTTTCATCCCTGCGCTCGAGCTGACCTTGGAACGCGCCCAGGCCATGCTGCCCCTCGGCCTGTACGCATTGCTGGAGTTGGTGCGGGAGTTCTTGCCGGCCATGCTCGTTCGCGGTGACGGCGCGATCCTGAGCGCGCAGGGCGCCAGCGCCCTGCGCGGCATGCCGTTCATCGCGGGCGGGTTCGCGCTGGCGGCGCAGCGCAACTACCTGCAGTCGCTGCACGCCGCGGTGGGCGACAAGGGCGTGTACGTCGGCGGCCTCTACATCGGCGCGGCCATCGAGCACAGTCCCTTCCATGCCGCGCGGGAGGCCGCCCGGGCTTCGGGCGCGCATGTCCCGGACATGCCGTCGGTCGACCCGCGGGTGCTCGCCGGGTTGCTCTGGACGATGCAGCAGGCCAAAGGCAGCCCCGAGGCCACTTTCCCCGAGCGTCCCGCCAACCCCTGAGCAGCCGCGGGGAGCGATCCGCACCCGTGCCCGACCTGAGATGCACCGCCGCAGGCTAGGATTCGATCATGCGTTCGATGGATGTCGCGGAGCGGCGGGCACGGGTGGCAGTGCGGCATCGGCTGGCGCCGGGGCTGCGGTCGGATGATGTGAACGACGTGGTGCGGTCGATGGTGGTGCTGCACGCGACCGATCCGGCGACGGTGTTCCTGTCGGTGGCGGCGCGCGGGCGCGGGATCGAGCCCGCGCACGTGGAGAAGGCGCTGTACGAGGACCGGACACTGCTGCGCATGCTGGCCATGCGCCGCACCATGTTCATCGCGCCGCTCGAATTGGTTCCGGCACTGCAGGGTTCGTGCGCGGATCAGCTGGCGGCCAAGCAGCGCCGGACCTATGGGCGGTATCTCGAGCAGTCGGGGGCGGTCGAGGGGCGGATCGCGGACTGGTGGCGCGAGGTCGAAGAGGAGACGCATGCCGCACTGCTGGCGCGCGGCAGTGCCACCGGGGCGCAGTTGAGCAAGGAGGTGCCGCGGCTGCGCACGCAGGTGAACACCGCGCCGGACAAGCCGTATGCGAAGCCGACCAATATCACCACCTGGGTGCTGGTCACGCTGGGCTGCGAGGGGCGGATCGTGCGCGGGCGGCCGAACGGTTCCTGGTCGAGCAGTCAGTATTCCTGGGCGCCCGTCGAATCCTGGCTGCCGCAAGGCATTCCGGCGCTGGCCGCCGGGGAGGCGCGGGTCGAGCTGGTGCGGGCCTGGTTGCGGACGTTCGGTCCGGCGCCGTTGACCGATCTCAAGTGGTGGACCGGCTGGACCGTCGCCGAGGTGCGGAAGGCGTTGGCGCACTTGGCTATCGCCGAGGTCGATCTGGACGGTGTCACCGGTCTGGTGCTGGCCGATGATCTCGAGCCGACCGCGGCGCCGGAACCGTGGGCGGCGCTGCTGCCCGCGCTGGATCCGACGCCGATGGGCTGGCAGTCGCGGGACTGGTTCCTCGGCCCGCATGCGGCGTCCCTGTTCGATCGCAGCGGCAATATCGGGCCGTCGATCTGGTGGGACGGCCGGATCGTGGGCGGCTGGGCGCAGCGGCCCGATGGTGAGATCGCCTGGCGGCTCCTGGAGGACGCGGGTTCGGCGGCGAAGACCGCGATCGCCGCGGAGGCCGCCCGCCTGGGTGAGTGGTACGGCGAGGTGCGCCCCACCCCGCGCTTCCGCACACCGCTCGAGCGAGAGCTCAGCGCCTAGCGGGAGATGCGCGAGGGCGACGCGGTCCGTTGGTCGGACGCCGTTCGGGATAGGTAGCGTCCAGCTTGCTCGGCATCAGCGGCGAGCCTGTCGGTCGGCAGACTGTTAATGTCGGGTTCGTACCTTTGCACAGTCCGGGCTCGGCCACGGGGGTCTGTCGGTCCGGGAGTTTTTCGGAGTGTGTGTCATGGCCTTCTCGCACCGTCTCGTCACCGATGCCGCCGCGTCCGGGCATCCGCCGGATCCCGCGCCGCACTGGCGGGAGCAGTTGCTCGCGCAGCGAAACGAGTTGCGCGGTGACTCATTTCGGGATGCCACCGTGGGGCTGTGTGCCCTGGTGGCGAGCGCGGCGGGGACCGCGGATCCGGCGGCGCGCATGCGGGTGGCGCAGCGGCTGGGGGCCGAGGTGCTGTTGCAGCACTTTCCCGGGGAGGCGTTGCGGAATCTGTTCGAGGACAACTGCTCCCGGATCGCCATGGATCCGGCGTTCGGGCGGGCGTACGTCATGCAGGAAATCGCGGGCGTGACGGGTAATCCGGCGCAGGCTCGGGCAGTTGTCCAGCTTGCGCTGCTGATCGGTAGCGCCGGTAGCGAATTCACAGCGAACGAGACCCTTGCCGTCAAGGAGGCTTGCCAGGTGCTGTATCTGGACCCACAGGAGTTCAGTCTCTAGTCCTTGACAGGCCAATTCGGGACCTAATGGACAAACCTCCTCGAACTCCTCGAGGAAACCGTAAAGACCGCTGGATTCCGCTGGACAACGGCGGGCAAACACCGCACGCTAGGTGCGTTTGAGTCCGAGCGAGAGGTGCGTTCCGGCATGGCGATCCAAGGCTTCGTGAATATCCTGCTCGATACCGTGCACCCCAACCGCGGCTGGCGGTACTGCGGTATGTGCATCGGTTCCGGCCGCTGCGGGCCGGACTTCTGCTCCGTCTGCGGCGGTACCGGCTGGCTGGCCGAAACCCCGCCGAACAGCCGCTGAGCGGAGCAGCCGCCCGATTCGTCCGGGTCCTCTCACATATCCAGACCGAGGTCCAGCACCTTGATGGAATGGGTGAGCGCGCCGACGGCGAGATAGTCCACTCCGGTGCGGGCGTAGTCACCGGCGGCGGCGAGCGAAAGCCCGCCCGAGGACTCGAGTTTCGTCTCCGGTGACCGGTTCTTGCGGCGCTGCACCGCCGACTGGGTGGCCCACAGCGGGAAGTTGTCCAGCAGCACCAGCTGCGGCTTTTCGGCCAGCACCTCATCGAGCTGTTCGAGGCTGTCGACCTCGACCTCGCAATCGATATCCGGCCGCAGCTCCCGCACCGCCCGCAGCGCCGCCACCACCGACCCGGCCGCCACCACATGGTTGTCCTTGATGAGCGCCGCGTCACCGAGGCCCATGCGGTGATTCACGCCGCCGCCGACCCGCACCGCGTACTTCTGCAGGGCGCGCAGCCCCGGAAGTGTCTTGCGGCTGTCGCGAATCCGGCAGTTCGTGCCCTCGACGGCATCCACCCACGCCGAGGTCGTGGTGGCGATGCCGGACAGATGGCACACCAGGTTCAGCATGGTTCGCTCGGCCGTCAGCAGCCCCCGGGTCGGCGCCTCGAGCACCAGCACGGTATCCCCCGCCTGCACCCGCGTCCCGTCCGGAATCTGTTCGGTGACTTGATAATTCCCCGCCCCGATCACCTCGTCCAGCACGAGCAGGCCCACGTCCAGCCCCGCCACCGTCCCCGGCTGCCGGGACACCATGGCCGCCTTGGCCACCGCGTCCGCGGGCACCGTGGCCTGCGTGGTGATATCGGGCCCGAACCGCAGATCCTCCTCGAGGGCGGTCCGAATGAGAGCGACGACCGCGTCACGATCCAATCCGGCATCGAGAGTCATTGCTGCACTCCTCTTTCGATCACAAAGCTGGTGGCGATAATGCGAATCCTGGCCGTTCCCAGGGTCTTCCGGCCCCGGGGCGGCCTCATGACGCGGACCTCAGGGCGTGCGCCGGCGCGAATCCCTCGGCGACCAGCTGAGGGCGGCCGCCGGGGCCCAGGCGGACGGCGGTGCTGCGGTGGAGTTCTTCCCGCGAGTTCGGGTAGTCCGAGCGGGTGTGGCAACCGCGGCTCTCGGTACGAGCCGCGGCGGCGATCAGCAGGGACCGGGCGGTGAGAGTCAGCGCCGAATCCTCCAGGGCCCGAATAACTCCCGCCACTTCGAACTTGCCCGACTCGCAGGGCGTGAAGTCCGTCGTGGCCGTGTCCCGATCGCCGAGGGTCAGGTTGGCGTCGGCGTCGGTGAGGAGTTGCATGACGCGGAGGACGGCGGCGCGCAGGCCGTTGCCGTCGCGGACGATATTGGCGTGCTGGGTCATGAGCTCCTGCAGGAGCTTTCGGTCGGCCTTGGGTAGTTGGATGGGGGCGATATCGGTGATGCCGGTGGGTTCGCCGAGTCGCTCGGCCGCGGCGTGACCGGCGCGGCCGCCTACTACCAGGCCTTCCAGCAGGCTGTTGGAGGCCAGTCGGTTGGCGCCGTGCAGCCCGGTGCGCGCCACTTCGCCGGCGGCGTAGAGGCCGCGGACGGTGGTGCGGCCGTGCGGGTCGGTGACGATGCCGCCGCATTGGAAGTGGGCGGCGGGAGCCACCGGGATCAGGCCGGTCTGCGGGTCGATGCCCGCGGCCAGGCAGGAGGCGGTGATGTTCGGGAAGCGTTGCGGGAAGCCGTCTATCGAGCGCGCGTCGAGGTAGACGTGGTCGGTGCCGAGTTCCTGCAGGCGGGCGGCGATGGCTCTCGAGACCACGTCGCGGGGTGCGAGGTCGCCGCGCGGGTGGACGCCCGCGGTCACCGAATTGCCTTCGGAGTCGACGAGAATCGCGCCTTCGCCACGGACGGCCTCGCTGATGAGCGGTCGTCGCCCCAGCCCGCCGGGAGTGAACAGGACAGTCGGGTGGAACTGCACGAATTCCAGGTCGGCGACCGCCGCCCCGGCACGCAGGGCCAGCGCGATCCCGTCCGCCGTGGCGCCGGGCGGGTTGGTGCTGCACGCGTACAACTGCCCGAGCCCGCCGGTGGCGAGCAGCACGGCCGGCGTGTGCACCACGCCGAATCCCTTGTCCGACACCGCGACAACGCCGCGCACGCCGGTCGGCCCGGTGATGATCTCCACCACCGCGGCCCCGAACAGCACCGGCAGCCGGGCCGCGTTCAGGGCGCGCTGCACCTCGGCCCCCGTGGCGTCGCCGCCGGCGTGAATGATCCGCCGCGTGCTGTGCCCGCCCTCCCGGGTGCGGGAAACCTCCCCGTCCCGGCCGAGATCGAACACCGCCCCGAGGTCGGTGAGCGCCGCGACGGCATCCACCCCGCCCTCGACCACGGATCGCACGGCGTCGGGGTCACACAGCCCGGCGCCCGCCACCACCGTGTCCCGCACATGGGATTCCACCGAATCCCCTTGCGGCGCAACCACCGCGATCCCGCCCTGCGCGTACTGCGTGGACGTGTCGGTGGGCCCGCCTTTGCTCAGGGTCAGCACCCGCAGTCCGCGCAGCGAGGCCGTGCGCGCCGCGGTCAGGCCGGCGACGCCGCCGCCGACCACGACCAGGTCGGCCTCGGCCTCCCACTGAATCGATACGGACGTACTCATCGTTGGTCACCTTCTCCCGGACGGTTCTCCGCCGGATGCCGTGCCGGTGGGATTACTCCCCGCCGCCCGGGTTGCCGATTTCGATCATGCGCTGGACCGAGTCGCGGGCCAGGGCGGCGGTTTCCGGGTCGACGTGCACCTCGTCGCGGTTCTCCAGCAGGCAGCGGAGCAGGGCGGCGGGGGTGATCATCTTCATGTACTTGCAGGACGCGCGGTCGTTGACGGCCTGGAAGTCGATGCCGGGGGCGGCTTTTCGCAGCTGGTGCAGCATGCCGACCTCGGTGGCGACCAGCACCTGGTTCGCTGAGCCCTTTGTGGCGCTTCGCGCCGCGGCCGCCTTGGCGGCGTCGATCATGCCGCCGGTGGACAGGATGTGCACCCGGTCGGCGGGGAACTCGCCGGCGCCCGCGAGGTAGAGCGCCGAAGTGGCGCAACCGCATTCGGGGTGCACGAAGAGCTCGGCGTCCGGGTGGGTGCGGGCCTGTTCGTTGAGTTCGTCGCCGTTGATGCCGGCGTGCACGTGGCATTCGCCCATCCAGATGTGGATGTTCTCGCGCCCCGTGACGCGCTTGACGTGCGCGCCCAGGAACTGGTCCGGCAGGAACAGCACCTCGCGGTCCGGGTCGATGGAGGCGACCACGTCGACGGCATTGGAGGACGTGCAGCAGATGTCGGTGAGCGCCTTCACCGCGGCGGTGGTGTTCACGTACGACACCACCAGCGCGTCGGGGTGCTCGGCCTTCCATTCGCGGAGCTGGTCCGCGGTGATGGAGTCGGCCAGGGAGCAGCCGGCCCGCTGGTCGGGGATGAGGACCGTCTTCTCGGGGCTGAGGATCTTGGCGGTCTCGGCCATGAAGTGCACACCGCAGAACACGATGGTGTCCTCGGGCGCTTCGGCGGCTATCCGGGAGAGTGCGAGGGAGTCGCCGACGTGGTCGGCGATGTCCTGGATCTCGGGGAGCTGGTAGTTGTGCGCGAGGATCGTGGCATTGCGCTCCCGCGCGAGTCGCTTGATCTCCTGCGCCCACTCTGGGGTGGCGTCTACGCCGGTGAATCCCGAGGGCCCCTCCGCGATGCGCTCGGCGAGCGTCATCGTGGCAACTGGTGCAGCCATGGCATGGCTCCTTCTCTCATGCGTTCGGCAACCTCCGCCGATTCGCATACAACCGGTTTTCGACTTACAATCGAAAACGTGGCCCATAGTAGCATCATCCACGAAACGCTCACCGCCGTGTTCCAGGTTCGTCGCTTCCCGGCAACCATCAGTGCAGGTGAGAGCGCTAAGGCAGGCGCAGAACGCTGTCCGTCCGATCAGCGGACCGAACTCGCGGTGTTGTTGTGGGAACGCGCGCTGGACCCGGCGAAGGGCACCTGGTCACTCCCCGGGGGCCGCCTGCGCGACGACGAGGACCTCGGCACCTCCGCGGCGCGACAGCTCGCGGAGAAGGTCGATGTGCGGGAGCTGACCCATCTGGAGCAGCTCTCGGTGTTCAGCGATCCGCACCGGGTTCCGGGCGATCGCCGGATCGCCTCGGCCTATCTGGGCCTGGTGCCGTTGACCGCCGAGCCGGAACTCCCGTCCGACACCCGCTGGCATCCGGTGTCGGCGCTGCCGCACATGTCCTTCGATCACGGCATCGTCGTGCAGCACGCGCGAAACCGGTTGGCGGGCAAGCTGTCCTACACGAATATCGCCTTCGGCCTGGCGCCCGCCACCTTCACGCTGTCCACGCTGCGCGAAATCTATTGCGCGGCACTCGGATACGACGTGGATACCACCAACCTGCAGCGCGTCCTGACCCGCCGCAAGGTGATCACCCCCACCGGCGCCACCGCCTCCCCCGGTCGCGCCGGCGGCCGCCCGGCGGCGGTCTACCGCTTCACCGACTCCGAGATCCGGGTCACCGACGAGTTCGCGGCCCTGCGTCCGCCCAGCTGATCCCATCGCCCGGGTGGCGCACCGATCCGGCCGCGACCGTGCCCAGCACGCTCATCAGGCACACGCCCGCTACCAGATCGATGACGGCCGTGGCGATCTGCTCGTCCTGGGCGGCGGAGACGGTGAAGGGCAGGATCACCGCCGCCGCGGTGGCGAGCGCGGTGATCCAGTAGAAGAAGGTGAGCGGGGTGGGCATGAACTCCAGCAGTCCGTGCAGGATGCCGGTGGCCAGCAGGGTGATTCCGGCCGCGCCCAGGGCGTAGGTGGTGGTGTTCGCGGTCCCGTACACGCCCTCGTGCTCGGGTGCGAGGACGGGGATGCCGAAGACACCGCGGACCAGCAGGATGGCCACCAGGATGAGTAGCGCCATCACCACCGCCGTGCCGATCCCGCCCGCCCACAACCGTCCCGAGTGAATCCTCGGCAACGGCTCGGGCGCGGGGTGGTAGGACCTCGGGTCGTAGTGGGGCTGCGGGCTGTACAGGGGTTCCGTCAACGGTTCAGACGACCTACCGCGACCGGACCGGTCGTAGTCGCTCATGGCACGGAAGGTACCCCGCCGCACCCGTGCGCATCGATCGAATGGGTGGAGTCGGGGGTTCCCGGCTCGGAGGATCGGACATTCCGGTCGCCACATTGTGAAACCTGTTGTTTCAGAACCAATCTGTCGCTCCTGGAACAGACTGACAGTTGACACGCGGCGGGGTTTTAACGGAATTGCCGGACTCGTCCTTTACCTTGAGCCGGTGCTCGAGGGAACGAACATCCCCGCCACCACCGTGCTGATTCTCGGCGCGGGCCCGGCGGGCCTGGTACTGGCGAATCTGTTGTGCGAGACGGGAATCGAGTGCATCGTACTGGAACGGCGGAGCCGTGAACATGTCGAACAACGCGCCCGCGCCGGATTCCTGACGCCGGACAGCGTCGCCGTACTGCGCGAGCACGGCCTCGCCGAGGGGCTGAACGCCACCGGGAAGACGCACAGCCTGTGCGAATTCCGCAGTGCGGCCGGGCGATTCGAATTGAACTACGACCTGCTGGGTGACGGTGGGGTGCATACGGTGTACCCGCAGCAGGCGCTGGTGACCGATCTCATCGCGGAGCTGCTGCGGCGCGGCGGGACCATCCACTTCGAGACCACCGTCGAAGCGCTCGGCGATCCGCGGGGCGACCGGCCGTGGGTGCTGGCCCGTGATGGCGCCGGACGCGAACTTCGCTATACCGCACACTATCTGGCCGGTTGTGATGGCGCCCGGGGTGTCGCACGCGGCACGGTACCGTCGGTGCGGGCCGCGCGCGAGCACGACATCACCTGGCTCGCATTGCTGGCGCAGGCGCCGCCGACCACGCACACCGTCATCTACGGGGTGCATCCGGACGGTTTCGCCGGGCAGATGCCGCGCAGTCCCGACATCACCCGCTACTACCTGCAATGCGATCCCGGTGTGTCGCCGGATGATTGGAGCGAGTCGCGGATCTGGCGGGAACTGGGGCGGCGGCTGGATGCCGAGCGGTACGGGCCGTTGTCGCAGGGACCGATCATCGAACGCAGTCTGGTGCGATTGCGTTCGGAGATCCTGGACCCGATCCAGCACGGGCGGCTCTGTCGGAGCACCTGACCGAATCCTGCGATCCGCAGACCCGGCTGCTGCGACTGCTCACCGGCGCCTGGGCCACCCAGGCGCTCGCCACCACCGCAGCGCTGGGAGTGGCGGACCGACTGGCCGCCTTCCCCGGGGCGACCACCGCGGAGCTGGCCCGCGACACCGGTACCGACCCGGACAGCCTGCACCGATTGCTGCGCTACCTGACCGACCTGGACATCGTGCGTCCCAACGGTTCCGGCTTCGAGCTCACCGACACCGGCGCGCTGCTGCCGGCCGCCACGGAACGGTCGCTGCATCCGCTGGCCCTGCTCTACGGTGGCGCCTTCTACGAGTCGTTCGCGCATCTCGGTCACGCTGTTCGTACCGGTCGCCCGGGTTTCGACCACCATTTCGGCAGCCATCAATTCGAATACTTCTCCGCCACAACCCATGGCGCGCAACTCTTCGACGCCGCCATGGCCTCGAGCGCCACCATCTTCGGCCAGGTGGCCGACCTCATCGACCACACCGACGCCCGCACCGTCGTGGATGTGGCCGGCGGCAACGGCGCCCTGCTCGCGGGCCTGCTCCGTTCCGCGCCACACCTGCACGGCATCCTCTTCGAGCGCGCCTCCACCCTGACCGGCGCCCGCGCCGCTCTGGACCGCGCCGACTGTCTCTCCCGCTGCGACCTCATACCAGGCGATTTCACCGAGGCGATCCCACCAGGCGCCGACATCTACCTGCTCTCCCGCGTCCTCCACGACTGGAACGACGAAGAGTGCCACCGCATCCTCGCCAACTGCGCCGCCGCCATGCCCGCCCACGCCCGCCTCTACGTCATCGAACGCCTGCTCCCCGACGACAACGCAACCTCCCTCGCCCCCGCCTGGGACGTCCACATGCTCTGCAATGTCGGAGGCCGGGAACGCACCCTCCCCCACTTCCGCGCCCTCCTGTCCTCGGCCGACCTCCACCTCCGCGAAGTCCAGCCCCTCCCCATGGATTTCGCCCTACTGGAAGTAGTCCCCGCCTCAGTGCGCAACGACTGACGGACTCAATCCGCGATACGAAACACCGCGATCCGCCCGGCGGCCGCCGCCACGGCCTCCGGGCTCGGATCATCCACCAGCCCGGTGGTCACCAGCAGCTTCCCGGCCCGAGCCGGACTGTTCGCAATGTGCTCGCGCAAGAGTGATCGGCGGTCATCCACCGGAAGCTCGACCAATCGGACGACCTCGGAGCGCCTGCCTCGGCGTAGCGTGGCGGTGCCCGCCGCCCGCACATTCGCCACCCAGTCGGCCTTCCGATAAGCCTGAATGACGTACCGCTCCCCGGAAATCGAGTTCACCGCCACCGGCACGGTCCGCGGCTCCCCACTCTTCCGCCCCACCACCGTCATCACATACATGGGCCCCACAGCGATCCCCACCCGCTGCAACCCAACCACAACTTTGTTGAACCGATTGACCTTCCGCCGGTAACCCTCCGAATCCCGCGCCATCCCGTCCCCCTCCCAATCGACCTACGAACCCCCAGTATCACCCGAACACACTCTGCCCTCACATGATTCGTCGGTCATCAGAAGCGCTCAGTGGGTTAGGTGAATGGCGATCGTTCCGTCGGACAGGTTTTCGATGCGGAGGTGGGTGAGGTCGGGGATATGGGCGGTGGGGGTGAAGGCGGCGGCGCGGGGGCCTACACCGAGCACTGGCATGCCGGCGGATTTGGCGGCGGCGATGCCGGCTTCGGAGTCTTCGAAGACGAGGCAGTCTTCCGGCGAGATGCCCAGTTCGGCTGCGGCTTTCAGAAAACCCTCGGGGTCGGGCTTGCTCGCGGTGACCAATTCCGAGGTGATGCGCAGGGCGGGGACACGCAGGGCGGCCGCGGCCATGCGAGATTCGGCGAGGGCCTGGCTGGCGGACGTCACCAAGGCGTGCGGGAGATCGGCGATGGCCGCCATGAACTCGGGTGCGCCGGGGATTGCCACCACGCCATCCACATTGGTGACCTCCTCGGCCAGCATGCGGTCGTTCTCGGCGTGATTCACCTCCATCGGGCGCTCCGGAAGGAGCTCGGCCATGGTCGACCACCCCTGCCGTCCATGAGCCACCGCCAGAACATCTTCGGGGTCCAGATTGTTTTCGCCGGCCCACCGTCGCCAGATGCGTTCCACGACGGCATCGGAGTTCACGAGAGTGCCGTCCATATCGAGCAGTAGGCCGCGGGCGGTGAGCGTGGAGTTAACCGTCATGTACCGGTTATAACCACTTGGTCGGCGCAATGCAATGATGCGGGCTCATGGTGTTGTGGGACAGAACATTTGGCAAGCAGCCGGCGGGGGTGGAGTAGGGGTCGGTGGTGCTTCGAAACGGGCTGAGCTGACGAGGAGCATGAGGGCTACTGCGGCGGCGAGTATTGCGGCCAAGGCGCCGAAGACTATTGCCCAATTGAGGCGGGGGAAGGTGATTATGTTGGTGCCGTCCTCGAGGACGAGAAAGGCTACCGCTGCGCTTGCTCGCGAGCGGGTCATTTGTAACAGAATGGCGTCGCGCCACCAATTTACGGCCATCGGAGATCCCGCGCCTTATTCCGATTAGCTTCCTGACAGTGTCGTGATCACGACACTGTCAGGTTACGCCCGACCTGCGGGAACGGCCACTACTGTGGGGTCACGGCACAGGTCACCATGGAATATCCACCGGTCGCGGTTTCCGTGTCTCTGACTACGCCGTCGACGGTGATACGGCACGAGATGGAGCCATTGTCCGTGGCGTTCTGCGCCACCATGTTCCAGACGGGAAGAGAACTGGAGGTTACCGTTTTGGACCACGGCAATGACACATTGGTTTCTTGCTGAATATCGGTGCCGTTGCCACCCACATAGCCGACCTGGTTGGCCGAGTTGGTGCCTGTCCCCCATGCTTCGTACAGCACCTGGTGTGAATCATCCGCACTCGAGATTCCGGCGCCCGCACTCAGCAGGACGGCGGACGCACAGACGGCGAGGGCGGCACAACGAAGCATTGTCATCGAATTTCCTTGTCTCGCAACGGCGAGCGGTTCTCCCCCGCCCAACGAGAACATTAATCGACGCCACCGACAGGAAACGCGAGTGACCGATCAACTATCCGATTCACGTTTACGATGTTTGGTCGAACGGCGGTAGGTGCGCGCGCTCGGGATCGGGCGGGCGGCATTGGAACGGCGTAGCTCGTGGCGTTGCCGCCACGCCGCCAGGTCCGGTCGTTCCGCCGGATCGTTCGCGGCCGGATTATGGGCCGGCGCGGGTGCTTTCATGGTCTCCCCCTGGAAAACGGTGTCGTCGAACTCGACCCGCAGGGAGGCCGATGCCACGCCAGGGTAGGCGGATACCGTGACAGCATCCACCGAATTTCACGGAGCAGCGCGCTACCGTCAGCGCGTGGGGCCCGGTTCCGGCGCGGAACCCGGCGCCTCGAAGGGCACCATCGGATCGCGCGGCGCGCCCGGCTGCGGCGCACCACCGGCACCGTAGTACGGCCCGTACGTGATGGCGGAGCCGAATTGGTTGGGCGCCAGCACATCCGGCTCGGGCGGGTTGCCGCCGAACGGCAGCAGTTCACCGGTTCCGAGATCGTCGCGAGTACTCAATGCCGCGAGGATCAGAATCACCAGCGCCGCCATCAACGGCTGCACGATGATCACCGCCCAGCTCTCCACGGACGGCGCGAATTCCACGATGGTGTGCAGCGCCGGATTCGCGGGCCGCGTGTGCACCTGCTCGGCCACCGCCTCGCCCACGATCTTCATCAGCACCGCCCCGCCCACCGAGCCGAGCAACATGCCGAGCAGCCCCAGCGGCCCGCGCGCACTGCGCCACCGCCACGCCGCGCTCGCCGTGATCACCGCCGTCACGAACCCGATGAGCACGAAGATCGCCAGCGCATCGAACCGGTGCACGCTTTCCCCGGTGAGCGCCACCCCTTGGTTCTTGTCGACCACCGCAAGCTGTTCGGCCGGTGCGAGATACGCCCAGATCACCCCGCCCAGCGCGCTCACCGCGCCGATGGCCGCGGCCACGATGACCGCGGCGCGGACCTCACGGATCAGCGGGCCGGTGCGTAGCCCGCCCGGTTCGGCGGCGGCGAATGCGGTTGCCACTAGCGGTGTTCCAGGTGCGTGGAGTCGAGGACACCGTGCCGGGAGCATTTCGCCCACCAGCCGTCGGGACTGACCTGCACGATCATCCGGCGTCCGCATTGTTCGCAGTAGCGCGGCGGCTCCAATCCGAGTGCGGCGGCGGCCGGCACCGGATCGTCCAGCCCCGGCACGATCCGCTTACCCGTGAACGGGTTGTAGCGCTCCTCTATCTCCACGATCACCTCGATGGATCCTTCGTGTCTCGATGTGGAACAGCCTGGTCGAGCTGCGCCGAAGCCGGTACCGCTTCACGGTACCGGCTCCGCATGGTCCACCGGCGTCGGAGGGGCCGAGGCCCCGCCGCGGTCAGAGAGTTTCGTTGAGCGCTTTGATCGGCATCTTGAGTTCGCCGAGCAGATCGAGGTCGGCTTCGGCGGGCCGGCCCAGCGTGGTCAGGTAGTTGCCGACGATGACGGCATTGATGCCGCCGAGGATGCCCTGCTTGGCGCCGAGGTCGCCGAGCGTGATCTCACGACCGCCGGCGAAACGCAGGATGGTGCGCGGCAAGGCGAGCCGGAAGGCGGCGACGGCACGCAGCGCGTCGGCGGCGGGCAGCACCTCCAGATCACCGAACGGCGTGCCGGGACGCGGGTTGAGGAAGTTCAGCGGCACCTCGTCGGGCTCCAGCGTGGCCAGGTCCGCGGCGAATTCCGCACGCTGCTCCAGGGTTTCGCCCATGCCGAGGATGCCGCCGCAGCAGACCTCCATACCGGCTTCGCGCACCATGCGCAGGGTTTCCCAGCGCTCGTCGTAGGTGTGGGTGGTGACCACGTTCGGGAAGTGCGAGCGCGCGGTCTCGAGATTGTGGTTGTAGCGGTGCACGCCCATGGCGGCGAGCTGGTCGACCTGCTCCTGGTTGAGCATGCCGAGCGAGCAGGCGACCTGGATGTCGACCTCGTTGCGGATGGCCTCGACGCCCGCGGCGACCTGCGCCATGAGCCGCTCGTCCGGTCCGCGCACGGCGGCCACGATGCAGAATTCGGTGGCGCCGGTCTTGGCGGTCTGCTTGGCGGCCTCGACCAGCGACGGGATATCGAGCCACGCGGCGCGCACCGGGGACTGGAAAAGGCCGGACTGCGAACAGAAGTGGCAGTCCTCGGGGCAGCCGCCGGTCTTGAGCGAGATGATGCCCTCGACCTCGACCTCCGGTCCGCACCATTTCATGCGCACGTCGTGCGCGAGGCTCAGTAGTTCTTCGAGCCGGTCGTCGCCCAGTCGCAGTACCTCGAGGGTCTGGTCCTGGGTGAGTCCGACTCCGCGTTCGAGCACCTGCTCACGGGCGATGGCGAGAATGTCGTCGCCGGCAGTGCTTCCGGCCTCGGTGGTGACGGCTGCCTGGGTCATGCCTACGAGTCCCTTCGTCCGGCCGGTCGGGCCGGGCATCGCAACGTGCCCGGCTCGTGTAGCCGAACAACTTGAACGGTGTTCAGGGTAGGCTAGCAGCCGGGAACGTGAGCCGGAACACGAGAGGGTCGGATTCTGCAGTGCAACTTCATCGCACGGACGTGGTCGACGGGGCCATCGCCATTCTCGACCAGTACGGGCTCGCCGACCTGACCATGCGGCGGCTCGCGAGCTCGCTGCACGTGCAGCCGGGGGCGCTGTACTGGCACTTTCCCAACAAACAGGCCCTGCTCGGCGCGGTCGCGGACCGCGTGCTCGCACCCATGGACGAACCGGTCGGTGCGGGCGAATGGTCCGGGCAAATGACCGAACTCGCGCATCGGCTGCGCTCCTGCCTGCTCGCCTACCGCGACGGCGCCGAATTGGTCTCGGCCACTTACGCTTCCCGGCTCACCACCAGCAAGGGGCGGGAACGACTGGCCAGCGCCGCCATTCGCGCGGGCATGACGCGCGAGGAAGCGGATCTCGCGGCCTACACGCTCCTCTATTACGTGCTCGGCCAGACCGTCGACGAGCAGTCGCGCATCCAGATGGATTCCGCGGGCGCCCTCGCCGAGGAACACTCCCCCCTCTACGACACCACCGGCGCCACCGCCCGCTTCGATTTCGGACTGCAGTTGTTCGTGAGCGGCGTGCGTCACCTGCTGGGCACCCGCATCCGCTGAGCAATACTTCCGGACGGTAGAGTCCGTCCCGTCATCCCCGGTGGGTGCGGGAATCCGGTGCAAACCCGGAACGGTCGCGCCACTGTGAGCAACCTTCGGGCTGCGAGTCAGACCTCCCCCACCGGACCTAACTCGGGAGAGGCCGCGATTTGCCCAGAGAGCTCCGTCGATGAGCCGTGCCCGGGCGGCGATCGCGCTGCCGGTACTGGCGGCGCTGCTGCTAGCCGCCATGATCGTGGCGACCGGATTCGGCGCCGAAACCATTCCCCTGCACGATGTGCTGGACGTACTGCACCGGCGCGCAACCGGACTCGCACCCGCCAATCTGGGCGTCGACACCATCGTGTGGCAGTTGCGGGTGCCGCGCACGCTGCTCGCGGCGATCGTCGGAGCGGGACTGGCGGTCTCGGGCGCGGGCATGCAGACGCTGGTGCGCAATCCGCTGGCGGATCCGTATCTCCTGGGCGTCTCCTCGGGCGCGGGCGTCGGCGCGGCGGCCGTCATCACCACGGGAAGCTTTGCCGCAGCGGGGCTCTGGGCGCTCTCCGCAGGCGCGCTGGCCGGGGCCCTGGCAGCAGCCGCGGCCGTCTTCCTGATCGCGGTAGCCCAGGGTGGCCTCACCCCTTTGCGATTGGTCCTGACCGGCACCGTCCTCGGCTCGGCCTTCAGCGCGCTGAGCAGTTACATCGTCTTCCGCAGCGGTGATCCCGCCGCCGCCAAATCGGTGCTCTTCTGGCTCCTCGGCAGCCTCGCGGGCGCCGACTGGACCCGAATCCTGCTCCCCGCCACCGTGGTAGCCGCTTGTGCCCTCGCGCTGTTTCTCTCCGCCAACTGGCTGGACGTCCTGAACCTCGGCACGGACACCGCCGCCTCGGTCGGAGTCCCGGTGCGGCAGTTGCGGATCGCGTTGTTCATCCTGCTGGCGGTCCTGGTGGGCGTCCTGGTCGCGGTCTCCGGCGGGATCGGCTTCGTCGGCCTGGTAGTGCCGCACGCGGCCCGCCTCATAGTGGGCCCGCGTCACCGCATCCTGCTCCCCGCCTCGGCCCTCTGCGGCGCCCTCTTCCTGGTAGTGGCCGACACCGCCACCAGAGTCCTGGTCCGCCCCACCGAAATCCCGGTAGGCGTCCTCACCGGCCTCATCGGCGCGCCCGCCTTCCTCCTCCTGATGGGACGCCGCACCTACCGATTCGGAACCGCATGAACAACGACAGCACGGGCGGCTCGGTGCAGGTACGGGGGCTGGCTTGCATTGCCGGGCGGCGGACGGTCGTCTCCGGCGTCGATTTCGAGGTGCGGGCCGGTGAAACTATCGGCATCGTAGGGCCGAACGGGGCGGGTAAGACGACGCTGCTGCGCACGGTGGCGGGGTTGGTGCCGCCTGCCGCCGGCAGTGTTCTCATCGATGGGGTTGCCGTGCATCGGGTTTCGGCTCGGCGGCGGGCGCGACTGCTCGCCATGGTGGCGCAGGATGAGGGGCCGCAGGCGGATCTGCTGGTGGGGGAACTCGTTGCGATGGGACGGACGCCTTATCTGCCGCCCTGGGGTGCGGGTGGGGGCGGCGAGCAACAGGTTGTCGGAGAGGCGTTGCGGGCGGTGGATCTCGCCGGGTTCGAGGGGCGGGCGGTGCATCGGCTTTCGGGTGGGGAGCGGCAGCGGGTGCTGCTGGCGCGGGCGCTGGTGCAGGAGACGCCGGTATTGCTGCTCGATGAGCCGACCAATCATCTGGATATCACGCATCAGCTCGAATTGCTTGCGCTGGCAAAGTCTTTGGATCGGACGGTGATCATGAGCCTGCATGATCTGGCGCTCGCCGATCGGTATTGCGACCGGGTGCTGGTGTTGCACGACGGACGAGCGCATCCGCTCGAGACGCCCGATATCGCTTTGCGGCCCGAAATCCTCGACACCGTGTTCGGGGTGCGCGCCCTGCGCGTGCCGGATCCCGAGACCGGTACCTCTCATCTGCTCATTACCGCGCGAAAGGCTCAGTCTTGAGAACTGGCATGCTCCTGGGGAAGCTATCCCTGATCCTGACCGTCACCGCGGTGGCGGGCACGCTGGCGGCCTGCGGGCAGTCGAAGACCGTCGCCGGTGACCTGACCGTGCGCAATTGCGGTGTGGACCAGCGGTTCCCGTCGCCCGCGAAACGCATGTTCGTCAATGACGGCAACCTGATCTCGATGGTGCTGGCACTGGGCGCGCAGGACGAGGTGACTGCCGTATCGAGCCTCAAACGCGATGCGGGCACCCTGCGTAAGCACTACGGTGACGCGGTCGACAAGCTGAATTCCGTTGCGCCCGATTATCCTTCGCGCGAGACGGTGCTGGCGCAGCGGCCGGATGTGATGGTCGCGGGCTGGAACTACGGTTACTCCGAGGCCGCCAACCTGACGCCGGATTCCCTGCGCGCCTCCGGTGTCGCACCGTACGTGCTCACCGAGAGCTGCCGCCGCCCCGACGGCGAGCGCGGGATCGTCGAACCGTGGACGGCATTGCGCACCGACCTCACGGATCTGGGGCGAATCACCGGGCGCACGGATCGCGCCACCGAACTCACCGAGGACCTGGATCGGCGGCTGGCCGCCCTGCACGCCGCCCCGCAACCCGCGAAACCGCCGACGCTGTTCCTTTTCGACAGCGCCTCCGACACCATCATGTCCAGCGGCAAATTCGGTGCGCCACAAGCGATACTGACGGCGGCCGGGGCGCGCAATGCTCTCGACGATGTCGCCGATACCTGGACCTCCGTCTCGTGGGAGCGCCTGGCCGCCGCCGATCCGGATGCCATCGTCTTCGTCGACTACCCGCCGCAGACCTTCCAGCAGAAGGTGGACATGCTGCGCGCCAAGCCCGGCATCCAGCAGCTGCGTGCCGTCACCGAGGGGAGGTTCCTGAATCTCCCGTACGCACTGTGGACGAGCGGGCCGTTGAACATCGACGCCGCGGAGCAGGTCCGTACTCAACTGGAGCACTGGAACATGGTGCCGCCCTCCGGAATTCGGCCCGCCTACGACGACATCGTGAAGTGATCAGCGCCCGGTGATCGCCGATAAAGCCGCATCGCTCTGCACTTCGCGAATGAACGGCACCACCTGCTGTGCGATCAGCCCGTTGTACTCCTCCGGATGCTGAATCGGATTGGCGTGCCCGGCATGCCGCGTGAACGCCACCAGCAGGGTCCCGTCCACCCCGCCGACCTGCTCGATCAGCACCCGATGCGAGTACTCGACATCCACGATCGGATCCCGGTACGGATCGTGCGGGCGGATGAAAACGATTGCGGGCCGCGGCTTTCCGTCCACCGGTTTGGCCAGCGCCCGCAGATCATCCACCGCACCACCCGCCACAATGGCCTTGAACTGGTCCTCGATGAGACCGTTGCTGGCGGCGTCGGTGTTCAGGATCTTCTCGTGCAGCACCTCCAGCACGGCGTCCCGGAACTTGCCCGGCCGGAAACCGTAGCGGCCGCCCGAGAAACTCTCGTGGCGGGCATAGACCTCCGCCGCCATGCGCAGCAGGCGGCTCTCACGAGCGCCGGGAAACCAGCCGACCCAGCGCAGTAGTTCCTCACCCTGGTCGCGCGCCTGCGGGCGGACGGCGTACAGGTCGAGGGGCGTGCAGTCGAGGATCACGGCGAGCACCTTGCGATCACTGCCGGTGTGCAGGTGGTCGGCGATCTCGAGCGCGATCACGCCACCCATGCTGTGCCCGGCGAGCACCACCTTCTTCACCTTGGCCGCCTTGGTGACCTTCACGATGAGGTCGGCGATGACCTTGGTGTCGATACCGGTGTTGTCGTAGCGCACCGCCCACACCGACCCCAGTTTGGTCAGCGACGGCAGCGCGCGAGCGGTCTCCGAGGCGTCGAGTACGCCGAGTCCCACCAGATCGAAGACGGCGGTATCGCTCGCCAGCGGATCGGACGGGCCGGCGATCGGCAGTACGGCCGGCTGGGTCTGCGCCAGCCGCGCCCGTTCCGGCATCACGTCCAAGGCCAGGTACTGCGCGAACAGGGTGAGCACCACCACCGGAATCATGCTCAGCCGCAACAGGATGAACCGTGCCCGGCGCCAGTGCACCCAATCGTGCCCCAGCCTGCCGGCACGCAGGCGCGCCGCCCGTCGCCGATCGTCGTAATCGGCGAATCCGGACGGATTCGGAAAATCCGGCAGCGCCATAACAATCCACTGTGACATCCCCGGCCGTGAAATGCTCGTACTCCTGCCGTTAACCTTCATCGGCTAGGGCACTGCCGGGTTCGTTCAGCCGTGGCGGCGGCGTTCCTCCTGCTCGGCCAGCGTCGCCAGTTTCGCCAGGGACATGCGGAAGCCGACTTCGTTGTCCTGCTGGGAGAGACCCGGCGGTAGGTTGTCGTGCTGGGCGGCCACGCGGGTGCCACCGGGGGCGTCGTCGAGGGTGTAGCTGATGGTCATCTCGCCGCGCAGCGCCGGATCCTCGGTTTCGAACTCGACGGTCTGCACGACCGTGCGATCGGGGACCACGCGGGTGAAGACGCCGTGGAAGGTGTCGGTGTGCGCGGAGGTCTTACCGGCGCCGGTCGGCACGTCGTAGGTGAGCGAGATGCGGAAGCGTCCGCCCACCCTCGGATCGAATTCGTGGACGCGACCGGTCATGCCGTCGGGGACCATCCACGTTCGCACCGAACGCGCATCGAGTAGCGCCCGAAAGACATTCGGCCGCGGAGCACTCACGAACCATTCGACATGGGTGGAGGGCACGCCGTCACAGTACGCCGGGCGGCGGGGTTCTTACGGCGTCTTCGCGAGGTCTGTTCGCGACGGATCGGCGAGGTCTGTTTCGCCGGATCGGCCAGTCTCTTCCGGCGGATCGACGGGCTCTCTTCCGGCGGACCGACGGGCTCTCTTCCGGCGGACCGACGGGCTCTATTGCGGCGGGTCCGTCGGCGCGAGCGGGAGGGTCAGGGTAGCGATGGCGCCGCCGTCCTCCGCGGATCGTATTGCCACAGAACCGGAATGGGCCTGCGCCACCCACTGCACGATCGACAAGCCGATACCGTGACGGCCGCTCGAACCGGCCGCACCGCGCTGGAACGGGTCCGACAGTGCGGGATCCAAGCCCGGCCCGTGATCGCGCACGGTCACCGTGCCCGCCGATACCGTCACCTCGACCTCGGTGCCGCCACCGTGCACGATCGCATTGTCGATCAGATTACGCACGGCCAGTGACAGCAGATCCGGATCCGCCTGCACCACAGTGGGTTCCGCATGCAATGTCACCTCACCGCCGGATTCGGCCACCACGCCCTCGACCAATTGATCGAGGGCCAGCCGCTGCAGATCCAGTTCACCCAATCCGGTTTCGGTGCGAGTGCGCGCCAGCAGGCCGGTGACCAGACGGCCCATACGATCGGTGAGCGAGCGGGCATCCGTCACCGCGCGGCGGGTGTCATCCGGATCCCGCAGTGCCGCATCGAGATACAGGCGCAGGGTGGCGAGCGGGGTGCGCAGTTCGTGCGAGGCCTCGGAGAGGAAACGCTCCTGCTCGTCCAGCATGCGCAAGGCGGGGCGCATGCTCACGCCGGAGAGCAGATGCCCTGCGAGGGCGGCCAGCGCCACCAGCGCCGCGCCACCGAGTTCCAGTGCCAGCACCAGCCTGCGGTGATCTGCCATCCAGGGTCCGGGATCCGCGCCCGCGATGACCACAGCCCCGACGTCACCCTTGTTGTCCCACGCGGGTTCCGCGGCGAGCCGCACCGCGGTGCCACCGCGATCAGTTGTGGTGCGCCACACGGTATCCGTCGTATCGGCCACTTCCCCTGCCAGCTCGGTGAGATCGACGGGCAGCCCATTCCGCTTGTGCGTGAACCCTTCTCGCCAGCCGCCGCCCGCATCGCGCACCAGCACGACCACGGACCGCGACCCCTGCGCGAGATCGTCATCCGTGCGCACGGTTTCGAGATCGGCCACGCCGTCCTCGTCCCAATAGACTTCGCGCGCCAACCCGGTCACCACCCGGTCGATGCGGCCGTCGAGCGCGGTGTCCCGCGAATGCGCATCGATCGTCGCGGCCACGGCGCCCAGCACGATCAGGCAAATCGCCGTGATCGCGGTGAACAACGCGGTCAACAGCCACCGAGTACGCCGCAGCCGCTCGGGCGTGGCCGGTCGCGCAACCCGCGAACCGGCATCGCCCCTGCGGCGCAATCGAGTGAACACCGCACGCGGACCGTTCAGCAGGCGGCGGGCCCGCGGCGGCGGGGAGTGTGGATCATCGGCGAAGGTCATGTCTAGGGGTTGATGGTGAAGCCGACGCCGCGGACGGTGTCGATCAGTGGTGGGTCGCCGAGTTTGCGGCGCAGCTGCGCGACGACCACATCGACGACATTGGAGGCGGGTTCGGCCATTTCGTCCCAGCAGCATTCGATGAGTTCGGCGCGGGAGACGACGGTGCCCGCACGGGCCGCGAGCAGTTCCAGGACGCCGAACTCCTTGGGGGTCAAGGTGAGCAGGGTGCCGGCGCGGTGCACGCGGCGGCGCGGGCGGTCCACCACCAGCGTGCCGAGCACGGTCCGGGTGGGGGCGGGGAGTTCCTGGCGACGGCACAGGGCGCTCACGCGGGCGGCGAGTTCGTCCATGGCGAACGGTTTGACCACATAGTCGTCGGCGCCGTGTGCGAAGCCGTCGAGGCGGTCGGCCAGGGCGTCGCGGGCGGTGAGGATGAGTACCGGGGTGCGCTGCCCGGATTCGCGCTGGGCGCGGACCAGGTCGAGACCGTCGCCGTCGGGCAGGCCGCGGTCGATGACCAGGCAGTCGTAGGTGTTGACCGCGATCTTCAGGTCGGCGTCCGCGTAGTCGCGGGCCAGGTCGACGGCGAAACCGGCCGCTCGCAAACCCGCGGCGATCTCGTCGCCGAGGTTTCCGTCGTCCTCACACACCAGCACCCGCACCCGCGCAATTACAGCATCTCCGGTGGTCATGCGGCCACGACACCCGGGATCGGGCGGGGTCGGCCGGGTAATACGTCGCCGGCGGGGATGCCGAACCAGCTCTCGGCGAGCGTCGCGTAAAACTCGGACATATCGACCGTGGCACGCAGGTTGTCGTCCGGATCGAGGTTGCGCAGCGACGGCAGTTCCCCGAAGACGCCCGGATTGGTCGGGCCGAGCAGCAGGGCGGTGCCGGCCGCGCCGTGATCGAGACCGTCGGAACCGTTGTCGGGCACGCGGCGGCCGAACTCGCTGTAGGCGGCGATGAGGACGCGGTCGGCGATGCCGCGGGCGGCCAGGTCGGTGCGCAAGGCCGCGAGGGAGGCGTCCAGATCGCTCATGAGCGCGCCGTAGCGGGTCGGATGCTTGCTGTGGGTGTCGAAGTCCGCGCCCATGGGCACGTGGACGATGCGCAGGCCGTGCTGATCGTCGGCGAGCAGGCGGGCGGCGAGGCGCAGCTGGACACCGAGATCACTGTCCGGGTAGCCGTCGGCGGCGGGGGTCAGTTTTGCCGCCACATCCGAGAAGCGCAGTGCCGCAGCGGTTCCCGAGCGCGCCACGGCGAAGGGGGCGGTGTCGGCGCGATCCGGGTGCGCCATGGCGCGTTGCGCCGCGAGCCAGGCGTCGCGGATGTTCTCGTCCTCGAAGACCGGGAACAGGCCGCCCGTATCGTGATCGACGGACAGTGTGGTGACGTGCGCGCAGGCCAGTGCCGGACTCGCGCCGGCGCCCAGCGCCACACCGACCGCGGGCGCGCTGGGATCGCCGAGGTGATCGCACAGGCGGCCCAGGAATCCGGTGTCAGGCCGGACGGTGCCCTCGGGATCGCCGGCCTGCCAGCGGTGCAGCATCTCGAAATGCGAGAGATCGGGTTTCGCGGTGCCGACCCCGGGCACCACCGAGACGCCCTGCGCCGCCAGCTGCCGCAAGGCCGGATGCAGTCCGAGATTGCCGTCGAGGCGATGCACCTTCTCCGCGGCGATCGCGGTGGCGCGCCGCAGGTCTCGATAACGCGAATCCGTGTACGGGACCGCCATCGACAATCCGTCACTGCCACCGGCCATTTCGATCACCAGCAGCCGCCGCTTGTCCGGCGCCGCGGCGCGCAGGGTGGCGGGCGGATGCGTGATATCCGAGGGCCCGAACACCCCGCACCCGGCCAGACCGCCGACCGCGGCCACCGCGCCCACACCGGCACCGGCGCGCAGCACTGTTCTTCTGTCGACCATGAGAATTCCTGTTCAGCTCACGCGAGGATGAATTCGGGTGCGGTGAGAACGAAGCCCAGCAACGCTGTCGCCGCCGACTTCGGGTCGCGGCGGAGGGCGAAGGCGAGATCTCTTGCCGCGGTGAGTGTCGCGGGTGTCGGGTCGTGGATGCCCGCCCGCGCGAACACCGCCGCGACGGGATCGGTGGCGCCCGCGATCTCCGGGATCACGGGTGCGCCCACCGCCAGCTGGGCGCGGGCGACGGCCGCTCCGGGATCCAGCCACCGCATGCCCGGTGGCCAGCCCGCCACATTCGGCGGATAGAACGGCGACTGGCCGAGGGCGGTCATGGTCTCGAAAGCCTTTGCGGTATCACTGATCCCGCAAACTCCCAGCGCGGCCACCACCCATTCGACCGGGTATCGCGGCCGGGCATAAACCGCCTGCCCGAACTCCCGACTCCGCAGTATCGCCTCGACCAGCGGCCGGATCTCCAGTCGCGCACCGGTGAACACCGCCGCCAGCTCCCCCACCCGCTGCTCCGAAGCCGGCTGCCCGACCAGGAACAGATGCAGCTTCGCCGCAATGAACCGAGCACATTCCGGCCGGTCGCACACCACGTCGACCACATCGTGCACGCCCGTCACCGACCGCCCGAGCAGCGTCACCGGCGCGGCATTCCCGCTCCCCGCATCGAATTCGACCTTCCCGCCGTCCCCCACACTCCACCCCGACATGGCCACCGCCGCCGCCCGCACATCCGCCTGGCTGTACGGCCCCCGCCCGATGGTGAACAACTCCATGAGCTCCCGCCCGTGATTCTCATTGGGCGCCTCCGCCTTGGCCCCGTCCCCATCCAGCCACTGCAGCATGGCCCCATCCACGGTGATGGCATGCGCAAGGTCCCGGAAGTTCCCCAGCGCATGCTCCCGCAAGATCAAATGCTGCCGCCACATGAGCTCCCACGTATCGACCTTGTCGTGACTCGACGTGAAATGCCCATGCCAAAACCAAACCAACTTCTCGTGCACCCCCGCCGCCGGATCGCCCATGAGCCGCAGCCAACGCGCAACCGGCCCCGCCGCCCCGGTATCCGAATCCTCATCGAACACAGGCGTTTCCGGCGTCAGCGCCGCCGCTCCCAGCACCGCGTCGACGGCCCCGCCGGCCAGCGCCTCGACCTGACCGGGAAACGGCCCGAAGGTGGTACGCCGCAAAACGTGCGCCACCGCCGCCAACTCCTCCATGCGGCAACAATCCCAAACTCCTCATGAGGAATTCATGAGCCGACCGTCCGGTGCCCCGCCCCACCGCCACTCCCCCGCCCAACCACCGCCCACCACCGAGTTAGGCAGTCCCCCAACAACTCCCGCACCCCCTACCCTGAAATCCCCCCAAGGCGGTGCCCCATGAAACATCTCCTCCTCTTCCTCTTCGCCCTCCTCGTCATCGTCTCCACCTTCACCTACGCCCACTCCTCAGACCACTACCCCTTGGTAGTCGTAGCCGGAGTAATAGCCGGCATCCTCCTACTGGAGCGCTCAACCAGATAGCCCCCCAGCGACGAGCTTCACACATAGCACTAACCGTTTGCTTTCGAGAATTGGTACTTATCCGTATTTGATAGCATTTGGGGATGACTGTGCCGCTTGGACGGCGTGAGCGCAAGAAGGCTGCTACGCGTCAGAACATTGCCGATACTGCGCTGCGGTTGTTTTTGGAGCGCGGGTTTGACGTGGTGGGGATTCGGGATGTGGCGGCTGAGGCGGATGTGGCTGTTACGACGTTGTTTTCGCATTTCGCTTCGAAAGAGGCGTTGGTGTTCGAGCAGGATGAGAACTTCGAGCAGCGCCTCGCCGCGGCGGTCACCGATCGTGCACCCGATGAACCGCTCATCCCCGCCTTGCGGCGCGAGATCCACGCCCTGGTGCAACATTGCAGCGGGGAAGGCACCGCACCGATCTGGCATCTGATCAACGAGACGCCGGCCTTGCGGGAGTACGAGGAGTCGATGCGCCTCCGGCACGCGGAGTCCCTTGCAACGGCCATCGCCGCCGCACCGGACCTGACACAGACCCTTATGACTTGCCGGGCGATCTCGAGATTCGTGATCGACGCCTTCTCGCTGGCTCGCGCAGCCGCTGATCCGGAAGCCGCACTGGACGAGATCTTTCCGATGATCGAGGCCGCTTGGGGGGCCGCGAGTCGCTGAGGGTTTCCGGTGGGGATGCGGTGTAGGGGTGCGGGAAGATCCGCGGCCACGGGATACCGCTCGTACACGGTGGCGTCCATGCCACCTTTGCGCAGGGCCAGCGCGATCACTGATCCGGCGACACCCCCGCCGATCACCAATGCCGTTGCCGCCTTGCTCATTTCGCACTCCCATCCGTGGCGCCGAAGAAGCGGCGCAGCTCGGGCACGACCGCCGCCGGATTGCCGCCCTCATTGGTCTGGCTACGATCGGCGGGCGAGCCGTGATCGAGCCCTTGCAGCACCACGCTGCGATGGTGCGGAAGCGTCCGGTCCAGCGCCGCACTCAAACGCGAGCTGTACGCACGCCGCTACGAAGAGGCCCGGGCCATGATCCACGCCGCGATCGCCCACGGGCAGCTACCCGCCGACACCGACGTCCGCGAACTCGTGGGCCTGGTCACCGCACCCATCTACTACCGGCTGCTGGTCACCGGGGAACCGATAGACCGAGCCGTCGCCGACCGTGCCACGACCAACGCCCTGATCGCCGTCCGCGCCGGTGGCTGCCGACTCCCCGCCGAATAGCCGGTGCGGGTTACGCGCGCAGGTACTCGGCTGCCCACTCGGGCGTGAACCAGGTCCCGGCAGCGGCCGTGAAATCGGCCGGGGCCCAGGAACCTGCGCCCGCCGGGAGCGTGCCGACGATCTCGGTGCCGGTGACAGCGGGCAGGTCGGTGCGGTTGCATTCGGAGGCGAGATCGGGCTCGGCAGGCCAGGAGCCGATGACCAGACCGGCACAGCGGACACCCGCGGAATGCAGGGCGCGAGTGGTCAGTTCGGTGTGGTTGAGAGTGCCCAGACCGGGTGCGGTCACGAGAAGAACCGGAGCATCGAGCTTCTGAGCCAGGTCGAGGAGGGTGAACTCCCCCATCCGGACTAGCAACCCTCCCGCCCCCTCCACCAGCGTGAGGTCCGCATCCGCGCAGGATTCGATGCCCGCGGCGGTTTCGGCGAGAGTGAGCAACGGGTGGCCGGAGCGGCGAGCCGCCGTATCGGGAGCCAGCGGATCGGGGTACCGAGCAAGTTCCAACGTGCGAGTCACACCGGACAGCCGCTCGATCACCGCCAGATCCCCGGGTTCCCCTGGGGCCACACCGGTTTGCGCCGGCTTGCACACGGCCACCTCGGCCCCCGCGGCCCGCGCCGTGGCGGCGAGCGCGGCGGTCACGATGGTCTTGCCGACATCGGTGGAGGTGCCGGTGATGAACAGAATGCTCACTGGGTTGTCACTTCCCGATCGAAAGGATGGACGGTGATTACGCCGAGACCTGCCGGCGGGCCCGCGCTTCGGCGAGCACCTCACCGAGAACGGTTGCGATGGTGGCCAGTTCGGCCTCGGTGAGATTGGCCCGCGCGGTCAGCCGCAGGCGAGAGGTGCCCTCCGGCACCGACGGCGGCCGGAAGCAGCCGACGCTCAAACCACGGGCGATACACGCCTGCGCCGCGTCGTAGGCGATCTGCGCCTCCCCCAGCACCACCGAGACCACCGCCGAATCCGGCTGCGGCACACCGGCGATCCGAGCCAGATCGGCGGCCCGGTCCAGCACCCACCCAGCCATTCCCGGATCGTTGCGGAGAATGCGCAGGGCCGCCAGGGCCGCGCCCACGGCGGCGGGCGCCAGCCCGGTATCGAAGATGAAGGTGCGCGCCGAGTCGATGAGGTGCGCCCGGATGCGCGCACTGGCCAGCACCGCACCGCCCTGCGCGGCAAGCGCTTTGGACAGCGTCGCGGTGATCACCAGATCCGGTTCACCGGCCAGCCCGACCTCGTGCACCAAACCGCGCCCGCCCGCACCGCGCACACCGATGCCGTGCGCCTCGTCGACGAGCAGCACCGCACCGTTCGCCCTTGTCACGCGGTGCAGTTCGGCCAGCGGCGCGAGGTCACCGTCGGCGCTGAACACGGAATCGGTGATCACCAGCGCCCGTTCCTCGGTGCGCCCCGCCAGCAGCCGATCCACGGCGACGGGATCCTGATGCGGCGCGATCTCGACCCGGGCGCGCGAGAGCCGGCAGGCGTCCACCAGCGACGCGTGGCTGCCCGCATCCGAAACCACCAGTGCCCCACGCCCGGCCAGCGCCGTCACCGCGCCGAGGTTGGCGGCGTATCCGGAGGCGAAGACCAAACCGGCTTCCGCGCCGACGAATTCGGCGAGTTCGGTCTCCAGTTGTTCATGCTCGGTGGTGGTGCCGGTGACCAAGCGGGAACCGGTCGCGCCCGCACCCCATTTGCGGACCGCTTCGACAGCCCCCTCGACAACCTCGGGGTGGCGTACCAGTCCGAGGTAGTCGTTGGACGCCAGGTCGATGGTCGCGGCCTCGGGGGCACGCGCCCGCAGTTCGCGGCGCAGGCCGGCGTCCACGCGCTCGGCGGCCCGCTCGTCCAGCCAGCTCAACGGATCGACAGTCACAGCTCGTGAGCATACTTGAACGCCGTTCAGGTGACCATGGCCGGACTATGCTGGGTGTTGCGAAGGAGGCTGCACGATGCCACGTTGGGCAATAGTGGTCGAGCAGACGGCCGGCTTCGGCGACAGCAAAACCTGGTCCCCGAAGGTCCTCACCGAGGTCGTGGGCACCCGCGAACAAGCCCTCGCCAAGGTGCCCGACCTTGTCTCGAAGTTCATTCCCGATCATCCGAAGTTGATCAGCCGCCGCACCATCCTGCGCGACGGCGACACCTACATGTTGATCGCGCGCGGCTGGTCGGACAGTTATCACTGTGTATTCAAGGTCTGGGAGATCCTCTCGGACAGCGACAATCCGGACAAAGTCCGCGAAAAACGGGTCAGTCGCTGAGCCCCGCGTGCGCTGCGATCCTCCGCGCACCAGGATTCAGCGCACCAGCCGGCCCAGCAGCGCGGACGCGGTGGCGACGCCGAGCGCCGCCGCGCCCGTCAGCACCCCGAAATCGAGCCAGAGATTCGCGGGCGTCCCGATCATCAGGCCGCGCAGCGCATCCACCTCGTAGCTGAGCGGATTCACATGGCTGACCACCTGCAGCCAGCCCGGCATCAGGCTCACCGGATACAGCGCGTTCGACGCGAAGAACAACGGCATGGTGATGGCCTGACCGATACCCATCAGCCGATCGCGCGCCTGCACCAGCCCGGCGATGGTCATCGACAGGCACGCGAAGAACGCGGTCCCGAGGAACACCGCGGGCACGGTCAACAGGATGCGCAGCGGATTGTCGGTCAGCCCGACGCCCATCAGCAGCGCCACGATGAAGATCACCACGATCTGCGCGATCGCCCGCACCCCCGCCGCGAAACACTTCCCGGCGATCAAGGCCGCCCGCGGCGTCGGCGTCACCAGCAGTTTGGTCAGAATCCCCGCATCGCGATCCCAGATGATCTGAATGCCATAGAAGATCGCGATGAACAACGCCGACTGCGCGATGATGCCCGGCGCCAGGAAATCCAGGTACTTGACATTCCCGGTGGGCAGCGCGCGAATCCGCGAGAAGGTGGTCCCGAAGATCACCATCCACAGCACGGGTTGTATTGCGCGCGTGAGGACTTCGGTCTGATCGTGGCGCAGCTTCTGGATCTCCACCAGCGCGAAGGTCCCGATCCGCGAGAACAGCCGGGGCAACCGCGCCCAGCCGCGCGGGGCCAGGACCGGCGTGAACTCGGTATCAGCCCATGCGCCGGGCCGACCGGCGAGTGCTTCGGACATTGCGCAGATTCCCTTCGGTCGAATCTTCGAGCTCACCGCCCGCGAGATGCCGGAACACATCCTCGAGGGTGGCGGAGGGGCCGATGCCCGCCTTCAGTTCGGCGGGCGATCCGGTAGCGCGCAGCACGCCCTTGTGCAGCAAGGCGATCCGATCGCACAACGCATCGGCCTCCTCCATGTAGTGCGTCGTCAGCAGCACCGTGGTGCCGTACTCCGCACGCAGATCGGCGACCCGCTCCCAGACGCTGTCGCGCGCAATGGGATCCAGGCCCACCGTGGGCTCGTCGAGCACCAGCAGCGCGGGCCGATTGACCAGGGCCTGCGCCAGTTCGAGGCGGCGGATCATGCCGCCGGAGTAGCCACCCGCAAGCCGGTCGGCCACGTCGAGCAGGTTCATGGCGGCCATCGCCTCGTTCACCCGCTCGTCGCGTTCCCGCCGCGGCACATCGAACAGCCGCGCGAACCAGGCCACGTTCTGCCGCCCGGTCAACCCGGCCTCGATCGAAAGCTGTTGCGGCACATAGCCGAGGTTGTAGCGGACATCGACGGCGCGGGTGGTGACGTTCAGGCCGAACACCGTGACCGACCCCTGCTGGATCGGCGCGAGCGTGGTGATCAGCTTGATGGTGGTCGATTTGCCCGCGCCGTTCGGGCCGAGCAGGCCGAACACCTCGCCGCGCTCGATGCTCAGGGTGAGGTCGTCGACGACGACATTGTCGCCGTAGCGGTGCGTGAGGCCGGCGCATTCGACCGCGTAGTGCGGCGCGGTCTCGAAGGCCGGTTGTGCATTGCTCATCGGGCGGCTCCGCTGTGCTCGTCTTCGTGTAGCAGGTCGGTCAGCCGCGCCATGACCCGCAGGCCCGCACGCAGATCCGCGCGTTCGGCGTCGGTGAGCTGATCGAAGGCGCCGGCGACCAGCGCGATCCGCTGCCGGCGGGTCTCGTCGGCAATGCGCTGGGCATCGGGGGTCAGGGACAGCCGCATGGTGCGGCGGTCCTGCGGATCGGGTTCGCGCAGCACCAGACCGGTCTTCACCAGTTCGGTGACCAGGGTGGAGACGCTGTTGGCGGCCGAACCCAGTTCGGCCGCGGCCTCTTTCACCGAGATCCCGGGCCGCCGCCCGATCAGCCGGAGGAACTCCGACTGCGCCCCCGACAGCCCCGGCTCGTCGAACGACCGTCCGGCCAGCCGCGCCACCTGCCGCCGCAAGCGGCCCATCGAGCTGAACAACAGGGTGAACAGTTCGGCGTGGGCCTCATCGAATGCGGCTGGGCGGCGTGGATCTCGCACGTGCTCCACAATACCTCTGATTCAGAGGTATTTCGAGAGGGTTCCGCTCGAACCGAGCGGAACAGTCGAAGAGGTCAGACCGAGGCCGCGGCAACCATGGCCGCGGTAATGCCGCGCACATCGGCGCTGCTGCTGATGAACGGCGGCATGCAATAGATCAGATTCCGGAAGGGCCGCAGCCACACACCGGATTCCACTGCGGCATGGGTGGTCTTGCGCATATCCACCGGATGATCCAGCTCGATGACACCGATCGCACCGAACACCCGGACATCGGCCACACCCGGGATCGCACGCGCGGGCGCGAGACCCTCGTTCAGTTCGAATTCGATGCGGCGCACTTCCCCCTGCCAATCCCGCGACAGCAGTAGCTCGATCGACGCCACCGCCACCGCGCAGGCGAGCGGATTGCCCATGAAGGTCGGCCCGTGCATGAGGCCGCCGTGCTCGCGGCTGATGGTCTCCGCGATCTCCGGCGTGCACAGCGCCGCGGCCAGGGTGAGGTAGCCACCGGTCAGCGCCTTGCCCACGCACATGACATCCGGCCGCACCCCGGCATGCTCGGCCGCGAAAAGCCTTCCGGTGCGGCCGAATCCGGTGGCGATCTCGTCGAACACCAGCAGCACGTCGTGTTCGTCGCAGATCCGTCGCAGCGCGGCCAGGTAGCGCGGATCGTGGAAACGCATGCCGCCCGCGCCCTGCACGACCGGCTCGACGATGACCGCCGCGAGTTCGCCCGCGTGCCGGGCGATCAACCGCTCGAGCTCCGAAACGTACTCGGGCTCGTAGTCTTTCGGCGGTGCGGGCGCGAAGATCTGCTCGGCGAGGATGTCGGTCCACAGCGCGTGCATGCCGCCCTCGGGATCGCACACGCTCATCGGCGTGAACGTGTCCCCGTGGTATCCGCCGCGCCAGGTGAGCAGCCGATGCTTGCGCGGCCGTCCTATCGCGCGCTGGTACTGCAGGCACATCTTCACCGCGACCTCCACCGACACCGATCCGGAGTCGCAGAGGAAGACCTTGTCCAGCCCGGCGGGCGTCAGCTCGACCAGCAATTGCGACAACCGCACCGCCGGTTCGTGGGTGAGCCCGCCGAACATCACGTGACTCATCCGCTGCGCCTGCGCCACCAGCGCCGCGTCCAGCACCGGGTGCCGATACCCGTGCACCGCCGCCCACCACGAACTCATGCCGTCGATCAGCTCACGTCCGTCGGCCAGCGTGAGCCGGGTGCCGGCCGCCGAGGCGACGATCAGCGGTTCGGTGGTCGCGGGGAATCCGCCGTAGGGATGCCACACGTGGGCGGCGTCGAGGGCGGTGATCTCATGCGGTGTCAGTGCCACGATTCGTCCTTCGAACGGCAGGCTTGAACAGCGTTCAAGTTACCACGAACACGGGCGCGATCGACCGCCCGGAGGTAATCTTTGACTCAGTCAAAGGATTGGAGTCATTGTGACGATAAGCCTGGCCGCGGCGGCCGTCGACGATCGGCAGATCTCCGCCGTGCGAGCCTTCAACCGGCACTACACCCGCATCATCGGCGTGCTCGGCGAGGGCCTGGTGAGCACCGAATACTCGCTGACCGAGGCGCGGATCCTGTTCGAACTGGCCAATTTCGGGGCCGCCGAGGTGGTCTCGCTGCGCCGCACCCTGGACCTGGACGCCGGGTACCTCAGCCGCATCCTGACCCGCTTCGAGGACAAGGGACTCGTCGCCCGCAAACGCTCCGACACCGACGGGCGCCGGCAGGTCGTCGAACTGACCGAGGCCGGCCGGACCCTGTTCGGCGAACTCGACGGGCTGTCCCAACGCGATATCGAGAGCCTCCTGGAACCCCACTCCCCCGCCACCCGCAGCCGATTGCTCGAGGCCATGGCCACCATCGAACGCATCCTGGACACCCCCGCCGACCCGCCCGCCGTCACCCTGCGCGAACCCCGCCCCGGCGACCACGGCTGGATCATCCAGCGCAATGCCGTGCTCTACCACCGGGAATTCGGCTGGAACGGCGAATACGAGCAGCTGGTGGCCCGCATCGTCGCCGACTTCCTGAATTCCCATGACCCGCAACGGGAACGCACCTGGATCGCCGAATACGACGGCATCTCCGTGGGCAGCGTCATGTGCGTGGCCGAGAACGACACCACCGCCCGCCTGCGCCTGCTGCTGGTGGAACCCTCGGCCCGCGGGCTCGGTGTCGGCAGCGCACTCGTCGACGAATGCCTGCGGTTCGCGAAGGCCGCCGGATACACCGAGATGGTGCTGTGGACCAATGACGTCCTGGCCTCCGCCCGGCACATCTACCAGCGCGCGGGATTCACACTGGCCGAATCGAATCCGCACCACAGCTTCGGCGCCGACCTGGTCGGCCAGACCTGGCGGCGGGCACTCTGATCGACCGACATTCCGGACCGATAGGGTCTGGACATGGCTCCCGCGAACCCGACCACCACACCACCGGGTGTATGGCCGGGAACGGCATACCCGCTGGGCGCCACCTACGACGGAGCCGGCACCAATTTCTCGCTGTTCTCCGAGGTGGCCCGGCGCGTGGAACTGTGCCTGCTGGACGCCGGCGACCACGAGACCCGCATCCCGCTCGACGAGGTCGACGGCTATATGTGGCACGCCTACCTGCCCGGCATCGAGCCCGGGCAGCGGTACGGGTTCCGGGTGCACGGCAAATTCCAGCCGGAACTGGGCCTGCGCTGCGATCCGAGCAAACTGCTGCTCGATCCCTACGGCAAGGCCTTCGCCGGTGACTACGGGGCCTCCGCGGCACCCTACAACTACGGGCAGAACACGCTCGGGCACACCATGGCCGGAGTGGTCATCAACCCGTTCTTCGACTGGGCCGACGACCGCGCGCCGCGCCAGCCCTACCACCGGACGGTCATCTACGAGGCACACGTCAAAGGCATGACCATCACGCACCCGGAGGTGCCGCCGGAATTGCGCGGCACCTTCGCGGGCATGGCGCATCCGGCCATCGTGGAACACCTGCTGCGGCTCGGGATCACGGCGGTCGAACTCATGCCCGTGCACCAATTCCTGCACGATCGGATGCTGCTCGATCGGGGACTGCGGAACTATTGGGGCTACAACAGTTTCGGCTACTTCGCACCGCACCGGGAATACGCCTCCAGCACGGCGCCCGGCGCGGCCGTCACCGAATTCAAGGCCATGGTGCGCGCCTTTCACGCGGCGGGCATCGAGGTGATCCTGGACGTGGTCTACAACCACACCGCCGAGGGCAATGAATTCGGGCCCACGCTCTCGTTCCGAGGCATCGACAATGCCGCGTATTACCGTCTGGTGGACGATGATCCGCAGCATTACATGGACTACACCGGCACCGGCAACAGCTTCAACATGCGGCATCCGCACGCCCTGCAACTGATCATGGATTCGCTGCGCTACTGGGTGCTGGACATGCACGTGGACGGCTTCCGCTTCGATCTGGCCGCCACCCTCGCCCGCGAACTGCACGATGTCGACCGGCTCTCCACCTTCTTCGATCTGGTGCACCAGGATCCGGTGGTGAGCCAGGTGAAACTCATCGCCGAACCCTGGGATGTCGGCGAGGGCGGTTATCAGGTCGGCAATTTCCCGGCCGCCTGGACCGAATGGAACGGGAAATACCGTGACACCGTGCGGGATTACTGGCGCGGGCAACCCGCGACATTGGGCGAATTCGCGTCCCGGCTCACCGGCTCGTCCGATCTGTACGAGGTCACCGGCCGCCGCCCCAGCGCCAGCATCAACTTCGTCACCGCGCACGACGGCTTCACCCTCGCGGACCTGGTCTCCTACAACGACAAACACAATGACGCCAACGGCGAGGGCAATCACGACGGCGAAACCTACAATCGCTCCTGGAACTGCGGCATCGAAGGCCCGACCGAGGATCCGGAGATACTCGCCCTGCGCGCCAGGCAATCCCGCAATCTGCTCGCCACCCTCATGCTCTCGCAGGGCACGCCCATGCTGCTGCACGGCGACGAACTGGGCCGCACCCAGCGCGGCAACAACAATGCCTACTGCCAGGATTCCGCCCTGTCCTGGATGGACTGGTCGCAGCTGCGCACCCACGCCGATCTGCTCGAATTCACCCGCCGCGCAGTCGCTCTGCGCGCCGCGCACCCGGTCTTCCGGCGGCGGCGGTTCTTCGACGGCCGCCCTGCGCCCGGGCAGGATCATCCCCTCGACATCGCCTGGTTCACCCCCGACGGCGCGGCCATGACCGACGCCGACTGGGAAACCGGGTTCGGCCGCTCCCTCGCGGTGTTCCTGAACGGCGACGGCATCCGCGAACCCGGCCCGCGCGGTGAGCACATCGGCGACGACTCGTTCCTGCTGTGCTTCAACGCACACGATCAGACGCTGCCGTTCGTCCTCCCCGATTCCGGCTACGGGAATGCCTGGTCGGTGGAGCTCGACTGCTCCACACCGACCGGTGCGCCCGCCGACACCGCCACCCGCCCCGCCGCCGCGCGCGTGGAAGTCCCCGCACGCTGCCTACTCGTGCTCCGTCGTACGGCATGATCGATACCGCCATGACCGTCTCGATCGAACACCACACCGGCCCCATAGCCCGGCAGACGCCCGTGCGCAGCACCTACCGACTGCAGCTGCGACCCGACGCGCTCACCTTCGCCGACGCCCGCGCCATCGCGGAATACCTGCAGCAACTGGGGATTTCGCACCTGTACCTGTCACCGGTGCTGACCGCCGCCCGCGGCTCCACGCACGGCTACGACATCATCGACCCGACCACCGTGTCGGCGGCCCTGGGCGGGCCCGGCGGGCTCAAGGCCCTCTCCGATGAAGTACGCAGCCGCGGCATGGGACTCATCGTGGACATCGTCCCCAACCACGTGAGCGTCGCCGACCCGCGGCAGAACCCGTGGTGGTGGGATGTGCTGCGGAACGGCAAGGAATCGCAGTACGCCAAGTTCTTCGATATCGACTGGAGTCCCGGCAACGGCGCGGGCGGGCGCATCGCGCTGCCGGTGCTCGCCGGCGAGAACGATCCCGCCGCCCTCAGCGTGGACCGCACCGGCCCCGAACCCATGCTGGCACTGCACGATCTGCGCTTCCCCATCGCACCCGGCACCGAGGGCGACAACGCGCTGCGCATCCACGACAAACAGCACTACCGCCTGGTCAACTGGAAATCCGGGCTGTGCGGCTACCGGCGCTACTTCACCGTCGGCGGGCTCGCCGCGTTGCGGCAGGAGGACCCCGCGGTCTTCGAGGCCACCCACCGCGAACTCGCCGCCTGGTGCGAACACGACCTCATCGACGGTGTGCGCGTGGACCATCCGGACGGGCTCACCCGGCCCGCCGAATACCTGCAGCGACTGCGCAAGCTCATCGGGCCGCGGCGGCTGCTGCTGGTGGAGAAGGTGCTGTCCAACCGCGAACCGCTCGACGCTACCCTGCCCATCGACGGCACCACCGGTTACGACGCGCTCGCGGACCTCGGTGGCGTGCTCATCGATCCGGACGGGGAGAAGCAGCTCACCGAACTCTCGCGCCAGTTCACCGGGCACGGCAGCGACCGCGCCTGGTTCGCCGAGAACGAGCACCGCATCAAACGCGCCGTCGCCGAGACCATGCTGGTGCCCGAGGTGCGGCGGCTGGTGGCCGCCGTCAAACGCGATGCCCGCGCCGACGCCTTCGACACCATGGCGCTCACCAACGCCACCATCGAAGTGCTGTCCTTCATGCCGGTGTACCGCACCGACTACGCGCCCCTCGCGGGCATGATCGGCGCGGTCGTCGCCGAAGTGGCAAGGCGCAACAGCGAACTCACCGCGCCATTGCAGGTGCTGGTGACCGCCCTGTCGGTGAACGGCGAGGCCACCACGCGCTTCCATCAGGTGGGCGGGGCCATCACCGCGAAGGCCGTGGAGGACACCATGTTCTACCGTGCCGCGCGGCTGGTGTCGCTGCAGGAGATGGGTGCGGACCCGGCGCGTTTCGGGCGCTCGCTCATCGAATTCCATCTCGCCAATGCCGCGCGGGCGGTGCGCTGGCCGGCCACCATGACCACCCTGTCCACCCACGACACCAAGCGCGGCGAGGATGTGCGCGCCCGCATCGGCATGCTCTCGCAGGTTCCCGACATCTGGGCGCGCGGGGTCAGCGCGTGGAACGAGATCGCACCCGGACCCGACGGGGCGACCACACTGTTCCTGCTGCAGAACATGTTCGGCGTCTGGCCCGCCGACGGGCGCACCGCCGCGGCAGTGCCCGGCTTCCGGGAACGCATCCACCGGTTCGCGGAGAAGGCGGTGCGCGAGGCCGGCACCCAATCCTCCTGGGAGGAACCGGATACCGAGTTCGAGACGGCCGTGCACCGCTGGATCGATGCGGTCATCGACGGACCGGTCGGCGCGGAACTCGGGGAGTTCGTCACCGATCTGGCCTCGCACGCCTGGTCGGATTCGCTCGCTCAGAAGCTGCTGCAACTGTGCGGGCCCGGGGTCCCGGACATCTACCAGGGTTGCGAGCTGTGGGAGGACGCCCTCGTCGATCCGGACAACCGGCGGCCCGTCGACTTCACCCACCGCACGCTGCTGCTGCAATCACTCACCGGCACACCGGAGCTCGACCCGACCGGCGCGGTGAAGATGTGGATCGTGGCCTATGCGCTGTGGCTGCGGCGCGAACGCCCGGACTGCTTCGTGGGCGGCACCTACACGCCGCTCTTCGCGTCCGGTGATCACGCCAACCACCTCATCTCCTACGCGCGCGGGCGCGTCGGCGAGAGCCCGGAAGTGATCGTCGCCGCCACCCGCCACAGCATCCGGCTCGACGAAGCCGGCGGCTGGGCGGACACGGTTCTCGATCTGCCGCAAGGACATTGGACCGACCGGCTCACCGGGCACACCTTCTCCGGCCGTGCCCGGCTGGAGAAACTGTTCGCCCGGCTGCCGGTCGCGCTACTGGTGCGCTGACACGCCGGTCGTGACGGGCAGCTCACCGGAATCGACCGGGCGGGTGCCGGTTCCGGGCAGGTGGGTGCCGGTCCGCGTCGCACCGGTCGGTGCGGGCGGCGGCACGGTCACCGGTGTCTCCGTCGGCTCGATGAGCTCGGCGGGGACCGGGCCCGGGTGGTCGTCCGCCCACCGGCGCAGGTTGGCCGGGCGGTAACCGGCGCGATTCTGGACCGTGGCCGCCAGGTAGCTGTCCTGGTCCTGCGGTTGCAATATCTTGCGCCACGAATCCCAGTAGAACCGCATGCTGCGCGGGCTGCGGAGCATGCGCAGGAAGTTCAGGACGCGGTAGGCCGTGCTCAACGAATTGTGCAGGTCCACCGAATCGCGGGGGCAGGTACTCAGCAGGGCGGCCAGGCGATCGTGGTCGAAGGCCAGACCCTCGGCCTCGGCTTCGGCGATCATCCAGCGCAGGGTGATATCGGACAGGCCGCAATCGGCGTAGCCGCCGCCGACATCGCTGTGCACGCCCTCGAACCAGACCTGTTTCACCCGATCGGGGCGGTCGTAGAGTTGCTGCTCACCGGCCGGAACCTCCCACAGGCAGGGGGCGAAGACCCGGCGGCGTTCGTCCATGGCCAGCGCCTGACGGGCGCACAGCACGATGCGGGACAGGTTCACGTCGTGGAAACGGTGCCGGCGGGCGGTGAGGCCCGGGACGCCCATGGCGCCGACGGTGTCGAAGACGCCCAGGAAGTTGATGGTCACCGGATCGGGATAGCTGTTCTGCCTGCGGAATTCGGCCCATTCCGGCGGGTCCGGGGCATCCGGATGCGGTTTGGGGGTGCGGTAGATCCGCAGCGCCTCCGGGTATTTGCCGTCGATCATGGCCCGGTAGGTCAGGATGCCGAGGCGGTTGATCATTCCGGACAGGCTGCGGGCGGTGTACGCGCCACGGCTGAATCCGAAGATGTAGATCTCGTCGCCGGGTTCCCAGTTGAGGGCGAGCTGCCAGTAGGCGGCCGCCAGATTGGCTTCCAGGCCGAGGCCGAAGGCCCCGCCCAGTACGCGGTCCGCGGTGAAGCCCAGGGTGCCGGGACCCGAGACGTAGTAGATGCGCTGCCCGACCGAGTTCCCCGCCTTGTCTGCCCCGGTCAGGCAGACCGTCTGCGCGATCTTCACGATGTTCGACACTGTCGTGCTGGATTCGGCCTTCCAAGTGCCGTCGCAGCACACCACCAGCCTTTTCATGAACGTCACCCTCCCATTAATGACCGTTCGGTTTCATGGGTAGCGGACTACTCGAATTGTCCCCCTGTGCCACCCACTACGCGTGTCATCGCGCGGCACGCGCATGTCCGTTAACCGCCGACCCGGATCCGTGCATTTTTCGTACGGAACGTTAACGCGGGCCGGTCGCTCATCGATCGCTCACGATTCGTTCACGATCGCTGTGGCACGGTGGAGTCATGCCCGACGACGACAGCAGCTCCCGTGACATCTGGGTCCTGGTGTGCGAGGACGACGAGGCGCTGGGCAAGCGGGTGGCCGACGGGCTGCGCGACGCCGGATTCACCGTGCATCTCACCCGCAGTCTCGCGCAGGCGCGCGAACAGACCGGCGCCCACGACTACGACTGCCTCGTCCTCGACCGCGGACTGCCCGACGGCGACGGACTGGAACTGGTGCGGCGGCAACGGGAATCGGGGCAGTCCACCCCGGTGCTCATCATGACCGCGCGCGACAACCCCCGCGATCGCGCGGAAGGCTACGCGGGCGGCGTGAACGACTACCTGACCAAACCGTTCTCACTACGCGAACTCGCCACGCGCGTACGGACACTCTGCGGCACGCGGGCGCGCGCGCACGGCCCGGTCATCACCATCGGCGATCTCGTGGTGGACCGCCTGCGGCGCCGCGTGCAGCGCAGCGGCATTCTGCTCACGCTGACCGGGCGCGAATTCTGCGCCCTGGAACTGCTCGCCGCGCACGCGGGCAGCGTCGTGACGCCCGCCGAATTCGCCGTCTACTGCGACGATTCCGGCGGCATCGACGACGTCATCACCCGCGTGGACCGGAAACTCGGCGACCCCAGCATGATCCACGCCTCACCGGCGGGCTACCTGCTGCACACCGGCGAGCTCAGCGGCTCGCGTGCCGGATGAGGCCGGCGACCACGTCTGCGGCGACGCTCGTGCGGATGGTGGAATTCTGCTGTGCCCCCGGCTATTCATCCACCTGAGTCACGTAGAAGCGGTTGCCGTCCGGGTCCGCGAAGCTGAACATCAACGGCGCGCTCTCCCAATCCAGCAGTTCTCCGACCGTGCAGCCGAGCTCACCGATCGCCGCGTGTGCGGCGCGGGCGTCCGTGGTGGCCAACCGAATTCCGGTGTCGATGCCGGACGGCAGGTCGGGGCGCGCCTGCACCAGGGACAGGGTCGTCTCCGCCCCCGCCATACCCAGCTCCAGCCACCGGAACCCCGGCTGCAGCTCGGCATCGAACCGCGTCTCCAGCCCGAGCTGTTCGTACAACGCCTTACTACGATCCTGGTCGGCCACGGGCACGGCAATGGTGATCACGGCGGTACAAATCGTCTTCGTCATAAGAGAGCAGACGTCGCCGCCCCGCGAAACTCATCGGCGCAGGGCCTGTCGTCCGACGAACCCCGTTCGCTGAACGCAAACTAAGTTCCGATTATCGAACTATGTTCGCCCGAAGGTAAACTCGACCGCATGCCAGTGGATCCGAAGCAGCGCCGCGCCGCCCGGCACGCCCAACCGGTCGATGCCGCAGTGCCGACGGCCCGCCGGAAAGCGCCGATCACCGTCGACCGCATCACCGACGCCGCCCTCGAGGTCGTCGCCACCCAGGGCTACGACGCCCTGACCATGCGCAGCGTCGCCGCCGTCCTCGACACCGGCCCCGCCTCCCTCTACGCCCACGTCGTCAACAAGGCCGACATCGACGAACTGATCATCGGCCGCCTCTGCGCCCAACTGGTTCTCCCCCACCCCGATCCGGCAACCTGGCGCGAACAAATCCGCGACGTCTGCACCCAGATCCGCGACCAATACCTCCAATACCCCGGCATCTCCCGAGCCGCCCTGGCCATGGTCTCCACCAACCTCGACGTCATGCGAGTCAGCGAAGGCATGCTCAGCATCCTGCTGGCCGGCGCCGTCGACCCCCAAACAGCAGCCTGGGCAATCGACTCCCTCTACCTCTACGTCAGCGCCTACGCCCTCGAGCACTCCCTAGTCACCCAACGCCAAGCCAAAGCCGGCGACGACTGGATCCTCAGCCGCCAAGACCTCATAACCCGCTTCACCGCCCTCCCCGAAGACCGCTTCCCCCAAACCAAACGCTACGCAGCCGAACTAACCTCCGGCACCGCCCACGCCCGCTTCGACTTCACCCTCACCCTCCTCATCGACAACCTCCCCCACACCCACACGCGGCCATAACGGTCGCCTCAGTCACGCAAGGCCAGGCGGATGAGGGGGTATTCGCGGGTGGTTTTGTGCTGGAACTTTTCGTAGCGGGGTTGGGCGGCGACGATGAGCTGCCACGCCCGGGCTCGGTCGGCGCCTTCGAGGAGGTGAGGGGTTACCGGGCGGGTTTCGTTGGTGGGGAGTTCTATTGCGGCGGAGTTGGGGTGGGCCATGAGGTTGAGGTACCAGTCGGGGTGGGCGTGCTGGTCGAAGCCGAAGGCGCCGGAGGCGACTATCAGGCGGGTGCTGCCGTCCTCGAACCAGGTGATCGGGGATTGACGGGGGGCGCCGGTGCGGCGGCCTGCGGTGTGGAGGATCAGTTGGTTCATGCCCATGGTGGTGCCGACGCCGCGGCGGATGCGGGAGGTGGTGCGGGCGTTCATTTTTCGCATGAACCAGCGTGAGATGGCTTTGGGCTTGGCGGTTTTGCGGGATTCCTGGGGGATGAGGTGCTTGTTCGAGGTCATGAACCTACGGTAGGCAGGAGGCGGTGACCTGGGCTTCTTGATTCCTGATCGGTTTGCGGGGGCTGGAGTACGGGGGCCAGGGTGTCGATCAAGTGGTGAGCGATGAAGCGGTCGGTGCAGTCCTGATGGACGCCTTCACCGACGCAGTCGGCCCCGCCATCGAAGTCCCCGCCGAAGGCGACACCGTCTTGGTTCAACTTGCGGCCCTTCCCGATTGCGAACCGGTCGCCGCCGGATAGGTTAGGGGTGTGGATCTCTTCGCACGGTCTTGGGCAGCATTGCGGTCGGCGGTCGCCGAACTTCCGAACGAGGACTTCGCACTGCCCTCCGGGTGTACCGGATGGCTGGTGCGGGATCTCGTGTGCCACTTGATCATCGACGCGCAGGACGTACTGATCACGCTGGTGACACCGGTCGAGAAGGAACCGACCCGCGATGCCGTGACCTACTGGAACGTCACCGAGACGGCCCCCACCGGCGACGATCAGCTCGATGCGCTCATCGTGCGACTGGCCACCGCCTACCGGGATCCGCAATTGCTGAAGTTCCATCTCGACGATGTCGGTTCCGCGGCCGGACGGGCGGCCGCGCTCGCCGATCCGGCGGTGCGAGTCGGGACGCGGGACGAAATCCTCACCGTCGGTGACTATCTCGGCGCCTACGTCCTGGAATGGACCTTGCACCATCTGGACCTGATCGCACAGCTACCGGAGGCGGAGGATCCGCCCGCGGAGAGCATGGCCCGCACCCGGGAAATGCTGGAAGAGATTGTCGGGGAGCAGTTTCCGGATTCGTTCTCGGACAAGGACGTACTGCTGGTCGCCACCGGCCGGCGCGCGCCGACCGCGGCGGAGCAGGCCGTACTGGACGACCTGCCCGCACCGTTCCCGCTCTACCTCGGCTGACCGATCGCTATGCGCGAGCGAGCCATTGGCGTTCCACCTCCGGGTAGATGAGCTCGAGGTCGTCCGGCAGGGCGGCCTTCATCGCGCGGGTGGCCTCGTCGTAGAGGACTTCCTCACGACCGGTCTCGACCGCATCGAGGATGCCGGCCGCGACCGCGCGCGGGTCGTGTTTGGGAACATCGAAACCGGCGGCCAGCTCGGTGTCGATGAAACCCGAATGGGCGGAGACCACCAGCGTCTGCTGCGGACGGAGTTCCACGCGCAAACCGTTGGTCATGGACCACAGTGCGGCCTTGGTCGCACAGAAGGAACCCATGGAGCCATTGTTGAAGAAGGACACGATCGACCCCATATTGACCAGCGCCCCACCACCATTGCGGGCCAGCACGGGCGCGAAGGCCCGGCACATGGACAGCGTGCCGAAGTAGTTGGTCTCCATCTCGAGTCGCGCGGCGCCCAAGGTGGGTGTGGCGACCAGCGGGCTCCGGGTCGCGCAGGCGGCATTGTTGATCAGCAGCGCCACCTCACCACAGCGGGCCGCCACGGCCGCGACCTGCTCGGGATCGGTGATATCGAGGCGGACCGGAATCACGCCCGGTTCGGTGACATCCTCCGGCTTGCGGGCGCCCGCGTACACAGTGGCGCCTCGCTCCAGGAGGACGCGGGTGAAGGCGCGGCCCAATCCCCGGTTGGCGCCGGTGACCAGCGCCGTGACACCCTCGATTCGCATGGGTTTCTCCTTCGTGAGTGGTATTGACGCTCTTCAGCTTCGATGCCGCCGGATTGCCGTGGGGAGAGCCTGATGACACTGGTACTACGAACACCAGGAGTGCCCGGATCTACCAGGAGTGCCATGACACGCACCGCGCGCCGCTCGGAACTGGCGGACTTCCTGCGCAGCAGACGCAAGCGGGTCACCCCCGCCCAGGCGGGCCTGCCGCCCGGCCCGAACCGCCGCACCCCCGGCCTGCGCCGCGAGGAGGTCGCACTGCTGTCCGGCGTGGGCATCACCTGGTACACGTGGCTGGAGCAGGGCCGGCCGATCAATGTGAGCGGTCAGGTCCTCGACGCCGTCGCGCGCACCCTGCGGCTGGACGATATCGAGCGCGCCCACCTGTACCGACTGGCCGATGTCCCGCAACTGGTCGAGACGCCGGCCGTCACCGACGCCCCGGCCGTCGAACCCGAAGTACAGCGCGTACTGGATCAACTAGCGCCCTACCCGGCCTGCGTCCTCAACACCCGCTACGACGTGCTGGCCTGGAACGCGCCCTACGCCGTCATGTGGAGCCGCACCCTCGACGCCCCACCCGCCGAACGAAACGTACTGTGGCAGGCCTTCCTGATTCCCTTGTGCTGCACGCCTTTCGGCGCCGACCGGGAAGCCGAACTGGCCGATATGGTGGCCACCTTCCGCGCCGGATACGCCCGGCACCTACAGGATCCGGAGTGGACGGCCCTCATCGATCGCCTGTCCTCGGCCAGTCCGGAATTCGCCGCCATGTGGTCGTTCCACGATGTGGCCGCCCCGGTCAATCGGATCAAGGTGTACCGGCATGCCTCGGCGGGCGATATCGCGGTCTCGGTCACCGCGTTCGGCCTACTCGGCGATCCGGAAACCCGCATGGTCGTCTACACCCCCGCCACGGACGAAGACCTGAAGCGCGTGGAGTGGCTACTCGCCCACCCCGAAGCGCCCCAGGCCGACCACGCGCACTGACCGGACCAAACAGCGTTTTGAACGGCCACAGCGCACGCTTCTGTCAGCAGGGCCAGCATCGAGAATCTGTGGCGGCAAACCGGATCAGTCCGCGGCCGATCGAGACCTGCGGCAGCGGCCGAAATGTGGCGTTACCGCGACCACCAGGCGGGTATGCGAGGGTTGACCGCAAACCTGCCTGGTGTCGGCAGGTAGACGTCTTGCGTGGCGCCCTCGATAGGGCAGGGCTCGCCACGAAAGCCGAAACATCCTGCATTGCCGATGACCGAGTGGCACCTGAGCGTCAAAATCCGGACCAAATCTCACACCGAGGTGCCACTCGAACACGCTTCCGCCCAGCGCGAACGACGAGAAATACACCGCCGCGGCCGATTCCGGCAATTCCCCTCAGCAGCGTACTGATAATCTTTCCCGAACCTCTATACGATCGGTCCAAATCCTGCACTGCCGCGGACCGCGCCGATCGAACCGGCTAACGCGGCACTCCGGAAGACCAACGGGCCGAGATCATCTCAGACGCCGGCGGTGTCCGGCATTGCCGACTATCGTGCGACGGCACGTGCCGGGCGTGGAAGTCGGGCCTGGCGGCCGGACTCGAAGCGTTGGGTAGGTCGATACCGATGCAGATTTTGCCGTTTGTCTGCCAGTGCACCGCGCCGACGTCACACTGTTACCGGGGAATCCGTCCCTCAATGACCAACGGCCACAGGAGGATTCGAATGACAGATCCGCGACCCCAAACCAACGGTCCCACACCGGAGACAATCGCTCCGCAGGAGGACACCCCGGCAACGACGACCGTCAGGGTCCTCTCGATCGACCATGAAGCTCGGTGGGTAACCGTCCTCTCGGGCCTGAAGAAGTCCGTGGCACTCCTACCGCTGGAGCAGTTCATCAACGATGCAGGTGAACTGACCATCAACGTCGGCGACGAAGTCCAAGTCGCTCTGGACTCGGTGTCCGCCGCAAACGTGGCCCGCAATCAGTTGCTGTATGCCATCGGCAGGGAGGCTGCGAACGTCGCCGAGTCTCAATCGGGTAACGCGTCAGGGGCATTGGTAGAACTTGCCCGCGCCTACGTCTCGACAAAGGCGGGAGATATCGCGGCGCTAATTGGCATGAAGGATGTCACCATTGGCGAGACTCTCTGCGACGCAGCTGAGCCGATAATTCTCGTACGTGTAGCGTCGACCACGGCAGAGGATGCGAATACATCCAGCGTGGAGGGCGCGGAGGGTGAACCGCTGGCCCAGGCTAAGCCCTCTGCTGCAACCGTGGCCCGCGATCAGTTGTTGTACGCCATTGGTGGGGAAGCAGTGAATGTCGCTGGGGCCCAGCCGGGTAATGCGTCTGCGGCATTGGTAGAGCTTGCCCGCGCCTACGCCTTAACCCGCGAGACTTGGGCACCCGTGACGAGGCCGCCGAGTCAAGATAGGCCGCCACTGACGTTGACCTACATCGACGGCGTTCCCCTGCTCACGGTGGTCAAAGAGCATCAGGTTCCGCTACGCGTCGAGATCGTGGATGCGGCAACGAACACGTCCCGCTTTTTTGCTATCGACAAGAACTGGACCGACGCCCTGATTGACCAAACGCTGTCAGTCGCGAACCACCAGCGTTCCGGAGATTGACCCCGCCGTTCGACGACGAGGGCTACCACCGGCTGCCAGACGTCTCCGGCAGCCGGTTTGTCTCGTTTACCGGCGGGGTCGGGGCCAGAGACCGTACTGAAATCTGCAAGAGCGCGCGTTGAGTTGTTAGGTGCCCGAGGCATGTAGGCCGCGTGGCGGTCGAGGTTGGTACGGGCCGCGGTCGTAGCGCATGATGGTGCGCGGGTCGGCATGACGGGCGGTGATCTGGACGTCCGAAAATGCCGCGACCCGTGCGGATCGAATCGGCCATGCGGCGGCTGGACAGCTACACCGCACTCTCGATGTCGTATCGTGTTTGGCCGAGGCATGGGAGGGTGCGCTGCGCATGAACAATCGAGTGGAGATCGCCGAGTACGATCCGCAGTGGCCCCTCACCTTCGAGGAGATCGCCGGCGAGATCGCCACTGTTCTCGGATCACTCGCGCAGCGCATCGAACACGTAGGAAGCACCGCGGTGCCGGGTCTGGCAGCCAAACCAATTATCGACATCGACGTGGTCATCGAGTCCTGGGACCTTCTCCCTGCGGTCACCGACGCCTTGCGGCCACAGGGCTACCAGCACGTGGGAAACCAGGGCATCGCCCAGCGGGAAGCATTCACCACACCGCCCGACCGCCCGGCCCACCATCTCTACGTCTGCGCGACCGACAGTCGCGAACTCGACCGCCACCTCACCTTCCGCAACGCGCTGCGCAACCATCCCGACCTCGCCCGCGTCTACGCGCAACTGAAGAAGACCAACGCTCACCGGTTCGGCGCTGACCGCGTCGCGTACACCGAAGCCAAATCCATGTTCGTCGAGGACGTGCTCACTCGGACCCGCGTCTGAACCCGCCGTTTACGAACACCGGCGACCGGAGCCGCAGGCATACGCACGCTATTGCCGCTGGTCGCGCTAACCGAACCGGCCAGCGCTGGCGGGCCGAAGATCAACGGACTGAGCCGATCTGAGGCAGGGCGGCACGTCCTGCGCTGGCAGCCGAATGCCGAGTGGCACATGACGGTCGCAAACGCCGAGAGAGAACAGCCCTGATGTGCCACTCGACGGCGTCCACCCCATGCACGAGACGACGAGAAGCGCACTGTCGCACCAGATTCCGGCAAATCCCCTCAGTCGTGTGCTGTTGATCTATCCCTGAACTTCGACGCAACGGGCGAACGCACTCATCTGCCGCTGACCGCGCTGACCGAACCGGCCGGCGCGATCGAGGCGAAGATCAACGAGCCGAGCCGGGGCCGGCGGAACGTACTGCACTGCCGATTTCAGGATGTCCGAGGTGGCAGGCGACCGGACACTGCTGCCGAGGACTCGCGACGTACTCGTGCAGGTGGTGTGCTGTTCACTTGGCG